>JBBDWK010000077.1:0-95584 GCA_040902885.1 Bryobacteraceae bacterium | reverse complement strand
AATAGCAGAATCAAATGTTTATCTGGTCAATAATTTATGGTTGCGGAATCGCTGGCGCAGTCCGATCTCATCTTCCTCGTCGTCAATAGCGTAGCCCCGCGTACGCACGCGCGCCAGATCCTCTTTCAGGCGCCGCACGGACGAGATCGTGTTCTCGTTATGGCGAGGAAGATTATGCGCCTGGAGCACCCGGTCCACCTCTTCTTCCGGCAAAAACGCCAGCAGCGCTTTGCCGAGCGCCGTGCAGTGTACCTCCATGCGCTTGCCGATCCAGGTAGCCAGGCGGGAGATGCCTGGAGGCTCGGTTTTTGCGACCAGCACCACCTCCTCCCGCTCCTTAATCCCCATGTGTACCGTGAGCCGCGTCTGCATCATCAGGCTCCGGAGGAACGGTTCGGCCTGCTCCCGCAGCGGTAGCCCGCTCAGGGCGCTGTTAGCTAACGAAAACAATTTCAAACCGAACAAATAACGGCTGGTGCGTTCGTTACGGTGCAGGTAGCCGTGGCGCTGCAAGGTGGTGAGGATGCAATAGACAGAACTCTTGGGCAAGCTTGTGGCGCGGACCACGTCGCGAAGGGTGAGCCCGGCCCGCGAATGAGCGAGTAATTCAAGAATGACGAAAGCCCGTTCGATAGCGGGGACAGATGCCTTCCCCGGGGTGCCGCCGCTGAGCGAGCGGGAATGACCGGCCCGTGCCTCCTGCCGGCGCCCCGCGGGTTCCATTTGTTCGAGTCGACGAGCCATGCAACAGATTACCGCGCGCACCGGGGCCGATCTACCGGGCGTTCCCGACCGCGTTTCATACGGGTCTTCATAAACTGGCATCCGCTAAAATAGCGCCGTCTACGGGAATGCCCCCGCATGACGGCGGACGCGGTCGCCGTGCGCGCGCAGAAGATCGAGTTCCGCTTCGCCCGGCGGGCGCCAGTCGTCGAGCAGCGAGAGATTCCCTTCGAGTTCGGCCCGCCCCGAAGGCGCCGTAAGCGCCACGGCCACCGATGGCTCGGCGAGGCAGAAACGGTAGAACTCGCGGGCTGGGGGAGGAGTAAAGCCGCCCGGATCCTCCGGCGTAGACTTGAGCAGCGCTTTCCAGCGGAGGCCGGTGAACGCGACCACTGGGATTCCAAGCTCGCGCGTTACCGGAAACACGTCCTTTTCGGCGCCCCGATGCGCTGCGTTGTAGCGCACCATCAGCAGATCGAGCTTTCCCGTGCCGGCCCACGAAGCGGCCAGGCGCCGTTGATGGCTGGTAACGCCGATCATCCGCAAGGCGCCCTCGCGCTTCCGCTGTTCGAGATATTCGAGCGCGCCGTTCGGACCCGCGATCGCATCCCACTCGCTCCCGGATTCGACATAGTAGAGTGTGGCCACGTCTATGTAGCCCGTGCGCAATTCTTTGAGAATCGAAGGAAACTCGCGCGCGGCCTCTCGCGCGGTTCGCGATTCGAATTGGAGCGCCACGACCACCTGCTGCCGCCGGCTACCGAGGGCCGCAATGGTTTGGCTCAACGCGTCCGGGTGTCCGCACCAGTTCAGGTAGTTGATGCCGCGTTCGATGGCCCACTCCACATCGGCCTGGCAAAGGACGGTGTTGCCACGGGTCGCAAGGCCCAGGCGGCAGACCGGCGGCAGACTGGGGCGGAGAAGGGCGGTGCGCTCCAAACTTGATTATCATCGCAGAAGGCGTGGAAGACGCATCCATGATTACTTACCGGCTTGGCAACGATCTCGATCTGGACCACACCATCGAACTTTACCGCTCCTGCAGCCTCGGCGCGCGGCGCCCTCTCGACGACCGGGGTCGCATGGCGGAGATGCTCCGAAACGCGAATCTTGTCGTCACTGCCTGGGAGGGCGGCCTGCTGGTGGGAATCTCGCGCTCTCTGTCGGATTTCTCGTTCGCGACCTATCTCTCCGATCTCGCCGTGCGCGAGTCCCACCAACGGCTGGGGATTGGCAAGGAACTGATTCGCATTACCCAGCGCGAAGGAGGCGAAGCGCAGGTGATTCTGCTGGCCGCGCCGCAGGCGGTCGATTACTACCCGCACGTCGGCTTCACCCGGCACGATTCGGCGTGGATTCTCGAGCCGGCGGAAGCCCTCCGCTAAAATGTCAATTATGCTCACCAGACGCGCTCTTCTACAGATGACCGCCGCATCGGCCGTTGCCGGTGCGCAGACGCGAAAGAAAATTGCCACGGTAATCACGGAATACCGCCACAACTCCCACGCGGATGTGATCGTCGGGCGTCTGCTCAACGGGTACGAATACGAGGGCGAACGGCGCCAGCCCCGGGTGCAGGTGATTTCCATGTACACGGACCAGGTGCCGGCCAACGACATGAGTCGCGCGATGGCCGCCAAACACAACGTGCCCATCGTCAAGACCGTTCGGGAGGCAGTGGCCATGGAAGGCGTGGAAGGAGTGGTGTTGATCGGCGAGCACGGCAACTATCCGAATAACGAGAAGGGGCAGAAGCTTTACCCGAGGTACGAGCTGTTCAAGCAGGTCGCGGACACCTTCCGCGAGACGGGCCGCGCCGTTCCGGTGTTCTGTGACAAGCACCTCTCAGTGGAGTGGTGGAAGGCGAAGTGGATGTACGACCAGTCGCGCGAGCTGAAGTTTCCCTTCATGGCCGGCTCGTCGCTGCCGGTGACGTGGCGCAAGCCGCCCATCGATCTCGAGTATGGCGCTCCCGTGGAACGCGCTGTGGTGTCCTTCTATGGCGGCAAGGAGGCCTACGGTTTTCACGCGCTGGAGACGCTGCAGTGCCTGGTGGAACGGCGCAGGGGCGGCGAGAAGGGCATCGCCGCCGTGCAGTGCCTGGAGGGTCCCGAGGTCTGGAACTGGACGGACGCCAACGCGTGGTCCGTCCGCCTGCTGGATGAAGCTCTGAAGCGCAGCGAGACGCGCAAGCCTGGCTCCATGCGCGAGAACGTGAAGCAGCCGGTGCTTTTTCTGCTGGACTATCGCGACGGCATGAAGGCGGCCGTCTACATGCTGAACGGCCACAGCCAGGATGCCTGTTTCGCGGCCACGATCCGGGGGAAAAGCGAGCCCGTGTCAACCCTGGTATGGCTGCAAAGCGGACGCTACTACGCCCATTTCAGCGCTCTGACGAACTACATCGAGCAGATGATGGTCACCGGAAAACCGGCCTATCCCGTCGAGCGGACGCTGCTGACGACGGGCGCGCTGGCGGCGCTGATGGATTCCTCGTTCGAGAAGAACCGGCGCATGGAGACGCCGCATTTGAAGGTGGCCTATCGCGCGCCCAGGGAGTCGCTGTTCGCACGCGGACCGGTGCCGGCGCTGGAAGAGGCTGCGAAGTGAAGTGGGCTCTGTGCAGCCTTCTGCTTCACGGCTTGGCGTTCGGAGAAGTCTCCCAACAGGCCTTGAAGCTGCATCGCGAGGCCTTCGTCTTCGATGGGCACGTGCACGTCATCAACCGCCAGTTCCATAACGGCGGCGATATCGGAGAGCGGGTGAGCAACGGGCAGTTCGATCTGCCCCGTGCGCGGGAAGGCGGTGTGGATGCGATGTTCTTCACGCTCTTCGTGGATGAAGAATACTACCCCGCCCGCTACGAGACGAAGCACGCCGTGCGGCTCATCGACCTGGCTCTGCGGCAGATCGAGAAGAATTCGAAGACCATCGAGTTGGCGCTGAAGGCCTCGGATGTCGAGCGCATCAACGGCAACGGCAAAATTGCGGCGGTGCTCGATCTGGAAGGCGGCTTCGACCTGGACGGAGACCTGGGCGTGCTGCGCAACCTGTACCGGCTCGGGCTGCGGGTGGCGCAGCTACCGGCGCATAACTGGGCCAACAATTTTGCCGATTCCTGTTGCGCCGAAGCCAAGTGGAAGGGGTTGAACGAGCAGGGGCGCGCCGTGGTGCGGGAGATGAACCGGCTGGGCATGGTGATCAACGTCTCTCACGCATCGGATGAGACTCTGGAGCAGACTATCGAGCTGAGCACGGACCCGGTGGTCGCCACGCACCACGGCCTCCGGAGGTTCAACAACATCCCGCGCAACATGCCGGACCATCTGTTGAAGAAGCTGGCCGCGAAGGGCGGCGTGATCGGTTTTCACATCGGCAACGAG
Source organism: Bryobacteraceae bacterium (assembly GCA_040902885.1). Taxonomy (GTDB): domain Bacteria; phylum Acidobacteriota; class Terriglobia; order Bryobacterales; family Bryobacteraceae; genus JBBDWK01. The sequence goes on along the minus strand of JBBDWK010000077.1, from coordinate 91,478 downwards.
TTCCACAACGTCAAGATGTTCGAGTGGCGCACCCGGCGGGCGGGCAAAGTCTTCTGGGACACGAAGGCCATCGGCCGGAAGGAGGCCGCGCTTTCCATCGAGGAGATCGACCGCAAAGTCGCGCGGCGGCATCCGATGCTGGGCACGAACGCGCCGGACGACGTGCTGATGTCGGTGGACGAGTGGATCGGCGTGGTGGACCGGGCCACGGAGCTGGTGGGCGAAGACCACGTAGCGCTGGGCAGCGATTTCGACGGCGGCCCCACACTCCCGCGCGGCATGCGGGACGTTCGCGATCTGCCGATGCTGACCGCGGCGATGCTGCAGCGCGGGTATTCGCGAGCCAGAATCGAGAAGTTTCTGGGCGGGAACCTGATGCGCGTCTTCCGGCAGGTGACGGAGAAGGCCGCCCGCTGACCTTAGTCGTGCCGCAATGCCGTAAGCGGATCGACCCGAGCGGCGCGCAACGCTGGGATTAAACTCGCCACAATAGCCACCGCGCCAAGAACCAGCGCCGCGCTGGCGAACGTGACAGTGTCGGAGGCGGAGACGCCGAAGAGCATTTTCTCGAGGACGCGGGTCAAGCCGAAGGCCCCGGCCAGACCCAGCGCGATGCCCACAAATGCCAGGCGTCCGCCCTGACCGATGACCAGCCGGAGCACGCCCGCCGGAGTCGCGCCGAGCGCCATGCGAACTCCGATCTCCTGCGTGCGCTGGGCGACCGAATAGGCGATAACACCATAGATTCCGATGGCGGCGAGCAACAGGGCCGTGGCCGCGAACACGGTCATCAGGAGCGACCGGAAGCGCGGCAGGGAAACGGACTCGGAAAGCGCCTGGGACATCGTGCCGACGCGGTCGATTGGCACGCCGGGATCGAGGCTGCGGATCTCCTGCCGAACCGCGGGAGCCAGCGCTTGCGCATCGCCGCGCGTCCGCACCAGCAGCCACATGGGACGAGACGGCACCTGGGAGGTGAGTTCGTAATAGACCAGCGTGTTCTCGCTGTCGAGGCCCTGGTACTTGACGTCGCCCACGACTCCGATGATTTCCATGTAAGGATTGGCCAGCGATCGGTGGCCATGTTTGAGGCGCTGCCCGACGGGATTCTCGCCCGGAAAGTGCCGGCGGGCCATCGCTTCACTAATGACAGTCACGCGCGGCGAGTCCGCTCGGTCCCGGCCGTCGAACCACCGCCCGCGCAGCAAAGGTATGCCGAGGGTCCTGAAATAGTCCCTGCTGACGAATGGAACAGGCACAGCGGGGTGCTCCGAACCCGGCGGCGTCGGCTTGCTCTCAATCTCGTATCCATCGCTAAAGGCCACACGATCGGGCGGTATGGTGATCGCGACGCTCGCCGCCTGAACGCCCGGAACGAGACAGACGCGCTCGAGGAGCCGGTCCCAGTAAGCGCCCAACGCTCGGGTGTCACGGTACCGCGGACCAGTGGGAGAAAGGAGCATCGTCAGCACCTGCTCAGGCGGTGCATGGAAGCCAGGATGCACCCGCCCGAGCAGGTTGAAGCTCCGGATGAGGAGTCCGGCGCCGATGAGAAGCAGGACCGAGAGGGTCACTTGTGCGATGACGAGAACGCCGCGAGCACGACCGTGCCTTTGGGACTCGCCGCCGCGGCCACTTTCCTTGAGCCTTTCGCTGAGCACGGCGCCGGAAGCGGCGAGGGCTGGCGCCAACCCGAACAGGACCGCGCTCGCGAGCGACGCCACCACCGTAAACGCCAGGACACGGGCGTCGATGCCAATCTCGCCGAGGCGCGGCAGGCCACGTGGTTCCAGCCAGCGGAGCGCCGCCACGCCCCAGAAGGCCAGCACCATCCCAATGGCGCCGCCGGCGAGAGACAGCATCAGGCTCTCAGTCATGAACTGGCGCACCAGTTGACCGCGGCCCGCCCCGATGCTCAGCCGAATCGCAATCTCGCGCTGGCGCGTCGTGGCGCGCGCGAGCATCAGATTCGCGACGTTCGATACAGCGATCAGGAATACGAGCAGGACAGCGCCTGAAAGCACCCAAAGCAACGGCCGAATATCCCCGACGACGGTCTCGCGGAGCGCGACCACAGGGAAGCGGAGGCGCGTGTAGTCCTTCGGATTTGCTCGCTCGACTTCCCGCGCAATCAAGTCCATCTCGGCCGCGGCATGGTCCAACGTGACGCCAGGCTTGAGGCGGGCGACGCCTCGCAGAAAGAAGGGGCCGCGACGCTTGGGTGGGTCGAGCACGAGGATGGCCCATGCTTCCACGTCCCGTTGCCCTAACTCGAAACTAGCCGGCATGACGCCGATGATGGTATGCGGGCGGCCATTCAGTGCTATCTCCTTCCCAAGGACGTTGGGGGTTGAGCCGTAGCGGCGATGCCACAGACGCTCACTCAAAACTACGGTTAGGGCATGGCCCGGTTGATCTTCGCCGGCGGTGAAAGTGCGGCCGAGGAGTGGTCGAGCCAGCAGTGTCTCAAAGAAGGTCGATGTTACACCCATGCCGACAATCTGCTCCGCGTCGCCGTCACCTGAAAGTGTGAAGCGGCTGCTGGCGACGGCGTCGAGCGTCTGAAAGGACCGGCTGCGCTCTTTCCAGTCCAAAAAATCTGCTACGCAGGCCCATCCACGGTCCATGCCCTGTTGCTGGAATGAGTCGAAGAGCATCACCAGGCGGTCGGAATCGGCATAGGGCAGCGGGCGCAGCAATATGCTGTTGACCACACTGAACACGGCTGTGTTGGCGCCGATGCCCAGAGCCAGGGCAAGCAGGGCGGCGAAAGTGAATCCGGGACTGCGAGCGAGCGTACGAACGGTGTAGCGGACATCCCGGATCAAGTTGTCAATAACATTCATGTGGCGCATATCGCGACACTCCTCTTTGCGTTGCTCCATGCCATCCATCGCGCGCAGGGCGGCGCGTCGTGCTTCTTCGGGTGTCCTGCCGGCCGCGATCTCGTACTCGATCCGCCGTTCCAGGTGAAAGCGCAGTTCTTCATCCAACTCGCTTTCGACTTGAGAGCGGCGAAAAATCGACCGCAGCCTCAGCGGAACTGTATGAATCCACCATTGCCAGGGCATACTATCCGTCCACTAGTCGTGCCGCAACGCCGTAAGCGGATCGACACGAGCGGCGCGCAACGCTGGGATTAAACTCGCGACAATAGCCACCGCGCCAAGAACCAGCGCCGCGCTGGCGAACGTGACAGTATCGGAGGCGGAGACGCCGAAGAGCATTTTCTCGAGGACGCGGGTCACGCCGAAGGCCCCGGCCAGACCCAGCGCGATACCCACAAATGCCAAGCGTCCGCCCTGACCGATGACCAGCCGGAGCACGCCCCCCGGAGTCGCGCCGAGCGCCATGCGAACTCCGATCTCCTGCGTGCGCTGGGCGACCGAATAGGCGATGACACCATAGATTCCGATGGCGGCGAGCAACAGCGCCGTGGCCGCGAACACGGCCATCAGCAGCGAGCGAAAGCGAGGCAACGCGACGGATTCGGCGAGTGCCCGTGCCATCGTATCCACGCGGTCGACAGGCACGTTGGGATCCAAGCCGTGGATCTCCCGTCGCACCGCCGCGGCCAGCGGCTGCGTCTCGCCCTGCGTCCTCACCAGCAGCCACATGTCGCGCAATGGCATCCGGAGGCTGAGCTCATAAAAGACCGCGCCGCTGTCGCGGTCCAGGCCCAGATATTTCACGTCGCCCACTACGCCGATGATCTCCATATAGGGATGCCAGGTCTGGGTCGGGCCACCGTACTTCATGCGCCGGCCGACAGGATTTTCGCCGGAAAAGTGCTTTCGAGCCATGCTCTCGCTGATCACCGTCACTCGGGGCGTGTCGGCTCGATCGCGGCTGTCAAACCACCGGCCCCGCAGCAGCGGGACGCCCAGCGTCTTTCGATAGTCATGGCTGACAAACGGGACAGGGACGGAAGGATGCTCCTCACCCTCCGGCAAGGGCTTGCCTTCAATCTCGTAGTCGTCGAACTCTGTACCATACGGCGGTATGGTTAGCGAGATGCTTGCGGCTTCCACACCGGGAAGGGCCCGGATGCGCGCGAGAAGCTCGTCCCAGAACGCGATCCTAGCCGCTGGTTTGTCGAATCGCGGGCCGGCTAGGGACACCAACATGGTCAACACGCGATCCGGCGGCGCCTGGAATCCTGGATCGACATTGCCCAACCGCGTGAAGCTCCGGATCAGGAGACCCGTGCCAATCAGCAGCAGGACCGACAACGTCACCTGCGCGACCACCAGAACGCCGCGAGCGCGGCCCTGGCTTCGCGACTCACCCGCGCGACCGCCTGCCTTAAGCCTTTCGTTCAGCGGAGCCGCGCAGGCGGCGAGCGCTGGCGCCAGACCGAACAGGACGGCGCTCGCCAGCGACACCAGGAGCGTGAACGCGAGTACTTGTCCATCCACTCCGATTTCGCTGAGGCGCGGCAAATCCTGTGGTCCCAGCCTCCGCAGCGCTGCGACGCCGGAGCCAGCCAGCCCCATGCCTAGCGCGCCGCCGGCCAGAGACAGCAGAACGCTCTCGGCCATCAACTGGCGCACCAGCCTGCCTCGACCCGCTCCGATGCTCAACCGCAACGCGATCTCGCGCTGGCGCGCAGTCGAGCGTGCGAGCATCAGATTGGCGACGTTCGAGACCGCAATCAGCAGCACCAGAACGACGGCGCCCGAAAGTATCCACAGCAACGGACGAATGTCGCCGACAATGACCTCGCGCAGCGGGACCACCGGAAACCGGAGATTCGCATAGTCTTTCGGATTCGCATGCTGTACGTTGTGTGCGATCATCTCCATCTCGGCGGCCGCCTGCGCAACCGTTACGCCCGGCCTGAGCCGTGCAAGCCCACGGAGAAGGTGCGGCCCCCGGCGCGTTGGCGGGCGGAGTGGAAATATCGCCCATACGTCCGCATCGCGCTGCCAGAACTCAAAGCTCGCCGGCATGACCCCGATCACGGTATGAGGGCGGCCCTCCAGTATGACCGCCTTTCCCACGATGTCCGGGTTGGATGCGTAGCGCCGGCGCCAAAGGCGTTCGCTTAGCACCACGGTTGGATCGCGGCCCGGTTGATCTTCGCCGTTCACGAAAGTGCGGCCGAGGAGTGGTCGGGCCTTCAGTGTTCCAAAGAAAGTTGCCGTCACGGACAAGCCGGAGATCTGCACCGCCTCACCATCGCCAGTCAGAGTGAAGCGGCCCCGGTCGACTGCGTCCAGCGTTTCAAACGAGCGGCTCGCCGCTCTCCAGTCCAGGAATTCCGCTACGCTGGCGTTTCCTCGTTCGCTGTGCGGCCGCGAAGTGAAGACCATCGCCAGGCGGTCGGGATCGGCATACGACAGCGGCCGGAGCAAGACAGCATTGACTACGCTGAACACGGCCGTATTGGGGCCGATGCCCAGCGCCAGGGCAAGCAGGGCGGCTACGGTGAATCCGGGACTGCGGGCCAGCGTGCGAACGGTGTAGCGGATGTCCCTGACCAGGTTGTCAATGACGCTTATACGGCGCATATCGCGGCACTCCTCCTTGCGCTGCTCCATGCCGTTCATCGCGCGCAGGGCGGCGTAGCGGGCCTCCTCGGGTGTCCTGCCCGCCGCAATCTCATGTTGGACCCGCGCCTCCAGGTGAAAGCGCAGTTCCTCATCCAGCTCCCTTTCCACTTCCGAGCTGCGAAAAATCGACCGCAATCTCAGCGGAACTGTATAAATCCACTGCCGCACGGCTCAGGCTTCCTTCAGACGGACGACTCGTGAGATTGCCGTTGAGAGCCGTTCCCAATCGGCGGCCTCCTTCTCCAGATGCCGCCGGCCGATGCGCGTGAGCGAGTAGAATTTTGCCCGGCGGCCAAGCTCGCTCGTTTTCCACTCGGCAGTGATCCAGCCTTCCTGCTCCAACTTGTGCAGCGCCGGGTATAGCGACCCGTCGCTGACCTGGAGAACATCGCCGGAAACCTGCTTCAACCGCTGGCTGACGGCCCAACCATGGAGCGGCTCCAGAGCCAGGATTTTGAGAATCAACAGGTCAAGGGTGCCTTGGACCAGATCGGAAGGCTTGCTCATGCTATATCCTCGGTTACCGAGATCATACACCTGCCGCGGCCGGCGACGCAAGCGGTCCGCTAAACGTCCAGCCCGATAGAGCGCATCAGCTCGAGCGCGTTGCTCTTGCGCACGACGCCCGGCCGCATCCGGTAATCGAAAGTCATGTGCCCGTCCTCGATACGATCCTCGAAGTGAACGTTCGCGGCGGTGGGGGCGAGCGCCTCGGCGACATCCGCCAGCGCGAGGTCGTGCGTGGTCACGAGGCCGATGGCGTGCCGCCGCTCCAAACTGCGCACGACTCCTTCCGCCCCAATGCGCCGGTCGTGCGAGTTGGTCCCGTGCAACAGCTCGTCAAGCAGGAAGAGCAGAGGCAGCGGCCCCTCGGCGATTTCAAGCAGGTTACGCAGCCGCTTAATCTCGGCATAGAAGCGCGACGTGCCCCCCTGCAGCGAGTCGATTACGCGAATGGAAGCGCCCACCGCAAGCGGGGACAGCCGAAGTCTCCGGGCGCGAACGGGAGCGCCCGCCATAGCCAGAACCGTGTTGACGCCCACCGTTCGCAGGTAGGTGCTCTTACCGGACATGTTCGATCCGCTGATTACCAGGATGCGTGCGCCTGCCCCGAGGCTCACGTCGTTGGGAACGCAGCGATCCCCCGGCAGCAGCGGATGGCACAGGACTTCTCCTTCGATCAGCGGCCCCGTGTCGCTGAATTCGGGAAACGGATCGGACGGGCGCTCCCAGGCGTAACCCGAAAGCGAGCACAGCGCTTCCATTTCCGCCACGGCTTCCAGCCAGCTTCGAACCTGCCCGCCGTGCGCGGCGCGCCAGGCCTCCACCGCGAACGCGAGATGCGTGGTGTACAACAGCGGCGGCCCGATTGCGCGCAGCACCACGTGGTCGCGAGAATCGATCAACTCGACCAGCCGGTGCAGCCGCGCGATCCGTGCCGAAGGCGGCTTGCCCGAGGTCTCCAGCCGGGCGCGCTGTTCGGCTAACAAGGAGCATCGGAAGGATTCCTTCTCGAAGCGCGCCAGAACTTCGGAGAGCAGCGCGAGATCGTGCGCCGCCTCCTCCACGCCGGCGACGACGCGGAGCACCCGCTTGCGATGAGCCATGCCGAAGGCCCCAACGAGGGCGAGCATCCCGAAAAGGATCGACAGCTGCCCGGTGTACTGCCACGCCGCTATGCAGAGCAGCGCGAGAAGGGTGAGCGCCGCCGCGGCAATTCTAGCGCCTCCCGAGACCAGCGCGGGCGGAGCCTCGGCCCACCGCATCAACGCTTCCGGATGCACGCCGGTGCGCACATCCTCGCCCAATATGGCGAGGTCTTCGCGAAGGTCCAGCCGATCGCGCAGATCCAGGATCGCCTCGTGCCGGGCGCAAACAACATCCTTCCCGGCAGGAGCGAGCAGCCAGGTTGCGAGCCGCTCCTCGCCCACGCGGGTTCGCGCCGTGGAAATCAGCTCGAAGATGCTTCCCTTGCCGAAAAGGTCCAGGTCCTCCGCGTAAGGATGGGCGCTGTCGCGAAAGCGCTCGCCGGACTCGCCCTGACCGGCCCACCGGTCCTCCAGCCGGGAAAGGCCCCGTTCGTAGAAGGCGATGGATCTTCTGACCCGGTTCTGCGCGCGGACCACGCGCTCATGCTTTACCACCAGCGCCGCAAAAAGCGCGATGGGGAGCAACAGCCACAAGGACGAGAAGAGAGCGGCCGACAACCAGGCCCACGCCAATCCAACGAAAACCAGTGCGACGATGAGGCGCAGGTTGCCGAGCCGGATGTGCTTGCGGTCGAAAAGGGCTGCGCCGGCGACGCGGGATTCCAACCGGCGGGCGTACTCCGCGTGCGGGCCGGGCTGAGTTTGATGCACGTACCATTGTCGGCCAACCGGAACGAAGGCAGTGTTATGAGACAATATCCGCCATAGCATATGCGGGTTCCTGTCGGCGTGGTGGCGGCGGTATGTCTTCTCTCGGGTTGCAGCGGTCCTTACACGGAAACCGCGGTTGCCGCCAAGGACGCGGCCCGTATTATTCAGGTTCAAACCGAGCCGGTTCGGCTGCAAAACATCCCTGAAATCGTCTCCGCCACGGGCGAGCTGTTCGCCGAGGAGATGACCACGGCCGGCGCCAAGGTGCCGGGCCGCGTGGCGGCAATGTATGTGGACCTCGGAAGCCGGGTCGAGCAGGGCGACAAGCTGGCCGAGATTGAACCCACCGAATACGAGTACCGCGTGCGGCAGGCCGATGCGTTGGTGGAGCAGTCGCGCGCCCGGCTGGGTCTGCCCAAAGGGTCGAACGAGGACGTCGATCCCAAGGAAACCGCCGTGGTTCGCGAAGCCGACGCTACCTTGCGGGAAGCCCGCCTGAACTCCGAGCGCGTAGCCGAGCTGATGAAGGGCGGCGTGATCTCTCGCATGGAACACGACCGCCACCAGGCCATGCTGCAACTTGCCGAAGCGCGCTATCAGGCGGCGCTCGAGGAGATTCTGCAAGCGAAGGCGCTGCTTCTGGAACGGCAGACCGCGCTGGCCATGGCCCGCTATCAGCTCATTGAAACCGTCATCCGGGCGCCATTCCGCGGCGCTGTCACGCAGCGTCATGCTTCTTCCGGCGAGTACCTGGCGGTGAATGCTCCGGTGGTGACGGTGGTCCGGCTGCACCCCATGCGCATCCGCCTGGAGGTGACGGAGCGGCTCGCGTCCAAGATACGCGTGGGGCAGCAGGTGGATGTGCGTCTGGAGGGCAGCGAGGAACGGCGCACCGGCCGCGTGGTCCGGCTGAGCCCGGCCATTGAAGCCCAGAACCGTACCTTGCGGGTGGAAGCCGAGATTCCAAACGAGGACGGAGTGCTACGCCCCGGCTCTTTCGCGGATGGGGCCATCACCGTCAATGCGAACGCCCAGGGGATCGCCATTCCATCGCGGGCCGTGGTCAGCTTCGCTGGCGTGGATCGCGTATTTCTGGCCGAAAGCGGAGCGCTGGCCGAGCGTCTGGTCAAGGTCGGGCGGCGGCTTCCGGGCGAACGCCTGGAGATCGTCTCCGGAGTCAAGCCGGGGGACCTGGTGGTCTCGGAAGCGGACGACGGGATGGCCGGCGGCCAGAAGATCGGCGCCACGCCAACGGGAATGTGACGCATGCAGAAGCTTGCCGAGATCTGCATCCAGCGTCCTGTTTTCGCGGTCATGCTGATTCTCGCCCTGGTGGTGGTGGGCGGAGTCTCGTATTCCAAGCTCGGCATTGACCGCTTCCCGGACGTCGATCTCCCCATCATCAGCGTGCGCACGCTGCTTCCGGGCGCTTCGCCGGAAGAGGTCGAAAGCTCCCTCACGCGCCGTATTGAAGATGCCGTGGCCACGGTCGAAGGCATCGACAACATCCGTTCGACATCCACGGAAAGCCTCTCCATCGTCACCGTCACGTTCACCCTCAGCCGCGATATCGACGTGGCCGCGCAGGACATTCGCGATGCCGTGGCGGCCGTCATCAGCCTGCTGCCGCGCGACGCGAAGCCGCCTCTGATCAAGAAGCTGGACACGGACTCTTCGCCGGTGATGAGCCTGGTGCTTTCCGGAGACAGGACCCCGCGCGAGCTCTACGAGATCGCCGACCGCGAGGTGCAGGATGCCATCGAATCGGTGGGCGGCGTCGGTCAGGTGCTACTAGTGGGCGGGCAGCAGCGGGCCGTCAACGTCTGGATCGACGCGGACCGGCTGGCCGCGTATCGCATTCCGATCCTCGCCGTTCGCGATGCCATCGCGCGGCAGAACGCGGAGATTCCGGGCGGACGCGTGGATGAAGGCCGTCGGGAGCTGGTGCTGCGCACGCTGGGCCGTTTCCCCGATCCGGAGCAGTTCAACGATCTGGTGGTGGCCACCATCAATAACGCTCCCGTGCGCGTCCGCGACCTAGGCTACGCCGAGGACGGGCATAAAGAGCAGCGCACGGCGGCGCGCTACGACCGAAAGCCGGCGGTGAGCCTGCAGGTAAGGCGGCAGTCCGGGGCCAACACCATCGACGTCATCCATGGTGTCAAGGCGAAGCTGGAGCGCGTCCGGCAACTGCTGCCGCCCGGCGTGAGGCTGGATGTGGTGCAGGACCAGTCGCGCTACATTGAAGCGGCTTTTCACGAGGTGCAGCTTCACCTGATTCTGGGCAGCATTCTGGCGTCGCTTGTCGTGTTGTTGTTCATGCGCAACTGGCGCTCCACGGCGATCGCGGCGGTGGCCATTCCCGCATCCGTCATCTCCACCTTCGGGATGATGTACGCCCTGAACTTCACCCTGAACAACATCACCATGCTGGCGCTGGTGCTGATGGTCGGCGTGGTGATCGACGACGCCATCGTCGTGCTGGAGAATATCTTCCGCTTCGTGGAGGAGAAACGGCTTTCACCCCGGCAGGCGGCGGTGGTGGCGACCAAGGACATCGGGCTGGCGGTGATGGCGACCACGCTCAGTCTGGTGGTCGTGTTCCTGCCCGTCTCCTTCATGTCCAGCATCTCCGGCCGCTTCCTGTACAGCTTCGGCATTACAGCGGCCGTGGCCATCCTGGTGTCCCTGCTGGTGAGCTTCAGCCTTACGCCCATGATGTGTTCGCGCATGCTGTACGCGCGCACGCCGGGCAGCGGCGCCGGGCGGCATTCCTCTATTCCCGCCGGCTCTCGGGGCGGATTCTACGGCACTCTGGATCGCGGGTACACAGCCATTCTCTGGTGGGCCATGCACCATCGCCGGACCGTAGCCGTGTTCGCATTATTGGTGATGGCATCCTCGGCGCCTTTGTACAAGATGCTCCGGCAGGAGTATCTGCCCACCAGCGTGGACGAAGGCGAATTCGAGATGTCCGTCACCGCGCCGGAAGGCACCAGCCTGGCCGAGATGGAAAGGGTGCTAACGCGCGTCGAGGCGGAGTTGTTCGCTCTCCCCGGCGTGGAGCACGTGCTGGCTACCATTGGGGCCAGCTACCTGCAAGCCGTGAACAGCGCGCAGATGTTCGTGCGGATCGCGGACATCGAGGACCGCGTATTCTCGCTTTCCCGGCTATGGCGCAAAACTGTGGAAGGCCGACCCCTGGACGCCTTCCGGGGCATCTACTCGCAGCGCGACGTTATGCAGGCGGCGCGTGCAGCGGTGAGGGGACTCTCCGACTTGCGTGTGCAGGTGCGCAACGCGCAAACCATGAGCCAGGGTTCGGCGGGAGTGGACATCGACTTCGCCATTCGCGGGCCGGATCTCGTCGAGCTGAGCCGGTACAGCGAGGAACTGCGCCAGGCGGCGCTCAAAATCCCCGGCCTGGTGGACGTGGATACCACGCTGCGCCTGACCAAGCCGGAGCTTCGCGTTTCCATCGACCGCCAGCGCGCGGCCGACCTCTCGGTGGACGCGGCCGACATCGCGGGATCGCTCCGCATCATGGTGGGCGGCGATGACGAAGTTTCCCGTTTCCGCGACGAAAAGCTGGCCGAGGACTACGACGTCGAGGTGCGTCTGGCCGGCGAGCACCGCAACAACGCCACCACCGTGGCGAAACTCTTCGTGCCCAGCGGGAACGGCGGCCTCGTCCGGCTCGATAACCTGGTGAGGCTGCGGGAGGGCATGAGCGCGTATCGCATCGAAGGTCTGGACCGGCAGCGCCAGGTCGCGCTGCGGGCCAATATCACTCCCGAATTCGCGCTGGCGGACCGGCTGGAAGTAATGTATGAGGCCGCGGATAAGCTGAATCTTCCGGCGGCTTACTCGACCATGGTGATCGGGCGCGGGCGCGAGCTGGAGCGGACATTCGCCGAGTTCCTGCTGGCCTTCGCGCTCTCCGTGGCGTTCATGTACATGATTCTGGCGTCGCAGTTCGAAAGCCTGGTCCATCCCATCACCATCCTGCTCAGTCTTCCGCTGGCTGTTCCCTTCGGGTTCCTTTCCCTCTGGTTCTTCAACGACACGCTGAATCTGTATTCAGCGCTCGGCATCCTGGTGCTGTTCGGAGTGGTGAAGAAGAACTCCATTTTGCAGATCGACCACACCAACAATTTGCGGCGCGAGGGCCGGGAGCGCCTGGACGCGATCATGCAGGCAAACCGCGACCGCTTGCGCCCCATCTTAATGACCACGCTCACGCTGGTCGCTGGGATGCTGCCGCTCGCGCTGGGAACCGGGCCGGGCGCGGAAGAACGGCGTTCCATCGCCATCATCGTGATTGGCGGCCAGTCGCTTTCGCTGCTGCTGACGCTGGTCGTGACGCCCGTAGCATACTCGATCTTCGACGATCTGGGAGCGTGGGTTGCGGCACGGCGCGGCGTTCCACAGCCAATTGGAGCGGCTGTGGCGCCCGGAACGAGTGATTAGCGAGGGTGAACGATCCGCCGGGGCGCAACTCAACCACCCGAAGCGGCTGCCCGCCATCGAGCAGCGCAACTCGCGAGGCCGGCAGCAGGATGGTGCCGTCGTCCGCTGTCCCGTGGCCGATAATGCGGCGCTGGCGGATGTGCCAGACGCTGTCCGGGGCTTCCGAAACGATATTGAATAGCGGCACATCCGGGAAGTAGTAGGAGAGGTGCCGCCACGTGATCACCGAGGAGCGCGACACGAGCACGAAACGGCCCTCCTGGCGAAGGCGGCGAATGGCATCGAAAGTGTCGCGGGTCTTCCGGTCCATGTCGCGCACGATATGGTAGCTCGCGGCGCGCGCCAGGCCGCGCGGCGGGTGGAAGAAGAGCACAACGCCGGCGAGCGTGGAGACGGCCGCGCCGGTCCACAGGAGACGGCGCGTGGACGCAAAGCGGTCGAGCGACGCGCCTCCCAGCAGGCACAGGATGACGGCGGTAACGATGGTGTGATCGGCGTCGCCCACATGGACGAAAGAATGGAACAGATAGGCGGGGAGGAAGCCGATCAGGAGAAAAGTGAACTTCCAGTTCCATGCGAGCGGCCGGCGAAGCGTGAAAGGGACCGTCCAGATCCAGCTCAATAGGCCCATACCATTCCATACGAAAGCGGCACGGGCCATGCGGCGGGCCGGATCAACCTCCGCACCGAATAAGAGAGAGGTGCCTCTGAACTGCTCTTGCGCGTAGCCGTTGACTAAATTGACATAGCCGGCGAGACCACCCGAGGCGTAAATGGTGAAAGCCAGCCAGGGAAGCACGCTGAGGGCCAGCGCGGCAGATGCGCCGAGCCATTCGCGGATGCTCCGGCGGGAACGAAGCCCCACGACGAGCAACATCGGCAACAGGAACGGAATCAGCATGGGGCGGAAACCGCCGGCGATGCCGAGGAGTGCAAACGCGCTGTAGAACCAGAAGGCCGGCGCTCCGGGGCGGGCCGCATTCCATGCAGCGATGGCGACGGAAGTAGCTCCAACAGCGAGGAAGATGCGGACCTGATGGGTGATGCCCCCCAGCCAGAACGCCGGGTTGAACAGCAGGAGGAGCGCCGCGAAAAAACCGGCGCGGGCCGTGAACAGCATCAAGCCGAGGCGGTGCAGCAGCCAGAGCGAGAGCGCGCCGCCGAGCAGTCCGGCGACGAGCTGCGCGTCGCGCGCCGAGGGCGTCAGCCAGTGGACGGCTCGGAGCAGCAGAACGAACAGCGGATACCCGGGCGGCTGTGGCTGGTGGAGCGCGGGGTTGAACTCTTCCACCGCGAGGGCAAAGTTCACGTTGTCGAAATAGTAGAGATATTCGGGAGCCAGCGGGACCCGGGTAGCCGCCAGCGTGGCCAGGAACAGGCATGCCCACCCGGCCGTTCCGAACCCTCGGAGCGTCGCCAAAAATTGAATCATCCCGTTACGATGCGGGCATTATAGCAGCCGGACTTCCATCACGAACCCCCGTTGATTCCGTTACACTAAATTCTTGGCCGTTGGGGTATTGTTTCGTGAACGCGATCGAATTCCACGACGTATCGAAGAGCTACCCGATTTACGAACACCCGGGCGACCGGCTGAAGGAGCTATTGGCCTTCAATCGCATGCAGTTCCATCGCGATTTCTGGGCCCTGCGGGACGTCGATTTCGAAATCCGGCGGGGTGAGACGTTTTGCATCGTCGGTGAGAACGGCTCGGGCAAAAGCACACTGCTCCAACTGGTGACGGGCATCATGCGGCCAACCGAAGGCTCGGTGGAGGTGAAGGGCCGCGTCTCCGCGCTGCTTGAGCTGGGCGCGGGCTTCAATCCCGAGTTCTCCGGACGTGACAACGTCTATCTGAACGGCGCCATCCTGGGCCTCTCCACGAAAGAGATCGACCGGCGGTACAAGGACATCGAGGAGTTCGCGGAGATCGGCGATTTTATCGACCAGCCCGTGAAAACCTACTCGAGCGGCATGGCCGTCCGGCTGGCCTTCGCCGTGGCAATCAATGTCGACCCGGAGATTCTGGTGGTCGACGAGGCCCTCTCGGTCGGCGACATCTACTTCCGCCAGCGCTGCATGCGCAAGGTACACGAGCTGCGGTCCAAGGGAATTACCATCCTGTTCGTCTCGCATGCCGTCGGGGACGTGAAGGCCATTGGCGACCGCGTGCTGTGGCTCGAGCGCGGCCGCTCGATGGACCTCGGGGACCCCGACCGGGTAATTGCCAAATATCTCGCCGCCATGGTGGAGAAGGATTCGAGCTACCTCAACTTGAAGCGGCGTTCGGATCGGGAACGGCTCTCCGGGCCCGTCACCGCGCCCGAGATTGTGGAAGGGGTTCCGAACGTCGATCACCGTTATGGCGACGGGCGCGCGGAGGTGATTGGCATCGCCGTGCTCGATCTCCAGGGCAACCGTATCCAGTTTCTGCAGCCGCTCACCTCCATCGTGGTTCGCATCAGCATTCGCGCCTACGATGAAGTGCCGCTGCCCATCGTGGGTTTTATGATGCGTAATCATCTGGGCATCGACTTTTCCGGGACAAACACCGCCCGTGAAAACTATTCGCTCGAGCCTATATTCCCCGGCGATATCCGCACAGTGGATTTCTACACACAGTTGCCGGAGCTATACCCGGGTTCCTTTTCCTTTTCACCTGCCATCGCCGACGGGACGCTGCGCGGCTACCGGATGTGCGACTGGATCGATAACGCTCTCTCCCTGCAGATGGGGCACGGCGAGGGCGAGATCTACGGGTTCATGCACCTCCCCTGCCGCGTGGAGATCGACTCGCGCCTGAACAAGGCGGCGCCGGAGCTGAGCGCGATGCCGGAGACCCGGCTTGGTTGAATTCACCGGCGAACGGATCATACCTGGGCAGGTGGAAGCAGACCTGTTCAACGAGCACTATTCGCGGTATGCCTTTGCGCAGCGCTTCGCCCAGGGCAAACGGGTGCTCGATGCGGGCTGCGGCGTCGGCTATGGGACGGCGGCGCTTGCCCGCGTGGCCTCCGAAGCGATCGGCATGGATGTCACCGCCGACGCGGTGGACGAAGCCGCCCGCTCGTATAAGGGCCTGCTCAACCTGCGCTTCCTGCAAGGCGATTGCCGCGCGCTCGCCCTTCCCGACGCCGCCTTCGATCTGGTGGTCTCCTTCGAGGTCATCGAACATCTGGAAGACTGGCCCAGGTTTCTGAGCGAAAGCCGCCGCGTGCTGTCGAAAGACGGCTGCTTCATTGTGTCCACGCCCAATCGCCTCTACTACACGGAATCGCGGGGCAATGAGCCGAATCCCTTTCACGTACACGAGTTCGACTATGACGAATTTCGCGCCGAGCTGTTGAAGGTCTATCCCTATGTCAAGCTGCTGCTGCAGAATCACACGCACGGAATTGTATTCGAAGCATCCGACGAATCCGATCGTCTCGACGCCGCGATCGACGCTGGCGAACGGCTCCCGGAGGAGGCACACTTCTTCATAGCCGTGTGCAGCCCCTGTCCGCTGGAGCCGCAAGCCAGCTTTGTTTACGTTCCCGGCGCTGGAAATCTGCTCCGGCGCCGCGAGCGTCACATCGCGCTTCTGCAGGAAGAGCTGGCGCGCAAAGACGAGTGGCTGGAGAAGTCCAAGCAGGACCTTGCCACGCTGTACGAAAAGCATCGGGCCGCCGAAACGGAGCGCCTCAAGATGAACGAAGAGCTCGACGCGCGCGCTCGCTGGGGGTTCGGCTTGGCTGAGGAGGTGAAGAGGAAGGACGAAGAGCTGCTCCGAGCGTCGGCGGAACTGGAAACGAAATGCCAGGAGCTCTTCCAATGCGTCGAGATTCTGCACGACACCGAACGCAGAGCCCAGGATCTATTCGAACAGCGCAACCAGCTTGAGGATTCCCTGGAGCGCAACCGCGTCGAGTGGGAAATCAGAAGGAAGGAATTGGGAGACCAGCGGACTCGGCTCGCCGAGACTCTGCGTCTCGCTTCGGACTCGCGGTGGTTGAAGCTCGGCCGCAAATTCAATCTCGGACCGGACTTCTCCGATAGCTTGAAATGACGGCGTTGCTGCGGCTCCTGAAGGCCCTTCCCCTGCTGATCGTTTCTCCCCTGGTGGTGCTGGCGAGCATTCTGTCTCTGGCGCTGCTAGACGCCCTTTGGTTCGTAACCAGGATTTCGAGGACGCGACGGAACAGGCCGGCCATACGGACGCGCACCGGGACGACCGGCGTCAGCGTCGTGATTCCGAACTGGCAGGGCCGGGACCTCCTGGAGAAGTATCTTCCGTCCGTCGAAGCGGCGCTTTCCGGAAATCCGGATAACGAGATCGTCGTGGTCGATAATGCCTCCACCGATGGCAGCGTCGAGTTTGTGCGTGAACGCTTTCCCAATATCCGGGTTGTCGCGCTTCCGGAGAACCTCGGCTTCGGCGGCGGCTCCAATACCGGTTTCCAGGCGGCGCGCCATGACATTGTGGTGCTGCTCAACAGCGACATGCGGGTGGAGCCGGATTTCCTCGCACCGCTCCTGGAGGCCTTCGCCGACGAGAACGTTTTCGCCGTCGCCTGCCAGATATTCTTCACCGACCCCGCGAAAGTGCGCGAAGAGACGGGCCTGACGCAGGGCTGGTGGGAAGACGGCATGCTGCGCGTGCGCCACCGGATCGACCCGGAGATCAAAGACTTGTACCCCTGCTTCTACGGTGGAGGCGGCTCCTGCGCCTTCGACCGCCACAAGTTTCTGGCCCTGGGCGGTTTCGACCGGCTCTTCGAGCCCTTTTATCTCGAAGACACCGACCTCGGTTACCAGGCCTGGAAGCGCGGGTGGAAGGTGCTCTACCAGCCGCGCAGCGTGGTCTACCACGAGCATCGCGGCACGATCGGCAAAAAGTTCGGGCAGGACCGGATCCAGGCCGTGCTGAAGAAGAATTTCCTCTTGTTCTGCTGGAAGAACATTCACGAGTGGCCCAGGCTTGCAGGGCACTTCTTCTTCGCTTATGCGGGCGCACTGGTAAGCGCCATCTTCGGCAACGTGCCAAGCCGCCCGGACCTCGCGGGACTTTGCCGTGCGTTTCTATCGCTGCCCCAGGCCATGCGCTCCCGCTGGCGCGCCCGCGCGCTGGCCGTGGTGAGCGATACGGAGGCTTTTCTCCGGCCGCTGGGCGGATATTTCCGCGACCGTTTCGCGGACGTCGAGACCGAGCCGGACCGGCTCCGCGTGCTCTTCGTCTCGCCTTATCCAATCCTGCCGCCCGTGCACGGCGGCGGGGTCTTTATGCACCAAACGTTGCGCGAGCTGGCCAAACTGTCCCAGGTTCATGTCATCGCTCTGCTCGACACCGAGGATCAACGGAAGGCCAACCAAGCCCTGCAAGAGTTTTGCGCTTCGGCCGAGTTTCTGGTGCGCATGGAGGGCCATCGAAGCGTCACCATGGGTTCGCTTCTCCCGCATGCCGTGATGGAGTTCCGCAATTGTGACCTGGAGTGGTTGATCCACCGCAAAATCTATACCCATGCCATCGACGTAGTGCAGCTCGAGTACACGCCTCTTGGCCAGTATGCCGGGCGCTTCCATCGCCTCGCCACCGCGCTGTTCGAGCATGATATTTACTTTCAGTCCGTGGCGCGCAGCCTGGAGCACATGCCGCCGCTGCGGCGGGCCAAGGCGCGTTTCGAATATCTGCGGGCCCTGCGTTATGAGCTGAAGGTGCTGCCGCAATGCGACCGCGTGCAGGTTTGCACACGCGAAAACAAGGAATATATCGCATCCTTTCTGCCGTCGGTCGCCTCCAGGCTGGACGAAGGGATGCGGGCGGGTATCGATACCACGCGGTATCGTTTTCATTCCGGGCCCCGCCAGCCGTTCACCATGCTCTTCCTGGGCAGCTTCCGCCACGCCCCCAACCAGGTGGCTTTGGATTGGTTCGCGGGCAACGTTCTTCCCCGAATCCGGGAACGCCGTCCGGAAGCCCGACTGGTGGTAGCGGGATCGGACCCGCCGCCGCGCCACGCTTTTGGCGATGCAGGCGGTGCGATCGAGTTGCTCGGATTCGTGGACGAGATCCGTTCGCTGCTGGAGGAGATGTCCGTTTTCGTCTGTCCCATCCTGAACGGCAGCGGGGTCCGTGTAAAATTACTGGAAGCCTTTGCCGCCGGTATCCCGGTTATCTCCACGCGCGTCGGCGCGGAAGGCCTGGCTCGGCGGAGCGGAGAGTTTTGTCTTCTCGCGGATAGCCCCGATGATTTTGCACAATGCGTGGTGGAGCTTTTCGAGAATCCGGAGGAGGCCGCCCGCATGGCACGGCGCGCCAGGGAGGAGGTGGTTGCCAACTGGGATATGGCCACGCTCACGCGTCGGCTGGAGCGGAGCTATCGCGAGGCTGTTCGGGCCAAGCGGAATGGCGCGCACGGCACTGCCCTCGCGGGCACCCCTATTTCGGGCTCAGGCTCTTGAGGAGACGGTTCACCACGAGATCGGCGTTCTTGTCCAACCGTGCCGGCGTGTTGTCTTTGGGTTTGGCATATGTAGACCACAGAACCTGCCGCGACTGCACGTCCACCAGGAAGAACGTTCCTTTGCCCCGGCCGAAGGTTGAGAGGCGGACGAATTTGGACTCCTTCGGTTCAGCGGTTTTCTCCTCCTCTTCCTCTTCGCCCTCTTTCTTGGACGGCTTCGGCGGCTCGGGAGGCGGGGGCGGCGGATATAATTCATCCAGCTTTTGCTCGAAGGCCTCGCCGAGACGATCGGTGAACACGGCCTGCGCGCGTTTGGGATCGGCGACAACCTGGAACGTTCCCGTGGAGGTCAACCGGTTCACCAGGTACTGGTCGAAGCCGTTGGCCATCGTCAACACGTACACGCTCTGGATTTCCGGAAGCGAGGCCGCCCGCACGGGAGCCAAAGCCGCCGCAAGCAACGGAAGAAGAAGGATGCGATTCACATTCCTATGATAGCGCTCCCGGCGCCCCGCCCTTATGTATAAAGGCCACAGCATCACGATAATCATTCCGTGCCTGAATGAAGAGCAGGGCATTGGGCAAGTGCTCACGCGTATGCCCGAGTTTGTGGATGAGGTGATTGTGGTCGATAACAACTCCACGGACCGGACCAGCGACGTCGCCCGCTCGCTGGGTGCGACCGTTATTCGCGAAGAAGTACGCGGTTACGGGCGCAGTTACAAGCGCGGCTTCGCCCACGCGACCGGCGACCTGATCGTGACCCTGGACGGCGACCACAGTTACCCCGTTGACGGGATCTCCTATCTGCTGGAAGCCTTTCTGCATCTTGAGGTGGACTTTCTGAATGCCTCGCGCTTCCCGGTCCGCGATCGCCATTCCATGAGTCTGAAGCACAAATTCGGCAACCTGGTGCTTTCGCTCGTAATGTCCGTGCTCTTCTTCCGGTGGGTTCGCGACTCGCAGTCCGGCATGTGGGTCTTCCGCCGCGCCATACTCAAGGAAATGTCCCTGGAGTCGGACGGCATGGCGTTCTCCGAGGAGATTAAAATCGAGGCGCTCAAGAACCGCCGCGTCCGGTTTGGCGAGATCTCCATCATGTACTCCTCGCGTTTGGGAGAAATCAAGCTCAACCCATGGCGCGATGGAATTCAGAATCTCCTGTTCCTGGTGGGGAAGCGGTTCGCGGGTAAACGCAACCGATGAGCGAGGTGACAGTTGTGGTGCCGGTGTGGAACCGGCGCGATCTGCTTCCCCCGCTCTTCGCCCGCCTGCGCCGGCAGAGCCTTCCGGCGGCGGAGATTCTGGTCGTGGATAACGGCTCTACCGACGGCGCTGCCGAAGCGGCCGAAGGTCTGGGCGCTCGCGTGATCCGCCTTGGCCGGAACGCGGGCTTCGCCTATGCCGTGAACCGGGGCATCGAAGCATGCGGGACGGACTGGCTGGCAATTCTGAACAATGACGTGGAACCCTCGGAAGGCTGGCTGGAGGGACTCGGGGCAGCGCTGCGCTCGCCGGATGTTTGGCTGGCGGTGGGCAAAGTTCTGGATGCCGGAAGGCGGGACCGGATCGACGGCACCTGGGACGCACTCTGCCGCGGCGGATGCGCCTGGCGCGTGGGCCACGGAAGACCGGACGGCCCGGAGTTCTCCCAGCCCAAGATCGTTTCCTTCGCGCCCATGACCGCCGCGCTCTTTCGCCGCGAGCTGTTTGATCGTGTGGGGCTGTTGAACGAAAGCCTGGGGTCGTATCTGGAGGACGTCGAGTTCGGGTTGCGGTGCGCAAGCCAGGGTTTCGCCGGCCTCTACGTCCCCGAGGCCGTAGCCTGGCACGCCGGCAGCGCGACGCTGGGCCGCTGGCACCCTGAAGTCGTCCGGCGCATGGCTCGCAACCAGGTGCTGCTGGTGGCCGGGCATTACCCCTCGCCGCTGCCCATCCGGTATGTATGGTCGGTTCTGGTCGCCCAGGGCCTCTGGGGCTTGGTGGCTCTTCGTCACCGCGTGGGAATGGCCTACCTCCGAGGGTTGGCCTCTGCGTTCCGCGACTTCCGCCGCGTCCGCGCTCACGCAAAGACGCACCCCCGCGCCATACTCGATATTCTCGACCGGGGCGACCGCGAAATTTGGGAGATACAGCGCCGGACCGGGTTCGATTTCTATTGGCGTATGTATTTTCTACTCACATCTGTGAGGCGTATTGACACATGACGGATGTGGGCATCCTCGTAGTCACGCATAATTCGGAGACCGAGATCGGTTCGTGTCTGGATGCGGCGATGCGCACCGGGGCGTCGGTTCTGGTGGTGGACAACGCCTCGTCAGACAAAACTCTTGAGGTCGTCCGGAGCCGGAATGCCCGCTGCATCGCCAATGCCGCCAACCTGGGATTCGCCGCCGCGGTGAATCGGGGAATTCGCGAATTGGCCACGGAATACGTGCTTTTGCTGAATCCCGACGCCGTCATCGCCACCGGCATCGAAGCTCTTCGGGAGGCATGCGGCCGCGAGAACGTCGCCGCCGCGGGAGGCATGCTGGTGGACGGGCAGAGCAATCCTCAGGTCGGCTTTCAGGTCCGCCGGTTCCCCACGCCAGCAGCCCTGGCTTTTGAAGCCCTGCTTCTGAATCGGCTCTGGCCGCGCAATCCCGTGAATTGGAACTACCGTTGCATAGGGCACATTGTTTCAGAGCCAGGTGAGGTGGAGCAGCCGGCTGGCGCATTTCTGATGATACGCCGCGCGGTATGGGATCGGCTTGGGGGTTTCGACGAGCAATTCTATCCCGTGTGGTTCGAAGAAGTAGACTTCTGTAAGCGGGCTAACGCACTTGGCTATAAGATCCGCTATGAGCCGGCGGCAGTGGCAAAACACACTGGCGCACACTCAGTTGGAAAGATTTCGCTGGAGTACCGACAGCTTTATTGGTATGGTAATTTTCTAAGATACGCTGCCAAGCACTTCCGAACGGGGCCTTTGCGAATGGTGAGCTTGGCAGTGATCCTCGGCTCGCTTTCAAGGACGCTTATCGAATTGTCCACGGGAAGTCTCAAGCCTATTGCAGTCTGTGGGAAAGTACTGCGGCTGGCGGCCGTTTATTTGATTTTTGGCGGCAGAGCTGGCAGGTAGTGACTCAATTTCATGGCCGAACGCGACCTCGTCTCCATCACCATCGTCACCTATAACAGCGGCCGCTTCATCAAGAGATGCCTGGAATCGGTGCTGGATCAGAAGTATATCAGCAAGGAAATCATCGTCGTCGATAACTGCTCCACGGACGGAACCAACGACCTCCTGGAACAGTTCGAAGACCGGTGCCGGATCGTCTATAACTCGGAAAACATAGGATTTGCGGCGGCACAAAATCAGGCAATTGCATTATCCACCGGGAAGTGGGTGCTTACAGTCAACCCCGACGTCCTGCTGCTTCCGAATTTCATTCAGGCACTGGTGGACGCCGGCAATCTGGATCCCCGGTGCGGCTCGGTCTGCGGAAAGCTGCTGGCCATGACAGCGCGTTTCGAGTTCCCCGAAAAGCCGCTGGTGGATTCGACTGGAATTTATTTCAATCCCATGCTCCGTCACCTGGATCGGGGGAGCCAGGAAGTGGACAACGGGCATTATCTTCGCTACGAGTACGTCTTCGGCGCAACCGCCGCCGCCGCGCTGTACCGGCGGGAGATGATCGAGGATGTGGCGCTGGACGGAGAGTTCTTCGATTCGGACTTCTTTGTGTATCGGGAAGACGCCGATGTCGCCTGGAGGGCGCAACTTTACGGCTGGCGCTGCATCTACGCTCCGTACGCCCGCGGCTACCACGTCCGCAACGTGCTTCCCGGGAACCGGCGCGCGCTGCCGCCGGAGATCAACATGCACTCGGTCAAGAATCGCTTCCTGATGCGGATGAAGAACATCAGCGGCGATCTATACCGCCGCAACTGGTTCTGGATTACGCTGCGGGACGTGGTGGTTGTCGGATGCTGCCTATTCCGCGAGCACAGTTCGCTCAAAGCTTTCCTGTATCTGGCGCGAAACTGGAAGCGGGTAATTGAGAAGCGGCATAAGATCCAGATCCGGCAGCGCGTGGACGACGCGTATATCGCCTCCTGGTTCAGTTATCAGCCGGTCAGCAAACCGTACTCGGGAGAATCCGAGCCGGTGTATTCGCGGGCAAGAAGCACGAATCGCTAAGGACAGCTTCTGGCAGGATCATGTCGGCCGCATCTGACATGACGTCGGAATTGCTAAGACTTTGCCCCAACTCCCGCGCGAATGAATTGGACAATGCCGTCCAGCGAAGCTCCCGGCTGGAAGACCGCGGCTACGCCGTCGCGTTTCATCGACTCCGCGTCCTGGTCCGGAATCGTTCCGCCCACAATCACTCTTACGTCGGTCATGTCCTTCTCGCGCAGCAGCTCCATTACGCGCGGCACGATCGCGTTGTGCGCCCCCGAGAGAATGGAAAGACCGATCACCTGCACGTCCTCCTGGAGGGCCGCGTTCACGATCATCTCAGGCGTCTGCCGCAGGCCCGTATAGATGACCTCCATTCCCGCGTCGCGCAAAGCCCGGGCGATCACTTTCGCGCCCCGGTCGTGGCCATCCAGGCCCGGCTTGGCTACCAGCACCCGAATCGGTTGAGAGCTCAAACCAGCGCCGCCTCCCGATGCGAGCCGAACACATCGCGCAGCGCGTCGCAGATCTCGCCCAGCGTGGCGTAGGCCCGGACCGCGTCCAACAAAAACGGCATCGTGTTATCTCTCCCCTCCGCCGCGCGCCGCAGCGCATGCAGCGCCGCGTTCACCCGAGAGTTGTTGCGGCTCTCGCGCAGCCGCCTCAGCTTTTCCACCTGAAGATCGTGCGCGGAGCGGTCAATCTGAAGAATGTCAATCCGCTCGTGTTCTTCGGAAGCGAACCCGTTCACGCCCACGATAATCTTCTCGCCGGACTCGACCGCGCGCTGATACGTATAGCTCGCGTCCGCAATCTCGCGCTGTGGGAAGCCGTTTTCGATGGCCGCAATCATGCCGCCCATCTCGTCGATACGCCGGATGTAGTCGCGGGCGGCGGCTTCGGTGTCGAGCGTGAGCCGCTCCAGAAAGTAGCTTCCGCCGAGAGGATCGGCGACGGCCGCCAACCCGCTCTCATGCGCGATCACCTGCTGCGTGCGCAGGGCGAGGGTCACTGCATGCTCGCTGGGAAGCGCGTACGCCTCGTCGAGCGAGTTGGTATGCAGAGACTGGCATCCGCCCAGCACCGCGGCAAGCGCTTGCAGCGTGGTACGGACCACGTTGTTGAAAGGCTGCTGCCAGGTGAGCGAACACCCGGCGGTCTGCGCGTGGAAGCGCAGCTTCCAGCTTCGCTCCTCCTGCGCGCCAAAGCGGTCGCGCATGATCGTCGCCCAGAGCGCGCGGGAAGCCCGGTACTTGGCAATCTCCTCGAAGAAGTCGTTATGAGCGTTGAAGAAGAAGCTAAGCCTGGGAGCGAACTCATCCACGCCAAGGCCGCGTTCGAGCGCCCATTCCACGTACTCGATGCCGTCGCGCAGAGTGAAAGCCAGTTCCTGCACAGCTGTGGAGCCGGCTTCGCGAATGTGATAGCCGCTGATGGAAATGGGATTGAAGCGCGGCGTGTGGCGCGCGCCAAACTCGATGGTATCGGTCACCAGCCGCATCGATGGGCGCGGCGGGAAGATGTACTCCTTCTGCGCGATATATTCCTTGAGGATGTCATTCTGCAAAGTGCCCGAGAGGCGCGCCCAATCCACGCCCTGCTGTTCGGCGACGGCCAGATACATGGCCCAGATGACGGCCGCCGGCGAGTTGATCGTCATGGAAATGCTGATCTCGCCCAGCGGAATTCCGCGCAGCAGAATCTCCATGTCTTGTAGCGAACAAATCGACGCGCCGCATTTCCCGACCTCTCCTTCCGCGACAGGGCTATCGGCGTCATACCCCATCAGCGTCGGAAGGTCGAAGGCGACCGAGAGGCCGTTCTGGCCCTGCTCCAGCAGGTAGTGGTACCGGAGGTTGGTTTCCTCGGGCGTCGCGAAGCCGGCGAACTGCCGCATAGTCCATAACTTACCGCGATACATGCTGCGGTGAATGCCACGCGTGTAGGGAAAGTCTCCCGGCTCCGGGAGCGCAAGGTCCCCGATATCCTCGGGACCGTATAGGGGCTCGACAGGGACGCCGCTAATGGTTGTGAACGTGCGTTCGGCGGAAGGAACTTTCGCCATCCTATTGCCATTCTAGAACGCCGGGAGGTGTCGGAGAGGCCGGACAGGGCTATATACTTTCAGAACAGATGCTGAAGCCGACCATTTTCCGAGAGTATGACATCCGAGGCATTGCCGACGCGGAGCTTCTCGATCCCGATGTCGAAGAACTCGGCCGCGCCATTGGAACGTTTCTAAGGCGCAACAACGGAAAGAACATCAACCTGGGACGCGACTGCCGTCTCAGCTCGGAACGCCTGCGGAACGCTCTCGTCCGCGGCCTGCTCGCGAGCGGTTGTCATGTCACGGATATTGGCGTGGTTCCCACGCCGCTGCTCTACTACTCGGTGTTTCATCTGAAAGCGGAAGGCGCGGTCATGATTACGGGGAGCCACAATCCGTCCGAGTACAACGGTTTCAAAGTGGTTTCAGGCCCATCCACGATTCACGGAGAACAGATTCAGCAACTGCGCGGGATGATCGAGAATCGCGATTTCCTGACTGGCGACGGCCAGGAGAAGCGCGTTGATGTGAGCGCCGCGTATGTGGACGAGATATCTTCCCAGTTCCGCTTCGAGCGCCGCGTAAAGGCGGCTTTCGACGCGGGCAACGGCACCGCCGGGCCGGTGATGCACCGGATACTGGAGAAGCTGAACGTCGAGCCCATCGAGCTCTTCTTTGAGATGGACGGCCGCTTTCCGAACCATCATCCCGATCCCACAGTTCCGAAGAACCTGAAGCATCTGGTCGATGCCGTGGGCGAGAACGCTTGCGAGCTTGGCATCGCATTCGACGGCGACAGCGACCGCATCGGCGCGGTTGACGACCGCGGCGAGGTCGTCTTCGGCGATCAGCTCATGATCATATACGCCCGCGAAATTCTCTCGCGCAAGCCCGGCGCCACCTTCATAGGCGAGGTGAAGTGCTCGCAATTGTTGTACGACGACATTGCCAAGCGCGGCGGAAAGGGGATCATGTGGAAGACCGGGCACTCGCTGATCAAGGCCAAGATGAAGGAGGAGCACGCCGAGCTGGCCGGCGAGATGAGCGGCCATATGTTCTTCGCAGACCGCTACTACGGCTTCGACGACGCGCTTTACGCCGCGTGCCGCCTGCTGGAGATCGTAGCCAAGTCGGGTAAGCCTCTCTCCGCGCAACTCGCCGATCTGCCCAGAACCGTAACCACGCCCGAGATCCGCGTGGATAGCTCCGACGAAAAGAAGTTCGACGTGGTGCGCGAGGTTACCGGGCACTTCCGAAAAAAATATCCCGTTGTGGACGTTGACGGCGTTCGCGTGCTGTTTCCGGAAGGCTGGGGCTTGGTGCGGGCTTCCAATACCCAACCTGTGCTCGTACTGCGCTTCGAAGCGTCGACGCCGGAGTTATTGCGGCAGTATCAGAATGAGGTGGAAGCAGCGGTGGCCCAGGCGGAAGGTTAACTTTCTCACGCAATGGGCGAGCGGCCCTTCGCTTCCTGGATCGCCTCCACGATCTGCAACTTGCTTCGGAAAACTTTCCTCTTGACTCTATATCTAGGTACAGGGTTTAGGCTGGAACTAGAACGAGCGGAGAAAAAGGATGGGACTCAAAATAGGCGAGGTCGCCAAGCGTGGCGGAGTGAACTTACAAACTATCCGCTATTACGAGCGCGAAAGGCTGCTGCCGAAACCGCCCCGATTATCCTCTGGCTACCGGATGTTTCCAGCGGATGCCGTGCACCGGGTGCGCTTCATCAAGCGAGCGCAGGAGCTTGGGTTCTCGCTCGCTGAGATTCGCGAGCTGCTCTCGATTCAGATTGACCCGAAGAAAGAATGTTCCGATGTACAGCGCCTGGCAAAGGCGAAGATCGCTGACATTGATGAAAAGATTCGAACTCTCGAAGCCATGAAACGCGTCCTGAGCGGGCTCATGCAGATATGCCCCGGCAGCGGGCCGTCGAGCGAATGCCCGATCCTGGAGAGCATCCACTCAGCGGAGGTTCGCGCATGAGAGTAGAGCTTCTTTACGACCGGGAGTGCCCGAACGTTGCTGCGACGCGAGAAAATCTCTCGCGAGCGCTCCAGTCGGCGAAGCTACCTTCGAACTGGACGGAGTGGGAGCAGAACTTGCCCGATGTTCCCTCGTACGTGCGAGGCTTCGGCTCGCCAACTGTCCTTATCGACGGCCGGGACGCGGCTGGAGTTGAGCCGGGCAGCGAGTCCTCATGTTGCCGGTTGTACGAGTGTGCCGGGCATGGGAAGAGCGGTATCCCTTCGGTAGCGTTGATTCAGACGGCCCTTTTACAGGCGGCTCCTGTAGAGAACTGTCGCACAGTGAAGCAGAACCTGCTCGCAGTTCCGGCCATTTTACTCAGCGTGCTCCCCCCGCTTGGAGGGTGCCCGGCGTGCTGGCCGGTTTACGGGGGAGTGCTCTCTGCGCTTGGGTTGGGTTTTCTCCTCTCTTCCCGCTACCTGCTTCCGCTCACGGCGCTGTTTCTCTTCATCGCGCTTTTTACGCTCGCGTTTCGAGCAAGGACTCGCCGGGGCTACGGTCCATTTGCGGTAGGCCTTGTCGCCGCAGCGGTAATCCTCTGCGGCAAGTTTTCACTCGAATCAAACGCGCTCGCCTACAGCGGCGTGGCGTTACTCACTGCTTCCTCTTTATGGAACAGCTGGCCGCGCCAGATTGCGGCTCCCCACTGCCCGAAGTGCGCTCCTTCGGATACAGGGTTCATTCAACTGAGCGCCTGGAGAAATCATCATGAATACGAACAAACGAAAGATTGAAGTCTTTAGCGCCGGATGTCCGGCGTGCCAAACAATCGTTCAGCTCGTGCAGAGCATCGCCTGCCCGTCGTGTGACCCGCAGGTGCTTGACATGAACAGACCCGATATTGCCCAGAAGGCAAAGCAATACGGCGTAAAGACCGTTCCTGCCGTTGCGATTGATGGGAAGCTCGCAAGCTGCTGCACGGGAGCGGGGCCGGGAGAGCAAGCGCTTCGGTCGGCTGGTCTTGGCGTGCCGAGATAGGCGAAACACAACGCGGAAATGGAAGGGAGGTGAGTGAATATGCCGTGGAACAAAGGTGATGTTTATAGCTGTCCAGACCCAGCGTGCGGATGTGAGGTGACAGTCACCAAAGGACCGCAGCCAGGCGCGGGCGGCGATAACGCCCCGACTTGCTGCTGCGGAAAAACCATGCAAAAGAAAGGATGAGGCGTGCGGCCACACCGACAAATGCCAAAGGTGGCTGGAGTTTTGATATCGGCCTCATGGGCCGAGTCGGGGTCGGAAACACCGGAACGATGCTCCGAGGCATGCCTGCTTACGGAGTGGGCAACCTGTTGACCTGCCGGCGCGCGCGGCCAGCGATCGGACGTGGATGATCGAGAACCGCAAACAGGCGAAAAGAAGGCCGGCTTTGGGGGCCGGCCTAAAAAAGACGCAACTGAAGACCGTCCCCCCGAATCGTTCCTCAGTCATGTCTAACAGTCCCGATTGTGCCAGCAGAAAGCCAGCCCGGCAAGGCCCAGTAGTTACATTTAAAGGTTATCGGGTACTAGAATCAACGGACTATCCCATATAGGCGTGCCAGGCGCCGGGGCGACACGCGTAACTGATATAAGGCCTGAATTACG
This sequence comes from Bryobacteraceae bacterium, assembly GCA_040902885.1. Taxonomy (GTDB): domain Bacteria; phylum Acidobacteriota; class Terriglobia; order Bryobacterales; family Bryobacteraceae; genus JBBDWK01. The sequence continues at coordinate 62,824 of JBBDWK010000077.1, read as the reverse complement.
ATCCAGAACACGACAGTCGAAAACAGCCCCGACTTCTTCCAGCGGCGGTTGGAAACGTATATAGACTCTGTCAAAAAGGATATCTTGCCGCTCATCCATAACTTACGGGCGAATTCGTAGTCTTCCATGAGGGGCCAGTCCCTATATCCGCCAAGGTGTTCGAAGACGGAACGCCGGCAGAAGATCCCCGAGTCGCCGTAGAAAATGCCCCAACGGCAGCGCCAGCGGTTGACTGCAGTGAACCAGGACGCCGCCAGATCGCCGCCCTCGTACTGAATATCGAAGTTGCCGCCCAGCACCGCGGGGTCGCTCATGGTCTTCCGGAGCGCGTGAAGGCTGTTGGGACCCAAGCGGACGTCGGCGTGCAGAAACAACAGGATATCGCCCGTGCTCCAGGCGGCGCCCAGGTTCATCTGCACGGCCCGATTCGGCGTGGGAGAACACAAGAACCGGATCCCGGGATACCCGCTGGCAATCTCGCCGGTCCGGTCGCTGGAGTGTCCGTCGGCGACGATGATCTCATCCGCGCCGATCGCACATAAATTCTCGAGCAGTTTCGCGATCGCGGCTTCTTCGTTATAGGTGGGTACGACAACCGAAACGGTTGGACGCAATTCAGTTTTTAGGTCCCACGCCCTCCGTGCGCCCCGCCAGAGGCTGCACCACGGAGCCTCCACACACGGCCACGCCGGTTCGCGTAAGGGCATTCAGAAAATTGAAGAAAAGGGCGTAAACCACCTGCTCGGAAACCGGCTGTTTGCCCGGCAACCGGAACGACACCGGAAGTTCCTTTCCGATGCGCACACGCACCGCGGTGGAGATTGTCCGCCCCGAACGGTCGCGCTGGTTGGCGATCGTCATGGGAGTCTGCATCACTCCCCCGTTTCGCCCGTCCACGTAGAACTGGCACCGGGAAAACCAGCCCAGATTGGCTGGGTCGGCGGCATCGAAAAGCAACAGAGGCGACTGGCGATCGTTTGCGGTCAATTCCAGAATCACGCTGCGAGGCGTGTCTTCCAGCCGGATCTCAAAACCCGCCTGGCGAGCTACGTTGGCTACCAGCTCCGTATCGAGCTCGAGCAACAGCAATTTATGGGAGCCGGCCTGCAAAACCTGCATGAGAACTTTCATTTTATCATCAGCCGGCCGGATCTCCTTGTTTACCTTTGCGGTAACGCGAAGGAAAACATGGAGGAACCGGCAGCGACCGCGATATATTGCCGCCCGTCCAGGGAATAGGAGATGGGGGGCGCCCCGATCGGCCCGCCGGTCTGGAATTTCCACAGGACTTTTCCGTTATGGGCGTCGAGCGCCGTGAAATACCCCTCCCGGTCACCCGAAAAGACGAGGCCTCCGGCGGTGGATAGCAGACCGCTCGAAGGCGGAGAAACCGTGAGGTAGCGCCATTTGGTGTCTCCGGTCGCCGGGTCCACGGCGACCACCGCACCGGTGGCAGGCTCAGTGGGCAGCGGGCTGACGGTACTCCCCTGGTACCAGGCGCCCACCATGAATTCCTGTTTCGTTTTGTAATAAATCTGACAGCCTTCGGTCGTCGGGAAATAATACATTCCCGTCTGCGGGCTATAAGTAGTGGCCTGCCAATTGTGCCCGCCGCCGAGGCCTGGGCAAGACTTGTTGCCGTCTTCGGTCGGATCTTGGCCCGCAATCAAAATCGGCCTTCCGTTGGGGCCTATGCCGTCTGCCCATGTGACTTTTGTGTATGCCTTAGCCGCGAGCAGTTTTCCATTCGTGCGGTCGAGCGCGTAGAAGAAGCCATTGCGATTGGCTTGGATCAGCCCCTTGACCTTTGCGCCCTTGATGTTCAGATCCACCAGGACCGGATCGGCGATGGCGTCCCAATCGTGTACGTCGTGCGGCGTGAACTGATAGTGCCACTTCAGCTTACCGGTATCCAAGTCGAGCGCCACCACGGCGCAGGAGTAGAGGTTGTCGCCAGGCCGGTCGTCGCCGTACATGTCCGGTCCGGGGTTGCCGGTGCCCCAATAAGTCAGGTTCAACTCGGGGTCGTAGGTGCCGGTAACCCAGATGGACGCGCCGCCCTGCTTCCAGGAATCGCCGCCCCAGGTCTTCATTCCGGCGGGGTCTTCGGGACCGGCCACGGTGTAGAAGCGCCAGACGTGCTTGCCGGTCTCGGCGTGAAACGCATCGATGAAGCCCCGCACGCCGAACTCGGCCCCCGCCACCCCCACGATGACCAGATTCTTGGCTACCAGAGGCGCGACCGTGGTAGTATAGCCCTTCTTCGTGTCGCCAATGGGAGTCTCCCAGATCACGGCTCCGGTTTTCACGTCCAGCGCCACCAGCGTGGATTCCAGGTTCACCTTGTACAGCCTGTCGCCCTGCCGTGCGAAACCGCGGTTGGGCTGCCCGCAGCAGAGGCTCAGGCCTTTAGGAACCGGCTTCGCATAGTGCCAGACCGGCCGGCCCGTCAGCAGGTCCAGCGCAAAGGCGTGGTTGGAAGGACCGGTGAAGAACATCTGGCGGTCGAAGACCAGGGGGCTGGTTTCGAATTTGCCCGCAACGCCGGTCTGATAGATCCACTGTGGGACGAGTTGCGCCACATTCTTCACGTCGATCTGCGAGAGCTCGCTATAGCGCCATCCCTGCAAGTTCTTTCCGTACGTGAGCCAGTCGCCGGGATCGGCGTTCTGCCCCCAGGCGAGCGCCGCGGTTAAAATCGAAATCCAAAGCCTCATTTCCGCACCTCCCCGGTCAGACCGGTCATATAAGCTAACAAATCGTTCAATTCGGTTTGGGAGAACATCTTCCCATAGCCCTGCGGCATCAGGGAGCGGAATTCGCGCGTGACGGAAGCGACATCGCTTTTCAGGAAGGAATGGAAGCGCTCGTCGGCATCCATCAACTGAGCGGAGAAATTGTCGAAGCCCTTCTCCACGCCGATGATCTTCCTGCCGTCTCGCGTGGTCACCGTCACCGTGTTATATCCGGGCGTCAGGTCGGAATCGGGCGTCAGAACCGAGGCCCGGAGGTACGCAAGGCTGCGCGTGCGCCCGGTGCGCGTCAACTCCGGTCCGGTCCGCCCGCCGCGCTGCCCGATGCGGTGGCACTGGCCGCATGCCCCTTTGCCCCAGTACAGTTTTTCGCCAACGGAGGCATCGCCCTGCACCGGTTCGCGATCTTTCCTGGTGGTGGAGCGGATGTAGGTAACCACGCGCCAGATGTTGTCTTCGCCCATGTTGACGCCAAAGCCGGGCATCTCCGTGCCCGCAATCCCTTCGGCGATGACCTGGTAGAGGTCGGCGTCCGTCTCGCCCACGGCGTAAACGCCGCGCGTGAGATCCGGCCCTCTTCCGCCTTCGGCTTTGATGCCGTGGCAGGGGGCGCAGTAGATGCGGAACGCGCCGCGTCCCGCTTCCGCCTCCCGCGGGCTGGAATCGTATGGATTTTTATTCGGGCTTTGCGCCAGACAGGCGGAAACCCCAAGCACGAGAGCGATGGCAAACCTATACATAGAACACCCGGTTGCGTCCGGTAGCTGGGATCTGATGGTAGTATCCGGCTCGTCCGGCGTCAAGGCCGATTGGCCGGGGTGTCCGATTTGGGCCGATTTGGCCCAATGTCAAGGCCTCATCTGGCCCAGTTTGGGCCGAGAGCCGCAACGTGAGACGTTCTGAGGTTTTGTACACACTTTGTAGTGCTGGATCGGGTAATCTCCGCCACGGACCATAAAATGGAAGTAGCAGGAGTTTCTATGCCGGTTCGAAGGAAAAATCGTACGCCGGACGAGCGCAGCCCAGGCGAAGAGCGAAGGAGCTATGGTCTGGCCACTCCGCCATATTCGGTGGAGCAGATTCGGGGACCCGACCGGCGGAACTGGGGTCAAGCCGACCAGGGCGGCCGGGGATTTTGGGGCAACCAGGGAAACTGGGGCAACGAGGGGTACTTTCAGGGCTTCGAGGAGTCCGATGAAACCTGGGGCCCCCACGGGTCGCGCAGCGTGGAGCGGATCGAGACCTGGGCCAAGCCGGGCGGCTACGTTGGCCTGGGTCCCAAAGGCTATAAGCGATCCGACGAGCGCATGTGGGAAGAAATCAACGAACGGATGACCGATCACCCGGACCTGGACGCTCGGGATATCGATGTGACGGTATCGCAGGGCGAAGTGACGTTGGCAGGAAGCGTCAGCCGCCGCGGCGCGAAGCGCCTCGCCGAAGACATCGCCGACACGGTGAGCGGTGTGAAGGATGTTCACAACCAGTTGAAGATTCAGGAATCGGCTGCCTAATCTTGACCGAAAACGGTCCTCTTCGTTGTTGGCAACGGGTGTTCCTGGGCGGAAGGCGTAGGCGGAGAGTGGGACTTGCTATGGGCGTACCAAAGCACATCCCTGCTATGCTGGAAGCATGGCAGTGACCCGAACGCATGTAGTCTTGCCAGAGGAACTTGTCGAGGAGATCGACAACTTGGTCGGGAGGCGGGGCCGGAGCAGCTTTCTGGCGGACGCGGCGCGGCAAGAGTTGAAGCGGCGGCGTCTGCTGCGGTTTTTGCGTCAGCCCCAACCGGCATGGAGGGACGAGGATCATCCTGAACTGGCCGGGGGCGCCGCCGCCTGGGTTTCGAGGATGCGAACGGACGGTGAGCGCCGGGATATAGGGCGGCGAGGCCGGTAGTTGGGTGGCCATCTACCTCCTGGACACCTCGGTTATTATCGACGTCCTGAATAAACGGCAGGGAAGGCGGGAGTTATTACTCCAACTCGCCTTGCAAGGTAACTCTCTTGCCTGCTGTACCATTAACGTGATCGAAGTCTATTCCGGGATGCGGCCTCGCGAGAAGTCCTTCACGGACGAATTTTTGGCCGGCCTCGACTACTTCGAAATTTCTTGGGATGTTGCCGAGCTTGCGGGAAGGCTGAAATACGAATGGAGCCGGAGAGGTCAAAGCCTGTCGCTTCCGGACGCAACCATCGCAGCCGTCGCAATTCATCACAAGCTGACCCTCATGACGGACAATCGGAAGCATTTCCCAATGCCTCAATTGCAATTTTACGCTTTGTAGCGTCCTGCCCCACCTAAGCTTTCTCTGTACTATCATCTGTATCTGCCAACGAGGCTAGAAAATTATGATCAGACCGACCCCAATTCTTCTCCTGGCCGTGCTGGCGGCCGCTCTTGCGCCGGCCCAGCAAACACGTACGGAAATCACCAAGCCGACCACCCCGCACGACGACGCGAAGCCCAACAGCTCCAAAGTTCCCGATGCCTATGCGATCTCGGGAAAATTCGAAAAGATCGTCGTTCTGCGCCTGAAGTATCAGACCGACCTCCTGGCCGGCATGGAAAAGATGATCAAGGAACAGAAGATCCGGAACGCAGTCATTCTATCCGGCATCGGCTCGGTGCGGAACTACCATATCCACTCTGTCAGCAACCGGACGTTCCCTTCCAAGAATATCTTCATCAAGGATCCAACCGCCCCCGCAGACATCATCAGCATCAACGGGTTCGTCATCGACGGCCGACTGCACCCCCACATGACGCTGACTACCGGCGACAAAGCCTTCGGCGGACACATCGAGCCGGGCAACAACGTATTCACCTTCGCCATTCTGACGCTGGGCGTCTTCGGCGATGACGTGGATCTGAGCGGCGTCGATGACAAGACCTACCGGTGACGGGAAACTTGCAGCGGCTCGACGGCCAGCGCCAGGGCCATAGCGGCCCAGCTCGTTCCAGCGGCGGAGATCCACTGATCGTGACCGTAGGGAAATCCGCTCTCGAAGTACGGCTGTATCGGCAGCGAGCGCGTTTTCACGTACCAGGAGCCGTCCTTTGCCTGCGTCCCCAGCAGCAGCTCAACGCTGCGCCGGTACGCGGGATGGTTGGCCGGCACGCCGCCGCCTTGGCTGAGCGCGTAAAGCGCCTGTCCGGTCGCATATGCGTCGGGTTCCATGTCCGGAAGCTGCGACCAGCCTCCGTCCGTGCGTTGTTGCGCTAGCAGGCCCTGAACAGCCGTGTCGACTATCTGCCGGTTCGCTTTCGTCCAGGCAAGCCCCAGCAGATGGAACACCCTCTCCTGATTGGAGACCGGCTTCGCTTCCCGCAGCCAGGACGCGGCGCGGGCGATCCTGGTTTGCGTGTCCGCGCGCATGGATTCGGGAGCGTAAAGCTGAAGCGTCCGAACCGCCATGGCGGTGGTGAAGAAATCGTCGTACGTCATGGGCGGCCGGTTGCCGGTGGTGCGCCAGCGGCCGTCCGGCTCCTGGGATGCGTGAAGAAAGTGAACGAACGAATCGGTCGCCTGGTCGGCCGGCTTTTTCAGCGCCGCGGCGTTCAAGACCGCGTACCCCAAGCCGTTAGCACCCCCCGTGACGACGAATTCGAACGCCCGCTCGGCGGAGAATTCGGTGGCTTCGAGCGGCAATTGCGCGATCTCCCCGCCAACGCCGATGCCGCGCTCGCGCGCCAGGGCTTGCGCCATGGCCGGAAGAAACTGATTGTGACAAGAGTTGCAGCCGCCGCGCTTGATGAACTGCGGACTGGTCTTCTCAAGCAGCGTGAGCGCCTTCTGTACAGCGGTCCGGATTGCCGCCGCGTCAGCCTTCGGCGCCTCGCCGGCCTGAACCACACCGGTTGACCAGCAGAGCCAAGCCGAAATCGCGAACTGAGCCACTTTCATTTCCCTTCTCCTTCCGCCTTCCGCAGCAACTTTACGATCTCGGAATCGCCGCGCTTCATCGCCAGGCTGAGAGCCGATTCGCCTTCGCCGGTCACTTTCGGGTCGGCGCCTTTACTGAGCAGCAGCCGGACCGCTTCGACGGGCATCGACTCCGAGTACGCGGCATACATCAGCGGCGAGTAACCGCGTTCGTCGATGACGTCGATACGGGCACCCTTGTCAACCAGCATTTTCACAATAGTGGAATCTCCGTAACTGGCCGCGGCGGCTACGGCGGTTCCATTCCGTTTCGTCTTCACATTTACATCCGCGCCGCTCTCGATCAGCAGTTGAACCGCGCCGGGATTCCGGCTTCGGGCGGCATCCATGATTGCCGCGGAACCGCCTTGTGTCACGGCGTTCAGTTCCGCGCCTTTGGCTATTAGGGCCCTCATGGATGGGAGGTTCCCGAAGCTTGCGGCGGCCATCAATGGGGTCCGCCCGGCGATGTCCTTGGCCTTCGGATCGGCGCCGCGTTCGAGCAGCAGTTCGACGATCTCCGCCCCCGACGGCTGCGATGCCGCTAGGAGCAAGGGCGACCTGCCGTCCGTGGTTTTCGCGTTCACATCCACGCCCTGACGGAGGAGGAGGCGAACTTTTTCGATATCGACGATTGCCCAGTGCAATGCCGTAGCGCCCCGGCCGCTCTTCGCTTTCGGATCGGCCCCGCGCTCGAGCAGGAAGCGGAGCAGGTCCGCGTCCCCGTAGAGCGCGGCGTGCATGAGGAGCGTGGCTCCGTTTTCGTCGCGTCCGTTTACACGGGAAGCGTTGGAGGCCATTTTACGCACGCCCGGCAGATTGGACTTCCGGATCTCAGCCAACAATGCGCTCACCTTCGGGTCTGTTGGTTTGGATATGCGCCCGGCGTCCTCAATTGCCTTAGCGGGGAACTCCGGGCCTTGATCGATCCAGGCTCTCAAAACGCCGATCTCCTCGGAGGAAAGCGGTCCCGTGGGCGGCATTTGCAAGCCGAAGTCCGCGCCCACAAGGCGGAGGATCAGCTTGCTTTCCGCGCTCTTGCCCGGCACGATGACCAATCCGTAATCGCCGCCGCGCAACGCGTTCTGGCGACGGTCCAGACGAAGGCCGGACTGTTGCTGCGTGGCGCCATGACAGCCAAAGCACTTGCTCGCGAGGATCGGTTTGACGTGCTGGTCGAAATTCACCTGCAAAGCCGCCGCCGGCGGCAGCTTGACGGCGGTTTGTGGAAGCGCCGGTCCGGCCGCTATCAGAACGGCAGCGAGCTTGGCTTGCGTGCGAGAGAGCCAAAGCATGGGGAACCTCCGCGGGAATTGACGGTCGAGTCCATAGCGTCCGAACTATACGGCAAAACAACCTGGGAGTCCAGCTCCCCGTATCAAAAACTAAACCGTAAGCCGATCCGAAAAGTCCTCTCGTCCACATTGCCGCGCCCAAAATTCGATCCGTCCACAGCGGTGATTTCGGTAAACCCGCCCAGGCTCCGAATGGACCCGTCCGAGTTGAACGACATGCTGGAAACGTTGGTCCCTGGATTCGCAAAATGCGGCGTGTTTGTAAAGTTGAACGCCTCCATCCGCAACTCAAACCGCAATCTTTCGGTCAGAGTGAACTGACGAAACAGGCCGAAGTCCAGGTTTATCGCGCCCGGTCCACGAAGGGAGTTAAACCCGGCGGTTCCAAATCTGGCTGCCGTAACGGGGCTGAAAGCCAAGGGATCGAAGAAAGATTGACCTCGACCGCCGCCGCCAAGAGTTTCGACCAAGGGCTTCACCTGATCCGCTCGCTGCGTGCTGCCCGGCATATTCAAGGAAGTTCCCGAGGCTGTAACGGAAATCGGAGTGCCGGTCATGATTGTCAGAATCCCGTTTGCCTTCCATCCCCCGAGAACGGCCGAAGCAGCGCGCGACTGGGATCCCCAGCGCCTCCCTCTTCCGAAAGGCAGCTCCCAGGACGTAACTGCGTTCATGATGTGCGTGCGGTCGTAGTTGACGAGCGTGCGGTTCAGGTCGAAATAGTCGAGCGCCGCTACTCGCACTCCACTCTGGCTATCGGCCGTTATTCCTATCGCCTTCGACCAGGTGTAGCTGAGCGACAGGTGCAGGCCCTCGCTGAACCGGCGTTGGAGAGAAGCCTGCAAAGAGTTGTATTGCGTGGTCCCGAGAGGCCTGTACTCGGAGGTGACGGCGGTTCTGCGGAATCGCTGGAACAAGGGCCGGCCGTTGTTTCCGGCCCCGACGACCTGGCCGGCGTTGATATCGATATTGCCGTAATTCTTAACGCTGCGCGTGGCTACATAGCCGGCCTGGGCGACGAAGCCGTATCTGAACTCCTTCTGAAGAGTAAGATTCCAGGACTGAATATAACCACGCTCGATTTTCTGCGGGACGGAGTGTACGACCACCGTGGTGGGGGTATTGAGGATTCCCGAGCTGAGATCCGGTACAGGAACCTCGGGAATACCGTCTGCCCATTGGCCAACGGGCGTGTGGGTGTTGCCGCCCTCGAGATTCATCCCAATCAGGATGGGATAGTTGGTCCGCAGTCCTCGCGGGCCGATATCGAAAGGATCGATGGTGATTCCGTATCCGGCACGGATGACGAAGCTGTCCGTTGCGCGGTAGGCAAGACCCACGCGTGGTGAAAGCCCATTCTTGGGAACCGTGACGCCACAATCGGTTGGGACGGATCCCAGACCGCAGAGCAGCATGCGGTTTGTATCGGGTTCGTAGAACTCAACGCCGCGGTCCGCGCGAGTCGGGAACGGAATACATTCCCAGCGGGCGCCATAGTTGAGCGTCAAGCGGGGAGTGACGTTCCAGTGGTCGCGCACATAATAGCTATGGCGGAAACTGCGCAGTGTATATTCATCCGGAAGCTGCAGAGTCCGGCCCATGCGCTGCGGATACCCCAACAGGAACGCGGAGAACGAATTGGCGCGATCTCCGACGGCCGAGCCGAGTTGCTCGGTCACGCCGGGCATGAACCGGAAGCCGCCCGCGCCTCCGGCAAACTGACCCTCCACCTCCGGCTGCGCGTGATTGATACTGCGTTGGGACAGATCAAGTCCGAAGCGGATGTTATGGGTGCCCTTGGTCCAGTTGAGATTCGTGACGAATTCGTAATTCGGATCGTGGCGGAACCATGGCATGTAGGGTTCGAACACGCCGATGGTGTCGTAGCCGTCGATTTCGATTCGGGGCCAGCCGCCTTCGATGAGCCGCGGCCCGTTGGTTCCGGGAATCCCAAGGAAATCGAGGCCGACTTTTTCATCCAGGCGCTCTTGCGTCACGTTTTGATTGCCCTGGGTCCAACCGAAGTAGCCGTCGATGATGAAGCTGGGAGTTGCCAGATACGTGCCGGCAAGAGTTACGGTGTAGGTGCTGCCATCGGCCGTTCCCGATTGCTGTCCCGAAACCGTGCGTCCGCCTAGTTCCGGGCCGAATACGGTTGGGTAGAACGAGTCCCACGTCAGAATTCCCACGCGGCCCCATGTGGTGAACTTCTTCGTGGCCATCCAATTGATCTTGGTGTCGAAGGTCTGGCGGTTGTATGGCGAAGACGCGGCCACAAAGTAATTGTTCGCCAGGCCGGCGGTGTTGGCTTCCGGCCAGAGCGGAATCAACTTCTGTGAGATGCCGCTGATCCGCGAGGCGGGAATCCGATTTCCGGCGAAGGCCTGGCGGCCGCTTCCGTCCGGATTGCCTGTCAAGGGATCGTATATGAGCCGTGTCGTCTCGGATAGATCGCCGCGTTTGGCGGCGGATGACGGAACGGTCGTGAAACGCGAGAACGCCGAGCGGTCCGCTGTTCCCTCGAAGCTGACGAAGTAAAACAGCTTGTCCTTCTTGATCGGTCCCCCCGCCGTGCCGCCGAACTGATTGAAGATGAACTTGGGCTTGTTTTGATCCGCCGGAAAGAAGAAAGGCCTGGCTTTGATGCGGTTGCTCGAATGGTATTCAAATGCCGACCCATGCAGATCGTTGGTTCCGCTGCGGATGGAAACGTTGACGGCAGCGCCTCCCGCCAGAGCTTGATCGGCGTCGAAACTGTTGGTGATCACCTCGACGGTCTCAATCGCCTCGAGGGCCGGGATGTACGCAGCCAGGTGCTGGTGGAAATTATTCGTTGTGCTGGCACCGTCGATTCGCGTATTGACCAGTTGCTGGCTGGTGCCGTTCACGTTCAGGGTCGCGGATCCGGCGGGATTCGAGGCGCGAATTGCGCCGCCTCCACTCATGATCACGCCCGGAACGGTGCGCAGAGCATATTGGTAGTTGCGCCCCACCGGGACCGGCACATTGTCCAGCTCGGTGCGGCCCATGTCGTAGCGCACCTCGGACTGCTCGGTCTGAAGACGCGCGACATTCCCGGCCACCGTGATTGCTTCGGAGACAATTCCAACCGTGAGCCGGGCATCCACGCGGGCGATGCGGTTGACCGTCAGCACGACGTTGGTCTGCTGATGCGTCTGAAATCCGGTTGCGGTGACGCGTGCCGTATAGGCGCCGGGGTCCAGATTGGCGAAGCTGTAGTTGCCCGCCGGCCCGGTCGTGGTTTCGCGAGTCTGATTGGTGCCGGTGTTGGTGATGTTAACCTGCGCTCCGGCAATGGGCGCTCCGCTGGGATCGGACACGTTTCCGGTGAGCGTACCGTAGAGTGCCTGCGCGGAGGCTGTGGCCGGAATGAACAAAACAACGAACGAGATCGCGAGTGCGAGGATGAACCGCGGCATCGAGAGAGCCTCCTCTAGAGCGAATGGAATGGCCTGACCGCGAGAGCGATTCTATCATTGATGAATCGCGATATGGAAGCGCCGGTGCGCCGGGCTTATGGATTTATCCGAGAAGGCAGTGATGAACGCCGCCTTTATCCGCGCCGCACGGGAAGATGGGGCTCTTTACGCCCCAGGGAGACGAGGCTCCGGGACACCTGTTCATCAATTTCTGGTGTGAACGCCCTGTCGACGGCGCTTCTGAATCTCTTCAGCTTTCCCCAGCCGCGCATGCGGCCCATCGTGGCGCCGCTTACTCCACTTTTGTTGCTATCCACCACGTGGTGCCTCCCGGATCCTTGACCCCGCCGCGTTTGTCTTCGTCCTGCTTCTTTACCGGTTCCTGCACCGATACCGCGCCGGCTTCGAGCGCGCTCTTGTATGTCGCGTCCACGTCGCTGACATAGACATGTACGTACGACGGAATGGGCGGCCAGCCGTCGGTACCATCCGCGATCATCACAACTGTGTCGTCCATGCGGACCTCCGCATGCATGAGTTTTCCGGCGGCGTCCGGGAAGCGGCGCAGCTCGACAGCGCCGAACACGGCTTTAAGGAACTCGATGGTGTTGCTCGCTCCATTGACAATCAAGTAGGGCGAGGCAGTGCTGTATCCGTCGGGCTTGTAGGGTGTACTCATGTTGTCAGCTACCTCCCGTTATCCTACATAACGGCCCTCGACCTCGCGCGCCTGCCCTAGGGAAACGAGGGTCTTCAGGATTTCTTTGACCCGCTCCGTCCGGGCGCGAGTGAATCCTCGCGCCAGAGTTTCGACAGTAATGGTGCCTTGTTGGGCCGCCAGGGCCGCACGGACGGCGCGGACCTGATCGGAGAGCGTGACCGGCCAGGGAGCACGCTGCTGCCTTGCGGCCGCGGCGGGGATCTCGATTGCCTCCCCGGCATCGATGGCCGTCTGGCTGCTCCCCGCCGCATTCTGGTACTCGGGGCGCACCCAGCGAATCAGGCCTCTGTGCTCCTCAGCGGACCGTTGGGCGTTGAGGGCAACCAGGCGGTAAAGGATTTCGTCTCGCGCCAGGTCCGCGGGCCAGCCGTAGGCTTCGAAAACCACCTGGTCGAGATCGTCGTGCAGTTGCCGCAGGACGGACACCAGGCCCTGTTCGTGGATCTGGCGGTCCCGTTCGTTCAGAACCTCTCCGGATCGCAGCTTCTCCAGCACGTTATACATGTCGGTCATGCCAAGGGAGGGGAATTGAGATTGTTGGCGCTTCCGGTGCGCGTCGAGCGCTTCCGCGAGTTCGCGAATTCTGACCCTGACGTCGGCGCGACAGTCGGGAAATGGAAAGGTGTCGAAGCAGCGCGTTTTGTTGTATACCGGACGATCTTCGAGCGTTCCTCCCGCCGCCAGCGCCCAGGTGACATGAACTTGACTGGAAAGCACACCGAGGAAATAGGCATCGTCAAGTGCAAAGTTCACCAAGCGGTTATCGGGCAGAATCGACTCATCAAGGAAGACGAAAAAGCGGTGCTTGGCGGTTTCAACAGTAGAGATGAAGCGTGGCAGCCCGATTAATGCAGGGCGAAAATTGGCTCGGGGTTCGCCGAATATCCACCAGTTATCGCGATACGACAAGCGATTGTTGTGATCTCGTTCCGGCTTGACGCGTTCGAATACTCGCTGGAAGACCTCCGGGAACTTCTCTCGGACGTCAGCGGCGGTAAGCCCGAAGAGATCTATCGCCATAACCCCACGCGGCCTGTCTGTTATGTCACGGCCATTTCGATATTCGCGGATGTGATACTCCAGTCCGGGGATGCGCCCCAAGCCAAGCTGCATCGCTTCCTCTCGCGAGACAATAAATCCCGCCCCATGCAACTTCACTCCGGGACAACATAAATTTTCGTTTGCCCGAAGCGAACCCACACCCGCCACGTTCGGTCCGATTGTGAGATCCGCTTGCACTTTGCCGCTGCTCATTGCAAGTTCGACAAGCTGTCCGTCGCCCTCTCCAGCCGATTCCGCAACGACGTTTCCGAGCAATCCATCCTGTACGCCGGCCTCCCCGGCAGTCATCGAGATCCGGACAGCCGCGCCGTCGCTCGAATCCACCCAGGGATGATCGGGAATCGCGAAGACGAGCGACACCGGATTCGAGGCCGCCAGGTGGGCCTGAACCACGCGGCGGTTGAACGTCTGCCGCAGGCTGTTGGTGGCAATGAAACCGAACCTGCGGATCTTCCCTGCGCGAGCCAGCTCCGCCGCGCGGTCCCACCAGTACATCACGTACTCCGCCGAATCCGGCACAGTCCCGTACGTGCCACGCAACGCCTCCACGTAGCCATCGCCCAACTCGGACCGCATGCGCCAGTTTCCGATGAACGGCGGGTTGCCGACGATGAAATCCGCTTCCGGCCACTGCGGCTTTTTCGAACCGACGTGCCTATAGACCGGAATCCGCGCGGTTTCGTCTGGGACTTGCTCTCCCGTTACGGGATGAATCTTCATTGTCCGGCCATCCCACTGAGTAACCGGTTTGCCGGAGCCATCGAGAGCGGGCTCTTTGCGGTCCCAGGCGAGAACCGCATCCGTGCATTCGATATTTTGGAATTTCGCTATTACGGGTTCCGGCGGGAGCGAACTTGCGCCGCGTGTTCGGAAGTACCACTGCAAGTAGCCGATCCACAGAACCAGGTCCGTGATGGCGGCGGCGCGGGGATTCACTTCCAGCCCGAGCAGTTGATGGGGATCCACGGTGAGGCCGGTTTCTTCGAGCGCGCCCTGAAAATCGCCGAGACCCTCCAGCGTATCGAGCACTTCACCCTCCAGGCGTTTGAGGTGCTCCAGAGTGACGTAAAGAAAGTTGCCGCTTCCGCAGGCGGGGTCCAGCACCCGAACGTTGCAGAGGAGTTTTTGAAAGGCCTGCACTTCCGCAATGGCCTCGTTAAGCTTGCCTGCGTTAGCGAGCGTGAGGGCCGCGGCCTGCGCCGACTTCCAGTCGTCGCGCAACGGTTCCACGATGGTGGGCATCACCAGCCGTTCGACATATGCCCGGGGAGTGTAGTGGGCGCCGAGGCTGTGGCGCTCGGCGGGGTCCAGCGCGCGCTCCAGCAAAGTCCCGAAGATGGCCGGCTCCACGTCGTGCCAGTCGGCCTCGGCTGCGTCGATCAGGAGTTCGAGCTGTTCGGCGGTGACAGGCAGCGCGGCGACGTTTTCGAAGAGTCCGCCGTTGAATCGCAACACATGCTCGCGGAGAATCGGCGAGAAGCCGCCTCTGTTCATGGTCTCCCACAAGGAGCTTACAAGGTCCGGAAACTTGTGGACTTCATTCTTGAGGCTCCGAAGAAGCGTGGTCCAGCTATGCTCGGGCAGAAGCCGAATGTCCTCGGCAAAGGCCGTGAAGATGCAGCGCATCAGGAAGTGTGCGACGGTTTCGGGAGAGTGCCCGGAGGATTCCAGGGATTTGGCGAGCGCGGCAAGGCGGGCGGCAACTTCCCGCGTGATCTTCGCCGTGCGCCGGCTGGGATCGAGGGACATCGGGTCAAGCCAAAGCTGGCAGAGAACCTCAACGGATCGGGAACCGGCCAGATCGTCCATGAAGATTCGGTGGCAACGGGCATCGGGGAAAGGCACGTAGGTCTTGCCCGCCCGCGAGAAATCAGAGTAAAGCTCGATGCTGTAGCCGACGTCCAGTACAACAATGAACGGCGGCCATCCTTCGTCCAAGGGCAGCGCCTTGGCGTACTGCTCCGCCTGGCCGCGTGCCGCCAGCATCGCCTCGTCCCATCCCGGCGTGCCGCGAACGGCCGTTCCGCGTCTGCCTCGGTCCGGGCGCGATAAAAGGGGGAGTTGCGTCTCGCCTGGCCGGTGGCTTCCTTGCTTCGCTTCCAGCACGAAGCAGCCGCGTTTGTACAGGTCGATGCGGCCGAGGGAAGTGGTGCCGTCGCCGTTCTGGAAGCGGACGCCGCGCTCGAATACATACGCGTTTCTGGTGTCGTCGGCAACGGTGGGATCAGGCCGCGGAACTCGGAGGAAATCGCACAGTTCGCTGAGGTAGAGCTGGTAATTCGCGCGCTCGGCAGCGGCGGAACCCTTCCACCGTTCGATGAAACCAGCGGAGGTGTCGCGAGAGGTTTCGGGTCGGATCAACTCTCTATCTTATTCGGGTTTCAGCGCTTTTGGGCTTCAGTGCTTAAACTCTAGGGATTGATCGGGCAATCAACTGTCCGGTTGTAAATGGCTGCGCAACCGCATAGCCTGCCTCGGGGAAGTGAATCTTTGGCCAGATCGAGCGCCAGCATGGGGATGTCATGGAGATGTTATCGAGCCGGAACCTTCGCCAATCAGAAACCGCTCTAACACCGCCTGGAGTTCGGGTATCCGGGAGGATGCCACGTTCCAGACTTCGTCGAGGTCCACGCCGATATAGTCGTGAATCAGCACGTCGCGCATTCCGCAGATGCTTTTCCAGTCGAGCGATGCCATGCGGCCCCGTGCCTCGGCCGAAACCCGCTTGGCCGCCTCGCCGATCACCTCCACGTTCCGGATCACGGCGTCCTGCAATTCTTCCGAGATCATGAACAGCTCTCTGCCGGGCCGGATGAAGCGGGTTATCCGCTGGCAACGTTCCAGCATGTGGTGCAGGTACAGCCGATCGTCCTTCACAAGGGCGTGGCCTCACGAAGGATTCTGTCACGTACATACCAATAGAGCGATTTCTCGGTCCCGACATGGACCTTGGTGCCGAGCAGTTCCTGGAGATCCTGAACCAGCCCGGCATGATCGAGCAGACTGCGCCCCGGTTCCCAGGTGACCAGCAGATCGAGATCGCTGCCCTCGTTGGCTTCACCGCGAGCCACTGAGCCGAACACGCGCAGATTGCGAGCGCCCCGCCGCTCGGCGAGACGGAGGATCTCCTCACGTCGTTCCCCGCGTAGTGTCTCCAGTGTGACCATAGTCCTATTGTGCGACAATTCGGCGAAGCGAAGCAGCGTGCCGCACACCGGCATCGGAACGAGCACACGCGTCTCCGCGAACTTTTCTATACTGGCTTTCGTAATTCGAAGAGGAGCCAAATTATGAAATCGGCGTCTCGGGAGAAGGGCGGGATTCTAACAGGCCTGCTCATCGGGCTGGGCCTGCTGGCCGGACTGGTCGTCTTCCTGGCATGGACCGGCATTCACCTGGCGCGGAATCTGCACGTCGAGCATACGCGCAAGAGCAACGCCGAGAGCACCCGCATCGTTACCCCGATCGGTTCCATCCACGTGACCAACCGCCGCGGCGTGGATGCGAAGCACTTCGGGGTGCCGGTTTATCCGGGGGCGCGGCAGACCGAGGAAGACAGCAGGTCGGCCAGCGTGGAGCTCGACCTTGGTTCCTCACATCACGAGTTGGCCATCGTGGCTGCCCATTACGTCACCAGCGACTCGGTCGAAAAAGTCGTCGAATACTACCGCGGCATCCTGCCGCACTGGATCGTCAGTAAAGACGGGAACCGTAAAACCCGCATCGAATACACAGAGGACGGGTACAAGCGTCTGATCGCCATTCGCGAAAAGCACGGGCAAACCCGCATCGCCCTTGCTTCATTCGGAGAACCTGCGTCAAACTGAACACGATGCCCTAGTGGCAGTCCGATCATGCCCGAGTTTTGTACCTGCGGGGCACAACTGCCACCCGACGCCTTATTCTGCCACCGCTGTGGCAAGCCCCAACGCGACTTGCCCGGCGCCGCTGTGGAGATTCCGGCCGCGGAAGCGCGCGCGCCCGTGGAAGCGCCCGCTCCAGCTCCCCTGAATTTCCACAACGCCGTGGCGGTGCGCGTGGGGTTTCTCGCGGCCAGCCTCGCCGCGTTTCTCTCCACCCTGCCGTGGATCAACCTGGGCTTCGTGATCTGGTGGCTCGCTGCCGGTTTCTATGCCGTGCACCTTTACCGCCGGCGCACGGGGCAGCTTCTGACCGTGCGGAGCGGCGCGCGGCTGGGCTGGATCACCGGCGTGCTGACCTTCGTTATTTTTACCGTGGTATTCACGCTCAGCCTGATGCTGGGAGATTTCGCCGGCATGCTGCGGCAGCGCGTCAGCGATATGTCGGCCCAGGACCGGCAGATGCAACAGGCCGCGGAGATTCTGGCCAGTCCGACGGGACTGGCCGTCTTCATGCTCCTGTTCTTATTCTTTATGTTCGTCTTCGTGACCGTGATCTGTACCGCGGGCGGCGCGCTGGGCGCGAAAATTCTCGAGAAGGACTGACTCCGAAGCCGATTCGGAGCGCTTTCCCGGCATAGCTGTCAGATGCCGGCTGTGCCACTTCACCAGCCCCACTCCGGCGAAGATGATGGCCATGGCCAGCGCTTCACGCGTCCCGAACGGCTCGCTATAGAACAGCCACCCGAGCGCCACCGCAACCACCGCGTTTACATAGGGATAGATCGAGACGACGGCCACTGGCAGGCGGTCCATGGCATACACGTAGGCGCTGTATCCGACGATTGATCCGAACATCACGAGATACAGCATGGCCAGCACGCCCCGGGAGCCCCAATCCACGGGCTTCGAATGAGTGGCCAGCGCCAGCGGGATGAAGCTCAATCCGGCGGCGATCTGCTGCACCGCCCCCACCATCACCGGATGCAGGCGCAACGGCTGCCGCCTCTGGACCAGCGAACCGAACGACCAGGAGGCCATTCCGACCTGGAGAAGCAGGAAGCCCTGGATCGTGTTCGCTCCGAGTCCGAAGCCGGCGCTCGCCCAGGCCTCGGGGTTGGAGGGCGTGAGCAGCATGGCCGCGCCGCAAAGCCCGACCAACATGCCGGCGATGGCGGGCATGTGCAGCCGTTCGCCTCCCAGCGCCGCTTCCAGGCCGACCAGCCAGAATGGGGAAATGGTGACGATCAGGCCGGTCAGTCCGCTGGGGATGAGCAGTTCCGCGAGGGTGACCGCGCCGTTGCCGATGCCCAGAATCAGAAAGCCGCAGAGCGCGGTGATCCACAACGCTCCGGCCGGCGGAAAACGGACGCCGCGGGCCAACCCGATCGCCAGCAGGATGAAGCCGGAGATGAGGAAACGTGTGGAGACCAGCACGGCGGGGGAAAACGCCTCCAACGCCATACGTATGGCCAGATACGTGGTCCCCCAGAAAATGCACACGGCCGTAAGGGCCAGATAGGCTTTCCAGAGAGGGTCGGCGAGCAACATTCAGGGTAGCATGGGGCCTGTCCGCCCCCGGCGTTACAATGGAAGATCTTGATCCTCACTCTTACTATTAACCCGGCCCTCGATCAAAACGTCACCGCGGATCATCTGGCGTTCGAGGACCGCGGGTACATCCTCTCCACGCACGAATCGGCAGGCGGCCGAGGCATCAACGCTTCCCGTGTGATCCACTCCTTCGGGGGGGAGACCCGCGCCATCCTGACCGCCGGGGGAGAAACCGGCTCCCGGCTGGAGCGCTTTCTGGAGCCTTGCGGCTTTCCCGTGGATATTGCCCGCATTCGCAGCGCGACGCGCGTCAACCTGAACATCTCCGACCGCCGCGGCCTGACCGTGAAGCTGAACGAGGCCGGGCCGCGCATGGACGCGAGCGAGCTGAACGACCTGGAGGAACTGATCCGCTCCCGGCTGGACGAAGCTCAATGGCTCATGATTTGCGGCAGCATGCCTCCTGGCGTGCCCATGAGCTTCTATACGAGGCTGGTTGCCCTGGCCCGCGAGAAAGGCGTCAAAACCCTGCTGGACGCGGATTCAGACGCCGTCCGCGCGGGCTTGGCGGGAAGACCGGTGGTGGTTACGCCGAACCAGCAGGAGGCGGAGCGTCTGCTGGATGCCGTCCTGATGACCCGCGTCCACTATAGGGACGCGGTCGCGAAGCTGGTGGCGATGGGCGCGGAGTCCGCCATCCTTTCCCTGGCCAGCCGGGGCGCCGTGGGATGCAACGCCGGGCATGTTTACGAGGTCTCTCCGCCGCAGGTGGAGGCGGTCTGCCCCATCGGCGCAGGGGACGCCCTTGCGGCTGCTTTCACCTGGGCGCTCGGCAATGGCAAGGATTTCGCCGACGCCCTCCGCTGGGGGGTTGCCGCCGGTACCGCTTCGGCGTGCCTGCCGGGCATCTCCTTCGCCTCGCTCGAGCAGGTGGAGCAGGTTTACCGGAAAGTTCAGGTCCGGCAGACCAGCGCCGCCATGGCTTGAAGAACTCGGTGTCTTCCGCCCCCGTACCTCCGACCCAAGACGATGCTTCCGCCAGCCACGCGCGGGTAGTTCGCTCGGCGGGAGTGGTTTCGGCGGCCGTTTTCTCGAGCCGCATCACGGGCCTGGTGAGGGAGAGCGTCATGGCGCACCTCTTCGGCGCCGGAGCCGTCTACGATGCCTTCGTGGTAGGGTTCCGCATTCCGAACCTGATGCGCGACCTTTTTGCCGAGGGGGCGCTCTCCTCCGCCTTCATCCCGACTCTCACACGCTATCTGGCTTCGAAGACCAGGGCCGAGGCGCGCGAGCTCTCCAACCTGGTGGCCACCAGCATCATCCTGATCGTCGGCGGCATCTGCATTCTGGGAACAATCTTCTCCCCGGCCCTGGTCTTCCTGCTTGCGGGGGGCTTCCGCGCGGTTCCTGGAAAGTTCGAGCTGACCGTCGAGCTGACGCGCATCATGTTCCCGTTTTTGCTGCTGGTGGCTCTGGCGGCGCAGGCCATGGGGGTGCTCAATGCGTTGAACCGCTTTGGCGTGCCGGCGCTTTCCTCCACGTTCTTCAACATCGGGTCGGTGACGGCGGGATTGATCCTGGGCTTCTGGCTGGGACCTTCAATCGGCATTGAACCCATTGAGGGGATGGCCTGGGGCGTCGTTGTCGGGGGCGCGCTCCAGTTGCTTTGGCAGGTACCACTCCTGGTGCGCGAAGGGTTTGGCTTCCGGCCGCGCCTGGACATGTCCCATCCCGGTCTGCGGCAGATCTTCGCCCTCATGGGCCCGGCGATTTTGGGCGGTGCGGCGGTCCAGATCAACGTGACCGTGAACACCAATTTCGCGTCCAGCATCACCAATGCCGCCGGGCAGGTCATCGACGGTCCCGCGAGCTGGCTCACCTTCGCATTCCGATTCATGCAGTTGCCGTTGGGTTTGTTCGGCGTCGCGATCGCTTCGGCCACGTTGCCGGCCATCTCCCGGAACGCCGAAACGGGCGATATGAACGCCTTCCGGCACACGCTGACGCGCTCGCTTGGCCTGGTTTTTCTGCTGACGATCCCTTCGTCGGTCGGTTTGCACGTACTGGGGCCTGCCATGATCGGCGCCATCTATGAAGGCGGCCGCTTTTCGGCGTGGGACACCCGGCAGACGGCGCTCGCGCTTTCGTGCTACGCCATCGGACTTGCCGGTTACAGCGCCATAAAAGTTTTAACGCCAGCCTTTTACGCGGTTGGCGATGCGCGCACCCCCATGACGGTCAGTCTGGCTTCGATCATCATCAATTTCTGCGCGGCGTTCGCCATGGTCCGCATTCTGGGGATGGGGCACGCCGGCCTCGCGCTCTCGACTTCGCTGGTTGCGGTTTGCGGCTTTCTGGCGCTCATGATCGCGATGGAGCGCCGCATCGGCGGCATTGAAAAAAAGGCGCTCGGACTGAGCGTGCTCAAGATCCTGGTTGCCTCCGGCGCCATGGGAGCGGTCTGCTGGCTGTCGACCGGGGCGGTCGAGGCATGGCTGGGCACTTCCAGATTCGCGCGTCTGGCCGATCTGGCAATCTCCATTCCTCTGGGACTTTTGGTGTTCTATACGGCCTGCCGTCTGATGAAAGTAACTGAGTTGGAAGCCGGCTTACGCGCCGTCGCCGGCCCCCTCGCGCGGCGGTTCGGCGTCCGACGTGATACACTTCGATAGAGAAATGCTTCCAGATCTTCAGTCAGCCGTACGGTTGCAGGAAATTGACAACCGGGTGGCCGAGCTGACCCGTGAAATTGACGCGCTACCACGACACGTCAACGAAATCGAAAAAAAGCTCGAAGCCCATCAACGCAAACTCGAAGCCGATCGCGCCGCTCTAACCGCCAACCAAAGGGACCGCAAGAAGATGGAAAGCGACATCCAGGTCCAGGAGCAGAAGATATCAAAATTGAAGGGTCAGATGCTCGACGCCAAGACCAACGAGCAGTACCGCGCCTTTCAAAACGAGATTGAATTCTGCGAGAGGGAAATCAAGAAATCGGAGGACCGGATTCTGGAGTTAATGTCCGAATCCGAGGCGCTGGAAAAGAACGTCCAGGCCGCCGAAATCTCCTTGAAATCCGAGAAATCGCAGGTCGAGGCGGAAAAGCAGTCGGCGCGGGATCGCACAGGCCGGGACAAGGCCGCTCTGGCGGAGTTGCAAGCCACCCGTCAAGGAATCGTGAAAGGGATGAGCCAGCCGGTGCTCTCGAACTACGAGCGCATCCGCCGGACCCGGGCCGGTATAGCGGTGAGCGAAGCCGTCGCCGGCCGCTGCTCAACCTGCCACATGTCGATACGCCCGCAGTTCTTTCAGGAACTCCGGCGGGGCGACCGCGTCATGTACTGCGAAAGTTGCAGCCGCATCCTCTGCTACAGCCCGCCCATCAGCTTTGAGGAGTTGACCGGCGAACCGGTGCCTGTCGCGCGGGAAAAGTAGAACGGGCCTGCCACGGCTACGCCGAATACTTCCGCGTCAGGGCGTGAAGCTGCCGCACCAGCCTTGGCACCGCTGTTGGCGCCGGCTCCGCCGCTTCATACTCCAAGGCCAGGTAGCCGCGATATCCGCCTTTTACGAGCATCCGGGTCACGCGCTCCCAGTCGCCAGCCGCCTTCTTGCCGTCCGGGCCGCGCATTTCCGCCTTTACCTGCACGTTTACCGCGTGTGGGATGCACATCTCGATCTGTGTCCATGGGTCGCTATTAAAATTGCCCGTGTCCAGATTCACCGCCACCCAAGGCGAGTCCACCTTCTTCACAATCTGAATGATCCGTTCCGCGCGGCTGGTGATGCCGCCGTGATTCTCGAGGCCTAAAATCACCCCGTGCTTTCCCGCATACTCGCCGCCGCGCTTCAAAACCTCCGCGCACCAGTCCGCGGCCTGCTCGTCCGTCGCCCCTTGCGGAACCCTGCCGCCGAACACGCGGATGTGTCCCGCGCCCAGCTTCTCCGCCGCATCCACCCAACCCTTGATTGTCGCCACCTCGGCCGCCTGCTCCTGGGGCGTCGGCCGGCACATCTCCGTCCGGACGGAGATGCTGTAAAGATCGACGCTGTTGCGAAACGCCAGGCGCCGCAGCGGAAGGAGAAATTCGTCCGACGTATTGGGGAACCAGTAGACGGTAAGGTCCAGACCGTCGATGCCCGTCTCCACCGCCAGCCTGACGATGTCGTCATAGCTCATCGTCTTGTTCTTTAACTGCTCGCGGAACGAGTAGGCGCAAATGGCCGAGCGCAGACGCGCGGCGCCGGCAGCGGGTGCGCCAGTGAGGCCCAAGGGCAATGCGGCGGCGGGAATGCTCTTAAAGAAGTTGCGGCGGTTCATATTGGCTCCTTCAAATCCACTTCATGATACGCCAACGCCCACTCGCGCATGTAGCGCACTCGGCCGGGCGTAATCCTGTACAAGAGGAACTCGGGGTTGTCGATGGTTTTCAGGTAGGCGCGCAGCAGAGGGTTCTCATCCCATATGGACTGGCGCACCGCGCCGCCGGTCACCAGCTCGGCGATGCCCGTGATGCGCACCTGGTCGTGGTCTTTGGTCAGATAGCACAGCTCCACGCGCGGGTTGGCATCGATCTCGGCGGTCTTGCCGGAGCTGCGCAAGGACGCTACGTACACCGTGAACCCCTCGGTCCGCACCGGCGATACGGGACGAACACCCGGCTGGCCGTTGCCGACGGTGGCGAGCATTGGAAAGGGGTCCGCCTTCACCACGGCCAGCGCCAGCTTCAGCGTCTCTTCGCCGGAAAGGGGGAGCTCGGGCTTCATCCTTGTTAGAATTAAAGCAAACTATGAGCAGGCATGTATTCGCCGCGGGTTTTTTGCTGCTTGCGCTCCCCGGTCCGGGCCTTCCGCAATCCCAGGAATTGCCCCCTCCGTCCACAAAGCAGATCGAATTCGCCCGCGACGTGGAGCCTCTGTTCCGTAAGCATTGCTCCGCCTGCCACGGAACGGCCCAGCAGATGAACGGACTACGCCTCGACGGGCACGATGCCGTTCTGCGGGGAGGCTACTCGGGCAAGGCCGTTCTGCCCGGCGACAGCGCCGGGAGCAGGCTGATCCACCGTGTCGCCGGCTTCAAAGATGTGCTTCCCATGCCTCCATCGGGCACGCGGCTCACTGCCGAAGAAGTAGGCATACTGAGGGCCTGGATCGATCAGGGCGCGAAAGGCTCCGCAACGCCCGCCGCAACATCCGAAGAATCAAAGTCCAAGCGCTCGTCGCACTGGTCCTTCCAGCCTATCCGGCGTTCCCAGGCGCCCGCGGTGAAAAACGCCTCGTGGGTTCGCAACCCCATCGATGCATTTGTTCTCGCAAAACTGGAATCGGAAAACCTCAACCCTTCCCCGGCGGCCTCCCGCGGAGGGCTGCTGCGCCGCGTGTTTCTGGACTTGACGGGATTGCCGCCGACTCCCCAGGATGTTGCCGCGTTTCTCAACGACCGGCAGCCGGATGCCTACGGGCGCGTGGTGGAGAGGCTGCTCGCGTCGCCGCATTACGGCGAAAAATGGGCCCGCCACTGGCTGGATCTCGCACGATATGCCGACAGCGACGGTTACGAGAAAGACCTGGCACGCCCGCACGCCTGGCGCTACCGGCAGTGGGTGATCAATGCGCTCAACCGCGATATGCCTTTTGTCCGCTTCACGGTCGAGCAGATTGCCGGCGATCTTCTTCCAGGAGCAACCGTGGAGCAACGCGTCGCTACGGGATTTCATCGCAATACGCTGACCAACCGCGAAGCAGGCGTATCGCGCGCCGAGATCCGCTTCGAGCAGTTGGTGGACCGCACGGGCACGGTCGGCACGGTCTGGCTGGGCCTGACCGTGGGCTGCGCGCAGTGCCACGATCACAAGTACGATCCCATCAGCCAGAAGGACTTCTACAAGATGTTCGCATTCTTCGCGAGCGCGGACGAAGAGAACATCGACGCTCCCATGCCCGGCGAGCTGGGACCGTATCTGGCGGCGCGGCCCGAATACGACCGCAAGCGCCGCGAGCTGCTGGAGGAGTATGGCATTGCCGGCTTCCAGGCCGATTGGGAAGCGAACATTCGCGAAGCGCTCGCCAACCCCGGCAAGCGGCTGGACTGGGATTTCGCCTGCACGTCCATGCGGGCCATGCTGGACAACGCCGAGAAACTGCTGCACGCCGAGCCCGCCAAACGCAGCCGCGAGGACGCCATTCGCCTCACGGACTACTTCATACGATCCTCCGGCCCGAAGTTCGCCAAGGACCAGGAGCTGGTAGCCAAATTCAAAGAGCTGCGCGCCAAACTCCAAGCCATGGACGCGGATTTTCCCGCCCTGAGCCAGGCGCAGACGATGGCGGAGAATCCGCAGCCCCCGAAGAATTTTCTCTACGTGCGCGGCGATTACCGGAATCCCGGCATTGAAGTGGAGCCGGGAACGCCCGCCTTCCTTCCCGCGGCCCTTCCCCAGACCAATGCCCAGGCCGGTCCGGCGCGGCTCGCGCTGGCACGGTGGATCGCCTCGCGCGACAATCCGCTGACGGCGCGCGTAGTTGTGAATCGCGCCTGGCAGGAACTCTTCGGACGCGGTTTGGTGCAGACATCGGAAGACTTTGGCACGCAGGGCGAGAAGCCGTCGCATCCCGAGCTTTTGGATTGGCTGGCTTCGGAATTCATGGACGGCGGATGGAGCATGAAGGAACTGCACCGGCTGATCGTGACCTCGGCAACCTACCGCCAGTCATCCAAAGCTCGGCCCGAGCTCGATTCGCGCGATCCCGACAACGCTCTGCTCGCCCGGCAGTCGCGCCTGCGCCTTTCCGCGGAGCTGGTGCGCGATTCCGCGCTGGCCGCGGGCGGGTTGCTCAACACCGCCATCGGCGGCCCCAGCGTGAAACCGGCGCAGCCCAAGGGCGTATCCGAGCTGACCTACGCCAACTCCGGGAAGTGGGTGGAGAGCGAGGGACCGGACCGCTACCGCCGGGGCCTCTACACGCACTTCCAGCGCACCGCGCCGCATCCGCAGCTCATGAATTTCGACGCGCCGGACTCGCACGTCGCCTGCAGCCGCCGCCGGCGCTCGAACACGCCCTTGCAGGCGCTCAATCTGCTCAACGACTCATTGTTTCTCCAGTCCGCTCAGGGGCTGGCGATACGGGTGCTTCGAACGCGCGGCCCGAACTTCGCGGATCGCCTGGCGCATGCCTTCGAGATCGCATTGGCCCGGCCGCCTGGAGCGCGCGAATCCGAGCGGCTGCTGGCTTACCTGGAAAAGCAGAAGTCCATCTTCGAGTCGGACCCCGCGGGTGCCGCGTCGGTATGCCCGATAGAGATCGAAGGCGTCGAGCGCCGCGACGCCGCGGCCTGGGTGGCGCTCTCCAGCGTCCTTCTCAACCTCGACGAGTTCATAACACGGGAGTAGTATTAGGGAGTCACAAAGAAATGAACCGCCTGCATACAGTAGAGTGGGGGGGGGGGGGGGGGGGGGGGGGGGGGGGCTTCAGCCTGCGCAGGCTGAAGCCCGCGCCACCCAGACCCGACGCGATTTCTTCCGCAAGAGTGCGGGCGGGATCGGAACCATCGCCCTGGCGAACCTTCTCGCATCCGAAGGCCGTACCGCGGACTCCGCCGCGCCCGCCGTCAATCCGCTGGCTGCCAAAGCGCCGCACTTCGCGGCGAAAGCCAAGAATGTGATCTTCATGTTCATGGAAGGCGGCCCCAGCCAGATCGACCTGTTCGACCCCAAGCCCGCGCTCGCGCGCTGGAACGGGCAGTCCCTGCCGCCTTCGCTTACCAAGGACCTGCAGCTGGCCTTCATCAAGCCGACCGCGGCGGTGCTGGCAAGCCCCCGCGTATTTAGCCCGCACGGCCAGAGCGGCACGGAATTTTCCGACTTCATCCCGCACACGGCAGCCTGCGCCGACGACATATGCCTCGTGCGGTCGATGTATTCCGAAGCGTTCAACCATCATCCGGGTCAGTTGCTGCTGTTCACGGGAAGCACGCAATTCGGCCGCCCGACCATGGGCGCGTGGGTGGTTTACGGGCTGGGCAGCGAGTCGCAAAACCTGCCGGGCTTCGTGGTGCTGACCTCGGGCGTTGGAACCAGCGGTGGCGCAACCAATTTCTCCAGCGGCTTTCTGCCGTCTTCTTATCAGGGCGTGGTTTTCCGCAGCTCGGGCGACCCCATCCTGTATCTATCCAGCCCCAATGGCATCGGCACGGAGACCCAGCGCGCCCGCGTGGAAGCCGTGCGCGATCTCAACGAGATGCACTTGGCCGAAACGGGCGACCGCGAGATCGCCTCGCGCATTCACTCCTATGAGCTGGCCTTCCGGATGCAGATGTCGGCGCCCGAGCTGCTCGATTTTTCGAAGGAGTCGCCCGAGACGCTGGAGATGTACGGCGTGAACCAGGAGACCACGCGCCCCTATGCCACCAACTGCCTTCTCGCACGGCGCATGGTGGAGCGGGGCGTGCGCTTCGTAATGCTGATGCACGCCAGTTGGGACGACCACACCGAGCTGAACCGGAAGCTCAAACGCAACTGCGACATCACGGATCAACCGACGGCGGCCCTGTTAAAGGATCTGAAGCGGCGCGGCCTGCTCGACGAAACTCTGGTGATATGGGGCGGTGAGTTCGGGCGTACGCCGATGGTAGAGATCCGCAAGCCCGAGGATGCCAACAACGCGGGCCGCGACCATCATCCCGTAGCCTACAGCATGTGGGTGGCAGGCGGCGGCGTCAAGGGCGGGCAGGTGATTGGAAAGACCGACGAGCTTTGCTTCCGGATCGAAGAAGACAAGGTACACCTGCACGATTTGCAGGCCACCCTCCTGAACCAACTGGGCTTCGACCACACGAAGCTCACCTACCGCCACATGGGCCGCGATTTCCGCCTTACCGACGTGAGCGGAAGCGTTGTGAAGAAGATGCTGGCGTAAGATCGGCCGGGTTACGCCAACAGATCGCGCACCACGTGCCCATGCACATCGGTCAGCCGCCGTTGAATGCCGTTGTGATAGAAGGTCAGCTTCGTGTGGTCCAAGTGATACTGGTCCCGCAGGCTGTTAGACAGTGGCTCGTCGGCCACGCGAAATTAGCTCTTCTTCTTGGCGGGCATGACAATTTTCGAGACGGTGATGGTGTCGCCGCTCATATCGCCCGTCAGTTTCACCGTGTGACCGGCGTGCTCCTGCAAGGCCCCGAAGTCCTGGTTGCCGACGTTGTACACCTTGCCGCCGCTGACGAATACGTATTTGGCGTTGTGCTCTTTCACGCAGGCCAAAGTGCAGTCGCGATCGGACATCTTCTTGCCGCCATGCTCGGCTGAGGTGTTGTGTTTCGCGCCGCACATACTGTCGCTGATTTTCCCAGTCCAGGTCTGGTCAGCGGCGAAAGCGGACATTGCTCCGAGCATACTCACGACAACTGCAATACCTAAGTGGTTCATCGATTCTCCTTTAGTCGTTTACTTTGGCGATAGGGGACACAAAGACAGCGCTTAATTCGGCGTAGGACGTCCGCCGGCTGCCGTCTCTTCAACATTGCGCACCAGACCGTCGCCGGCCAAGGGAAGGGCGAGGGTTTTCAGTGGTCCGATGAGGGGCCGGCTATCTGCTACAACTAGTTGTTGCTCCGATGAGGGGTTCGCCGGGCTGTCCCGTGCCGCGCCTGACGCTGCTCTTCTTCGGCGCAGCCAAGGATGTTCCGGAAGTCCCAGCAGCCACATTACAAGCACAATAAACATACAGCGTTAGAAACATTGAAATGCCCTTCGTACGTTCACGGCTCCCTGTCAACAGGCTTTTGGCGGCTTCAGCCGCCGCCGTCGCGGCTAGGGAAGCGCAAGGGCCAACCTTCCGAGTCTAAATCGAGCTGGCGCCCATGCGGGGAAGAGGCTTGTCCGTTTTCCCGTAGTCGGAGCCTGCCTCTCCGGCAGAGGCGACATCTTCGGCTCCAGTCTGCTTCAGAATATCCTTCGCCCGCCCGACCCACTCCGAGTTGTCGCAATGAACGGAAACCAAAATGCCGCCCTGTCTTACGCGGCCGTCATAGCGCTTCGCTTCATATTCCGGGATACCCATACCGACCAGGGCCCCAACCAGCCCGCCGACGGCGCCTCCAACACCCAGACCGGCCAAGGCTGTCATGATCGGCCCCGCCGCGATAAATGGGCCGAGGCCTGGAATCGCGAGCGCCCCTATTCCAGCCAGGAGGCCAAGCGTACCGCCGATGGCTCCACCCGCACCTACTCCCGCAGTGGCGCCTTCCGGAGCCTTCGTGTTCTTCTCGTGTGCGAAGTCTTTGGTTCCCTGATTGTCGGGGAACAGTACCGAGATGTCTTCATTCCTGAATCTGGCTGCGAGAAGGGAGTCAATTGCCTGCTCGACCTGAACCCGATTGGAATAGATGCCGAATGCTGCCGTATTCTTTCCTGCCATATGCGTTTCTCCTTAGTTCGTTTGCTTGGGGCGCCCCCTGATTTCGAGTTCGTTGGTTCGATTGCCTGCGCCGGCAACTCCTAGAGCACGAGTCACGCCAACGTCATCTTCTGGTGAGAGGATTCGCTCGCCGATGACTTGCGCGCCTAGTTTGGAGGGAGTGGCAGTTCAGCGAGTGACCATATATGGCCGCGTGACCAGGAGTGGTCAAGCATCCTGGCGAGGTACACCGTTTGCGCTGCCGACGGGACGGCTCCCAGAACCAAGAGGAGAGGCACGAAGATAGAGCCGTATTGCCGCACACCGGCCATTCTTCCGCCAAGCCTACCCTCTGACGCAAGCCCCTGTCAATCGCTCAAGTGCTTGTAGCTAACGGTTTTCGCAACTAAAGTGGTTTTATGGAACCTGCGAAACTGATAGCCATCGACACTCGGGCGCTTCCCTGGGAGGAGCGGTTTAACGAAAAGATCGGACGGGCGCTATATCGAAAGAATCTGCTGGAGGACCCGGAGACCGGAATGGAACTCCGCTTGGTGCGGTATCCGGCCGGGGTGATCAACCCGCTGCACACGCATCCCTGCGGACACGCGATGTATGTGCTCGAAGGAACGCTGGCCACTCATGCCGGAACGTTTGGTCCGGGCCACTTCGTCTGGTTCCCGGAAGGCGGGACGATGGAACACGGCGCAACTGCCGAAGGCGACGTGACCGTGTTGTTCATCACTAACAAACGATTCGAGATCCACTACAAATAGCCGGCCCCGGGCGGCCGTTATTATCCGCGTCCAGGTTCACGGGAGCCGCGCGAGGCCTTTTTCGCTGCACCTAACAATCAATTCCGCGAGAACCTGCATGTCTTGCGGCGTTCCCATCAACACCCGGTGGGGCAGCCAGAATGCGTCCGAGATGGAAGCTTCCGCATTCGGGCAAGGCTCCACGCGGTGAGGGAGTGTCGCGAATACCGGATTTTTGTATAAAGGATGCGGATAGAATGGGGTACAGGGAATTTCTTGGGCCGTAAGCGCCTTGTGGAAACTGTCCCGATTCATGCCCAGCTCGGCGGCGTCGATCCTCCCGAGAAATAAGTACCAGGAGTTAGCCGTCACCTGCTCGGGTACATCCTGGAGCATGAGGCCCTTCACTTCGGCCAGCGCCGCGCGCAGCACTCCGGCGTTCCGGCTGCGCAGCGCAATCTGGCCGGGAAGACGCTCGAGTTGCGCGAGCAGCACGGCCGCCTGAAAGCCCGTGAGACGAAAATTCGTTCCCAGAATGTAATGATCGAACCATCCGCCATCCGGCCGCCGGCCCTGATCCCCGAGCGAACGCACGCGTGCGGCGAATTCGGCGTCGTTGGTCGCAATCAAGCCGCCCTCGCCGGCCGTCATCACTTTCGAATTCTGAAAACTGAACGATCCGGCGATGCCAAAGCTGCCGGCCCTGCGTCCATTCCACTCCGAGCCGTGGGCGTGCGCCGCATCCTCAATGAGCGCAAGGCCGCCGATTTTCGCAAGCTCAACCAGATGGTCCATGTCCGCCATGGGCCCCCCGAAATGAACGGCAATCAAGGCTTTGGTCTTAGGGGTGAGCGCGGCGGCGGCGCGAATGGGGTCGATGTTGAAGCTGAGGGGCTCGATGTCCACGAAAACCGGTACGGCGCCCACGCGGGATACGGCCGTCGCGGTCGAGATGAACGAGATTGCCGGAACGATCACTTCGTCCCCCGGCGATACGCCGGCTGCCACCAGGGCCATCTCCAGCGAGACGCTTCCATTGGCCGCGCTTACTCCCTGCGTGCAATGCTGAAATGCGGCGAATTCCCTCTCGAACTGTGAGACCAACTCGTGGTAGCCGCCCCACTGCGGGCTATCGAGAATCTCCCGCAGCAACTCCAGTTCGCGCTCGGTCGATACGGGCCACTTCGGAAACGCCATACTCGTTAGAATAAAGCATGACGGTTTACGACGAGCGCCGGGCGGAGCTGGAGAAGTACGAGTTCATGATGGGGAAGCCGCGCGGACGCCTCGCGGTGACGCTCGACGTGCTGACCGACGCTCTGGTTCTGGTGGGGCAGCACGGCGTATATTGCCACAGCGCGCGCCACCCGGGCAAGCCCGCCATGGACGTGCAGTTGATCTCCAAAGCGATCACCGACGCCAAGGATCTGATCAGCGGCGTGATGGCCGAGCTGAAAGCCCTCAAAGCCCCTGCAGAAAGTAGTTGAGCTCCTTTTCCCGTCCGATGGTGGTGGCTTCGCCGTGCCCCGGAATCACGACAGCATCGCCGGGCAGCGGCATCAGTTTGTCCCGGATGGATCGCAGAATCTGCTTGGAATCGCCGCCGGGCAGATCCGTGCGGCCGATGCTGTCCCGGAACAGAGTATCCCCCGCAACCAGCTTGTTTTCGGAGGGAATCCATACGCTGAGGCTGCCCTGCGTGTGCCCGGGCGTATCCAGCACATGGAATTCGGCGGCGCCCAGTGAAAGCTTGTGGCCCTCTTTGGCGTTCACGTCGATTTCGGTTTGCGGCGGCGTCCCCACGCCCAGCCAGGAAGCCTGCATATCCAGGCGGTCGTACAGCGGCATGTCATTCTCGTTCATGTAGACCGGCGCTCCGGTGGCCTCCTTCAGCTTCGCCGCGCCGCCGATGTGATCGATGTGCGCGTGGGTGATGACGATAGCCTTCACGCGCAGGCCGTGCCGCGAGAGCGCTTCCAGAATCTCCGGTATGTTATCGCCCGGATCGATCACAATCGCCTCCCGGCTCTCTTCGTCGCCGAAGATGGAGCAGTTGCATTGCAGGATTCCCACCGGAAGGATCTCGTGAATCATGAGTCGATTGTATACTCAACCTATGGATCTGGCTCTGGACGTCTTCACACGCTGGCTGCACATCGCTTCCGCGGTGGCGCTGGTGGGAGGAATCGTGTACGCAAGGCTGGCGGCGACGCCCGCGATGAATGTAATCCCCGCGGATGCAAGAAATCGCCTCGCGGAAGCTTTCGGCGCCAGGTTCCGTCGGCTGGCGATCTCGGCCGTAGTGGCGCTGCTGGTTTCAGGCCTGTACCGGTTCATGCTCAGTCCTTTCCGCGAACGGCCCTATCATATGATCTTCGGCATCAAGGTCCTGCTGGCGCTGCACGTCTTCGCGGTGGCGATTCTGCTGGTGACGCCCGCCAGCAGTCCCGAAAAGCTGGCGCGCCGTCCCCGCATGATGACCGGCGTCATAATCTCCGGTCTGGCGATCATCGCGCTGTCCGCATACCTACGTCTCATCCCCGTCGTCATCAAGTAAGACCCCGTCCGCGACATACACTGGAAGTATGAGCGACGGTTATCGCGAATTACGGGAAAGCGCGGCCTGGATCGACCTCTCCTCCCGTGGCAAGATTTTTGCGGCGGGCGAGGACCGCGCACGCCTGCTGCATGCCATGACGAGCAACCAGATCGAGGCGCTCCAGCCCGGCCAGGGCTGTTATGCCTTCTTCCTCAACGCTCAGGGGCGCGTGCTGGCGGACGTGAATGCGCTCTGCCTCCCGGATCGCTTTCTGCTGGACACGGAGCCCGAGGTGCGGGAGAAGATTTATCAGCACCTGGATAAGTACATCATCGCCGACGATGTGACGCTGGAGGACGCAAGCGACCGTTTGGCGGCCATCGCCATCGAAGGCCCCACAGCCGCCGATGCACTGCGATCCCTAGGTGCGCGTGTGCCGGAGGTGCCTTTCTCGCATCTGGAATGGGAGCAAAGGATTCTGGCGTGCATCAGCTTTACGGGCGCTCCGGGGTGGAGGATCTTTCTTCCCGTCGAGGAAAAGGTCGCCTTTGCGGCATATCTGCAGGATAACGGCCTGATTCCTGCCCTGCCCGAAGTGGCGCGCGTGGTACGCCTGGAGAACGCCAAGCCCCGCTACGGAGAGGACATCTACGAAACCACCCTTGCCCAGGAGACGCAGCAGCAGCACGCCCTGAATTTCAACAAGGGCTGTTACCTGGGTCAGGAGATCGTGGAGCGCGTCCGCTCGCGGGGCCACCTGAATAAGATGCTGGTGAGCGTACGAATCGAAGGGCAGGAGCCGCCGGATCGCTTAACGCGTAACGGGAACGAGGTGGGGGAGGTTACTTCCGCGGTGTACTCGCCGGCGCTTGGCAAAGTCGTGGGACTGGCCTACGTGCGCGCTCCAGCGGCGCAGCCGGGCACGGAGATCCAAGCGGGCGAACACACAGGCGTGGTGGGAACACTATACGCGCCGTAAGTCGTCGAGGAGAGAACGGGGAATTTTCAGGTTTCCGTTCAGGCCGCTGCCCAGCTCGATGCTGGGTTTGACCTCGCCGTGAAAGTCGGAACCGCCCGTATACGCCAGACCGTACCTGCGGGCGGTGGAGCGGTATTCGACAACGCGTTCGGGCGGGTGCTCGCTGTGATAGATCTCGATGGCGCGCAGGCCCATCTCCCGCATCTCGGCCGCCAGAGGGTCGAATTCGCCAAAGCGCCGCAGACGCACCGGATGCGCTACGGAAGGCAGCCCGCCGGCGTCCAGAATGAGCCGGATCGCGTCGGCGAGTTGCGGCTCGCGCCGGTCCACGTATCCCTTTGCGTCCTCGCCGAGGTACTGATCGAAAGCGTCCTGAATGTTGGAGACGTAACCCTTCTGGACCAGCAGCTTGGCGAAGTGGGGCCGGCCGGTCAGACTCCTGCCGAGGCGTTCCACCTCTTCGAGCGTAATCGCCAGGCCCAGCGACTGCAAGCGTTCCGCCAGACGAACATTGCGATCGCGGCGGGAATGCTGCATGCCAGTCAGCCAGGCGCGGAATTCCGGCGCGGGAGCATCGTGAAGAAAGTACCCGAGCAGGTGAACCGTCTTGCCGCGCAGCTTGGTGGAAAGCTCGATGCCGCAAATCAATTCCAGACCGGCATCGCGCGCGTGCGGAACCGCAAGATCGTAGCCCGCGAAGGTGTCGTGGTCCGTGATCGCCAGCGCCTCGAGTTTTCGGGAGACGGCTTCGGCTACCAGCCCGGCCGGACTGAAGCTGCCATCCGACTCGTTCGTATGACTATGAAGATCGATCAAAGCAGCCCGAGTCCTTTCAGCTTTTGCCAGACCTTTTCGGCGCTATCCTCGGCCGGCTCCTTTGACGAGTCGATCACCACCTCCGGATGGAGCGGCGGTTCGTACGGATCGGAAACTCCCGTGAACTGCTCAATTTCTCCCGCCAAAGCCCTCTTGTATAACCCCTTGACATCGCGCTCGGCCAGAATTTCGATAGGGCAGTGGACATAAACTTCGATGAAATTCGGAATCCGGCTCCGTATCTCCTCCCGAACAGCCCGGTACGGTGAGATGGCCGCGACCAGCGCAATGACGCCATTGCGCGACAGAAGTTCGCAGACAAAGCCAATCCGGCGGATGTTCGTGTCCCGGTCTTCTTTACTGAATCCGAGTCCCTTCGAGAGATGCGTGCGGACTACATCGCCGTCGAGCACTTCCACTTTCGCGCCAGCATCGCGCAAGCGCTTTTCAATGAGGGCGGAAACGGTGCTCTTTCCCGCGCCCGATAGACCAGTAAACCAGAGTGTGAATCCTTTGTGAGATAAAGCCGGCGTCACGATTTCGCGAGCACCTCGCGCAGCAGTACATCCACGGTCCGCTCGGCGCGGCCGTCGGGCGAAAAGTGAATGCCGCACTCCTTGTCCGCTTCCAGTTCCCACCACCAGCGGCCCGCGCGCTCACCCTCTCCCGTTTTGACCGCCCTTGTGCAGGGCGCGCAACCGATGCTCGTGTATCCTTGACTGTAAAGCGGGTGCAACGGCACGTCATGGCGGCGCACATACTCGTCCACCTGTTGCGGGGACCAGTCCGCGAGGGGGCTAATCTTGACCGGCTCGGCGTCCGAGTCGATCTTGAGAACGCCCTCCCGCGATTCATTCTGCGCGCGGCGCAAACCGGTTACCCAAGCCTTCAAACCGGCCAGCTTACGCTCCAGCGGGCGCGATTTCCGGATGTGACAGCAGAGCATGCGCAGAGGCGCCTCGCGGTAAAACAGGTTCGGCCCATAGCGGCCAGCCATGGATTCCACCTCCCCGGCATCGGGAAACACAGGCTCTACCGAGATGCCGTAACGGTCGCGGACCGTTTCCATCATCTGGTAGGTTTCCTCGGGGAGTCTTCCAGTGTCTAGCGTGAACACGCGGATATCGCCGCTAATGCGGGAGGCCATGTCCACGATGACCATGCCCTCGGCCTGAAAACTGGTGGAAACTGCGAGAGATTTGCCAAAGGTGGCGATAGCCCACCGCAGAATTTCTTCAGCGGGAGCATCGTCGGGAATGGGAAAAGGCCGGTCCAACCCTCGATTGTAGCAGCCCCCGATCTATCGGACCGCGATGCTCGTCCCGGCGCGGCTGCTGACGCCGTTGACTGTAATCCTCAACGGGACATTTCCCTGGGGGGCGGGATTCGGGATTTGCAGATTGATCTGCAGCAGACCCACGGCGCCGGGCGTCATGCCGCCAAAAGCTACGTTGCCGAAGGTGCTGGCCGCATCCGCCACCCGGGCCAATGGCTCCGCAACAGGTGCGGGCCTGCCTGTGGGGACGGCGGGGCTGACCGCCCCCTGCCCGGTGGCATAAATCGTAACGAAGTCTCCAACGGACGCCGGACTGCCAGGACGATTGATGCTTCCGTCCGGGTTAACGATCAAAAAAATCGCAGGCTTGGCCGCAACCACCGGCACGCCTACCGTTGCGCTCGCTTGGTTCTGGTAATGGAGGACGACGGAAGTTGAGGGTCTGCCCGCGACTTCGTACGGCACCTGCAGGTTGATCTGGCCGGCGCTCACGTAAAAGAGAGGCGCCGCAACTCCATCGAAGGTCGCGCGGACGCCGGAAAGGACCACAGGCAATGCCCCGGTATTCGGGTCGAAGCCGGCGTTTGAAACTCCCTGCGCAGGGCCGAGGCCCGAGCCGAAGATGGAAACAATCTCCCCCGGCGCGACACTGCCGCCCAGGAAGTTTGCCGCGCTGGCGACGCCCGCGGCAGTGAACCGGGGCAGGGAGTCGATCAGCACAAGAGCGCCTGAGTAAGCTACCGTATCGGGACCTCTGGCGATTACGACCGTGCCAAGCACGGTCTTCGAGCGCGGGGCGACGTCCACTGTGAATCGGATGGGCCTGATGCTGCTTCGCGTATCCACACGCAACGTTCCCGGCCGAAAGGTGAGTCCGGGGCCAATGAGCCGGATGTTGTCCTCCGTCAAGGAGGCATCCAATCCCGCCCCCTCAAGCAGGAGATCGATGGCCTGCCCGCCCGGGAGGATACTGGCGCCGCTGCCGATCGAGAAGTTGCCATCACGCCCCGCCGGGCCTGTACCGAATCTATCAATCTGCAGCGAGGACGGGCCGGCGGCTGCCGCGATATCGGCTGTTGCCGTACCGCCGCCTGCGATCTCAACCAGGGCAGGGGCGATTCCGCCAAAAAAAGTAGTCTGGAAGGAGGTGTTTGGGACGATATCGGCGAACGCGACGTTCGGAGGAAGCACCGGGCCATCCAACGGCTCCGCATAAACCTGATACCGGCCCGCGTTGATCCGAAAAGAATAAGTGCCGTCGGCTTTGGTCAGCCCGCCCACGGCGACGCCGGTCTGCGGGTCGATGGCCGCCACCAGCGCTCCCGGCGCCGGTCCTCCACCAGCGATCGAGATCGTGCCGGAGAGCGTGCCGAACAAATCGTTGGCGGACGCGCCGGGATAGACTTCCGTCAGAAAGGCAACATCGTCCGAGGACAGGTCGCGCTGGTAATCGCTTTCCGGAGCG
Organism: Bryobacteraceae bacterium; assembly: GCA_040902885.1. Classification (GTDB taxonomy): domain Bacteria; phylum Acidobacteriota; class Terriglobia; order Bryobacterales; family Bryobacteraceae; genus JBBDWK01. The sequence continues at coordinate 25,989 of JBBDWK010000077.1, read as the reverse complement.
GTGGCCTGAAACATGGTTGCCCCCAGCAGGCCGGAGTGGCTTGCCCCCAGAGCGTGTCCGATCTCATGGGTCGCTACCGATTGCAGGTCGTAGGTGCCGGGAGCCAGGTTGGTGGAGAAGGAACGATGCTGGCCTCCGCTCACGATAGCGGGATTGAAGATGATGTCCGTTTTCAGAATTCGGCCTGCGTCTTGGCCCCCCGAAACGAAGAAAGAAGCGGCCACGCCCAAGGCGGACCCCACCACACTGCGGTTTTCAGGCGTGTCGAGGAAGGTGATCAGGTTCACGTTGTCGCCGCCCGAAGTGGCCGGGGTCGTTTCGAGCGGTGCGAAACGCACATTGGCGGAAGAGACGCGGCTCCATGCGTCGAAGGCAGCCCGCAGCGCGGCGACAGGGTCGCTGTCCGCGGTGAGCACGGGCTGGCCTTCGGCATTGGCGAGACCGCCTTTGGTCTGGTCGTTGACCACGAACTTGACGTTCTCGAAATCGCCGCGCTTCAACGGAGCGCCGCCGGCGGTCACAGCGCGGACGTAGGCGTTCGCGGAGGGCAGGAGCAGGCAGGAAAGGACTGCGGCGGCAACAAGTCCTGCGAACGCGTGGACACTTCCAAGTCCGCTTGCTGACGCGCGCGGTTCGGTCCTATGCCCCGTGAACCGAACCGCGACCGTGAGGGAGCGGACAGGCCGCGGAACTACTTGCATCCTATTTCGCCGCCTTCCGGCGGCTGACCAGGGATCGCACGCGGGCTTTGAACTCGTCGATGCCACCGCCGCCGGGATTCTCCGCTCGTGTCAAAGCGGTGCGGACCCGCTTGCCCGTGGAGTCCTCGCCTGCGACGAAATACTTGCCCTGTGCGTGACCGGTCGCGCGCAGATAACCGAGAGGAGTCCGGTAAAGAAACAGGACGACCTCTTCGCCCGTGGAGAAGGGAACGGCGCCCGAAACCCGCATGCTCACCCCATCCACGGTGCCGCCGGGCTCGCTGGCTATGACCGTCGCGCTGGAGGGGCCGGCCAGACGGTCGGTCACCCGAATCTGGTGATGCGTCCAGATGAAACGGCGGTTTTGATCCCAGGAGGACCAGGACCGCAGCACCCGTCCATGCACGATGTGCTCGGAGCGATCAACCATCTGCTCCAGCGAGAGACTGGGGACGACGGCCGCCCCGGCCGCCGTTACGAATACGAGAGAAAGATGAAAGCAGGCCGTGGAAAGAGTCATCGAGCCTCGCCGATTCTTATTCAGTATAGTGGAGTAAAGCACCGCACCGCTCTCAACAACATTGATAGAAAAAGCAAAAGCGCTTTTAGTTTTACTCATTGCGATTGCAGTCGGCATCTGTAATGCAGTAAACTGCATATTATCGATAACTTGCACATGATTCCTGGCAGAAACTACCCTCCCCGCCGGCCCAGTCGCAGAGAGAACGTAAACGAATCCATCCGGGCGCGCGAGGTCCGGGCCGTCTTTCCGGACGGGACGGCTGAGGTGATGCCCACCCAGCAGGCCTTGCGGAAAGCTCAAGAGATGGGACTGGATCTGGTTCTTGTCTCGCCGACCGCCGTGCCTCCAGTGGCCAAGGCCGTGGACTACGGCCACTATCAGTACGAACAGAAGAAAAAGCAGCACGAGGCCAAGAAAAAACAGCATGTGGTTCAGGTGAAGGAGCTAAAGTTCCGCCCCAACACCGACGATCATGACTATGAGTTTAAGAAGAACCATGCGATCCGGTTCCTGCAGGAAGGAAACCGGGTGAAAGCCGTGGTGCAGTTTCGAGGCCGCGAAATCGCCCATACGGATCTGGGCAGGAAGCTGCTGCAGCGATTCGCGGAAGACCTCTCTACCTACGGAAGCGCGGAAGGGCTGCCACGTATGGAGGGACGCAACGCACACATCCTGATCAGCCCCGCGAAGCAGCAGGTTAAGTCCTGACCGCATGATAAACTGAGAAGCTGAGAGGCTACCGCTCTCCCTATGTACAAAGCCTTCTTCGGTCTCAAGGAGAACCCGTTCAACCTCAGTCCGGACCCTGCGTTCCTGTTCCGCAGCAAGCAGCACGAAGAGGCCCTGGCGAACCTGATATACGGCGTCCACAGCCGGAAAGGCTTTATCGTGCTGTCCGGCGAAGTGGGCACCGGCAAGACCACCATGCTGGAGTGCCTGCGCGACTATCTGTCCGCCGAACAGATCGCCTTCGCATATATTTTCAACTCTCAGATCACGGCTCTCGAATTCTACGATCTTGTGGGGTACGATCTTGGCCTGACGCAGCCAAGAACCCCCAAGACCGAGGTTTTGCTGTCCCTGAACCAGTTCCTGATCGACCGCGCCAACCAGGGCCGGACGGCGGTCCTCATCGTGGACGAGGCGCACAACCTGGACTGGAGCGTACTTGAGGAGATTCGCCTTCTGGGAAACCTGGAGACGCGCCGCGGCAAGCTGCTTCAAATCGTCCTGGCCGGCCAGCCCGAGCTGGACCGCAAGCTGGAGGCGCCCGAATACCGCCAGTTGAAGCAGCGGATTGTGCTGCGCTGCGCGCTGAAGCCGTTTGAGGACAGCGAAACCGCGGAGTACATCAACACACGGCTGGCGAAGGCCGGAATGCCGAACCAGACGGTTTTTTCTCCGGAGGTGGTGGTGGAGATCCACCGCCGCACGCAAGGAATTCCTCGTGTTATCAACTCCGTTTGCGATAACCTGCTGCTCACCTCTTTTGCGGTGGAAAGCCGCATCGTGACCATGGAGGTGCTGGAGGAGGTGTGCATCGACCTGCGCCTGGATTGGCCCGGCCGCCGTCACTTCCGCCAGCCCGAGATGCCGGGCCGTCCCGCCTTCACTCACGGAAATTAGTACACCTTTTCAGAGTGGCGAGGATGAATCGACTCGAATTCCAGAGCTTGGCGGCCGAGAGACTGGATGACGACGCCGCCCTGCTCGAAGCTGGACGATACGCCGGCGCCTACTATGTTTCCGGTTACGCCATCGAGTGCGCCATGAAGGCATGCATCGCGCGAAAGACGAAGCAGGACGAGTTCCCTCCGAAAGAGGCGGCAAAGTATTACGTACACGACATCACGAAGCTGCTGGACATCGCCGGTCTTGGCCCAGCCTTTGCACAGAAGGCGGGGCGGGACCCGGCTTTCAGCGCAAATTGGGCTGTGGTGAAAGACTGGACTGAAGAGACCAGATATCAGAGCCGCGGACAACAGCAGGCGGAGGAGATCCTGGCTGCCATTAACGATCCTCAGCATGGAGTACTGCAATGGTTAAGAAGAAACTGGTAGAAGGACTTATCAGCGATGGTGCGAGACTTCTGCGCGAACTCGACCGGCAGAACTTCCCTGTGGAGTCGATGTTTTGGACACATTTGCCGGATGAAGATTATTGGAGACTGATAATCGCTTCGCCTATCGTCACCCAGCAGGGCGGCGTGGCAGGATACCGGCGCCTGAACGAGTTGTTGCGGGAGATCGAATTGGCTGGGATCACGCTGGAGGACATTTCCTTGCTCGATCCGGAGTCACCGCAATTCCATTCGCTTCGTTCCCTGGCCAGCGGGTCGAGCCGGCTTGCTGCCGGACCAGAATGGCTCGAGTTCGAGGAGGCCATCGTCTACCGCTGGACCGGTGCATCGGTCAGCGGTGAACTGACTTGCGAGGTCTCCTCCAGCGAGTTGAATCAATTCTGGGAAGCCGAGCGAAAGCTTTCGAACCTCCCAGCGCTGCTCATCAGCTCCGAGAAAGGGCGAGTTATCTTGCGATTTCACCCGCAGCATGGACCACGCGGGGGAATCGAGAACGTGACGAGCGCCTTTCTGATCGCACTGCACAGACCAAACGCACGTCCAGACTGCCAAATAAACTGGCTCAATTAGTACTGGCCTGCGGGCACCCAGAGTGGCTCGGATCTTCGAGAGGCAGATCCGGTCTCCGAAGGTAGGGCATCCGCCACGCCGCCCCCGGGATGTGAGACAATTTCCCTCCGATGAAGCCTGCGATTCTGGTCACCAAACACGTCTATCCCGAAGCCATTGAGTACCTCCGGCAACACGCCGAGGTCGATTATGCGGACTCCGACGAGGGTCTCTCCCCCAGCGTTCTTCTGGAGCGCCTGCGGGGCAAAGCCGCCGCGGTCACGCAGTTGACCGACCGCTTCGACGCCCCCGTCATCGGCTGTCTGGAGGGGGTGAAGGTGCTCGCCAACGTCGCCGTCGGCTACGACAACATCGACGTCGCCGCCGCCGCGCGCAAGGGCATCCTGGTCACCAACACTCCCGACGTCCTCACCGAGACAACGGCGGATTTCGCGTTCGCGCTCATGCTGGCCGCCGCGCGCCGCGTTGTCGAAGGCCATGCCTTCGTTCACTCGGGCCAGTGGAAGAAGTGGCTGATCGATCTGCTCGTCGGCCACGACATTCACCACCGGACGCTTGGCATCTTCGGCATGGGCCGCATCGGACAGGCATTCGCACGCCGCGCGGGCGGTTTTTCCATGCGCATCCTGTATCACGACGCCCGCCGCGCCCCGGAATCGCTCGAGCGCGAGTTGAACCTCGAATTCCGCACCAAGGAAGAAGTGTTGCGCGAAGCCGACTTCATCAGCCTGCACGTCCCGCTGCTGCCGGAGACGCGCAAGTTCATCGGCGCGGCCGAGCTCGCCATGATGAAGCCGAACGCGATTCTGGTGAACACCTCCCGCGGTCCGGTGGTGGATGAAGCGGCGATAGCCGACGCGCTGGAGCGCCGCGCGATCGCCGCGGCCGGCCTGGACGTATTCGAGAACGAGCCCGCGGTTCACCCCAAGCTGCTTACGCTCGAAAACGTGGTGCTCGCGCCGCACATTGCCAGCGCCTCCATCGACACGCGGCGCGAGATGTCGATGATGGCGGCGCGCAATGCCGTCGCCGTTCTGGAAGGCCGGCGCCCGCCGAATCTGGTTGCCGCCTGAGGACTACCAGAACAAGGTTCGCCAGGTAGTCGCCACCAGCGCGTGCGCGACCATGGCCGCTCGAATGCTTCCGGTTTGCAGGTACGCGCGGCCATAGAACCATCCGGCCACCGCCGCCACCAGCGCGAGCCGCCAGTTGGGAAACTCGCGAAACCCCAGGTGACTCAACCCGAACGCCACGGCGGCTGCAATCAGCGCCACCTGCACGCTACCGGTCCACTTCGCCGTCCATTGTTGCAGCAGACCGCGAAAGAAGAACTCTTCCATCAGCGCGACCACCCAGAGCATGCCCAGGAACACGGCTGGCGCATACGGAAGAGCGGAGGAGGGATCGAAGCGGAACGCGCCGATGGCCAACCCTAGCGGCAGCCCCACGAGCACAAAGTACAGGAAGTGCAGTACGCCGGCCTTCCACTGCGTGCGCGTCGGCAGGAAGCCGAAATCCACGCCCTCCACGCGCCGCAAGAGCAGCATCGCCGTCGCGCCCAGGCGGATCATCATCAACTGCCCCAGGATGTCCACGCGCAGGTTGGGCCAGGGGTCCGGGTAGATGTCGCGAAATACCTTCGCCAGCATTACCACGGCCAACAGAGCCAGCAGCGGCAGATCGGCCGCAGCGCCCGGCCGGAAGACGACATACCAGAACGCCACTACGGCGGCCAACGCAGCCAGCGCTGCCGCGGCGCTCCAGCGGAACTGCCCGGCGCCCAGCGCGAAGACCAGGTACGGCAATAGGGCGCTCGCCGCCAGCGCGCCGGCCAGCCGGGCGGGAGGGAGGCGGCGCGCGATGCGCTCGCGCACCTCTTCAAAGCCCGGAATTAAATAGAAGCAGTATTCGATTAGAAATGCCGCAATCAGGGGCGCGGCGACAGACAGGGGGATGTCGTTGACCCGCGCATACCCGGCGCCCGCGGCGATGAGCAGCGGCCAGCCGATCAGCAACGCTGCCCGGAACTCACGCAAGCTGCACTTCGTGGCCTTCGCGGGCCATCATAATTTCCAGGTTGGAGCTCGCGAACCGGTGGAGAGCCTGGAGCTGCGACTCCAGAAAGGCGTCGTCGTGATCGGGATCGTGATGGAACAGAGCCAAACGCCGCACGCGCGCCTCGATTGCGTCGTTGGCCGCGTCCTCGAACGTGCCGTGGCCCCATCCCCGGTGGTTCTCGTACTCCTCTTCCGTGTACTGCGCATCGCGAACCAGCAGATCCGCGCCCCGCGTGAACGCACGCACGGAGTCGTCGCGCTCCCGGTTCAGTCCCAGGTTCCCAAATAGTCGGACATACGGCTCATGGTCTGTCGCGTACACAAGACTCTTTCCCATGTACTCGAAGCGAAAGGCCGAGCAACCGCCGGGATGGTTCAGTCTGTGACGGGTGATCTCTACCTCGCCGATCCGGAACTCGTCCGTCACCTGGTGGAAGCACAGCTTTGCGGGCACGTCTTCCATCAGGACCGGAAAGTAAGGGGACTCCATCTGCTGGCAGAAGATGGCCGACGCGGGGACGGACCATTCGCGCGGCGAGTATATATTCAGCTTCGTGGAGGCGCTGTAGATGGAATGGAAGAAGGGAAATCCCTGAATATGATCCCAGTGGGTGTGGCTCATCAGCAGGTGCAGATCTCTGGCCCCGCGGCGCTCCAGTTCACGCCCCAGCGGACGGATGCCGGTCCCGGCGTCGACGATGAGAATCGTGTCTCCGCAGCGGACCTCCATGCAGGACGTATTTCCCCCATAGCGCGCGGTGGATTCTCCTGGAGTGGGCACCGAGCCCCGCGTGCCCCAGAACCTGGCCGAGAAAGCCATAGGATTAGTATCTAAAGTTGCGGCCGCGGCAAAATCTTTACGGCAATTCCTTGATCCGGATATTCCGGAACTCCAGGCGCGTTCCGTGGCCCAGAAAACCGATGTGGCCACGCGCCCGCGTCAACCCCGGGTGCTTCTGCAAAACCGCCGGACCGGTCACGCTATCCAGGTTCGCGTCCACGATCGTCGTGCCGTTCAGACGCACCTGGATTTTCCGCCCGTCCGCGACGATCTCTTCGCTGTTCCACTCTCCGGTTGGATTCAGGTAGCCTTGCCGGGCCGGAAAGAGGTCGTAAATCGATCCGTGATACTGCGTCGGCTTCAGCCTGCCTTTGTACCTGGGCGCCCCGTCGTCCAGGATTTGAATTTCCATTCCGGAATAGGCGGCATCGCCCGCCAGCGGAGATCGAATTCCCACGCCATTATTCGAGCCTTCTTCCAGCCGGAATTCGAAGCGGAAGATAAAATTAGCGTACTCTCTTTCCGTGAAGAGATTGCCGCCTCCGTCCGGCGGGCAGACGAGCAGGCCGTTCGCGGCGAAATAGCCCGCTCCTTTTTTGGCGACCATCTGCCAGCCGTTCAGGGTTTTCCCGTCAAACAGCGGGACGAATCCGCTCTCCGGAGGAGCGGCCTGCAACCGCAGCGCAGCCGGCAAAACGCCGATGCCTGCGAAGGCAGCGGGAATTCTCAAAAAACTACGCCGTGTCTGCTCCATGTTCTAAAAATCCCCAACCCTCAATGGGATTGTCCATGATACATCGGCCAACGTCAAGGACGCGCGCGCGCCAAGAGTACCAGCCGGGGCCGCGCGGGGCTTCGTGCTACACTCTTGTTCGTGGCGGCGTCCCCATCCCAACAGGGCGCGAAGCAGGACTACACGAGAGCGGAGGTCCGGCGCATGCTCGGGTTGTCCGAGAGCCGGCTGAAAAGCTGGCAGCGCCGGGGGTTGATCGGCGAAGCGGTCACTTTCTCGTTCTCCGACCTGATCGCGCTTCGGACACTCCAAAAACTTCATCAGGACCACGTATCCGACGACCGCATCGGCCGGGCCGTCTCCGCGCTGCGCAAAACCCTCTCCGACGTGGAGAATCCCCTCTGCGAGCTGAAAATCATCGCCAGCGGAAAAAAGATCGCAGTGCAGGTGGCCGGACAAAAAATGGAGGCGATTACCGGGCAATTATTGTTTGATTTCGACGCCGCCGAGCTGAATAATCTGGCTACGTTTCCGCGAGAATCAAGGTCCGAGCGCGCCGCGCGCATTACGCAGTCCGATCTGTGGTTCCAGCGCGGCCTCGAGCTGGAGGAAGCCGGCGCCCCTTTGAAGGATGCCATCGAGGCCTACGAGAAGGCCGTCGAATTGAACGCCGGAGCGACCGGCGCCATGGTCAATCTCGGCACCATTTATTTCCACTCGCGCCGCTACAATCTGGCCGAGTCCTGGTATCGGCAGGCGACCGACGCCGATCCCAGGTACGCGCTGGCGCATTTCAACCTGGGCAACCTGTTTCACGAGATGGGCAACCTGGACGTCGCCTCGAGTCACTACGCGAAAGCGCTGGAGGTGCAGCCGCATTACGCGGATGTGCACTACAACCTGGCGCTGGTGCGTGAGCGTCGGGGCGACTTCCTGGGAGCCATGCGGCACTGGAAAGCGTACCTGCGCGTGGACTCCAACAGCTCTTGGGCGGAGATCGCGCGCCGTCAACTGGACAAGCTGCGAAAAATGACGGTAACGACGGCGAGCCGGGTCAACCCGCCGTCGGAAGGCATCAAGTAATCGTCAAACTTTCACGACGAACGGCTCGCGGTACTTACGGGTGAACATCTTGTTCGCCTTGTCGTCTCCCGAGCACTTCATCGAAGCCGCGTCGAAATTGATCGTCCGGCCGAGACGGTACGCGATGTTGCCCAGGTGCATCAATGTGCAGGAGGTCGCGCCCTCTTCAACCTCGGCGTTCAGATCGGACGGCTTCCGGCTGCGAACGGCCGAGAGGAAATTGGCGAAATGGTCGCCCCCGCCCGAGCGCGAAGGACCGGGCTCCTGCGACTTGCCAAGATAGGTCTTGTACCCCGCGCCGTCGATGGCCAGGTAGCCTTTCGAGCCGTAGAAGATGTTGCCGACGGTGTTCGATCCGTCGCCGTCTCCTATGCCCGCTTCGTGGTTGCTCATCCAGTGGCGCACCTCGAAGACCATGAAGCGCTTCCTGCCGCCTTCGTTGAACTCGTAGGTAACCACCTGGGTGTTGGGCGTCTCCTGATCGTCGTCGAACATGAAGTGCCCGCCCATGGAGCTGATTTTGGCTGGATGCTTCACGCCCAGGCCCCAGCGGGCGATGTCCAACTGGTGGATGCCCTGATTGCCGAAGTCGCCGTTGCCGTAGGCCCAGTTCCAGTGCCAGTTGTAGTGGAACCGGTTCTTGGAGAACGGCCGTTCCTGGGCGGGGCCCTGCCACAGGTCGTAGTGCACGCCCGCGGGCGTGGGTTCGTCCGGCGTGCGTCCGATGGTATCGCGCCACTTGTAGCAGAGGCCGCGCGCCATGTAGACATCGCCTATGAGACCTTCGTTCATCTTCTGCATGGCCTCTTGCAGCGCTTCCGAGGAGCGGCTTTGCGAGCCGTGCGCCACAATTCGGTTGTACTTTCGCGCGGCGGCCACAATCTGCTGCGACTCGAAGATGTTATGCGAACACGGCTTCTCGACGTAGACGTCCTTGCCCGCCTGACAGGCCCAGATGGTCTGGAGCGTATGCTGGTGATTCGGGGTGGCGATGGAAACGGCGTCGATCGACTTGTCCTCGAGCAGTTCGCGGAAATCCGTGAACGCCGCCGGACGCTTCTTTTTGAGCTGCTCTACTTCAGCCACGCGCTTGTTGAGCACGGTCTCGTCCACGTCGCAGATGGCGGCGATCTCGACATTGGGCTGGTTAGCGTAGCCCTTGATGTGAGCGCCGCCCCGGCCGCGCACCCCAACTATGGCGACACGGATGGCGCCGTTCACGCTGGCCAGGGCGGATCCCGCCGCAACAGCCGAGCCCGCAAGAAAATAACGTCGGTTCATAGGCCTCCTTTGGAGTGTTTTCATGATACAGCAAAACAACTTGACAGAATTACTGTGGCGTCGGCATTAAAACGAAAACCGCATGCTACATTCGGAACCATGCAGGAGACGTTCATGCGGGAGGCGATTTCGCTGGCGGGCGAAAACGTACGGATCGGACGCGGGGGTCCTTTCGCCGCCGTGATCGTGAAAGACGGGCATGTGATCGCGCGCGGCGTCAATCAGGTTGTTCCGGCCAACGATCCGACCGCGCATGCCGAGATCGTCGCCATCCGCGAAGCCTGCCGGGCGCTGCGGCACTACCAGTTGACGGACTGCGATCTCTACGCCACCTGCGAGCCTTGCCCGATGTGCCTGGGGGCCATCTACTGGGCGCGTCCGGCCAGAGTCTTCTTCGCGCTCACCCGCGCCGACGCGGCGGCCATAGGATTCGATGACGCGCTGATCTATGAAGAAGTCGCGCGCCCTGCGCATCTGCGCCGCATCCCGATGTCGCTGTATCTCCGCGAGGAAGCGCTCACCGTGTTCGAGCAGTGGGAGCGGAAGATCGACCGCGTGCCGTATTAAGCGGGCGACCTATACCGGCGCGATGAGGCGCTTGCCCCGGCAGATGGTCAGGCGGCTTGCGATGCGCTGCTTGGCGGTCACCGCGTTCCTTTGCGAATCGACCAACTGGAACTGGCCGTCTTCGAGCGCCAACAGCGCGATATCGGCGGGCGCGCCTACCGCTAACGTGCCGAGGCCCGGAAGCCGCTCCATCCCGCCGTTCACCACACCCGCCGCGTTGTAAGTGGAGCGCAGCAGCACGTCGTCGAAGCTCATGCCCAGGTAGAGCAGCTTGGACATGGTCGTGGGCATGTCGTAAACCGGCCCGTTCAGGTTGAGCGTGTAGATATCGGTGGAGATGGTATCCGGCACGAAGCCGGCGTCCAGCGCTTTGCGCGAAGCCGCGAAGTTGAAGCTGCCGAGACCGTGGCCGATATCGAAGAGTACGCCCCGCGCGCGGGCCTCCATCACGCCCGGCTTGATCTTCCCGGCCGCGTCCACGATGCCTAGCGTGTGCCCGTTGAAGCAGTGCGTCACCACGTCGCCGGCGCGCAGCAGCTCCATCACCTGCGGCGTCTCGGGCGGCGCGAAGCTGATGTGCGTCATCAGCGCGAGCTTGTATTTGTCGCACATTTCCCGTGCGATTTTGAGGAAGTCGTAGCTATGCGGCCCGTTCATGTTGGAGCCGACCTGGAGCTTGATGCCGAGGAGGATGTCGCGGTTAGCCGCGGCGACTTCGCCCGTGCGGCGCATGTTTCTGCGGACGTACTGCACGGGATCGACGCTGGGATCGCGGCTGCTGGGGTAGAGGTACATGTAACCGTAGATGCGCGACTGCGACGAGTTGACGATGAACCGCCGGAAGCCGGGGAATTGATCGACGGCAAATGTGCCCGCGTCCACCCAGGTGGTGACGCCGGAGCGCGCGGCGATGGGGTCGGGCTCGATGCCGATCCCGGTGGCCGCAAAGTAGCAATGGGTGTGCAGGTCGACCAAGCCGGGGGTGACGTACAGGCCCTTGGCATCGATGACGTCAATGCCGCGCTCCACCGGAATCTCCGGCTCAATGGCGGCAATCTTGCCGTCCAGCACGGCGACATCGGCGCGCTTGCTCACTTTGGCGCCGGGATCCCGCACCTCGCCATTGCGGATGAGGACATCGTAGCGCCTCCGCGTCTGGGCGAGGCCTGCGCCGGCCGCAAGCACTCCTACAAAGTGTCGTCGGTTCATAAGGGGATAGTATACCTATCCGGCTCGCATTACGAGGAAAGTGAGGTCGTCGTGCTGTGGGGCGCCGGCGCACCACTCTTCGAGATGGCGCAGGAGAGACGCCTCCACCTCGCGCGCGGCAGCGTCGGGAAGATCCGACAGCAGCTGCCGCAAGCGCTCTTCGCCGAACTCTTCGTCGTTCGGGCTCATGGCCTCGCTGACGCCGTCGGAGAAGGCGACAAGCAAGTCGCCTGCCTGAAGCTGGATGCTGCCGTGCTCGTAGAAGCAGTTGGGCAGCAGGCCGATGACGGGACCGCCAACAGTCAGCTCCTGAATTCCGGAGCGCCTTACGAGCAGGGGCGGGCAGTGGCCGGCATTGACGTAAGTCATCCGTAGCGAGGCCGCGTCGAGCTGCGCGTAGAAGAAGGTAGCATAGCTGCTCGGCCCCGTGGAGCGGTAGAGCAAGGCGTTCATCTTTGTGGCCAACTGAGCGACGGCGCTTTCATCGGCTGTCACGAGGCTGCGCAGAGACGCCTGAACCAGCGACATGAGGAGCGCAGCCGCGATGCCCTTGCCCGCCACGTCCGCCAGAGCGATGCCGAGCTGGCCGCGATCCAGTTGCAGAAAGTCGTAGTAGTCTCCGCCCACGCCGCGCGCCGGACGGCAGTAGCCGGTCAGATCGAAACCGGGAATCTGCGGCGGCCGCTCCGGGAACAGGCGGCGCTGCACTTCCTCAGCGATTTCGAGTTCGCGGTTCAGCCGCTCCTGCTCGGCCACGCGGCGTGCGAGCTTCGCGTTCTCCACGATGAACGCGATCTGCCCGCCCACCAGCATCAGCATTTCCTTGTCCTGTTGGGAATACTTTCGCGGGCCGAGCGCGAGAATTCCAATCAACTGGTCCTTCAAGGCAATCTGCAGCAGCAGCGAAGCCCGTACCCGCTGAAGCGTCCCAATCTCGCGCCCCCGTGCCTCGAGGCCCTCGGGATCGGCCTCGGCCAGCGCGCGCATCCAGGTCTCGAAGTCTTTTTCCTCAATAGCCATCGGCATGGAGAGGCTCTTAAGCCGGCGGACCACGAAAGCGTCGCTCGCGAGGCTGGCTCGCACTTCGCGATCGGGGCAGGAGGCCGCGATACGATAATCCCCGGATTTGTCTTCGCGAAGGAACAGCGAGAGGCTCTCAACGCCCAGGGTCTGTTGCAGCCGCCGGGCGATAACGTCGAACAGCTCTTCAACGTGCGAAACGGTTCGTGCGGCGTGCCCGAGATCGCTGAGGACCTGACGCTCGTCGTAAGTCATGGCGCGTTCGGCATCATCCCGGATTGCGCGGAGCCGCAGGGAGCGCGGCAGGCTCCAGGGCGTGTCCACGGCGGCGCGCAAGGCCACCATCGGATCCACCGCGGTGGCCCTTTGGGCCGGGACATAGCAGGCCGCGAGAGTCACCGCCGTCAGGAAGGCAGCCACCGCGAGAAAGGTCGGCGGGTCGGTGGGCCTGATGCCGTAAAGCAGGTTGGCCAGAACTTGGGTGAGGCCGAAGGATGCGGCGAGCCCCAGACCGATCCCGATGAGGGCGACGGCGAGGCCCTGCCGCAGGACCATGCGAAAGACGTCGCGCCGCTCTGCACCGAGCGCGAGCCGGATGCCGATCTCCTGCGTGCGCTGCGCGACCGAATACGACATGACGCCGTAAATCCCGAGGGCTGCGAGCAACAAGGCCAAACCCGCGAACGCGCCCAGTAGGAGCATGTTGAAGCGGCGCTGGGCCAGCCAGCCCGAGAGGATTTCTTCCATGCTTCCGGCGGCCGGGACCGGCAGGTCCTTGTCCAGCGCCAGAATTTCCTGCCGCACTGCTGCCGCCATGCCCGCCGCCCCGTGCGCAGTCCGCAGAACCAGCGTCATGGGCGGAAACCGCAGAAACTCCACCGGCACCTGCGGAAGCTGCGTGTACGGGACGTACATTTCGGGCTTCGGCAGCTCGTGCAGGCCGGACTGGCGCACGTCGCCGACAATGCCGACGATGGCGAGCGGCGGCTGCGGCGAATCCGACCCGCCCAGCTTGATTCTTTGGCCTATGAGATTCTCGTTCGGCCAGAAGCGCGCGGCCATGGCCTCATTCACGATGACCACGCCCGCGCTGTTCGTGCTGTCGCGATCGTCGAACACGCGGCCTCTGCGAATGGGGATTCGCATGGCGCGGAAGTAGTCGGGGCTGACGGCGCGCCACTCAGCGGTCAGCAGATCTTTGAGTGGACGCCCGGCGATGGTAAATCCGTAGTCGGTACCGCCCGCGAGCGGAAGCACATTGGTAATCGCCGCCGCCTCCACACCCGGAAGGACGCTCGCTCGGGACAGCACCTGATGGAAGAACGCGGAGCGCTGCTCGCGCTCGGGATACCGCGCTTGCGATGGAGAGAGGCGCATCGTTACAACGTTGCGCGGGTCGAAGCCGGGATCGATCCCGATCAGCCGCACGAAGCTGTTCGCGAGAAGTCCCGCGCCAATCAGGAGCACTAACGCAAGACCGGTCTCCGCGACCACGAGCGCGTTGCGCAGGCTGAGAAGCCGAAAGCCGTGAATCCCGCCGCGTCCTTCCTGCTTCAGCGCTTCGTTCAGGTCCGGCTTGGAAGCTTGCAAAGCGGGCGCGAGGCCAAACAGGACTCCAGTGAGGACGGAGAGGAGAACGGAGAACAGGAGAACGTTGCCATCGATGCCCGCATCGTGAAATCGCGGAACGCCGGAGGGGCTGAGTTTCAACAGCAGATGCCCGCTCCAGGCCGCGAAGAGAACGCCCGCGACGCCGCCGGAAACGGACAGCAGAAGGCTCTCAGTGAGGAACTGGCGCATCAGGCGTACGCGCGTAGCTCCCATGGCGAGCCGGATGGCGACTTCCTTCTGTCTGGTGGCGGCCCGGGCGAGTAGCAGATTGGCGACGTTGGCGCACGCGATCAGAAGCACGAACCCCACGGCGTCCAGCAGGATCAGCAGCGCCGCGCGGACACCGCGCACGACGGTTTCGCGAAGGGGAGTCACCTCCAGGCCAAGCGGCGCCGGCAGACCGGGGAAGCCTTGCGCGATGGCCGTCAGTTCGGCTTCGGCCTGCTCGCGGCTCGCCTCCTCGCGCAGCCGCCCGATCATGCCTAAGTTGCGCGCGCCGCGCCGGTTCATCTCCTCGGCGGTGAAGGCGAGCGGCGTCCACATCTCGACCGGCACAGTCTGGATCGGAAACTGGAAGCGGGCTGGCATCACGCCGACGATGAGGAAGGCATTTCCATCGAGCGTAAGAGTCTTTCCGAGGATCGCCGCATCGCCGCCGAAACGGCGCTGCCAGAGGCCGTGGCCGAGAATGACGGCATGATGCCGCCCCGGCTGTTCTTCCTCGGGAAGAAAGCTGCGCCCCAGTGCGGGCGCCGTCCGGAGCAGACTGAACAGGCTGGGCGAAACGCGCGCGGCGGGAATCTGTTCCGGCATATCCACGCCGGTACGATTGACGGTCAGCACCTGATAAGCGGCGAGGTGCGAAAAGCTGTTGCCGCGTTCCCGGTAATCGGTGAACTCGGCCGGCGAGACGGGGATTCCGGAAAGTCCCAACTGCCGGAAGTTCTGCCGGACGATCATGAGGCGGTCCGCATCGGCGAATGGGAGCGGACGAAGAAGAACCGCGTTGACCAGACTGAAGACGGCGGTGTTGGCTCCGATGCCGAGGGCCAGCGCCACCATCGCGAGCAGGGCGGTTCCCCGGCTCTTTCTGAGCATGCGAACGGCGTATTGGAGATCGAAGAAGAACGCTCGCATGCCGGCTCGCTTTTTCGGCGGACGCTACCGGATAAAGCCCAACTTCTTCAAGCTGGCGGCGGGCTCATCTCCGGCAAACTGCGTCAGCGCGCCCGCCTGCCGGCCGTCCTGGAGTGCCACGCCGAAGGGCGGATCGCCGAATGGAAAGGTCTTGCGCAACAACTCGAGATCGCTGGTCGTTGCCGTGTGAAAACCCGTGGCCTGGTTGAAATCCTCGGCGAACTGCGGCATTCGGGTCGGCACGCCGACTAACTTCGTCTCACCCCAGTCCAGCTTCGCCATGCCGCGCGCGGCGTCCTCGCAGTGCTTGCACTCCGGATCGTAGAAGTAAAGAAAGATGCGGCCCTGCTGCAGCGAGTACGGCTGGCCCTGAACGGCGATCGTGGCGGGCGCTCTGGTTCCCGATTGTTGGACGACGGCAACACCATACGAGACGCCGGCAAACACGCTCACCGCGGCCAGCACCAATGTTGCGCTACGCAGGCTTTCCGAACGCTTGCTCCACACTCCGGCGACGCCAGCCAGCGCGAGCATCACCGAATCGGCGACGAAGAAGCCCGGTCCCACCGAGCGCTTGATCCATGGGAAGCAACTGCACTCTTCGCCGCGCAGCGCTTCATAATGGATGCCGACATAGATCATGAAGGCCGCCAGCATGGCCGAGGTGAGCCACGCGCCCCAGCGGCGGAAACGAGGCACCAGAAGCAGGACGGCGGCGAAAGTCTCGCCGATTCCCAGCAGCAGCGTAGCGGCAACGCTGAACCGTTCGGGAAATTGTAACTGAGTCAGACGGACTGCCCATCCGGGCGCGTCGGTGATCTTCCAGAGGCCGGCAACCAGGAATAATGCGGCGACCGAAATCGCGGCGAACCAGCTTGCGCCGTTCTTCCAGACGGACAACTCGAACGTTCCGGGGGGATTGCCCGAGTATGCCATACTGTCGTTCATGGTCCTTATTTTAACGTTGTTTGCGGGCCTTTTGGGCGCGCAGACGGCGGACATGGCCATACGCAACGCAAACATTCATACCGTAAATCCCCAGCAACCGAAGGCTTCGCAGCTCGCAATTCAGGACGGAAAGATCCTTGCCGTTGGCGATAACGCCGCGCGTTTTATCGGACCGGCGACGCGCCTCCTCGATGCGCAAGGAGCCACCATAATTCCCGGTTTCATCGACTGCCACGTTCACATGAGAGGGCTGGGCGAGAGCCTGGAGTTTCTGGATCTGCGTTCCGCGCGCTCGGCGGATGAGGTCGCCGCTCTGGTGCGTAACCGCGCCAAGGCGCTGAAGCCGGGCGAATGGATTCGCGGGCGCGCGTGGGATCAGACCCGATTTCCAGGCGGCCAGTTTCCGAATGCGGATATTCTCACAAAGGCCGCACCGGAGCATCCGGTCTATTTGACGCGCGTGGACGGCCACGCGGCGTGGGTCAACCGCAAAGCGCTGGAGCTTGCGCGCGTGGACGGGAAAACGGCCGATCCGCCAGGCGGCAGGATTCACCGCGACGCGTCGGGGCAACCAACGGGAATTCTGATCGATCGCGCGCAGTCTCTGGTTGGAAGCGTTATTCCCGCACCAACCGACGAGCAGACACGCAACCGCATCGCGCGCGCGGCACAAGAGTGCGCGCGGCTGGGCATCACCACGGTGCACGACGCGGGCGTGGGCCAGGGCGATCTCGACGCTTTCCGGCGCCTGATTGAACAGAAGAAGCTGCCAGTGCGCGTCTACGCGATGATCGGCGGCGCGGGCGCGCTGTGGCGCGAGTACCTGACGCGCGGGCCGGAGACCGGCGATCGGCTTACGGTGCGCAGCGTCAAGCTGATGTCGGATGGCGCGCTGGGCTCGCGCGGAGCGGCGCTGAAGCAGCCGTATGCGGATGATGCGCGCAACTCCGGGCTGCTGATGCTGAACCGCGAAGAGATCGAGCGCATCGCGCGCGAGGCGATTGCGGCGGGCTTTCAAGTGAACACGCACGCGATCGGCGACCGCGCTAACCGCGAAGTGCTGGAGGCTTATGGCGCCGTGCTCGCGGGCAAAAACGACAGGCGCTTCCGCGTGGAGCACGCGCAGGTGGTTTCGCTCGAAGACGCGCCGCTGTTCGCGAAGTACTCGGTGGTCGCCTCCATGCAGGCGACTCACGCGACGAGCGATATGCGCTGGGCCGAAGCGAGGCTGGGCCCGGAACGCGTGAAGGACTCGTATGCCTGGCGGCGCTTTCTGTCGCTCGGCGTGCGGGTGGCCAACGGTTCGGATTTTCCCGTCGAAGAGCCGAATCCGTTGTGGGGATTCTACGCCGCCGTCACGCGGCAGGACCACAAGGGCGCACCGGCCGGCGGATGGTTTGCCGATCAGCGCATGACCCGCGAGGAGGCCCTGCGAAGCTGGACCAGCGAGCCCGCTTTCGCGGCGTTCGAAGAGAAGCAAAAAGGAATGCTCGCACCGGGCATGATGGCGGACTTCGTGCTGCTCTCGAACGATATCATGCGCGTGCTCCCGGCGGAAATACTCAAAACGCGGGTCAAGATGACGGTGCTGGGGGGCGAGATCGTTTTCTCGGAATAATGCTTCCCGCCCTGCTGCTGATTCTCGGTTCCTCCGTGGTTCTGGTCGACAAGTCCTTCACCGTTCCCAGGGGCGATTGGCGCTACCTGGAAGTGTCGCTCAAGCAGAAGCCCGCGGTGCTGCACGGCGAGTTTGGTTCATCCGAAGAGGCGGGGCTGCGGGTGGCTGTGCTGAACGATGGCCAACTGAGCCGGCTGCGTTCCACGAAGAGCGAGGCCGGGCTCGACGCGATTGCCATCCGCAACGAAGGAACTTTGCGCGTGGCGCTGGAGCGCGGCAAATATGCCGTGGTGCTCGACAACCGCAACGGGAAGACGCCAATCGAGGTGCGACTCAAGGTGTGGCTGGACTTCGAGGGAGATCGGAAGCTTGAAGTGCGGACGCTCTCGTGGAAGCGCCGTATGGTAGTGATCGTGGCGAGCTTCGTGGTGTTCTTCGGAATCGTGATCTACTCGGCCCGCAAGCTGCTGAAAGCTTCGCGCGTCGCCTGAATCGTCGTCCGGATATCTTCCTCGGAGTGCGCGGCCGAAACGAAGGCGGCCTCGAACTGCGAAGGCGCGAGATAAATTCCCCTGTCGAGCATCGCGTGGAAGAAGTCGCGGAAGCGGGCGGTATCGCTGCTCTTGGCGGATTCGTAATCGGTGACGCGGCAGCCCGTGAAGAAAAAGGTGAACATGGAGCCCACGCGATTCACGGTCACTGGAGCGCCTTCCGCGGCGGCCTCCAGCTCGGCGGCGCGCTGCTCCAATTGCCAGTACACATCGGGGTGCGCCTTCAGATGCCGCAGCATGGCCAGACCCGAGGCGACCGCCAGTGGATTGCCGCTCAGCGTGCCCGCCTGGTAAACCGGGCCGAGGGGCGCCACATGGCGCATGATGTCGGCGCGCCCGCCATAGGCGCCTATGGGAAGCCCGCCGCCGATCACTTTGCCGAGTGTGGTGAGATCGGGACGGATGTTGAAACGTTCCTGCGCGCCGCCAAAGGCGAGACGAAAGCCGGTCATCACCTCGTCGAAGATCAGCAGGGCGCCGTGGCGCTCCGTCACCTTGCGCAGCAATTCGAGGAAGTCCGGCAGCGGCGGAACACAGCCCATGTTGCCCACTACGGGCTCGACGATGATGGAAGCGATCTTGCCGCCGTAGCGTTGGAAAGTCCGCTCGACTGCCTCCGGAGAGTTGAACGGCAGCGCGATGGTAGTTTCGCAAAAGCTCTCCGGCACGCCCTTGGTATCGGCGATGCCGAGCGTGGCCATGCCCGATCCGGCCTTCACCAGCAGCGAATCGACGTGGCCGTGATAGCAGCCCTCGAACTTGACGGTGAGATCGCGGCCGGTGAAACCGCGCGCCAGCCGGATGGCCGACATGGTGGCTTCGGTGCCGGAATTGACCAGCCGCACCATTTCGATGGAGGGCATGGCTTCGCAAATCATCGCGGCCAACTCGGTCTCACGCTCGGTGGGAGCGCCGAAGCTGGTGCCGATCTCGAGCGCCTGCCGAAGGGCCTCGATGATCTCCGGGTGGCGATGACCGAGCAGCAGAGGACCCCACGAGCCGACGTAATCGATGTACTCGTTGCCATCCACATCGAACAGGCGCGATCCCTCGCCGCGCGCGATGAAGGGCGGCGTTCCTCCCACGCCCCGATAGGCGCGCACGGGCGAGTTCACGCCGCCCGGGATGAGGGCTTGCGCTTTATCGAATAGTTCTTCGGATTTGGTTCGAATCACTTTCCTGTTCTCTTCCGATCAACAACCGCTCCCTCACGGTCGCGGCTCCGTAAGTCTTTCTGAGCCGCGACCGTGAGGAAGCGGTTGCCCGTTCATGGCGCCAGCTTGCCCGGCAGGAGGCGGCTGAGGCCAACGTTCATGGCGATTTCAAAGAGGCTGCCGTTCAGGTTGCGGAGCAGGCGCGTTTTCAAACCCAGGTAGGATTGGGTGCCCGCAAAGAGATCCTGCATCACGGACGCGAAGCGCGGGCTGCGCCGCGTGAACTGCACCATGCGGGCGGGCACGCTGCCGAGCAGGAAGTTGCCGTGAAAGATTTTTTGCGCCAGGCGGGAACCGAACTCGAGGTCGGCGGTAAAGTCGAACCGCAGCATCTTGCGGTAGGCCTGCACCGTCTCGGTGAGCAGGGCGCGCGCGGCCAGATCGGCGGAGCGCAGCGCGTAGTACAGGCCCTCGCCCGTAATCGGATCCACCAGGCCGGCTGCGTCGCCCACGGCCATCCAGCCATCGCCCTCGACGCGATTCTTCTTCCACGCCGGAGCTGCGAGCGCGGGAAGCAGGTGGCTGTAGAAAGCGGCGCCCTTCCAGGAGATGCCGCGCTCCTGCATGTAGCTTTCGAGCCTCTTCCGCAAGGAAACGGCAGGCTCGCCCTTGCCGCAGATACCGACCGAGAGATGCCCGCAGCGCGGAAAAACCCAGATATAGCCTTCCAGGTGCGGGAGAAACTGAATGTCGATCTGTTGACGGTCGCCGGGGACGTAATAGCCGAGCGCTGCCATGGTATCGGCCGCCGTGAGCTCGGTGCCGTATTCGCGCAATGGATTCCGCGCTCCGGTGGCCAGAATGCAGAAATCGGCGTCGAGGCAGCCGGACTTGGTGCGCAAGATCCAGCCGCTTCCGGTGCGCTCCAGGCATTGCACGCGGGCCTTCTCAATTTGAGCGCCCGCGGCTTCGGCGCGCTGGAGCAGCATCCGGTTGAGATCGAAACGCGAGTAGATGACCAGCGGCTGGTCCAAGCGCAGGGTAGCCGAGCCGCCTTTGGGAGCCGCCAGCACGGTCTCCGTCACCAGTTTCTTGGGCGTGTTGTTGTCGATGAGAAAGGGGTAATCGCGGTACGCCTTGTAGGTGAGGCCGCCGCCGCACGGCTTTTCCCAAGCGAGTTTCTCGTCGAAGAGAACTACCCTGGCTCCGCCCGCGGCCAGTTTCTCGGCTGCAAACGCGCCTGCCGGCCCCCCGCCCAGTACGGCAACCCGTTTCATTTTTTCGGCTCGGAAAGTGGCGGATGCCCGGGCGGCAAAGCGCCCGGCGCGGGAGCGGAATCACCGGGATCGCCCCCGGCGCCATGCGGCATCCCGCCCGATTCGGATTTACTCTTGACTACCCACTTGCCGCTCTTCCTTTCGAGCACGTAGCGCATCTCCAGGCTGCCGCCTTGGCCGCCCGGAACGGTGAATGCCACCATGGCGTCGGCTTCGTCCCCGCGGAACGATACGGATCGCACGTCCACGGTCATGGCTGAGACGTTGACGTTACTGCGGTCCGCCAGATAATCGACCACACCCTGCCGCACGGCTTCTTTCGTATCGATGCTGCGGGAGCAGGCGGCAAGCAGGATGAATGTGGCGAGCAGAACTGATTTTCTTAAGCCGGTCAGAGAGTCTCCTCCGAATGCCGGCAGCATAATACCATTTGCTGATTCTACCTCGTTCGCAAAATTGCCTCGATCAAACCATCGGTCGTATAGGCAGGCGCCTCACACGTCACTGTGACGCCCAGTTTGGCGGCTGTCGCGGAAGTCACGGGACCGATGGAAGCGACCTTCACTCCTTCGAGTGCCGCCGCGCCTGCCACGCCCACCAGGTTCTCCACGGTGGAGGAGCTGGTGAACGTGATCCAGTCGGGGCGCGGGCCGGATTGCAGGATTTCCCGTGCCAGGCGCCCGGTGTCTTCGGGCACCACGGTCCGATAGGCCTCGACGACATCCACGCAAGCGCCCCGACGGGTGAGCTCGTGGGGAAGTAAATCGCGCGCCACGGCCGCGCGGGCGAGCAGAATGCGCTTGCCTTGCAGATCGTGCTGCGCGAAAGCTTCTACAAGGCTCTCGGCGACGTACTCCTTGCCTATAAGATCTACTTTCAGATGAGCCTTTTCGACAGCGGCGCGCGTGGCGGGACCAATGGCGCAGAGACGACCGCGCAGAGCGCGCATGTCGCTTCGGGAATGATCCAGGCGCTCCAGAAAAAAGCGCACTCCATTGGCGCTGGTGAAGATGAGCCAGTCGTAGGCGCTCAGCTCCGCTATGGCGCGGTCGAGCGGCGCGTAATCGGCAGCGGGCCGAATGCCAATGGCGGGAAGCTCGACCGGCTCGGCGCCCAGCTCGCGCAACTTCGCCGACAGGTCCTCCGCCTGGCCGCGGGCGCGAGTGACCACAACCCGCTGGCCGAACAGCGGCAGCTTCTCAAACCAGCTCAGCTTCTCGCGCAGACTCACGACCTCGCCGATGACCACCGTGGCGGGAGGCTTCATGCCGGCGCGATGCACGAGGTCGGGCAGCGTGGAGAGTGTTCCCACGATAGTCTGCTGGAACCCTCGGGTGGCCCACCGCACGGCCATGGCGGGCGTTTGAGGGTCGCGGCCCCGGCGCAGGATCTCGGCGGCGATGACGTCGAGGTTGGTCAGGCCCATGAAGACGACGAGCGTTTCGGCGACGCCGACCTTGTCCCAGTCGATGCCGGCGACGGAGTGGCCGGTGACGAAGGTGACAACGGAGGTGTGCTCGCGATGGGTGAGCGGCACGCCCGTGTATGCGGCGATGCCCAGCGGCGCAGTGACGCCCGGCAGCACCTCGAAGGGAATGCCCGCGACGGCCAGCGCTTCGGCTTCTTCCCCGCCCCGCCCGAACAGGAACGGGTCGCCGCCTTTCAGGCGCACTACAGTGAGCCCGCGCCGGGCGCGTTCCACGAGCATCGCGTTGATCTCTTCCTGCGTGAACGCGTGCACGGCCTTTTTTTTTCCGACGTAGCAGCGCTCGGCGTGCGGCGGTGCGAGATCGACCAGCGCGGGGCTGACGAGATGATCGTAAAGCACGGCATCCGCCCGCTCGAGAACACGGCGGCCTTTCCAGGTGATGAGTTCGGGATCGCCTGGGCCGGCGCCCACCAGGTAGACCTTGCTCATACGGCTTCCAGGATCTCGCGCGCTCCGCGGGCGGCGAGAGCTTCGCCCAAACGCTGGCCAATTTCCGCGGCCTGCGATGCGGGTCCTTCGGCGCTTTCGCGGATGATGCGGTCGCCTTTGGGCGAGATCACGACTCCAATCAGATGCAGCCTCCCGTTGGAAAGCGTGGCGTAAGCGCCGATAGGCACGCGGCAGCCGCCCCCAAGTGCTGCCAGCGCGGCGCGTTCGGCGGTGACGGCGGCGCGTGCGCCGGCATCTTCGAGGAGACGCGCCACTTCGAAGCCCGGACCCTCCTCGCGCGTCTCAATGGCGAGCGCACCCTGGCCAACGGCGGGACAGCTCAGCTCCGGCGCGAGGATCTCGGCGATTCGCGAATCCCATCCCAAGCGCTTGAGTCCGGCCGCCGCGAGCACGAGAGCATCGAACTGGCCTTCATCGAGCTTGCGCAATCGCGTATCCACGTTTCCGCGCACGGGCTGAAGCGTAAGGTCGGGGCGGGCGTAAAGCAGTTGAGCGGAGCGGCGGAGAGAACTGGTGCCCACTCGTGCGCCCTCTCGAAGGCCCGCGAACGTGCCGCCTACCAGCGCGTCGCGGGCATCCTCGCGCGGCGGCACCGCGGCGATGCAAAGCCCCGGAGGAAGCTCCGTCGGCAGGTCTTTCAAACTGTGTACTGCCAGGTCAATGTCGCCCGCCAGCAGCGCTTCTTCAATCTCCTTCGTGAAAAGCCCCTTGGCGCCGATATCCCGAAGGGCCTGCGAAGAGATCACGTCGCCGGTAGTCTTGATGATCTGGATGCGGCTCTCCCGGCCCAGCTCGGCCAAGCGCGCCTGCACCCAGTGCGCCTGCCACAGAGCCAGTTGAGAACCGCGAGATCCGATAACTACCATCACAGTCCAACCGCTCCCTTACGGTCGCGGCTCGGTTCTGAGCCGCGACCGTAAGGGAGCGGTTGCCGAGGCATCAACGATACCCGATAGCGTTTACGAGCCATCACCCTAGGTGGAACACCTTGCGGATGGTTTTGATCACGTGGATGCCCTCGGGCTGTCCGGCCTGCTGGCGCAGCTCGGAGATCGGCCCGTGCGCGATCTTGTTCACGATGGCGCGCGTCATGCCTTCCACGGCTTCTTCCATCTCCCTGCTGAGCGGCCCGCACTTGCGGCGCATCCTCTCCAGCTCCGCGTTGCGGATTGCCTCGAGCTGCTCCTGCAGCGAGACGATAGTCGGCGCGACCTCCTGCACTTTGAGGCGCGCGACCATGCGCTCCACCTCCTGCACCACGATCTCTTCGGCGTGCGTGGCTTCCTTGGAGCGCTCCTGGAGGTTAGCGTTGACCACTTCCTGCAAGTCGTCGATATCGTAGAGGAAGACGTTATCGACCTCGTTCACCTGGGGGTCGATGTTGCGCGGCACGGCGATATCGATCAGGAACATGGGCTTGTTGCGGCGCGCGTGAATCACGCGCTGCATTTCATCTTTGTTCAAAATGTAATGCGGCGCGCCGCTCGAGCTGATCAGGATATCCACCTCGGGCAGCATTTCCTGGAAACGCAAGTAATCGACCGGCTTGCCGTTGAACTGCCGGGCCATCTGGAGCGCACGCTCCCAGGTCCGGTTGGTGACGAGAATGTCCGAAGCCCCGGAGCGCTGCAAATGG
The DNA here is from genome assembly GCA_040902885.1 of Bryobacteraceae bacterium. Lineage (GTDB taxonomy): Bacteria > Acidobacteriota > Terriglobia > Bryobacterales > Bryobacteraceae > JBBDWK01. The sequence continues at coordinate 1,513 of JBBDWK010000077.1, read as the reverse complement.
CGCGCCGCCAGCTCGGACATCTTGCCCGCGCCCACGATCATGACCGTCTTGCCGGAGAGCGCGCCGAAAATCTTGCGCGCCAGCTCCACCGCCGCGAAGCTGATGGAGACCGCCATCGCTCCGATGCCGGTTTCCGATCGCACCCGCTTGGCCACGTTAAACGCGCGCGTGAATATGCCGTCCAGCAGCCCGTTGACCGTTCCTTTTTCGCGCGCGAGCGCGTAGGCGGCCTTTACCTGTCCCAGAATCTGAGGCTCGCCGACGATCATCGAGTCCAGGCTCGAAGCCACGCGAAACAGGTGCTGGATCGCCGCACGGTCCTCATAGCTGTAGAGCGCCTGCGGTGGGAGCACCCGCCCTTTCAGAAGAAAGCGCTGAATGGAAGCGTGCGCCTGGATGGCCTCTTCGCAGCTCACGGTAATCTCCACGCGATTGCAGGTGGAGAGGATGACCGCCTCGCGGACGCCGGCGTGGGCGCGCAGATCGTCCAGGGCCGCGGGAATGAAAGCGGCGGGGATCGCCAGGCCTTCGCGCACTTCGACCGGCGCGGTTTTATGGCTTACACCTGTGACCAGCAGCTTCATTGAGGCTGGATGGAGAGCAGGCCGGCGTGCGTCGCCCAGGTTACGACGCAACAGCCCAGCGCGGTGATGGCCATGATGGCCGCTTTGCGCCCGCGCCAGCCTGCGTTCACGCGCAGAAAAACCATAGCCAGGTAGATGCCCCAGGTCGCGAAGGCGATGGCGATGCGCTGATCGGCCAGCCAGCTGGTTCCCAGTTCGATGAAGGCCCAGGTGCTGCCGGTGACGATGCCCAGTGTGATGGCGGCGAATCCGGCCGTCATGGATTTCGAAATCAGGTCGTCCAGGATTCCCAGCGGCGGAAGCCGGTAAGAGGAGCTGTACGGCCGCTTGCGCTTGAGCTCGCGCTCCTGGACCAGATAGAGCACCGCGCCGAGGGCGGTGAGCAGCAGCGCCGCGTAGCCGGCCAGGATGGAGACGATGTGCACGGTCAGCCACATGTCGCGGACTGCGGAGCTCGACCAGGTGGAGACGGGGTTCCCGAAGGTGGCCGTCAGGGTCATGATGAACACGAGCGGGAAGACGAACGTGCTCAGAGACTCCATGCGATAGCGCCAGTAGACGAACAGATAGAAGGCCGCAATGAGGAAGGCGCACAGGGAGACGGACTCGTAGAGATTCTGAACGGGCAGATTGCCGATGAGCGCGGCTTCTTCGACGATGGAGACCAGATGGAGCGTGACGCCGGTGGAGAACGCGGCCAGGACGGGCCGAAAGAAGCGGTCGCGCCGCATGAGGCTCAGGATGGCGTGGATCAGGCCGAGCGAATACAGCGCCACGGCGGCGCGCAGCCATATGACACTCAGCTCAGCCATGGTGACGACGCAATTGCTTGTTAATTTCTTAGTATATCGCGGGTTGCGGGAGAACAGCCCGCGGGACAGCGATTCCGCAACCATAAATTATTGACCAGATAAACATTTGATTCTGCT
>JBBDWK010000076.1:0-19570 GCA_040902885.1 Bryobacteraceae bacterium | reverse complement strand
TTTCAACCTCCCTCTCTCGAGAGAATCGCCAATCGTGACGGTTGCGTGAACATTCCCGACAGTGACAGCCGTCCCAGTCATGGAAACTGAAGACGCAGCGCAACTTCATATGATTACCCTTGAACCCCCGATGAGCGATGACACGCCCCATGCACATCGGAGATGCTTCGGACTCACGACGTCGACTCCCGTTCTGACGCGGACACGGCGGATACTTCACCGAACCTTCAAGCCCAGGCCAGCAACAGCGGAAGACTTCTCGCCGCAGTGCAATCGGAGCATCACTTGCCCCGTTCTCGTTCTAAGGCCTCCAGTCTACTTAGAACAGCGTGCAGGCGATTGGAAACAGTCGGCGAGTGCGTTGCATTCCTGAGTTGATCCAAGACCGGCTGTCCAGCTTCAGCCTGCCGCACGAGCAGTTTCGTGACACGCTCCTGGAAGTCCTCGTCAATATCTGGCTGGGTCAACTCCTCCACCAGGAGCGGAACGGCCGACGGCCCAAGTCTCGCGAGCTTGCGCTGTGCCCGCCAACGCGCCCACCTCTTCGGAACCGAGACGGGATTCCACACAAGAGATGTTGAGCTTCGCTCGTAGGCGTAGTCGTGCATCGTCCTGGACTCGGCCTCATCAGCGAAATCGCGCGGTTCGAGTTTCCTCTTGGCACTCTTGAGGCTTTGAATAAGCATCTTGATATCCGATTCGCGCGCCTGCGGCTGCTGCATCGTCTCCTATGCCTCTTCGTGGCTGTCTAACTCTTGTTTAGGCCGACCTGAATAAAACCGCTGGCGGCCGGTTTAATGCCAAACGCTCCCCATGAGAGCGGCGGAGGCAGATGCTTGCCATCTTGCCACTTCCGATCATAGTAGTCTAATTCTTAGGCATGTTGTACATGAAGGTGAACTGGAGGCGGATCTCGCGGCCCTTGTATTCCGCGGGCAGCGGCGGGAACGGGTTGGATGCGCTGACGCCCGCCACGGCCGCGCGGTCGAGCGCCTCGGCGCCGGAAGGCGTCACAATCACCAGCTTCGGCACGTTTCCCTCGCGGCTGATCGCAAACTGAATCGCCACTTTGCCGCGCCGTCCCAGCTTGGCGCTTTCCGGAATCACCGCGCGCCAGTTGCGGCGCACGGCGGAGAGTATGCGAATCAGATAGGGGCGGAAATCCACCCCCATGGGATCGCTCAGCAGTTCCAGATTGCTGCCCGCGCGGCCGGGCGACGGCGGAAGATTCAAACCTTCTCCAAGCCCGCCAACGCCCACTCCAATGTCTCCGACCATGAGGCCTCCGGACGCGCCACGTCCCTGGGCTATGGTGCGCAAGGCCTCGGTCACCGTGTTGGCGGCGGACGGCGGAAGTCTTCCCAGCACCTGGCTTCTCTCCGGCGGGCGAGGAACCTGCGCGGATTGGGGCGTCTCAAAGGCAAGTTTCGGCTCTTCGGGCGCGATTTGCGGAGGCGGAGGAGGCGGCGGCGCGATCTCCTGCTGCTGTGGAAGCCCGTGCAAGGGTCCGCTGTTTTCGGCGACTTCAACTTTGGGAGGTTCGGGCAGAGTGGGCGTCACGCTAGGCCTCGTCGTTGGCAGGAAAGGACGCGGCGCGGCCGGGCGCGTGGTGGAAGGCGGCGAGGGCGGAATCTGTACGCGCGGCCTCGGGAGCAGGCTTTCCACGTTGAACTCCTTGCTGATCCTGCCTTTGTTGGGGTCGCGCTGCGTCAGTTCGGGAGGCGGGGCTACCAAAGGCGTGACCTGGCGAACCATAGCCACCCGGCGGGGAGCGGCGGACTTAGTGGGAGGCGCGAGCATAAATCCGGTCAGCGCCAGCACATGAACCAGCAGCGAGCCAATGGCGGCCTGGCGATGGCGCGCACGGTCCCGCGAGTCACTCCAAGGCAGCAAAAGCTGGAGATCGCCACGCTCGGAACTCCTTGACTCTACGACGGTTTCCATTCCGGCGCCAGGGACTCCGCCACCACCCTGGCATGCTCTTCAATCTTATCAAGAATCGACAAAGCGACTTGCAGACTGCGACGCGCGGCGCGCCCGTCCAGTTTCGGCTGTGTGCGGCACTGGACACTGTCGAGGAAGGCTTCGAACTGCAGACCGAGAGGCTCGGCCTTCGTCACCGCGAGTGGGGCGAAGCCGATTTGCTGGTTCGCGCCGACGGTGAAGACGGCCCCGTCCTGGCGTGCGTAATCCACCGAAATGTACTGGTGCGGCTGAAAGATGCGCAGCTTGCGCACGCGCTCCGTGGAGACACGGCTGGCGGTGAGATTGGCGACGCAGCCGCCGGGGAATTGCAATCGCACGTTGGCGATATCGACCTTCGCCGAAAGGATCGAGATGCCCGCCGCCCGAATCTCCTCCGGCTCGTCGGGAACCAGGCTCAGGACGATGTCGATATCGTGAATCATGAGATCCAGCACCACGTCCACGTCCAGGCTGCGGGGGCTGAACACGCTCATGCGATGGATCTCGAAAAAGAGCGGACGGGTAGCAACTTTCTCGAGCGCCAGCACGGCGGGGTTGTAGCGCTCCAAGTGACCAACTTGTAACACACGGCTTCGCGATGCGGCGGCTTCGACGATGCGGTCCGCCGAGGCCAAGTCCGCGGCGAGGGGCTTTTCGACGAGCACGTCGATTTCGGCGTCAAGCAGCGGCACGGCAACATCGGCGTGCGCGGCCGTGGGGACGGCGACGATGGCCGCGTCCACATGGCCGCGAAGATCGCGAAGATCCGCATAGGCGGCGCATCCATACGTCGCGGCGGCGCTGGCGGCGCGTGCGGGATCGGCATCCACCACCGCCACCAGCTCAGCGCGCGGGGAATGCGACACAACGCGGAGATGGTTCTGCCCGAACTGACCGGCCCCGACGACGCCCACGCGCACGCGGCTCACGAGCTTCTTCCCTTGATGCCGATAATGGCAATCTTGGCGGCGTTCGCCTGCTCCACAAGATCGCCACGATCGAGCAGCAGCGTGCTGTTGGCGTCAACGGCAACCGCCGTGGTGTGGGTTTCGCGCATCACGTTGACGGTCTCCAATCCCAGGACGGGCACATCGAAGAGCATGTGCCTTCGCCGCCGGGCAACCTTAACGAGCGTGATGGGCCGGCCGTTGACCAGCGAAGCGGCCCGCAGCAACATCTGGTCCGTCCCCTCCATGGCTTCGAGGGCCACGCAGGCGCGCTCGCAAACGGCAATGCTCTGTCCCACATCGTAACCCGCAAGCGTGTTCGCAATCGGCCGGCCGTAATCGATGTTCGCGGTCTCGTCCTTGTTGGGCTTGCGCTTGGTGATGACGCCTTCATCGGCTAGCAGCGGTTTGAGCAAAGCGGTGGAATCGGAGAAGCGGATGCCTTCTTCCTCCAGAGCCCTTTGCAAAGCGCCGATCAGAGAGTCGGTGTTCTTGCGCGGCAACGTGGCCAGCAGCTTCAGCAACCGCCAGTCCGGGCGGACGTTGGAAAAGATGCTGACGTGCTTGACCTGCCCCGCCAAGAAGATCTCCGAGATGCCTTCGGAATGCAGAATGTCAATCAGCTTCCCTAACTGTCCGATGGAGATCCAATGCGCGCGCGGCGCCAGCTTCTCGATCTCCGGTGACGCTTCGCCCTTGATCCCAACGGCCACCATCTCATGGCCGAGCTGCCGCGCGCTCTCGAGCGCCAGCAGAGGAAACCGGCCGCTACCCGCAATGAGACCGTACTTCATGCCTTTACGACACCACGTTTGGCGGCGCGGATAAACTCCAGCACCTCCTCCACCTCCACGCTGGCGGGCACTTCGGCACGAATGCGCTCCACGGCCTGTGAAGTGTTCAAACCGGAGCGGGTGAGCAGCCGGAAAGCGGTCTGCAAGGCTTCAATGGTTTCCGTGGCGACGCCGCGGCGTTCGAGGCCCACGCGGTTTGCGCCGAACACTCGAATCTCGCGCTCGCTGACCGTGCTGGCGAAGGGCATCACATCCTGTGTGACCACGCTGTAGCCGCCAATGAAGGCGTGGCGGCCGACTCTGCAAAATTGATGGACGCCGGTGAAGGCCCCTATGGTCGCGAAGTCGCCCACCGCGACGTGGCCGCCCAGGGTGACCCCGTTGGCGAGTACCGTACGGTCGCCTACCAAAACGTCGTGCGCGACGTGTACGTATGCCATCAGCAGATTGCCGTCGCCGATGCGCGTCAGCAGGCCGCCGCCCTCCGTGCCGCGGTGGATAGTGACGAATTCGCGAATTCTGTTGCCGTTGCCGATGCGGGTTTCGGCGCGCTCGCCCCGGTACTTGAGGTCCTGCGAGGCGACGCCCGCCGTGGAGTACGGGTAGAAGATGTTGTCGTCTCCAATCCAGGTGGGGCCTTCGATGTAGATATTGGCCATCAGGCGCGTGCCCGCGCCGATGAACACCTCCGGGCCGACGATGCAGTAAGGCCCGATCTCGGCGGTTTCGGCGACCTGGGCTGTGGGATCGACGATAGCGGTGGGGTGGACGGGCATTCTAGGCGTGCGTCTCTTCCTTATCGGCGAGCTTGCACATCACTTCGGCTTCCGCCACCACCACGCCATCCACCGTGGCGCGGCCGGCCATTTTGGCTACGGTGGCTTTGCGGCGGATCAGCGTCATTTCAATCCGCAACTGATCTCCCGGAACCACCGGCTTGCGGAACTTTGCATATTCGACGGAGACCAGCAAAACCAGCTTTTTGGCACGGTCCTCGATAGATTTGAGCACGAGCACACCGGCGGTTTGCGCCATGGCCTCGACGATGAGCACGCCGGGCATGACGGGAAAATCGGGAAAATGGCCCGCGAAAAAGGGCTCATTCGCTGTGACATTCTTGATGCCGACGATGCGCTCTGGCTCCAGCTCCACAATCCGGTCTACCAGCAGCATGGGGTAACGGTGCGGGAGGATCTCCCGGATCTCATTGGTATCCAAAATGGGCATGGAATCTCGTTATTATAACGAGGAATGAGGGCTCGCCTCAGATAGCTTCGAAGTAGCGGGCCAGTTCCCAATCCGTGACCGCGCGCTCGTAGCGCCGCATTTCCCACTCGCGAGTAGCCGCGAAGTGCTCCACGAACTCGCCGCCCAGCCACCTGCGCGCGACCTCGCTCCCGCGGAGCAGACCCGTGGCTTCACCCAGATCCCGCGGCAGGGGCACGCCGTCGCTGCAATAGGCGTTCACCGCCGGAGAAGGCGGCTCCAACTGGCGTTCCACGCCATCCAGGCCGGCCGCCAGCGAGGCTGCCATGGCGATGTAGGGATTGATGTCGGCGCCCGTCAACCGCAGCTCCACTCGCGTGCTTTTGGCGCTGCCGGGAATCGCGCGCACGGCTGTTGTCCGGTTGTCGATCCCCCAGGTGGCATTCACAGGAGCCCACGCGCCGGGCACGGTTCGTTTCCAGGAGTTGACGGTGGGGCAGAACAGCGAGGAGAAGGCCGCCATGTTCTCCACCAGGCCGCCGATGTACTGCCGCATCAGCGAGGACATGGCGCCATCGCGAAAGAAAAGGTTCCTCTCGCCGTGCGTGTCCCAAAGGCTCTGATGCAGATGGCCGCTCGACCCCGGAAGGTCGGCGTGCCATTTGGCCATGAACGTTGGCAGCAGCCCCTGGCGCGCCGCGAGCTCTTTCACCGCCGTCTTGAAAAGCGCGGCCTTGTCCGCCGCCTCCAGCGCGCTGTCCACGGCAATGGCCGCTTCGTAAACTCCGGGCCCGGTCTCGGTGTGCAAGCCTTCCAGGGGCACGCCGAAGCTCGCCAGCAAATCGAAGATCTGGAGCACCACATGGGAATTCTCCGAAGCGCGCAGCACGCTGTAGCCGAACATGCCGGGGCTGAGCGGAAGCAGGTTGCGGAAATGTTTCTGGCGGATGCTTTCGGGAGACTCGCGGAATATAAAGAATTCGTACTCAGCGGAGAAGAAAGCGCGGAAGCCCATCGCCTCCGCCTTTTCCACCACCGCACGTAATACCTGGCGGGGCGAGATGGGTAGCGGGCTTTCGTCCGGCTTCACAAAATCGAGCAGGAACAGCGCGGTCCCCGGCTCCCAGGGAATCGGGCGGAAGGTCTCCAGATCGATCTTCGCGATGGCGTCCGGATAGCCCGTATGCCAGCCCGTGTACTTCACGTTGTCATACAGCGCGTCGGCGATGTCCCAGCCGAAGATCACGTCGCAGAAGCCCAAGCCGGATTCGGCCGCCGGCCAGAATTTGTCCAGGCTGATGTGCTTGCCCCGCAGCACGCCGTCCATGTCGAAGCCGCCCAGCTTGACGCGGCTGATGTTGCGTTCACCGAACAGGCGGCGGAGGTCGGTAAGGTTCATCCGGTTAGAGCGCCACCCATACCGATTTCACATTGGTGTACTGCTCCAAAGCGTGCGCGCCTAGGTCGCGCCCGAAGCCGCTCTGCTTGTAACCGCCGAAGGGCGAGCCGGTGTCGAAGCCGTTGTAGGTGTTGATCCATACCGAGCCGGCTTTGATCTCCGAAGCCATTCTGTGCGCCAGGCGGATGTCCTTCGTCCATACCGCCGATACCAGCCCGTAGATGGTGCCGTTGGCAATCTCCACGGCCTCTTCCGGCGTCTCAAACCGGATGGCCGAGAGCACCGGTCCGAAGATCTCTTCCTGCGCGATCTTCATCCGGGGCTTCACCTCGGAGAAGATGGTCGGCTTAACGAAGAAGCCTTTCGCGTTTTCGCCGGTGGTATCGCGCTCGCCGCCGCAAAGCAGTTGCGCGCCCTCCTCCACGCCCGAGCGGATGTAGCCCAGAATGCGCTCCATCTGATTCGCCGAAATCTGCGAGCCCATGGAGGTCGCCTTGTCCAGAGGATCGCCCACTTTCAGCCGCTTCGCGCGGGAGACCAGTGTATCGAGGAACTTGTCGTGAACGTCGGCATGCACCAGCAAGCGCGAGCCGGCGCTGCAGATCTCGCCCTTGTTGGAAAAAATTCCCCAGAACGCCGACTTGATGGCCGCGTCCATATCGCAGTCCGGAAAGATGATGTTGGGCGACTTGCCGCCAAGCTCCAGGCTGATGCGTTTCAGGTTGGACTCGGCCGAAGCCTTCAGCAGCGCCCGCCCCGTTCGCGTGCTGCCGGTAAAGCTGATCTTGTCCACATCCATGTGCCGCGCCAGCGCATCGCCAGCGGTCGCGCCGTAGCCGGTCACCACGTTCAGCACGCCTTCCGGCACGCCCGCCTCGAGCGCATACTCGGCCAGCCTGAACGCCGTGAGCGGCGTCATCTCGGAGGGCTTCAGCACAACGGAGCAGCCGCAGGCCAGCGCCGGAGCCACCTTCCATGCGGCAAGCTGCAGCGGATAATTCCAGGGCACGATCGCGCCCACTACGCCAACCGGCTCGCGCAGCGTGTAATTGAGATAGGGGCCGTCCACCGGGATGGTCTCGCCGTAAATCTTGCGCACCCAGCCTGCGTAATAGCGGAAGGCGTCTATGGACGGGTCGACATCCGCGCTGCCCGCTTCGCGCAGCGTCTTGCCGTTCTCCATGGACTCGAGAACGGCCAGCTCCTCGCGGTTCTTCAGCAGAATCTCGGAGAGGTTCCAGAGGATCTTTTCTTTCTTGGACGGATCCAGGCCGCGCCAGGTCTTACGCTCGAAACTGGCCCGCGCCGCGGCCACGGCCCGGTCCACGTCGGCGGCGTCGGCGTCGGGAATCGTGGTAAGCGACTCTCCCGTAGCGGGGTTGATCACCTCGATGGTCCGCCCGCTGGTGGATTCCTCCCACCGCCCATTGATGAAGAGCCCGCACGGACGCAGCTCCCGCTTTATCGCTTCCACTACGCTCATCGCAATCGCAGAATACAACAGGCCGTGCGCGGCGAGCAAACCGCGCGCTGCCGCTTAGCGTCCGGCATTCAATATTTTCCAGAGCGTGCCGGCGAAGATATTGGACTGCGCGCGTTCGGGTACGCCGCAGGCCGTGAGCATCTTGCGGTAGCGTTCGATTGAAGCGTCGAATTCGGCCAGGTCGCCTCCAAAGACGTCAGACCCGAAGATGGCCTTCTCAAAAGCGCTGGTCTCCGATTTCGGCGTGTGCGGGCTCACCACGCCCGACCACCAGAAGATGCTCTTGAAGAACGTGTAGTCCTCCTGCTTCTTGATCAGCGTGGAGCCGGAGAGGTCGAAAAACAGGTTGGGATTCCATCGCCCGATTTCGGCCGCCCAGGCATAATCCGGATTACCCAGGTGCGCGCCGATGAGGGTGAGCTTCGGGTAGCGGCGCGCGATGTTGTCGAGCGTGGTGACCCGCATCCGGTCCACGCTCACGTCCCTGGGCACGTTCGGGTTGGGGCGGTTCACCACGCCGGTGTGGAACAGGACGATCATGTTGTACTTCTCCGCGCGTTCGAAAATCGCCGAATAGCTCTTGTCGTCGAACGGCTTGAGAGGACCGGTGATCTCGCCGAGGCCGCGAAAGCCCGCCGCGTGAAAACGGTCGATCAGCGCGATCGCCTCCGGATCGTCCAGGCGGATGCTGCCGAAGCCGATGAGACGGCGCGGATGCTTCGCGATAAAGCCTTTCACGCTTTCCAGGTCTTTCGGGGCGGTGAGCAGGAACGCCAGCCCGTCGGCCGCCTCCAGTTTCCCGATCAGTTTTTCGAGAAACGCCGGGTCGCCGTTGTGATGCACGTGCGCGTCGATGAGCTTCGGCATCTGGGAGGCGAGCGGCAGGGCGCAGACGAGGGCAAGAATCAATCGCATCATGCCCTGGCCGCCTCTTTGAGAATCTCGCCCAGCTTCAAGCCCACGATGCGCTCTTCGCCGGCAAACAGATTGTAGGAGGCGAGCGAGAGGCCTTCCTGCGCGCTGGCATTCACCTCGATGGACGGCTCGCCCTCCCGCAGCTTCCGCGCGCAATCCTGGTAGGTGAGTTCCAGCTTATTCTGGTCCCACTGCACGCGCAGGTACGGAACCGGGTGCCCGCCCGCGCCGGGAATGTATACTTCGGTGTGCACGGAGGAGACGCCCTTCAGGTCGCGGGCGATGCTCTCCATGAAGCCGCGCCAAAGCTTCTGGTCGGCGTCGTGGTTGCGCTGCAGATAGACTTCCACCGCCGCCAGCAGTCCCATGATCTCCTCCTTGCCGACTTTCGAGGGGCGGCCGATTGTGTCTCCGTGCGGATTGTTGTTCATGTGCGCGGCCTCGATCAAATCCTTGCGGCCTATCAGCAGGCCGGACGCCTGCGGACCGCGCAGCCCCTTGCCCCCGCTGAAGCACACCAGGTCGAAGCCTTCGCGCACGATCCCCGCCAGATTCTCGTACGGCGGCAGCTCGGCGGCGGCATCGTTGAACACGGGGACGCCGGCCCTTTTGCCGATCTCGATAAAATCCTTCCGCGCGATCTTCCCGCGATGCTCGAAGATGTGCGTCCAGTAAAGCATCGCCGTGCTCGAATTGACAGCGTTCTTCGCCTGCTCGGCGGTCTCCACTTCGACCAGCTTCACGCCCACGTTGCGCGCCGCGTGGTCGAAGCCGTTGCGCTGTTGCTTGGGGATGATCACCTCGTTTTTCAGGCCGGCGATATCGGGGATGCGCCGGATCTTGTCGGCGTCCTTTCCGGTGACGCAGGCGGCCGTGGCGAGCATAATCGCTCCCGCGGCGCCCGACGTCACCATGGCTGCTTCCACGTCGAGCAGCCGGGCGATGCGCTCGCCCACCGCGTGCTGCAATTCGATCAGCCGGACGAAGCTGCGCGAAGCTTCGTCCATGGCCTGGCGCACGCGGGGCGAGACGACACAACCGGTAATCGTCGTGTAAGTGCCGGCCGCATTGATGAGCGGGCGCACCCCGAGCTGGCGGTAGATTTCGCCGTGCGAGGCGGCGAGCTGGGCGGCGTACATCCGGCGCGGCAACAGGTTCGCGGCAAGCGAGCCAAGCGCCGTGCCGGCCAGAAATTTTCGGCGATGCGTCGAAGGAAAAAGCGGCTTCATAATGACTTCGATTATATTAGGGCGGAAGGAAGGGAGTGTCATGAGGATCGCAATTTTTTTCATTACGGGAATCCTGGCCGCGCAAACGCCGGAAGCTGAGGTGGCCACCATCGTCTCTTTCACCGAAGGGCCGACGGTCGATCGAGACGGGAACGTTTACTTCACGGAGACCACCAACCAACGGATCATGAAATACTCGGTGGACGGCAAGCTCTCTGTCTTTCGCGAGAAAAGCAACGGAGCCAACGGATTGATTTTCGATTCCCAGTGGCGCCTGCTGGCCTGCGAGCGCGGACGCGTCACCCGTACGGACATGAAGACCGGCCGGATTGAAGTGCTGGCCGAATCGAAAGGCGATATCAAACTCGAGAGCCCCAACGATCTGACCCTGGACAACAAAGGCCGCATCTACTTCACGGACCTGCCCGGAGGCGGCGTCTACCGGATCGACCCGGACGGCCGGGTCGTGCAGTTACTCAAACGCCCTGAAATTCAGCGGCCGAACGGAATCGCCGTCGCGCCCAACGACCGCACGCTGTATCTTGTGGAAGCCAACCAGGCGGAAGGCGGCGCGCGCATGATCCGCGCCTACGATCTGGCCGCGGACGGCTCGCTGACCAAGATGCGCGTCCATTACAACTTCTATCCGGGCCGCAGCTCGGACGGCATCACCGTGGACAGCCAGGGGAACGTCTGGGCGGCGGCGGGGTTGAACCGCAGGCGCGGCACGAGCGAGACGCTGGATACCAAGTGCGGCGTTCACGTGATTTCCCCGCAAGGGAAAGTGATCCGCTTCATCCCTATCCCCGAAGACACGCTCACCAACCTGGCCTTCGGCGGCCCGGATCTCAAGACGCTTTACGTGACGGCGGGCAAGACGCTGTTCCGGATTCAAACCGGCGTAGTGGGAACGCGAAGGTGAAGTACGCTAATTCGGCGAACCAGCAGCTCGGGCTCAGGCTGGTTTTCTGACAGGGTTGATCACGAGCGGTGCCCTACCCATCCCTACCGGAAGGGGTGAAGCACTTTGAGCGCGGAAAAACGGGAAAAGTCGCGGTCCGCGGTCCAAAATTCCCGAATGCCGTTTTCGAGAAGCAGAGCGGCGATGTGTGCATCATGAACCAGATTACCGGTTGCATGAGCCGATATGACGGACTGGCGCATCGCGGCAAGGTGGCCCGGCCCTTCGCCTAACATGGTCAGCGCGGGAGATTCCAGGAGCGAGCAGAGGTCCTCCATCGCGGCATCCAGAGTCGTGGGCGGGTCGAATACCCGCGGATGAGTGACAACCCGAAGGAACTCGTAGACGCAGGGCCAGGGGAGAGCCCACGGCCGATCGCCCTGGGCGAGGTCTTCGAGGATTTTTCGCGCTTCGGAATGATGCGGGGCCTCCGCGCGGCGTGCATATACGAGGATATTCGTGTCGAGGGCGATCAATCCCGGCCTTCCATGAGGTCGAAAAGGGCGTCCCGGTCGTCGAGGCGCACACCGGGAAGAATACGTCCGGACTCCGTTCTCCAGCGCAGTTGATAGGATTCCCGCTCCGGGCGCTTGCCCAGATAAAGCCTCAGCGCGGATTCGACAACGTGACGGAGGGAATCTCCTTCGTCGGCCGCCCGCCGCTTAGCCTTCCGCAGAAGACCATCGTTGATCTCTATCGTAGTCCTCATACATCAAAGCATACCGCAGGTAGCACATTTATGCATCACTCCGCGATCCTGCTTCTCGGATCCGGCTGCTAGAGGACTTCCACGAATTCCGCGAAGACCCGCACCGACTGGTCGAGCTGCGGGTCGATCACGATATCCCCGAACTCCGGATTCAGGGATTTGAGGACGATGACTTCGTGCTCCCACTCCCCGTCGGGCGAGTGGCGCTTCTGGCTGAAGTACTTCTTGATGGCGTAGTGCTCTCCGGTGACTCCCAGGATTTCGGCTGCGACGATTTTATCCTGCCTTGAGCCGGTTATGCCGTAGCGGAATACCGCCAGGCTCCCGTCCGGAATGCGCGGCTCCATCGAGCGGCCCGCTATGTGCGCGACGAACATTTTCTCGTTCAGATGCAGGCCCGGCGGCGCTTCCACCCAGCCGGTCTGTTCGGGAGCCAGGTTTTCGCGCTCGGGAGAGGCGGCGATCTGGAGCGAATACAGCGGCAGATGGGTGACGAAGGGAGTCCCCTGAAGGTGGCGGGCGGCAAGCCGGTCGGCGGTTTTGGAGAGATCGCCAACCGGTACGGTCTCGCGGTTGGTGACGCTCAGCGTGTTGGAAAGATTTTCTTCCATCCACGCCAGGAAAGCTTCGCCGCCCATCTCGGAAAGTTTCCCCGCGAGGTCTTGCTCAAGCGCGGAAAGCACATCCATCTCGTCAGGATCGAATTCGTCCCAACGCCGGCGAAGCCGCATCTCCAGCCGGCCCGACCCGCGATCGAATAGAAACACGCCGATATTCCGAGTCTGCCCGTTCAAGGAAAACTGCAGCAAACTCAGGTCTGCCGTCGCCATTCTCTCCACTACGGACATATCGACTCTCATCGGAAAAGTCTCCCGCGGCCGGCGGCTAATTGGAACTGGACGGCCCGGCCGGCGGCGCCGCCGGATAGTAGCCCTTACGCGCCCTGATTTTGACGGTCGGCAGGCTCGGCACCTCTACCCTCAGGTTCCGGAACACCTTGGGCGACTCATCCATGTCCGGAATATACCGCAGAATGTACTGGGTGGTGATCTCCCCGGCCAGATTGGCGATCGCCCGGAAGACGCCCGAAGCGATTTCGGCGGCGTACCCTCCGGTGCCCACCTTGTAGGCGTAATTGCCTTCGTCCGAGGGATTCGAGAGATAACCGGAAACCTTCGAGTAGAGGTTTTGCAGCGGATACTCGACGCGCCCGCCCGTCTCCTCGGCCAGCCGCTTCAGATTCACCTCGCCCTCCACGTTGAATCCGAAGGCCACGGTGCTCATCGAGTAGATAGTTACCAGGTTGCGCTGCGCGATCTCCAGCACTTCCTCCATGCTCTTCTTGCTGGCGTTGTCGTGCCCGTCCCCGATCACGATCAGCACGCGCCGCGGCTCGTACGGCTCGCCCTTCACCAGACTGCGGTTGGTGCAGGCCGCGTAGATGGCGTCGAAAAGCGCGGCGCCGCCGCCGGGCTTCATCTTGCGAATGCTCTCCAGGATCTTCTCCGGGTCGCTGGTGGTGTTGATCAGCAGCTCGGCCTCGTTGCCGTATGAAATCAGATAGCCGCTGTACTTCTTGTCGCCCGGCAGAAGGTTCAGCACCAGGTCGATGGCCGCCTCCTGATAGGTCTTCCAATGGAGGCGCGTCGCGTTGCTCATGTCGAGCAGGAAACCGACCACCACGGGCTGACTGCGCTCGCGATTGAAGAAGCGGATCTTCTGCTCCCTGCCCTCGTCGAATATCCGGAAGTCTTCGACGTCGAGGTCCGAGACGAAGCGGCCCTGGTCGTCGGTGACGGTCACCGGAACGATAACCTCGTTGACCTGCACGGTGATGCGCGGCTGCTCGTTCTGGGCGAGGGCCACGCTACAAAGAGTCAAACCGGCGAGAATCCAGCGGAGTAGCATGGAAGGCACCAACCCCTACATTCTAACCTTAATTCGACGGAAGGGCTCGGTCATTTTGCTCGCGCACCGTAGGTTCCTGGGCTCCTCACGCCACTGTGGCCTGCATCGTGCGGAAATATCCGATGGTCTCGCGCAGTCCGTCATCCAGCGCGACCGCGGGCTCCCAGCGCAGCAGCTCGCGCGCTTTCGTAATGTCCGGCCGGCGCTGCCTCGGGTCGTCCTCCGGCAGGGGACGGAACTCGATCTTGGCCTCCGCGCCCACCAGCCGCTGGATGTGCCGCGCAAATTCGAGAATGGTCATCTCGTGCGGATTGCCGATATTTACGGGGTACCTTTCTTCCGAAAACGAGAGCCGGAACAGCCCCTCGATCATATCGTCCACGTAGCAGAAGCTGCGCGTCTGGCCCCCGTCGCCGAAGACCGTCATCGGCGCGCCTCGCAGGGCCTGGTCGAGAAACGCCGGAACCACGCGCCCATCGTCCAGCTTCATTCGGGGACCGTAGGTGTTGAAGATGCGCGCGATGTTCGTCCTCAGGCCGTGGCGGCGGTGATACGCCATGGTCAGCGCCTCGGCAAAACGCTTGCTTTCGTCGTAGCAGGAGCGCGGTCCCACGGGGTTCACGTTGCCCCAATAGGTTTCGCTCTGCGGGTGAACCAGCGGGTCGCCGTAGCACTCCGAGGTGGAAGTGAGAAGGAACCGGGCGGCGCGCCCACGCGCCAGCTCGAGCATGCGCCGTGTCCCCAGCGAGCCAACGTCCAGCGTCTCGATGGGGTGCCGCAAGTAGTCCATCGGGCTGGCCGGCGACGCCAGATGAAGGACGCCATCGAGCGGCTCATCCACCGCGAGCGGTTCGGTGACGTCCGCGCGAAGGAAGCGGAAGCGGCCCTCACCCTTCAAGTGCTCCAGATTCGCCCATGAACCGGTCAGCAGGTTGTCCACGCCGATTACGTCGTACCCCTCCCGAAGAAGCCGGTCGCACATGTGCGAACCGAGAAAACCGGCCGCTCCGGATACCAGGAATCTCAATCGAAAGACCTCCAGAATCTTCATTGTAATGGTACAGTCGGTGCAGAGAGTCATGATCGACTTCACCGTTGGGGAAACGGTCCTTTTTTCAACCCTGCTCCTTGCATCGCTCGTCCTTTTCGCCCGCCGGTTCGGAAGGGTGCTTCGCCTCATTCGCTGCGCAAGCCCGGACGCCAGTTTCAGCTTGCGGCCCATAGGTCCGCGCGTGCGCGCCTTCGTCTGGGAGGTGCTGCTGCAAGGCAAGGTCATCCGCGAACGGCCTCTCCCCGGCCTCGCGCATGCTTTTGTTTTCTGGGGATTCTGCGCCTTCGCACTGGTCACCATCGACCACGTGGCCGCGGGCTTCGGCGGGCACCTGCTCGAGCGAGAGAGCGCTTTTTCAAGGGTTTATTTCTGGACCGCGGGAGTCTTCGCGGCGGCGGTGGCCGTCTCCATAGCAGGCCTGGCGGTTCGGCGGTTTGCGGTCCGTCCCATCTGGCTGGGCACGAAGGTCTCGCTCGAATCGGGCCTCATCGCCTTCCTGATCTTCATGTTGATGGCCACCTATCTGGCCACCTTCCGGATTCCCGAGAGCCGCGTGAACTGGTGGCTGCACACGCTCGCGCTGCTGGTCTTCCTGCCGCTGATTCCGCACACCAAGCACCTGCACCTGGTCTTGAGCCCGGCCGCGATCTTCGCGCGGCGGCACGGCTTCAGCGCCATTCCCCCGCTCCAGGGCGACGAAGACTTCGGGATGGAGACCGGAAAAGACGTGCGGCGCGTCGATGCCTTGCAGGCCTTCTCCTGCGTCGAGTGCGGGCGCTGCACCGAGCACTGCCCGGCGTTCAACACCGGTAAAGTTCTGAACCCGAAAGAGGTGATCCTGGGCGTGCGCGATTATCTGCTGGAGCACGGCAACGCGGGCCAGGAGCCGATTCTCGGCACTCACGTCTCGCAGCAGGCGGCTTTCCAGTGCACCACCTGCGGCGGCTGCGAATACCAGTGCCCGGTGGGGATCCAGCACCTGCCGATGATCATTGGCCTGCGCCGGGGCGCGGTGAATACCGGTAAGTGGGAGGACGAGCACGGGGCGAACCTCTTCAACAATCTGGAGCGCAAGGGCAACGCGTTGGGCTTCGCGCCGAGCGAGCGCCAGAAGTTCATCGAGAAGAACGGGCTGCCGCTCTATGACGGCACGCAGGAGTACTGTCTCTGGCTGGGCTGCATGGGCGCGTTCGATCCGCAGGGGCGCGAAATTATTCTCTCGCTGGTGCAGGTGCTCGACTACCTGGGCATCACGTACGGCGTGCTGGCGAAGGAGAAGTGCACGGGCGATCCGGCGCGAAGGCTCGGCAACGACCTGGGGTTTTCGCAGCTTGCGGAGACCAACATCGAACATTTGAAGACGGCCAAGGTCGGGAAGATGCTCTCCATCTGCCCGCATTGCGTGCGGACGATTTCAAACGACTGGGCCGAGGCGGGAGCGACATTCGCGATCGAGCACCACAGCGAGCTTCTGGCGCGCTTTCAGTCGAAGCTGCCGGCGGCGACAGACGGGCAGCGAAAGGTGGTCTATCACGATCCGTGCTACCTGGGCCGGTACCGCGGAGTGTACGACGAGCCTCGGGAGGTGATCGGGCGGGCGGCGGTGGTGGTGGAACCGGCGCGGACGAGAGAGCGCTCGTTTTGCTGCGGCGCGGGTGGCGGCATGATGTTCCTGGGCGAGGAGCAGGGCAGGCGCGTCAATGTGGAGCGGGCACAGGAGCTGGTGGCGACGGGCGCGGGAGTGATCGGGGCGGCGTGCCCATTCTGCGCCACGATGTTCCGGGACGCGCTCGGGCAGATTACGCCGGAGCCGCCCCAACTGCTGGATATCGCGCAGCTTGCGGCGCAATCTTTACCGGCCAGGCCGGCGCGCGATGTGCTATAAAAAAGAAAAGGCACACCACTCGGGGCGCGTAGCTCAATTGGCAGAGCAAGTGACTCTTAATCACTAGGTTGAAGGTTCGATTCCTTCCGCGCTCACCACTCAATCCAAAGCAGTTATCCATATCAAACGCTGATTCTGCTGGACTTCTGCGATTTTCTCGCGAACTCACGGCAGCGGTAGCGGCAAAGCTCGACCTTTCGAAGCTCGATGATTCCGACATCGAAAATCTCCGACACCTCGCTCTTAAAGCTGCTGAATCCGGCGCTGCCTGAGGCGGGAATCCGCGCCGTTGTCCACGCCTCGGAGCCTCCGCAGCGGACTGAGCCACACAGGGGAAGCAGACCCTCACCGGGCCTCCGGCGATTGCACCACGGGCTTCCCATGAGCGAGTTTGGGCGGGCACAGCATCACCGCTTCCACCCGGAGCGGTACCCAGTTCGCCTCACGCTTGGCGGCGCGCAATCCGGGATCGTCGATGCCCTTGCGCTTCAGCCGGCGGAAGTGGATCTCTTCCGCGACTGCGGCGATCACCACGAGCACGGCGAGGACCACCAGCCGATATAGAATCGAATTCGGGCAGCGGAGTCCACTTAGGATAACAATGCGCTCTGACGGAAAGCCTGTAATCCTTATCACCGGCAGCGAAGGACTCATCGGCGACGCGCTTGTCCGTTCGCTTAGCCACACCTATCACGAAGTCGGGTTCGACATCGAGCGGCGGCACAAAGATCCCGAAGAGCTCGACTTCATCAACTGCGATTTGACAAAAGACGCAAGTGTTAACGCCGCGCTCGAAGAACTGGAGCGGCACGCGGGCAGGCACATCGTGAGCGTGATCCATCTCGCCGCTTACTACGATTTCAGCGGCGACCCCAGCCCGCTCTACCGCGAACTGACAATCGAGGGCACAAGGCGTCTTCTGCGCGGACTCCAGCGCTTCGACGTCGAGCAGTTCGTCTTTTCCAGCACCCACATCCTGATGAAACCGTCCGAGGAGGGAGAGTCGATAACAGAGCAATCGCCTTTGGAGCCAGCATGGGCTTATCCGAAATCGAAGCTCGAAACGGAGCGGCTCATCCAGCAAGAACACGGTAAAATACCTGCCGTAATCCTGCGTATCGCCGGTGTCTACAACGAGGACGGACATACAGTTCCGATAGCGCAGCAGATTGACCGGATCGCGCGCAAAGATCTGGAGAGCTACTTCTTTCCAGGCGACCCCGATAGCGGACAGGCGTATATCCACCTTCAGGATCTCGTCGATCTGATTCGTCGCGTTATCGAGCGCAGGAAAGAATTAGGGCAATATGAGGTCTTTTTGGCGGCGGAACCCGAGAAACTGGAATACGACGAACTTCAGGACATCATCGGAGAGCTGGTACATGGTCGCGACTGGCCGACCATTCGGATCCCGAAAGCGATGGCCAAAGCAGGGGCTTGGATAAAGAGCAAACTCGACGAAGACAGTTTCATACGTCCCTGGATGATCGATCGTGCCGACGATGACTACCCGGTCTCCATCGAATACGCTCGCGAGAAACTCGACTGGAATCCCAGCCACCGGTTGCGCGACACGCTGCCAGCAATTGTTGAAGCCATGAAACGAGATCCGGTGGCCTGGCGC
This sequence comes from Bryobacteraceae bacterium, assembly GCA_040902885.1. GTDB lineage: Bacteria > Acidobacteriota > Terriglobia > Bryobacterales > Bryobacteraceae > JBBDWK01. The sequence goes on along the minus strand of JBBDWK010000076.1, from coordinate 1,494 downwards.
AAACTTAACGGGCTGGTGAACGAAGAAAGCAAGGGGCGCGATTCGGAGACCTCGAAGACATGAGCGCTGACACCGCTTCTGATCTGCATGTTGCTGCTCCGCCGTGGGACTATAATCCGTCTGCGTGGAGCCAACGGATTCCGATCGCGGCGCTCGCAATGGTTGCGTTCTTGATCTCTGCCTACATGGCGGCTTACCAATGGCGCTTGGTGGATGGCGTTTGGGACCCTGTGTTCGGAACGCAGACACAGCAGGTGCTCGATTCCGACGTATCGCATCGTATGCAGCGTTGGTTTGGGATACCAGACGCTGTGCTGGGCGCGATAGCGTATCTGGGAGACGCAGTATTCGGGCTGGCGGGCTCGACACGGCGATGGCAATACCGGCCCTGGCTGGTGGTGCTGTTTGGCATCGATGTGATTCCGCTCGGAATCGTAAGCGTCATTCTTGTCATGGTTCAGACCTTCATCCTTGGCCAATACTGTTTCCTTTGCCTCGTGACCGCTGTCATCTCACTTGTCCTCGTCTACTGGGCTTACGACGAGGTATGGTCAAGCCTGAAGTACATGTGGCGCGTTTGGACGCGGACGAACAGCACACGCGTTGTGTGGGACGTGTTCTGGGGCCGCTACCATCGCGAGGCCGATGAAGTAGCTCTCGCGAGGCAATGACGGAATGTGGGCTAGATGGTTAGAGATATTGTTGGGCGGATGGCTGGTCGCCAGTCCATGGGTCTTCGGAGAGGCGGAAGGATCGAGGTTCGAGCTAATCAGCGTCCTGCCTGGCTGCGTGGTGATCCTGTTAGCGGCTGCGTCATTTGTACAGCGAGCGCGGCGGGCGCACCTTGCGATCGGAGCCGTTGCAATCTGGCTTGGCGCAACAGCTTACTTCGGCTTCGAGAGGCCGGGACCGCCCGCTGCTCAAAACCAGATTACGCTTGCGCTTCTATTGCTGACTATGTTCGCCATTCCCAATCAAGCGAGCGCACCCCCGGAACCTTGGCGGCGGAAGTAAGCCTATCATTTTCGTTGGGCTCGAAAAGTTCGATCGGGTTGCCTGACGGTCCGTCGACCAGAATCTGCTTGCCGCCTTGTCCACTCACGATGTCGTTGCGGAAATGGGCACCGCGCTACGCAGCTTCTTAACTTCGCTCGCGAGGTCGTCGACCTGGAGTTGGATGTGGTTCCAGCCCCAAGTCCGGCCGCCTGCCGTCGGGCATTTCCTGTCCTGCTTCGCCGGCTCCCGGCGCGTTGAGCAGCAGACGTTGCTCGCCTCGCGACAGCATGGCGAACCCGGGCGCAGGATTGAGGTCAACGCTGAAACCCAGCTGCTGAGTGTAGAACGAAATCGCTGCCTCGACATCATGAACGATGTATCGAATACCGACACTGCCCATCACTTTATCCTTCGCTTCTTTAACCAGTCCGAGCTATTGTGGATTGCGCATTCCAACGATGTCGATCAGTCATTCCGATCTGATGCCGATCAGATCGG
>JBBDWK010000075.1:0-97612 GCA_040902885.1 Bryobacteraceae bacterium | reverse complement strand
TTTACGGGGGCGCGGTGCTTGACAAGGACCGGCTTTCTCATGGAAGCCGTGACCGGAGGGAGCGGTTGCTACGGCGCGGGCCGCGTGACGGCCCCCGTCGCCGAGGGCGCCGTCTTGCGCGCTTTGGTTTCGGCCCAGGCGTTCCGGATGTTTTCCGGGAAGCCGGCCATCAGCGTTTCGATGCGGGACTGAATTTGCGCCACCACTTGCGGATGTCCGGCGGCGGCATCGTAGCTTTCGTTCGGGTCGGCGATCAGGTCGTACAACTCGGGATTGCGCAGCGGCAGGTTCACTCGCCCTCCTTGAGGAGCGGGCGAGTAGGTGACGTTGTTGTAGCGCGAGACGTGCAGTTTCCAGCGCCCCATCCGGGCGCACTGCAAGTTCACGTTATCGAAGTAGAGCAGCGTTTCGCGCTCCAGTTCGTCCTTCTGCCCGGCCAGCAGCGGCCATATGTCGATTCCATCCAGCGAATTCTTCGGCCGGGGAACGCCGCACAGGCCGCTCAGCGTGGGCAGCACATCCATGGTGGAGGCGACGCCGTCGCACACCCGTCCCTTGGGAATGCGCCCAGGCATGCGGGCGATCATCGGCACGCGCACGCCGCCTTCCCAGGTCATCCCCTTGCGCCCGCGCAGTCTGCCCGGACTGCCCTGGAACCACGGCCCGTTATCGCTCGAGAACATCACCAGGGTGTTGCCGTCCAGGCCCTGCTTGCGCAGCGTGTTCAGTACCTCGCCCACGCTCCAATCGACCTCCTCGACCACGTCGCCGTAGATGCCCGCGGGCGATTTCCCCCGGAAGCGCGGCGACGCGAACAACGGGATGTGCGGGAAGGTGTGCGGCATGTAGAGGAAAAACGGCTCGTTTCCGGAGCGCTCGATGAATCGTACGGCCTGCTCGGTGTAGCGCGGCGTCAGCGTCTCCTGCGTAGCCTCCGATTCCACGACTTCCGTATTGTGCAGCAGCACCGGCGGCTTCATGTCGTTGCTGTAAGGAATGCCGTAGTATGAGTCGAACCCGCGGTTCGTCGGCAGGAACTCCGGCAGATGCCCGAGGTGCCACTTGCCCACGCACATGGTCCGGTAGTTCTTGGCTTTCAACATCTGTGCGATGGTCACTTCGGAATCCGGTAGACCGGTCTTGTCGTAGGGGAACAGCACGCGCGGCACGCCCACGCGGGTCGGATAGCGCCCGGTCAACAGCGCCGCCCGCGACGGGGAGCAGACCGGGTTGGCGGAGTAGAAATGCGTGAACCGGATGCCCTCGCGCGCCATGCCATCCAGGTTGGGCGTGCGGAGAGGGCTGCCGTAGCAACCGAGGTCGCCATACCCGAGGTCGTCGGCATAGATCAGGACGACGTTGGGCGGCCGCGACTGCGCAGCGGAAAGCCCGGTCATCGCGGCGCCCGTGGAGATGCTCAAGAACGATCGGCGGTTCATAGTGCGGTTGCCTTGACGGAGGGAATATTGTACATCACACGAAGCAACAGGCTGATTTGACGCTGGTTCTGGCGCTTCCCTTACGTAACCCCCCTGATATATACTACGTCCCAGAATTTAGCTTGGTACCGCGCGTCCTCGTTTGAACCGCAAGGTTCGAACAGGCATTTGCGGTCAAACCGGCGGGGGTAACCTCCGAGCCCCCGTCGGTTCTTTTAGTCCTACACGGAGACTTTCGGTCTGGTGACCCAGAACAGAAGGCGTCCGGGAACCAGCGGAACCAGACGATCCGCCAGGCCCGTTGCCACCGCCCTCCGGAAGAGCGCGGCCAATTGATACTGAAAATACAATTTGCCGCGGCATTCGCGCATATGATCGGCGGAGCTCAGTCCACGGGCCGCCGCTGTCCCGGCGAGCCGTCCTGTAAGCAGTGCCGCGAGAACGCCGGATCCCGTGAACGGGTCGACGAAGCCCAGCGCGTCGCCGGCGAGGTAGAGATGCGGCTCGGTCAGGCCGGAAAAATTCTCGCGAAACACGAGAGGGCCGCTGAAGAGCCAGTTCGTACTTCTGGAAAGAGGGCGAACGCGCTCGCGCAGCATTTCGCTCCTTTCGAGCAGCGCGTCCACGTCAAATCCGCAGGTTTGAAGCACGTCTTCCGGCGCCACGCCGCAGACATTGGTCGCGCCGTTCTCCACGGGGCTGACTCCGGCGTAGCAGCCGGCGAAGAAGAAAAGACTCACTTCGTCGTCGCAAGGCCCTTGGAAGTGCGCCTTGAATCCGAAGAGACGCGTGCCGCTTGCCGCCTGTTTTCGCCCGTGCGCGACGACCGTGGGCTGATTATCGGGTTCCGCGCGCCCCTGGATCAGCTCCGTCCCGCGGGCCAGAGCGTGCTGTAACAGCAGGTCGTCCAGAGCGTACCGGCTCAGGCCGAAGCCCGGCTCGCTCAACCGCCAGCGTTTCGCGGCCTTTCCAAAATGCAGCGTCACCCGCTCCACGCGGGCCGGGCGCCGTTCGCGGAAGGCGGCCGTCGCGCCAAGCTGTTCGAGAATCGGCGCGATCTCGGGCGAAAGAAACTCGCCGCAGACTTTGTGGCGGGGAAACCCGGACTGCTCGTAGACGATGACCCGCGCTCCCGCGGAGAGAGCCGCCAGAGCGGCCGCCGTGCCAGCGGGACCGGCGCCGATAATTCGAACCGATATCAAAGCCGGGCGTTCACGGGCTTGCCCGAAAGGCGCGCCGCTTCTTCCAGCCCGGCCCGGGCGCGCCGGCTCTCCGGGTACTGTTCCAGAGCTTCGCGGAATGCTGCCTCCGCGATGTCCGGCCTGCGGTGCTTCAAGGCTTTCGCGCCCAGCACCTCCAGAACGGGACGGGGATACGACGGCGGCTCGGTGTAGTTCAGCGCGCGCTCCTTCACGGCCGCCGCCTTCAGCACGCGCAACGCCTTCTCCGGCTTGTTCGCGGCGTCCGCAATGTGTCCGTCCAGTTCCATGCGCGCCACCAGCAACTGCGGCGGCGTATCGCCTTTGGCTTTTTTGCCATAGTCCTTGAAGGCGGCGTCCATGGCCTTGGCTTCCTGTTTCGCGCCCTTCACGTCGCCCTTGGCTGCCAAGGCCAGCCCGCGCGCCCAGTGCTTCCACGCCTGCTCGCGCGGCTTGTCGTACGCCGGCAGCGTTTGGCCGTCCAGAATCTCGTCCCACTTTTCGAAATGCACCAGCGTGCGCAGGATCCCGAACCAGCCCTGCCGCCAGGTGCTGTATACGTTGTCGACAGCAGCGGCTTCGCGCGGGTTCTCCTTGAACTCCAGCAGGCCGCGCGCCGCCTCGAGCGCCTTCTCATATTCACCCTGGAACCCGTAGGTGGATACGAGAAAGTGTACGTTGTGGCCGTGATGGCCGCGGCTGTAGAGCTGGTCGGCGCGGATATAGCCCAGCTCGTTCGCGGCGGCGTCTTCAAAGGCTTTCGCCGCCTCCTGCCACTTGCCGGTCTGCGCCCAGATGTGCCCCGGCATGTGCAGGGCGTGCGGAATATTGCTGGTCAGCTCCGGATACCGCCGGCAGCTCTCCCAGGCGTCTTTTGCGAAGTGCGAGCCTTCAAAACCGTGAATCGCGTAGTGATGCACGCCCGGATGATTTGGGGCCTTCGCCAACAGGCTGCGCAGAATCTGGACCGCCTCCATGCTGCCTTCGCGCGGTTTTTTATCCGGCGTCGTAAAGCCGCGCATCAAGTGCAGCGCGAGGAAGGTCCGGGCTTCCACCTCCTCGGGATACTTCGCCGCAATCGACCGTAGGCCCTGTATGTAGGCTTCGTCTTTGTCCGCAATGTTACCGTCGCGGCGGGCGGCGATGGAAGCGATATAAAGCTTCTCCAGATCCGTGGCCTTGCCGGGCGCCTGGCTCAGATCGAGCGCCTTCTTTGCGGCCTCGATGGCACGCGCCGCGCCGCCTTGGGGGTTCAGACGGGTTGGCGCGGGATTGCGCCGCGTGACACCGTCGCGCATCAGTTGAAAGCGCGGCCGATAATCTCCGGCGGCCGCCATGGCGATCCCCCAGTGCGGCATGGGCGCTTGCGGGTCGAGTGCTGCCGCTTGCAGGAACGAGCGCTCGGCTTCCGTGGCCCAGAACGAATGCATCTGGTTCACGCCCTGGTCGAAAAATTTCTGCGCCTCGGGGTTGGACGTGGTGATGGGGAAATGAATGTTGCCCTGTCCGCTCATAAGCCGGGCGGGCAGCGAGGGCGCGGCGCCGCCCGGCGGCGGCGCGCAGAGATCGCGCGCAGGCTGGGCAGGCTGCTTCTGAGCCATGCAGGCCGCGGCCGCAACCACAAAGAGCGGCAGCAGGCGCGGTTTCAGCGTTCCAATCATCGGGAAGCCTCCAGTTGGGCGGCAATCAGATCGCCCAGTTGATTCACCAGGTAGCCGGACCCCTCCACCAGCGCTGCCAGAGTGCCGTCCCGCGCGATCACGCCGGTTTGCGACGTGTGCGTCAGCAGTCCCTCTTCGGGCCAGTAGACCATGCCAAACCGCCGCGCCACGGATTCCACGCTCGCCAGATCTCCGGTTAGAAAGCGCCATCCGCGCGGGTCGGCTTTCCAGATCTTAGCGTATCCAGAGAGAACTTCGGGAGCGTCGTACCGTGGATCGATGGTCACGGAGAGCAGTATCAGGTCCTTGCCAAGTTGCTCGCGGAACCGCCGCTGCAATCTGGAGAAGTTTGCGGAAAGACGCGGGCAGACCTCCGGCAGCGGACAGCGCGTATAGATGAAATTCACCGCCAGCACCTTGCCCTGAAAGTCGGACAGCCGCGTCCGGGCGCCGGCCTGGTCCGTCAGCGTAAAATCCGGGACCGGCTCGCCGATGGCCACCGTTTCGGACGGCTTGGGCAGAGGCAGATCGTCATCATCCAAATCCGCTTTGCGAATTCGCAGACGGTCGATGTACGATGCGTCCTTTTCCACGGTCAGCCGGAAACCGATGCGCGCGCCGGGCGAGAGGTTCTCCATCTCGCGGGCGTCGCGCACGCGAAACGGCATCGCCATCGCGTTCATGAAGCCGGGAATGGTGCGGTGGGAAACGGTGATCGCCTGGCGCGGCCGGTCCACGGCCAGCAGCAGACCGTCCACACGGTAGCGCCTGGCGCACCCCGTTGCGATCGGCAGCGCCAGGCTGACGAAAATCAGGCTAACGAAAATACAGAATGTCGGGGCGAATGCGGCCTTCCGCTTCGGCACAGGGACCACACTCCATTTTGTACCCGGGCCCCATTTCGCGCACGAGCGCGGGAATACGCTCGGGGTCCGTGGGATCGTGATAGGCGGAGAGCGAAAGCCGGGGATGGAACTTCCCGATGGTTCCGCGCGCGCCCGCCAGGGCTCTTTGTTCAGCGCCTTCGATGTCCATCTTGATGTAGTCCACGCGGTCGAGTTGCAGCTCAGCAACCAGCTTGTCGATGGTGGTCAAAGGAACCTTCTCGCCTTCGACGCCGCCTTCGCGGTGAATGATGAAGCTGTCGGCGGCCGAGTTGTGCGGGTCCAGGTGCAAAGTCATCATGTCGTCTTTATCCCAGACCCCTTTCTCGTACACGATCACCTTTTTCGCAGCGATCTCGTTGGCAAAGTTACGCCGCAGGCACTCGATGTTCTCGGGAGCGGGCTCGATAGCGACCACCAGACGCGCGCCGCTCTTCAGCGCCTCGCGCGTGAATACGCCCACATTCGCGCCGCAATCGAGCACTACGTCGCCTTGGCGTACGGCCTGTTCGCCCGTGCCGTAAATCTTACGCTCCTGCTCGGCCAGGTTGAAGGGAAGCACATACTCGCTCCCCTCCGGAATCCAGTAGGGGCCGTGCGGCGTCTCCCAGAGCTGAAATTCACCGTCCTTCTTCAACAGCCGGCTGGCGCTCAGAATCCGGTCTTTGTGCTCGGTCTGCCGCCGCAGATTTTCGGCGCTGTTGATGGCGTTGGAAAAAGGGCAGACCGGGCTGCGGCCCAGCGCCACGATGGCCGCCAAGCGCGCCGGAGGGTAGTAGTATCCGGCCGCCGCCAGCCCGGCCAGCGCTACCGCAGCCGGCAATAGCTTGGACATTCAGATCTTTCTGAGCACCATGGCCGAATTCTTGCTCCCGAAGGCGATGCAGTTTGCCAGGGCGTACTCAATGTCCATCTTACGCGCCTGGCTGGGCAGATAGTCGAGATCGCAGTCCGGATCGGGCTGTTCCACGTTGATGGTGGGCGGCGCTACGCCGTCCCGCATCGCCAGAAGCGTGGCCGCGATGCCCGCCGCGCCGCACGCCCCCTGCGGATGGCCGATCAGGCTCTTGAGCGAGGAGCCGGCCAGCTTGTGCGCGTGCCCGTCGAAGGCCAGTTTCACGGCGCGCGTCTCGATGCGGTCGTTCAGTTCCGTGGATGTTCCGTGGTAGTTGATGTACTGAACTTCGCTGGGCGGCACGCCGGCTTCCTCCATGGCCATCTCCATGGTTCGCGCCGGCTCCTCGCCGCACTCCTCCAGACGGACGCGGTGAAAGGCTTCGCAGGTGGAGGCGTACCCCGCGATCTCGCCGTAAATGTGCGCCCCGCGGGCGCGCGCGTGTTCCATCTCTTCGAGGACAAAGAACCACGCCCCTTCGGCCAGCACGAAGCCGTCGCGGTCGCGCGAGAAGGGCCGGGAAGCGCGTTGCGGCTCGCGGTTCCAGCTCGACGTCATGATGCGCATGATCATGAAGCCCCGCACAATCAAGGGCGCGATGGGGGCGTCCACCCCGCCCGAAACGATCGTGTCCAGGACGCCCGCCTGGATGTTGCGGTAGGCGTATCCCAAAGCGTCGGTCGAAGAGGTGCAGCCCGTGGAGACGATGTGGCTCATCCCGCGAAAGCCAAAGTGCATGGAGATCTCGCTCGCCAGCGTTCCTATCGTGGAAGTTGGGACCGTGTACACACTGCACTGCTTCTCTTTGCCGCTGTAGTACAAGCGGTACTGCTCTTCGGTAAACTCCTGGCTCCCGCCCCCCGAGCCGACAATCACCCCGACATGCCGCAACTCCTCGCGGCTCATGGATTGCGCCTCAATCCCCGCGTCCGCAAGCGCCTCTGCCACCGCCGCGCGGCCTAAAGGCACTACGCGCGACACGTGAGGACGGTCCTTGGGACTCACGTGGAGAGACTCGTCGAAATCCTTCACCTCCCCCGCAACTTGAACCGGAAACGAGGAAGCGTCGAAGCGGGTGATACGATCCACGCCGCTAATGCCGTTGCGGGTTGCCTCCCAGAAAGCCTCCTTTCCGTTGCCATTCGGACTGATTGCCCCGATTCCCGTGATCACAACTCGACGTTTCATGTTAGAAGGGTTAGTATAGGCTGTTTTGCCACTCATCTGAAATATGTCTCCGAAACCTGGCGCATCGGTTCTCGATGCGGCGCCCCGGATCGATGCCCGCCACGCCGAATTCCGGCTGGAGGTTCGTAAGTCGCCCATCCACCGATACGGAGTGTATGCGGCCGAGCCCATCCCTCCGAAAAGAAAGGTCATCGAATACACCGGCCAGCGGATCAGCCGCGTGGAAACCAAGCGCCGGTCCGGATCTTCTCTGAATTATCTGTTTACGCTGGACCGGTACTGGACGGTGGACGGCTCGGTGGGCGGCAGCGGCGCCGAATACATCAACCATTGCTGCGACCCGAATCTGTATGCTTGGATCTTCAAGGGCCACATCCTCTATATGAGCTTGCGCGCCATCCATGTGGGCGAGGAGCTGACCGTGGATTACCACTTTCCGAAAGAGGTCGACGAGGTCGCCTGCCGGTGCGGCGCTGCGCGCTGCCGCGGGACCATCAACCTGAAATAGCCGTAAGTCCTCCGCGGAATCGCGCGCTCACGTACGCGCACTGGCCGCCGCGCTCGATCTCCAGAAGGCGGTTGTATTTCGCCAGCCGCTCCGAGCGGGTAATTGAGCCGACCTTGATCTGGCCCGCGCCCGAAGCCACGGCGAGGTCCGCCAGGAAAGAATCTTCGGTCTCTCCCGAGCGCGCCGAAATCACTGCGTGGAAACCGGCGGCGAGCGCCTTGTCCAGCACAGTGAAGGTCTCGGTGAGCGTTCCAATTTGGTTCATCTTCACCAGCACTGCGTTGGCCGCTCCGTCCCGGATGCCGCGCTCCAGCCGCCTGGGATTGGTGGTGAACAGGTCGTCGCCGATCAGTTGCAGGCGGTTGCCCAGGCGCGCCGTCAGAACCTTCCAGCCCTCCCAGTCGTCTTCCGCGAGGCCGTCTTCGATCGAGACGACCGGATACCGCCCGGCCCATCCGGCCAGAAGCTCCACCAACTCCCCGCTCTCCAGTGTGCGGCTCTCGCTCGAGAGCTGGTAGCGCCCGTCGCAGTGGAAATGGGTGGCGGCCACGTCCAGAGCGATCGAAACGTCCCGGCCGGGAACATATCCGGCGCGTTCGATGGCCTGCGTGAGCATTCGAAGCGCGGCTTCGTTGGAGGGCAGCAGAGGCCCCCATCCGCCTTCGTCCGCCACGCCTGTGAGCGCGTAGCCACCCTCGATCAGGAGCGCGCGCGCCGCCTTGTGTACATCCACTACCGCCTCGAGCGCTTCCGAGTACGACTCCATGCCGCTTGGAATCGCCAGAAAATCCTGAAACTCCAGATTCTTTCCCGCATGTAGACCGCCCGAAAGGATGTTCACCATGGGCAGCGGAAGCGCCGGCGTGCGGTTGCCCGCAAGGTATTGCCACAGCGGAACTCCAAGGCTTTGAGCGGCCACCCGCGCCACGGCGCACGATATGCCCAGAAGCGCATTGGCGCCCAGCCGGGACTTATCCGGCGAGCCGTCGAGAGCGATCATTGCGCCGTCAATCTCCGCCTGCTCTTCCACTGGCTGTCCCTCGAGCGCCGGCGCCAGCACGCGCTCCACGTTCTCCACGGCCCTGCGAACGCCTTTGCCCGAATATCGCGCGGGGTCGCCGTCGCGCAACTCCACCGCTTCATGTTTGCCGGTGGAAGCGCCCGAGGGTACCTGGGCAGCCGCGCGCACGCCACTCGACGCCTCCACTTCCACGGACAGGGTCGGATTGCCGCGCGAATCGAGAATTTCCAGGGCGCGGATGGAGCGGATCAGAGGTTTCATGTTTTCGGAAGGGCTTCCTCGAGGGTCGCGGGCGGCTCCAGAATCAGGCGGCGCGCAAACTGGCGCACGGCATCGCGCTCCCCGGCGGTGAGATATTCGGCCGGCGATTTGCCGTCCACCCGTGCCAGCATCAAACAGCCCAGATGCCGCAGCGTAGCCGCTTCCAGCCATGCGCGGTCTTCGGAGAGCCGTTCGAGGAGCGTGTTCCAAAAGCGCCGCGCCAGCGCCGTGAAGCGGTCCGCCAGATGCGGCAGGTGGAAGGATTTCAAGATCAGGTGATTCAGCAGAAAAGCCGAATCGAAGGACGGGTCGCCGTAATGGATCACTTCGAAATCGATGGCCATCACGCCGTTTTCGCCCACCAGCAAGTTCTTGGGACTCCAATCCCCATGTACCAGGCTCACGCGCCGCGCGCGGCTTTCGTCCATCAGCCCGGCGAAGTGGGAAGCCAAATCGGGGTGACGCAAGGCCGTGCCGCGGTAATAGGGATCCAGGCGCAACTGATCGAAGACCGTCTGATCTTCGAATTCCTTCTTCCATTCGGCGTTGCCGCGGCTTGCGGAGATCATCGCGGTGAGGTACACGGCGGCGGCCTCGGCTACCCGCTCGTCAATCGCTCCGCGCAAAAGCTCCGATTTCCAGTTGTTCCACCCGCGCGGCGCGGCCGACATGGCGAACAGCAGGTTGGGCCGGTCTTCGAACAGCACTTCGGGCAGCGCCCCGCGAGGAAGATGCGGCCCGAGGCGGGCGATTGCCTGGGATTCGCGGAAGATGCGCTCGCGATCCGAGAACCAGTCCTGTTCCACGCGCAGCTTCCCCAGCGCCTGCTTGAGCACCAGGCGGCCTTCGGGAGCGTCCACCAGCACGACAATGTTCGACACCCCTCCGCCCAATTCGCAGACGGACGGTGCGGTGAAGCTCCATCCCCGCGTGTGCAAATACTCAATGGCGTTACCGGCCGAGATCTCAAGCAACTGCCTATTTTAGTACTGCGTGGGGTGGGCTTTTAGCCCGCCGCCGTACATTCAGTCCGGCTTCTGGGTTAAGTGATGCAATTGTGTCGCAAGTGGCAGGCTGACCTGCGACCCACCAAGCCGGACTTAAGTCCGGCGGCGGGCTCAAGCCCACCCCACTCACGCCAGTCAGAATTTGAATTCCAACTGCCGTTTCGCGTCGAACAATACGCGGGATCTGGAACTGGCCGGAATCCGGATCGCGATGCGCCCGCCCAGACGCCGGGCCATCTCGCTGGCCGTGGCGTGCTCGGGGTCGAAGTGCGAGATCGGCGGACCTCCGTTGTCGACGAACCAGGATTCAGTCTCCCGCTCCAGTTGCGCCTCCAGCCTCGAATCCGCGGAGACCCACTTCCCATCGCGCAGAATCGCCACCTTCCGTCCGATCCGCAACAGCACGCTCATCGGCGTTTATTTTAACTCTTTGCTCACGACCGTGGCCGGCTCCACCCCGTAATTCTCGCGCACCACCAGAGTATGGTCGGAGAAGAACGTGCGCGTGCCGGTGGAATTGAAGACCGTGGGATCGGCGTTGATCGTATATCCGCCGGCGGGGTCGGCCTGCACGGTGTACTTGTAACCGCCCTTCTCGCCCAACGCCAGGTCCCCTGGAATCAGGTCCGCTCCCGTTGGACCCGGAGTGCCGCTGGCGGGCGGGCCAAGTTCGTTCAGCGAAGCGGCATGACGGCCGAATTGCGAAAGATACTGGGCCTGCGCGGCGTGGAGCGTCCGGATGTGCTGAATGGCCGAGACCTCCTTGGAGTACATCAGCGTGCGGTTGAGCTTCGGAAGGGCGATGGTGCCAATGATCAGAATGATGGAGATGACGATGAGGAGCTCGATGAGCGAAAAACCTTTCGATCGGCGCTGTCTTTTCACGGAAACACTCCAAAACGATTGTATACCGGGCATGGACGTCCCTAAGTTATGACGGCCGGCGAGGCCTCGGCGTGCAAAAATTCCGGGCTTTTCACCAGGGCGTCCAGGGTACGCAGGCGGCGCCAGAGCCCTTCGAGCCGCTGCAGGTGAAGCGCGTTCGCGCCGTCCGAGAGCGCGCGCTCCGGGGCTTCATGAACCTCCACGAACAGCCCGTCGATCCCGGCGGCCACGGCGGCGCGGGCCAGAATCTCGATGAACTCCGGCTGTCCTCCGGAGGCCGCTCCGGCGCCGCCCGGAAGCTGTACGCTGTGCGTGGCGTCGAACAGCACCGGCCATCCGAAGCTCCGCAGGATAGGCAGCGAACGCATGTCCACGACCAGGTTGTTGTAGCCGAACGACGAGCCGCGCTCGGTGAGCATCAGCCTGGAGTTGCCTGTGGAAGCCACCTTGTCCGCGGCGTGCCGGAAGTCGTGCGGCGCCACGAACTGGCCTTTTTTGAGATTGACGATCTTGCCCGTTCTTCCGGCTTCCAGCAGCAGGTCCGTCTGCCGGCAGAGGAAGGCGGGAATCTGGAGAATGTCGGCGACTTCGGCGGCGGGTCCGGCCTGAGCCGGCTCGTGAATATCGGTGAGCACAGGGCACCCGAGCTTCCGTACTTCGGCGAGAACGCGAAGCCCCTCTCGCAAGCCCGGGCCGCGATAGCCGGAAAGGCTGGTGCGGTTGGCCTTGTCGAAGGACGCTTTGAAGACGAACGGCCCGGCCCGCTTGGCGATCTCCCGCGCCAGCCAGATCGCGTGCTCGCCGCTTTCGATGACGCACGGTCCGGCGATGAGGGCCGCCGGCCCCATGCCGAACGCAACGCCGGGTGCAACGTCAATCCGCACTGGAGTAGAGGGGCGCTTCCAAGGCCGCCGTGCGGCGCTGCCGGTACTGATACGCCGCGCCGATGAAGGAACGGAACAGCGGGTGCGGCTCGAGCGGCTTGGATTTAAACTCGGGGTGAAACTGGCAGCCGAGGAACCAGGGATGGTTCTCAATCTCGCAGATCTCGACGTAGGTGCGGTCCGGCGTCTCTCCGGTAATCCGCAAGCCGGCCGCGGTCAGTATCTCTTCGTATTCGCGATTGAACTCGTAGCGGTGCCGATGGCGCTCGCTGATCTCCTTCGAGCCGTACGCCGCCCGGGCGAAGCTACCCTCCCGCAAAACGCAGGGCCACGCACCCAGGCGCATGGTGCCGCCCAATTCATCGACGCCTTTCAGCTCGCGCAGTTTGAAGATGACGCGGTGCGGCGTGGCGGGATCGAACTCGGTGGAGTCGGCGCGCTCCAGGCCGCAGACGTGGCGCGCGTACTCGATCACCATAGTCTGCATCCCCAGGCAGATGCCGAAATAAGGCACCTTCCGCTCGCGGGCGAAGCGGATGGCGTTAATCATGCCGTCGATGCCGCGCTTCCCGAAGCCGCCCGGAACCAGAATGGCGTCGTAGCCTTCCAACTGGCGGTCCCAATTCTCGCCCACAACGCCCTCCGCTTCCACCCAATGAACGTTGGCGCGCAGATTGTGCGCGAGAGCGCCGTGGATGAGGGCTTCCTTGAGGCTCTTGTAAGAGTCCTCGTAGTCGACGTATTTTCCGACAATGGCGATGCTCACTTCGTCGGACGGATTGCGCAGCCGGTCCAGCATCGCGCTCCAGTGCGTCAAATCCCTGGGTTTGGCCTCCAGCTTGAGCAGGCGCAGAATCTTCTCGTCGACGCCCTGGTGGGCGAACACAACCGGCACCTCGTAGACGGATTCCACGTCGCGCGCCGTGATGACGGCCTCGGCATCCACGTCGCAGAAGAGCGCAATCTTCTGCTTCAGGTCGTCCGACAGGAACCGCTCCGAGCGGCACAGCAGGATATCGGGCTGAATGCCGATGGCCCGCAGCTCTTTGACGCTGTGCTGGGTGGGCTTGGTCTTCAACTCCTGCGCGGCCGCGATCCAGGGCACCAGCGTGACGTGTACGAAGATGCAGTTGTCCTTGCCCTGCTCGTGGCGCACCTGGCGGATGGCTTCCAGGAACGGCAGCGATTCGATGTCGCCCACCGTGCCGCCAATCTCCACGATGGCCACGTCCACGTCCTCCGAGACGCGCCGGATGGCGGATTTAATCTCGTTGGTCACGTGCGGAATCACCTGCACGGTCTTGCCGAGGTAATCGCCGCGGCGCTCCCGGGACAGAATCTGCTCGTAGATGCGGCCGGAGGTGAGATTGTTGCTCTGCGTGAGGCGCGCGTGCGTGAAGCGCTCGTAGTGGCCCAGGTCCAGGTCGGTCTCCGCGCCGTCGTCGGTGACGAAAACCTCGCCATGCTGGAAGGGACTCATGGTCCCCGGATCGACGTTCAAATACGGGTCGAACTTTTGCAATGTCACCCGCAGTCCGCGGCTTTCCAGCAGGCATCCGATGGAGGCCGCCGCGATGCCTTTTCCCAGCGACGATACGACGCCGCCAGTCACGAAGATATGCTTAGCCATTCTTTTTCGTGTTTGCCCCTCCAACTCCAGGCTGGCTGAAGGCAAGAAACAGGTTCTCCACCCGCTCCAGGTCTTCCGGGGTATCCACCCCCAACGATTCGTACTCGGTTTCCACCACGCGGATAGAGTAGCCGTTCTCCAGCGCACGCAACTGCTCCAGGCGCTCGGCGCGTTCCAGCGGGCCGACGGGCAGGTCCGGATAGGCGAGCAGAAAATCGCGCCGGTACACGTACAGTCCTATGTGCTTGAAGCGCGGCGCCGGGTCGTTCTCGCGCACGTGGGGAATGGTGGCGCGGGAGAAGTAGATGGCCTTGTCATCCCGGTCCGTCACCACTTTAACCACGTTGGGGTCGTGTATCTCGCGCGCGTCTTCGATGCGCTTTTTCAGAGTGCCCATGGGCGTGTCTTCGTCGTCGAGCATGGGCAGAACGGCCGCATCGATGGCCGCCGGGTCGATCAGCGGCTCGTCGCCCTGCACGTTCACAACTAAGTCGCAATTTTCCGATGACGCCACTTCGGCCACCCTGTCCGTGCCGGAAAGATGATCCAGCCTGGTCATGCGCACCTGCCCGCCGAAGCGCCGCGCCTCCGCGGCAATGCGCTCGTCGTCCGTGGCCACGATGACGCGCGTCAGGTAGCGCGCCATGGAGACACGCTCGTAGACCCGTTCCAGCATGGACTTGGAAGCGATTCGGGCGAGAGCCTTACCTGGGAAACGGGACGAAGCGTACCGGGCGGGAATGACACCCAAGATCTTCCAAGGTACGCTTTTACGGGGCACACACGAGTATAGCATGCGCTACTTCACGGGAACCGAATTCACTGTTGTGTACGAGGAACCGATGGTACACTGATTGCAGGTGTTGCTCACCATGAAGGAGCGAATTCACCTTCCGCACATTCTCGGACTCCTCTCAGGTTTTTTGTGCTTTGCCGTTGTTGTCTCGAGTGCCGGCGATAACGACAAAATCCAACGAGAGGATCCTAAAGTTTCCGTCGAAGTGAGGCCGAAGCTCGGCGGCAATACGCAGCCGGCGGGGCCCAAAGCGAATCTGCGCGTGGACACGACGCTGGTCCTGATCAACGTCACCGTCACGGATCCGCTCAACCGCTTCGTGACCGGTCTCGAGATCGAAAACTTCAAGCTGCTGGAAGACAAAGTAGAGCAGAAGCTGTCTCACCTCGCCAGCGACGATGCGCCGCTTTCGATAGGTCTGGTCTTCGATCTCAGCGGCAGCATGGGGAACAAGCTGAACAAATCCCGGCAGGCTGTCGCGCAGTTCTTCCGGACGGCCAATCCCGAAGACGAAGCATTCCTGGTTGTGTTCAACGACCGGCCCGAACTGGTTTCCGGATTCACCACCAGCCTTGAGGAGATCCAGAACCAGCTTACCTTTACCCAGGCAAAGGGCAAGACCGCTTTGCTGGACGGCGTTTACCTGGCGCTGAATACGATGACGAAGGCCCGCAATCCGCGCAAGGCTCTGCTCATCATTTCCGACGGCGGCGATAACAGCAGCCGCTACACGGAGAGCGAAATTAAAAACCTGGTGCGCGAAGCGGACGTCCAAATTTATGCGATTGGAATTTTCGAGCCAGTTTCCGCTCGCGGACGCACCGCGGAGGAACTGGGAGGGCCGAGTCTTCTCAGCGACATGGCGGAACAGACGGGAGGCAGGCACTTCCCGGTGGAGAATCTGAACGAACTGCCCGACGTGGCTGCCAAGATCGGGATCGAGTTGCGGAACCAGTACATTCTGGGGTATTCGCCGCAAAATCAGGAGCGGGACGGCAAATATCGTCGCGTTCAGGTGAAGCTCGTGCAGCCGCGCGGGCTGCCCCCGTTACGGGCTTACTGGAGAACCGGATACTATGCGCCGACACAGTAAATCTACTTTGAAATTAGGGGAGCTTTTTGCCGCCTCCGCGCTTGTTTGCGCCCCGGCGCTCCTCGCCCAGGACCACTTGCTCGACCAGGGCGCCGTGTTCCGCTCGGATACGCGGCTGGTGGTGCTTCACGCAACCGTGTCCGACAGGAACGGCAATTTACTTCCGAATCTTTCTCAGGGCGCGTTCCGGGTTTTCGAGAACGGCGTCGAACAGCAGCTCAAGGTCTTCCGGCGGGAGGACATTCCGGTCTCCCTCGGTCTGATTGTCGACAACAGCGGCAGTATGCGCGATAAGCGGCAGCGGGTGGAATCCGCCGCGCTGACCATGGTGAAATCCTCCAATCGCGACGACGAGGTTTTTATCGTCAACTTCAACGACGAAGCATTCCTGGACAGAGATTTTACAAGCAATGTTAAAGAGCTCGAAGAGGGCCTAAATAAGCTGGATTCCCGGGGCGGCACGGCCATGCGCGATGCCCTCCGCATGTCCATCGATCATATAAAGGAAAAGGGCAAGAAGGACAAAAGAGTCATTCTCGCGATCACGGACGGCAACGACAACAGCAGCCAGGTGACGCTCGAAAACCTCGTGAAAGCATCGCAGCAGAGCGAAGTCGTAATCTATGCCATCGGCCTGCTGAACGAAGAGGAGAAGCGCGAGGCGAAGCGCGCCAAACGGGCGCTGGATGCCCTGACGGAGGCCACGGGCGGCCAGGCGTATTATCCGAAGGATGTCAGTGAGGTCGACAAGATCGCGCAGCAGGTGGCGAGGGACATTCGCAACCAGTACACGCTGGCCTATTCGCCGTCCGAGCAGGCCCTGGATGGCACCTTCCGCCAGATCAAAGTGACCGCCCAAGGGCCGGGCCGTCCCACGGTGCGCACGCGCACCGGCTACTACGCCACGCCGGAGGGCGCCAGGTCCATTAGGTCCGCCAACGACGGCAACTGACTCTCTCTTGCTCCGAGTCCTCTGGAGGCTTTCGCGCGGATACCGGCTGTGCCCCTGGCGCAGCCCGTATCTGCGCTGGCGCATTGAGACCTACTCGGGACTGCACGCGAACGAAATCGGCTTTACAACCTTCTGGCGCTTTGTATGGACGCGCCGCAGCCAGTTGCTGCGCTTCGCCAGATGGGCGGAGCTACAGAATCGAATCCGCGTTGGTCGGCGTTGATCGGCGGCCCATATTCTATTGTGATTGGCCACCGATCAACGCCGATCAACACGGATGCTCATGCAAAGAGCCCGTCGATAAGCTTTCCGCCCACGATGGTGGGCCGCTCCGCGCGTCCGTTGTGCATATACGTGAGCGAGATGTGGTCCAGGCCCAGCGCGTGCAAAATAGAAGCGTGAATGTCGTGGACGTGGTGCGGACTCTCGACCGCGCGCAAGCCGATCTCGTCCGTCGTGCCTATGTAGCTGCCGCCCTTGACGCCCCCCCCGGCCATGAAGATCGTGAAGCCCCACGGGTTGTGATCGCGCCCAATGCCTTTTTCGTTGAACGGAGTACGCCCGAACTCGCCGCCCCATACCACCAGCGTATCCTTCAGCATGCCGCGCGATTTCAAATCCGCCAGCAGACCCGCGATCGGTTTGTCCGATTCCCGGCAGCGTTTGGAGTGATTGCCTTCAATGTCCGTATGCGCATCCCAGCCGCTGCCCGACCCGCAGTACAGCTCCACGAAGCGCACTCCGCGCTCCACCAGTCTCCGCGCCAGCAGGCAGTTCGTGCCGAAGGGCGTGGTCTCCGGCTCGTCGAGACCGTACAGCCGCTTGGTCGCTTCGGATTCGGTCGAAAGGTCCACCGCTTCCGGCCCGGCCGCCTGCATCTGGTAGGCAAGCTCGTAGGAGGCGATGCGGGCTTCCAGTTCGCTGTCCTCCGGGTGGGCCGCGGCGAAGCGCTGGTTGAGCGACTTCAAAAATTCCAGCTTGCTGCGCTGCTGCGCCTCGGTCGTGCCGGCGGGCGGCTTCAGGTGCAGAATCGGCGTGCTTCCCTGCCGGAACTGCGTGCCCTGGTAGACCGCCGCCAGAAATCCCGAGCTCCAGTTCTTCGCCCCGCCCACTGGCTCACGATCGTCCAGCAGCACGACGAACGACGGCAGATTCTTATTGCCGGTTCCCAGGCCGTAGGTCACCCAGGCGCCCATGGAGGGGCGTCCGGCCAAAATCGACCCGGTGTTCATCTGGCAGACCGATCCGACGTGGTTCAGGCCGTCCGCCGTGCAGGAGCGGATTACGGCCATGTCGTCCACGTGCCGTGCAATCTGGGGATACCAGTCGGATACCCAGATGCCGCTCTGGCCATGCCGCTGGAAGGTGCGCTTGGTGCCCAGCAGGGTGTTCCCCGCGGTGCCCATGGCCGTAATCGGTCTCCCGAAGGATTCCGGCATGGGCTGGCCGCTCATCTCGTTCAGCTTCGGTTTGGGATCGAAGAGGTCGAGGTGGCTGGGGCCGCCCTCCATAAAGAGCCAGATGACGGATTTGGCCCGCGGCGCGTGATGCGGCTGGCGCGGCGCAAGGGGATCGCGCGCGAAGGTGGCCGCGCGGCCGCCCTCCTCGGTGAGCATGGACGCCAGGGCGATTCCGGCAAGCCCGCTGCCGGCTCGCGTGAAAAACTGGCGGCGTGACGCAATCATCTCCGGCCTCCTCAGTTCACGTACACAAACTCGCTCGAGTTCATGAGCATGTGGCAAAGATCCACCAGCGCCTCGCGCGTCGTGGTCTCTCCCAGAATCGCGGAATGTCTGCCGAGAAACGCGACCGCGCTCTTCCGTTCCTCCTCGCTCGGGCTGCGCGAGAACGCCAGACGGTAAGCCCGCTCCACCTGCGCCTCGGAGGTCATTCCGGCATCGTTCAGCACGCGCCCCGCGAAGGCGCGCGCCCAGTCCAAACTCAGCTCGTTGTTCATCAATTCCAGAGCCTGCGGCGCGGTGACCGTCGAGTTGCGGCGCGCGCAGCTTTCGTGCGTGTCCGGCATGTCGAAGGCTTCGAACATCGGATAGCGCGTGTTGCGCCTGACAAAGACGTATACGCTGCGGCGTTCCGCTTCGGACGGGTCTTCATCCTTCTTCCAGCCGCCGCGCGTCTCCACTCCCGGAGGAAGGGGCGGAAAGATGCCCGGCCCGTACATCTTGGTGTTGAGGCGTCCGGCAACCTGCAGCATGGTGTCGCGGATGGCTTCGCCTTCCATCCGGCGGCGGTTGTAGCGCCACAGCAGCCGGTTTTCCGGATCGGCTTTGGCCGCTTCCGCGTTGTACTCGGTGGACTGCTGCCAAGCGCTCGAGAGCATGATCTCGCGGTGCAGCTTCTTGACGCTCCAGCCGTTCCCGGCGAACGTCGCAGACAGGTGATCCAGCAGCTCGCGATGCGAAGGCCGCTCCCCCATCACGCCGAAATCGCTCGGCGTGCCCGCGATGCCGCGCCCGAAATGATAGTGCCAGATGCGGTTGGCCATTACTCGCGCGGTCAGCGGATTCCGCGGATCGGTAAGCCAGCGCGCCAGGGCGCTGCGCCGTCCGGAGGAGTTTACGCCCGGAGGAGGCACAACCTTGGCCGGCTCGGGGTCGAGAATGCTCAACGGCCCCGGTTCCACCTGGTCCAGAAACGCGTCGTACACGCCCACCGCCAGCACGTGCGTCTTGGGAGACGCCGCGCCGTTGTCGATCATCGCCTGGGCGACCGGCAGTTCCGCCGGTTTGATGGGATCAAACTGCGCGAGCTCAATGCTCAGCTCTTTCCAGCGGCGCGCCTCATCGCCCTTGAGTGTCTTCGCGGCAGCTTCCACGGAAAGATCGAGCTGCGGCTTGGCCTTGTGATACATCTGCCACTGGAAGGGGTTTCGCTTGGCCGGATCCAGATTGACGGCCTCCTGAATTTCCGGCGGAAATTTGTCCAAGCTCTCCTTGAACCTCGCCGCCATCACCGGCTTCACAAGGTCGTCCATCTCACCGCGAATTCGCTCCGTCCGCGCTTCCCAGACCGTGCGCTGCCGGTCGTATTCCGCGCGCAGGGCGTCCGGCGCCAGAAGCGCATTGTCCTCGATGCGCGTGTTCGCGAAGTAGGCCTGCAGGCGGTAATAGTCCTTGTGCAGAATGGCGTCGAACTTGTGATCGTGGCAGCGGGCGCACCCGTACGTCAGGCCCAGGAAAGTGGCGCCGACGGTGTCGGTGATGTCGTTCAGCAGTTCCTGGCGCCGCTGCATCAGGTTCCGCGCGTTGCTCTCATCGGGAAAGTGCCGGTTGAATCCGGTGGCCACCAGCGCCGCCGGATCGGCGGGATACATCTCATCGCCGGCAATCTGCTCCTGCACGAAACGGTCGTAGGGCTTGTCCTGATTGAAGGAGTCGATGACGTAGTCGCGGTAGCGCCAGATGTTGGGACGCGTCTCGTCGCTTTTGAAGCCTTCACTGTCGGCGTAGCGCGCCAGGTCGAGCCAGTGCCGCGCCCAGCGCTCGCCGTAGCGTGGCGATGCCAGCAGCCGGTCCACCACCTTGGCGAATGCGTCCGGAGAGGTATCGCCGATGAAAGCCTGCACTTCTTCCGGGGTTGGCAAAAGACCGGTCAGGTCCAGCGTTGCGCGGCGAATCAGCGTGACCCGATCGGCCCGCGGCGCGGGCTTGAGATTTTTCTCTTCGAGCTTGGCGAGGATGAAGGCGTCAACTGGCGTGCGGACCCATGCGGCATCGCGCACGGAGGGAATGGCGGGCTTCTCGACCTTTTGAAACGCCCACCAGCGCTTCTGCACGGCCGTGAACGTCTTTGCGCCTTCGGCGGCGCGCGCGGGAAATTGTGCAAGGAGCAGGAAAACGAGCGCGGCGGAACGGATCATGGTTTCTCCAGCCCGGGAAATGACGCAGAAATTATATCATTTCGAGAGGGCTGGAGAAGGTCTCGATCTCGATCCGTACCGCCGATTTGGTCTGGTTTAGCGCGCGGCCATCAGGGCGCGCAGGCGCCGTGCCCGCTCCGGAGCGCGGAGCTGCCGCAAGGCCTTGGCCTCTATCTGACGGATCCGCTCGCGGGTCACGTCGAATTCCTGTCCGATTTCTTCGAGGGTGTGTTCGCGCTCGCAGCCGATTCCGAAGCGCAGGCGGATCACCTTCTCCTCTTTCGGAGAGAGCGTCTTCAGAATGCCCGCCGTTTCATCGCGAACGTTGGCGTCGATCACGGCATCCACCGGAGAGCCAACCCAGCGGTCCTCGATGAGGTCGCCGAGAGCCGATTCGCCGTCGCGGCCCACCGGGGTCTCGAGCGATACCGGATCGCGCGAAATCGTTTTCAGCTTCTGGACCTTCTCCACTGGGATGTCCATCCGGCGGCCGATCTCTTCGTTGGTCGGCGTGCGGCCCAGTTCCTTCTCCAGTTCGCGCGACGCGCGCAGGAACTTGTTCATGCTCTCGTTCATATGAACGGGAATGCGGATGGTCCGGGACTGGTCGGCAATGGCTCGCGTGATGGCCTGACGAATCCACCAGGTGGCGTAGGTCGAAAACTTGTAGCCGCGCCGGTACTCGAACTTGTCGGCGGCGCGCATCAGACCGATGTTGCCCTCCTGGATCAGGTCCAAAAGGTGCAAACCGCGATTGACGTACTTCTTGGCCACCGAAACCACCAGACGAAGGTTGGCCTCCACCAAGTCCTTCTTCGCCCGCTCTGCCTCCTGCTCGCCGTGGCGGATCACGGTCAGCGTGTGCTTCAACTCCGCCAGCGTCGCGCCGGCGCTGGCTTCCCGCTTGCGGATCTCCCGCTTGAGCTCGCGCACCCGGGGAGCCGCTTGGCCATTCCGGCCTTCGAGCTTCTTGATCTCGCGGTCCAGATGGCTCACCTCATCCACCGCGCGCTCGATCTCTTTAGCGAATTCCTTCCACTTGATTGCCAGGAACGGAGCCCGGCGTATAGCCAGCGAAGTCTCGATTTTGGCGCGGCTGATCTTGCCCTGTAACCGCTTACGAATTCTCTTATTGGCGCCGGGAGTGGCTTCCAGTTTGTCGTGAAGCTGCAGGAGCTTCTTATGATGCGCGGCCACGTCGAAAAAGAACTGCCTCAACTCGCCGCGCCGCTTGGTGTCCGCGGCAGTGCCCTCCTCGGCATCGCCCATGTCCACCAGATTTTCCAGTTCCTCGGTGCCTTTGCGAATGTGCTCGGCTAGGTCTACCACCCCCAGTTGCACCAATGCGGATCGGCTGATCGCCTTCTGCATCCGCAGCTTGCCGCGCTCCATCCGGCGCGCCAGATCCACCTCGCCCTCCCGGGTTAGAAGCGGTACCGCGCCCATTTCCCGGAGATAGACTCGGACAGGATCGTCGGTATAGATCGACTCCTCCACGTGCTGATGGGCGTGGAGGAATTCGGCGTCCTGAGCGGTTTCGTCGAAAAATTTGGCTTCTTCGTCGAAATTCAACCCTAACGGCTCATGAGTGTCTGATAAAAACTGGTCTTCAAATTGGTCCACGGACCCTCACCTCCCCGACGTACCTTGTCTTTGTTTGCTTACTTTGGGGTATCGCACTGCGGGTTTTTGAACTGCCGGTCCAACGCGACGACAATTTGACACACCTCTTCAGGGCTTTGGGATTCACAAAAATGATAGCATCGTTCCCTGCCAAAGTTAAGTCCTATTGTTAGAGATGGCTTCAAAATTGTTTCGGTTACAGATTCTAAGGCCTCCGGCCCTCTATGCGTAGTGGCTTTCCGCCCCCGCGCCTCTCAGCCGTCCGTCCGGACCTTTTCAGGGCATCTTCTGGCGCATTAGATTCTTGAGTTCACTGAAGAACGCCTGCTCATCCTGAAAGTCCCGGTAGACCGACGCGAATCGCACGTAGGCGATTTTGTCCAGATTGCCCAGAGAATCCATCAGGAATTCACCTATTTCTGTAGTAGCAATCTCCCGATCCGGAGAATCGATCACCTTGGCCTCCACTTGGTTCACCAGTTCGGACAATCGGGCGACGCTCACGGGACGCTTCTCGCAGGCCTTCAGCAGCCCCGCCAGGACCTTCTGGCGATCGAACTTCTCCCGTCGGCCGTCTTTCTTGATGACCATATACGGTACTTCGTCGATTCGCTCGTATGTCGTGAAGCGGCGCTCGCAGGCCAGGCACTGGCGCCGGCGGCGGATGGAGTCCCCTTCCTTGCTCTCCCGCGAATCCACCACCTTGTCCTGTAAGTGCCCGCAAAAAGGACAGTTCATAACGAGACCTCTTCCCGGACCCGGCGCAGCTGGCCCCAGTTCCAGCCCTCCCGGAGGGCCAAACCCACCCCGATTGGCACGATTACTACAAACGTCGTAAACCAAACCACGAGCGCGACGCTGGTGGCCGTCTCGAGTGGAATCCGGAACAGCTCCGTAAGCACCACTATAGCGACGATCTGCACTCCGCCCCCCACGCCGGGTATCTGCACCACTGCACCGAAGGAGGAAAAGCCCATGAAAATCAATATGTCCAGCAACGAGAAATGGAGGGTGCCGTGAAACGCTTGCACGATGCTCGCGTAGCAGGCGGCTATCAGCCCCCACTCGAGCAGGGTGTACCCGGTGAGCAGCGCGACCGCGCTCCAGCTTCTGGTGGACCGTGCCCCTTCAATGAACGCGCGGACTACATCGGCTGCCTTAGGATATATGGATTCCGGCAGAAACGTCATGGATTCCAAAAGCCGTTTCTCCATTCGGTCGGAATGGAGAGCCAGAACGGTTAGCACCCCCAGACAGATGACGCTGGTCACGCCGACGGCCCAGCCCCCCACCTGGATGGCCCACGCGATTCTGGGACCCACCACCATCCCGGAATCCCGCACCTGCGCCAGCGCGAAGCCGAATATGAGCAGCGCCGCCAGCAGATCGTAGATGCGCTCCAGCATCCATGCCGCCATCTGCGACGAAAACGAGACCTTTTCCTTCACGGCGATCAGGTACGGCCGGACAAACTCGCCCGGACGCCCCAGGATAACGATGGCCGTGAAGCCAATGGCCGTGGCCGAGAGCAGGTTCCGGAAGCTTGGATGGGGCTGTACCGGCTTGAGAAGCACCGCCCACCGGAGCGCCCGGCCGACATACGTCGCGAGCGCGAACAGGCCCGATGCCGCCAGCCAGCGGTAGTCCAGGTTGCGCAGGGTGCGCAGGAAGAGCCGCCAGTCGAATGCCGGCCATGAACCGGCCGTGAGCGCCAGCGCGACGACCGCCGCAACCACGAGCAGCAGCGCCGCAATCCTCATTCGCTTGCTAATTGTCGCCTCCCTTGGCAGCCGGAACAGGCCGGAAGCCCTGTTCCACTTTGCCGAACGAGGTAGAATAAGGTTCCCACGTGGCTGGCAAAGTCCGCGTAAATTGAACTTTTCATGATAAAGCCTCGTTTGTCTTACTGGAAGCCCGCACTGAACCGAAGGTCTTCCGAGGAGAACGAGAGCAGGAATGGCCGCCGCATCCATTTTCGTCCCATCTGTCGTGCACCAGGGAACCCGGGGCGCGATTTGCGGCGCGGCTGAACGGACGGCGACGAAAAACGGCTTGGATCCCGATTCGAGTCTGGTGGAACGATGCCTCAGCGGGGACGACACCGCTTGGGAAGAGATGGTGCGCCTTCACACGCGCCGGGTTTACGCCATCTGTTATCGATTCACCTCGCGGGAATCGGAAGCGCAGGACCTGACACAAGAAGTCTTCCTGCGTGTTTTCAAAACGTTGCACAGCTTCCGTTCCGCCGAAGGCGCGTTTGTCACGTGGCTGGCCCGGGTGACGCGGAACCTGTTGATCGACCATTACCGGCGCACCCGCTCGGAGCGCATCACGGAATCGCTCGAAGAGCGGCTTTCCACGCTGGAACAGTCGCTGACGGCCTCGGCCCGACCGGATGGCATGCTGGCCGGACGGGAAGCCTGCGAAGCACTCCAGGCGGCGCTCCAGAAGTTGTCGCCGGAGTTGCGCGAAGCGGTGATTCTCAGAGATCTCCAGGAGATGGAGTATCGCGCGATCGCCGCGGTTTTGAAGGTGCCTGAGGGTACCGTAAAATCGCGGCTGAACCGGGGAAGGGCGGAGCTCGCCCGGGTCCTCCGGAAGCAGAGGGCAATGTTATGACCTGCGCCGAGGCGGAAATCCTCATTTGCGACTACCTGGATGGCGCTGCGCAGTCCGAAGAGCGCGCCGGGCTGGAGCGGCACATGGAGGGCTGCGCGGCTTGTGCGTCCATAGCCCGGGATGCCCGCGCCGCGATGGCGTTCATGGAACAGGCCGCCCCGGTTGAGCTGCCGCCCGAGCTGGTGACGCGCATCCTGATGGAGACGGCTTCCGGCCGCCACGGCCGGTTGGCTGTGCGCTCCGGGTTCAGAGGCTGGCTCAGCGGTCTGCTCAGTCCCGTGCTGCGCCCGCGCCTGGTGATGGGCATGGCGCTGGCCATCTTCTCGTTCAGCATGATGGGACGGATGGCGGGACTCGAGGTGCGGCAGTTGCGGCCGTCCGATCTGAATCCGGTAAAGGTCTGGTCGGCGCTGGACGATCGCGCGCATCGCCTCTGGGAGCGCACGGTGAAGCACTACGAAAGTATCCGGTTCGTATACGAAATGCAGGCGAGGCTGCGCGAATGGACCGCGCGGGAAGAGGAAGCCGAACAATCCCAGCCGCCGGCAGCCGATGAACACAAGCTGCCTTCCGCGCCCGCCACGCAATGAGAGAGGAATCATGACCTGTGCCAACCATCCCGAAGCCCCGGCTGCGGCCTATTGCCGTTCCTGCGGCAAGCCGCTCTGCACCGCGTGCCAGCGGGGCGCTTACGGAACTGTCTACTGCGAGGAGCATGCGCCGGCCGTCGATGCCTCCGCGCCGCCGCTTCCCACGGCGCCCTATGCCGCCCCGGCCAGAGCCAACGACGGCTCCGCGGCGCTGGCCTTCCTGCTAGGCCTGATCCCGGGCGTCGGCGCGATCTACAACGGGCAGTTTGGCAAAGGCCTGGTGCACGCACTGATTTTCGCGATGATCGTCACCATCGCCGGCGCGGATACCACGGGCGATCTGGACGTGTTCTTCGGTTTCCTGATTCCGCTCTGGATCTTCTACATGGCGCTGGAGGCCTATCACACGGCGCGGAAGAAGAGCCTCGGGGAGCCGGTGGACGAAGTCTCCAGCCTGGTGGACGTGCACAGCCGCAGCGAGGGTGTACCGGTGGGAGCGCTGATCCTCATCGTGATGGGCGGGGTGATGCTGCTGAACACGCTGGAGATTGTGCGCCTCCGGCAGATCCTGCGTTTCTGGCCCGTGGGGTTGATCCTTCTCGGAATCTACATGCTGATTTCGCGCACGCAGGGAGGGGCCGGCAATGAGCGGCGGTAAGGGCGATTTCGTCCATGCCATACGAGGTCCCATTGTGCTGATCGCTCTGGGGATACTCTTTCTGATCGATCTGCAAGGGGTCTATCGCTTCTCGCAGACGTGGCCCGTGCTGCTGATTCTGCTGGGCCTGCTGAGTCTGCTGGCCCACAGCCTTTCCGAAAGAGGCGCGCGATGAACCGCTCCATAGTGGGACCCGTCATTCTGATTTTCATCGGCAGCCTCTTTCTGGCGCACAACATCTGGCCCCAGATCCCCCTGGCGGCGTTGATTTCGACCTACTGGCCCTACCTGCTGATTGTCTGGGGCGGTGTCCGGCTGGTCGAGATCCTGTGGCTGGCCGCCCGCTCCCGCCCGCTTCCGCGCAAGGGGCTCGCCGGCGGAGAGGTTTTCCTGATCGTTCTGATCGCGATCGCCGGATTCGGCTTCAACAAGGCGCACCGCAGCCACGCCTGGGGAATGGAAGCGCGCGGCCTGGAGCTGTTTGGCGAGACCCATGAGTATCCGGTCTCCGAGCAGGCGACGGCGCCGCCCGGCGCGCGAATCATGATCGAAAATGTCACTGGTAATTTGCAGGTGACCGGCGCCGATACAAATCAGGTCCGGGTGATGGGCCAGAAAATGATCCGCGCCTATAACCGTGCCGAAGCGGATCGCGCCGACGCCGTGACTCACGTGCAGGTGACTTCCGAGATAGACCGCGTGCTGATCCGCCCCCGAACCGACCGTACCGGCGCGAGCCTCCGGGTCACCACCGACCTCGACATTTCCGTTCCCCGTGGAGCCTCTCTGGAGATCCAGGGCGAATCCGGCGATTACGAAATTCGCGATCTCAATGGATCGGTAAATCTTTCGAGCGGGCGCGGCTCGGTGAACCTGACGCGGATCCAGGGCAACTCTCGCGTGAGCGTCGGCCGCGGCGGGTCCATTCGCGCTGCCGATTTGGGGGGTGAACTGATTGTGGAGCAGGGCCGCGGCGGGGACCTGGAGATTCACAACATCGCGGGGCAGGTGCGGATCAACGGAGCCTTCTCCGGCAACATCGAGTTCAGCAACCTGGCCTCGCCACTGCAATTCCAGTCGCGCTCCACGGATCTGCGAGTGCAAGCCATCCCCGGCCGCCTGACCATGGATCTGGGCGATTTGCGGGGGACCAATTTGATTGGTCCCGTCCGCTTCGCGACGCGGTCCCGCGATGTCACCATCGAAAATTTCACCAATGCGCTGGAGATCGATCTGGAGCGCGGCGATGTGCAGGTGGACGTCGCGAAACAGCCCGTGGGGCGTATGGATCTGCGGTCCAAGTCGGGCGACATCGACGTGTCTCTTCCGGAGAGCGCCAAGTTTGAACTGAAGGGCAGGGCCGAGCGCGGAGAAATTACCAACGCTTTTGGAGATACGCTGCGAATCGAGACCGACGGCCGCTCGGCTTCCATTCAAGGCGCCGCGGGGCAGGGCGGATCTCCCATCACCATAAACACGGGGCGAGGGTCCATCTCGGTGCGCAAGGCGGGAGCCCCTTCCGAGGAGCCGGCACGCGGCGTTGCGCTACGTGCCGCGCCGGTTGCCCCACAGTTCGACGTGAAGCCGGGGGCTGAAGCGAAAGCCCCCGCGCTTGCAGATCTCCGCTAACCACAGACCGCGCGCGCGCAACTCTTCCCGCTCCACACCCTCGGGCATCAGAATGGTGCGATCGGGGCTGGCTCCGGTCCACTTTAAGATCTCCTGGATCTCAGCCAGATCTTCCGGCGCGGACACCACAAACTTCAACTGGTGCTCGTATTCCGCGATGAGCCGCCGCAGTGCGGTATGCTGAATCCGCCGCTCCTCGTGACGCTGGCTCCATGCGCCCGCCCGATCTTCGGAAGGCGTTGAGTTGGCGAGTTTGGGGCTGATGCTCATCAGATCGCACGCCACAGGGGCGTAGACCGTTCCGGCGGTTTCGATGGTGATGTGCATTCTCTCAAAGCGCAGGCGCGCGGTGAGCTCGCCGATCTCCGACGCGATCATCGGCTCCCCGCCCGTGATCACCACATGGGTTGCCCCGTAAGACATCACCTGCTCGACCACGCGCTCCACGGGCAGCGTCTCGCCTTCCGGCTGCCATGACGTATACGGCGTATCGCACCACGTACAGCGCAAGTTGCATCCGCTGGTTCGCACGAAGACCGAAGGCACGCCAATTAGACCGCCTTCGCCCTGAATCGAATAAAAGATTTCCGCGATTTGCACGATGCGCCTTCACCTGGCCGCGGGGTCGGTAAGTCCCGCCTCTTCAAAACCCTTGCGGCGAAGCAGACAGGAGTCGCAGGTCCCGCAAGGCTGTCCTGTCTCGTCCGGATCGTAGCAACTCCGGGTCAGGCTGAAATCGACTCCCAGCTCGCTCCCTAATTTAATGATCTCAGCTTTGGTGAGCCGGATCAGGGGCGCGTGGATGCGGAAGCGCACGCCGCCTTCCACGCCCGCCCGCGTCGCCAGGTTGGCCATGCCCTCGAAGGCTTCAATGTACTCGGGACGGCAGTCGGGATAACCGGAATAGTCCAGAGCATTCACACCGATGAAGAGATCGGCCGCTTCCAGGACCTCGGCCCACGCCAGCGCCACGGAAAGGAAGACGGTATTGCGGGCGGGCACATAGGTCACGGGTATTCCGACGCCCATCTCGGCCGCCGAACGGCGCTTGGGCACGGCGACATCGCCGGTGAGCGCCGATCCGCCGAACAGCCGCAGATCCAGGCTCACCACTTTGTGTTCTACCGCGCCGAGGCTGGCGGCCACGCGCCGCGCGGCCTCCAGTTCCACTTTGTGGCGCTGCCCGTAATCGAAGGACAGCGCATGGCACTCGTATCCGTCGCGAATGGCGGCGGCGAGCGCGGTGGCCGAATCCAGGCCGCCGCTGACCAGACAGACCGCCTTCATTTTTTTGGAAGCAGGAGCGCCAGAACAAAACCCGCCAGCGGGAACAACACCAGGCCGCCGAGGGTCCACTGCAACGTGAGCCTGTCCGCCACCACGCCGACCAGCGGGATGAAGATCAGACCGGCCACACCCCACGCCGCGCCCATCATCAGCGCCGATACGGTTCCCGTCTGAGAGGGCGCCAGTTGCTGTCCCATGAGCACATTCACCGGAATGGTGAACAGCAGGATCAGTCCGCTCAGGAACAGCGCAACGATGGAGGCGACGCCGCTCGAAAAGAGGAAAATCAATAGGAAGGGCACCGATCCGATCATGGAAATCAGGATCACGCTCCGTCCGCCGAAGCGATCGGCGAGGTTTCCTCCCACGAATCCGCCCATCGAGCCGCCCAGCAGATAAATCGAGAGAGTGTAGCTGGCGTTCCTCAGCGAATAGCCTCGCTCCAGGTGAAGATACAGCGGCAGGAACTGCGTGAACGTGATCTGCACGATGGAGCGTATGACGACCAAAAAGTAGAGAATGGTCATCGGCTTCCAGACGGCTTTGAGCGGCCGCCAGTCGAAGCCCGTGGTGCGCATGGCCGGCTGGGCGATGGGCGGCAGCGCGAACAGAAGCAGCAGCGTCACCAGGACGCCCGGAACCGCGGCGAACGCAGTGCCGTGCAGCCCGAAGGTGCTCGAGAACAGCGAAAAGTACGTGGGCCCAAGAGACAGGCCGAGCGTCCCGGAGCTGATGAAGATGGCCATCGCCCGGCCGGGGTTGCGCGTGATGCCGAGCGTGGCGTTCGAAGCCGCCTGCGGATGGAACGAGGCGATGCCCGCGCCGCCTAAAATCACCATAACGATGAGCGCCCAAAATCCCGGGGCCCAGCCCAGCGCGGAGATGAAGATGCCGGCCACCGCCGGAGCCAGAACGCTGAACAGACGCGAGCGGAAGCGGTCCGAGAGGTAGCCGTAGACCGGCTGCATGATGGACGAGGAAAAGGCCAGCGCCCCGCCCAGAATGCCGGCCTGCGCCAGGTTGAGGCCATAACGTTCGAGCAGCAGCGGCTGGAACACGCCCAGAGCGCTCGAATACAGGTCGATGAAGAAGTGTGCTATCGAGAAGAGGGCCAGCGGAACCCGCGTGCTTTTGGGCGAAACCTCCCGCGCATCCGCCGGACGGTCCAGCACCAGACTCTTGGGATTCATTGGAAGGATATCGCCGCTATTATAACGTAGAGACAATCGATGAAACTGGTTTGGTCCATCCTTCCGGTCTGCCTGATGCTGTCCTGCAGTCGCGACTCGGGGCCTCCTTACTCCGCCGACCGGTCTCTCCGCCTGATGCAGGTGGAGTCCGGGTTTCAGGTCGAGAAGTTTGTAACCGAGCCGGATGTCGTCTCGCCGGTGGCCATCGAGTTCGACGAGGACTTTCGTCTCTGGGTGGTCGAAGATCCGGGATACCCGCTCAATGTGGAGGGAAAGGTCGGCCGCGTCAAGCTGATCGCGGATGGCAAAGTCACCGTCTTCGCGGATAACCTGGTGATGCCTACCGGAATCATGCGCTGGAAGAAGGGCGTCTTGGTGACCGACGCTCCCGACCTCCTTTACCTGGAAGACACCGACGGCGACGGCCGCGCCGATGTGCGCAAACCCGTTCTCACCGGCTTCGCATTCACCAATCCCCAGCACACCGTCAACTCGCCGGTCTATGGACTGGACAACTGGATCTACATCGCCCACGAGAACCCGACTACCGCGATTGTGTTCAAAGATAAATTTGGCGACCGCGGCTCGGATATCCGCTTCGCGGACCATCCGAAAACCGCCATCAAAGAACGCGGAAGAAACATCCGGTTCCGTCCGGAAACCCTTCAGATCGAGGTTCTCTCCGGCACTTCCCAGTTTGGCCAGGCGTTCGACGATTTCGGCCACCACTTCACGCTCAACAACACATACCACGGTCGTCACGAAGTGATTGCCGCCCGCTACCTGCGCCGCAATCCCGATCTTGCCGTCGCCACGGCCGTCGAAGATATTTCCGCCGACGGCAGGCCCGCCAAGGTCTTTCCCATCGCGCCCCGCCAGCGGTTTGAGATGTTGACGAACATCGGTCAATTTACTTCGGCCTGCGGTCTCACGTTCTGGCAAGGCTCGGCTTTCGTCGCCGAGCCGGCGCACAACCTGGTCTTTCGCGGGCTCCTCAAGCCGGCCGGCGCCACCTTCAGTTTGCAGCGCGCCCGGCCGGAAATTGAGTTCCTGGCTTCCAAAGACCCGTGGTTCCGGCCGGTGAACTTTTATGCGGGGCCGGACGGCGCGCTCTACATGCTGGATTATTACCGTCTGGTCATCGAGCATCCGGAGTGGATGTCCAACCAGCAGTCTCAGCCCAAGGATTTGAATGCGGGCAACGACCGGGGCCGCATTTATCGCATCACTCACAAAGATCGTCCCGCCTCCTTTCCCGAAAAAAGCCTGGGCGGAGCTTCCACCGAAGAGCTGGTAAGCCACCTGGCGAACGAGAACGCCTGGTGGCGCAGGACGGCGCAGCGGCTGCTAATGGACCGCCGTCCCGATGATGCCGCCGGTCACCTCGTCCGCCTCGTGGAAACCTCCACCGTGGCGGTTGCCCGCGTTTACGCACTCTGGACTCTGGAAGGTTTCGGCCGGCTCGAACCCGGTCTCATCGAAAAGTGTCTGCGCGATCCATCCCCGGGCGTCCGCGAGAACGCCATCCGGCTGGCCGAATCCCACCTTCCGCAACTCACGCCCGCACTGTTGTCTCTTGCCGCCGATCCCGACTCGCGCGTCCGATTCCAGTTGCTCTGCACGCTCGGATCCGTCGATACGGCGCCGTCCCGCGCCGTCCGCGAGAAGCTTCTCCAGCGCGACCTGGAGGACCGCTGGGTTCAGATTGCCGCCCTCAGCGCTTCTTCCAACGAAGCGCCCCGCCTGTTCGCCAGCGCGTCGCGCTTCACCGCCGCCCCCGAATTTTTCCGCCTGCTGGGAGCGGTGATCGGTGCGCGCCGCCGGCCGGTGGAAGTGGAATCCGTGTTGCGCCGCGTGTCTCAGCCGGGCGAATCCAGTTGGCGCGCCGCCGCGCTGCAGGGCCTCGCTGCCGGGCTGAAGACGCCGGTGGCATCTTCCCGTGCGCCGGCGCTTGCTTTGCGGCTTTTCTCGGACGACGATCCCTCCATTCGCCGCAACGCGCTCCGCGTCCTCGAAGTCCTCGGTCTGCCTCCCAACTCTGCTGCCAGTGTGGGGCAAGCCGCCGCAATGGCTCGCGATACGCGGGCCACGCCCGAACTCCGCGCCGATGCGGTCGGATTGCTGGCTCTCGCCGGCGCTGCTCGCTGGCGCCCTCTCTTTGAGCGGCTCTCCGATGCCCAGGAGCCGGAAGCCGTCCAGCTTGCCGCTGTCGCCGCTTTGGGCCGCCTGCCGGGCGAAGAGCCGGGCAAATTCCTCATCGCTCACTGGCGCGCCATGACTTCCGCTGTGCGGCTCCAGGCCGCCGACGCCATTTACAAAGACCCGAATCGCATGCCGCTCGTCCTCGCCGCATTGAAGAATGGCGACGTCCAGCCCTGGACGCTGGCCTTCCGCCACAAGCGGCAGCTTGTGATGCACCGCGATCCGGCGATCCGCGACGCCGCGCGCGCCCTGCTCGAAAGTCCCGGGGGCCGCGAGCCGGTCATCCAGCGCTACCAGTCCGCCCTGGATCAACCCGGCGACATGGCTCGCGGCAAGGCGGTCTTTGAGAACGTCTGTTCCAAGTGCCACCAGTTGAACGGGCTCGGCGCCGAGGTCGGACCCAATCTGGCCACGGTCCGCAATCAGCCCAGGCAGGTTCTGCTCGCGGACATTCTCGATCCCAATCGCTCGATTTCGCAGGGCTTTGAAGCTTACGTGGTGGAAACGGTCTCCGGCGCGACCCTCGATGGCGTTCTCGGCCCCCAGACCGCCACGAACCTCACATTGCGCCGCGAAGAAGGCAAGCAAGACGTCATTGCCCGCAAGGACATCAAGTCCATCTACGTCACCAATCTCTCGGCCATGCCCGCGGATCTCGAAAAGCAGATCGACTCGCGGCAGATGGCCGATTTGCTGGAGTACATCAAGAACGGCCAGTAAAGGATTCAACCATGCTTCGTCTGCTCTCATTCTCACTTCTAACAGCAACTCTGGTTGCCGCCGAGTTCCGCGCTTCGGTGGTTAAGGTTGACATCACGCCCAAGACCTCCGAATGGCTCATGGGCTACGGCCCCCGCCAATCCACCGGCGTTCACGACCCGATCTTTCACCGCATCGTAGCGCTCGACGACGGCGCTACCCAGTTCTTCCTCATCTCGTCCGAGCTGTGTCTGTTTTCGCCCGGCATTTACGACGACTTTGCGAACAAGCTCAAGCAGGAGACGGGAATCGATGCCCGCAACGTCTGGTGGACGGTCACCCACACGCACTCCGCTCCGGAAGTCGGTCCTCCCGGCATGTACGATGTCCTGCTCAAAGGCAGGTCCGAACATGCCTGGAATCGCGAGTACGCGGCCTTCGTTCAGTCCACTCTCATCCAGGGCGTTAAAGATGCCCGGTCCAGTCTCGCGCCCGCGCGCCTCGGCATTGGCGCGGGCTTCTCCATGGCCAACATCAACCGCCGCGCCCGCGATGTGGACGGGCAGATATCGCTCGGCCTGAATCCTGATGGACCAGTGGACCGGCAGATCGGCCTCATTCGCCTCGACCGGGCCGACGGATCGCCGCTCGCCCTGATCGCCAATTACGCCATGCACGGCACCGTCATGAGCGGACGCTTCATGGAAATCAGCGGGGACGGGCCGGGGGCCGTGACCGCCTACGTGGAGCGCAAGCTGGGCGTGCCGATGCTATACATCAACGGCGCGGCGGGCAATATCGCGCCCATCTATAGCGTGTACCCCGATGCGCGGAGCGGGCACCTTTCGCAGTTCGGCGTGCTGCTCGGAGACCCCATACTCGATGCCTATGGTTCGCTTGCTGCTCCCGTGAGCGAGGTGACTCTTCGTGCCGAGGAGCTCTTCGTGGAAACTCCCCGCAAGCCCGGCATGGGCTGGCCGGAAGGACTGGAACGGTACGCGAGGCAGCCTTCCGGCGGTGAGCCGCTGGTTCGCCTTCCGGTGCGTTTCCTTCGCATCCGCGATGCGGTGCTCTGGGCGGCGCCTCTCGAGTTGTTTTGCGAAATCGCCATCCATGTTCGCAACAGCTCGCCCTTCCGGCACACGTTCTACTTCGGCTATGCCAACGGATGGCTCGGTTACTTGCCCACGGCGCAAGGGTTCCGCGAGGGTGGTTACGAGCCGCGGACTTCGCCGTTCACCGAGCGCGCGGAAAAGGACCTGACGCAGCAGGTGATCTCGTTTCTGCACGGCATGTCGCGCTGACGGGTTTTCCAGCCTCGCGGATATAATCGTTGGCATGCCGTTGTTGCCCCGTGCGGCCGTTCGACCGTTGGCCTTTGTTGTGGCCATACTGGCCATCGGCTTGATCGGCGTGTTGTGGTTGAATCGGCCGTCGACGAAGTCTCTTCGCCTGCGGACTCAATGTGCCGGCATGCAACTCCCGGGCAAGATCCAACTCACGGTTGGCCGCCTGTTTCGACAGGTCGAACTTCGGGGTTACCGGGGCAAACTGCAACACGTCGACTGGCTGGAGACGGTTGATCGCGGCCGCAAACAAGTACTCGCGAAAGCGCCGCAGGACCTCACGCTGCTGGCGGACCGCAGTGATCCGCTTCTGGATCTTCCCGCCTGCACCATCAACCTGTCGTCCGGCGGCAGCGGCCTGCTGATGGATATTTCGCGAGACCTCCGGCTCCAGGTTGGCGATCCGGCGTTGGGCCGGGAAAACTATCTTGAAGTACTCACCGGCAGTGAGGGCGATGTGCGGCTGCAAATCGACGCTTCCAGCCTGGAACTGGAAGCGGACCGTTATCTGATCGACGAGATTCGGAAGTTCGCCGGCCTTTCGGAGCACAGGCACGTCGAATTGCGCATGGGATCGGAAAACCGGCTGGTTTCCGGGGAGTTTTTTCCGTTGGCGCCGGAACGAACGGAGGTCAAAGCGGCGTTCCTGATGCCCGGCGATGTCTCCTCATTGCCGCTTGTCTCCGAACGAACGCATCCGAAAATGCCGACATTTACGGGGACCATCAAGTTATTTCGAAGCCTGGACCCGGCGGTGGAGATTGACGGCCGCCGGCCTCCCAATGTTCTCGAAAATTCGCCCTCCGACCTCACGCTCCAGGTGGAGGACTTCGAGCTTGCCTCTATCACGCTCCATCGGGAGGGCGGTCCCTGGACGATGCGCGTGGAGGGACGGGGAAGGGCGATCTCGGTCAAACAGAACCAACGGGAACTGGTGCCGACCCAACTCGAAGAGATTCTCAACAGCCCGCCGCACGAAAAAGGATTGTGGGGTTTGACGGCGGCGTTCAGCCTTTTCGCCGCCGCGGTGTTTCTGAGGCGGGCGCTCGAACAGTTAGCCAGGGTGTCCATGCCAGACTGAAGGAGGAAGTGTCTTCATGCGAACGTTCATCTTCTTCTTAGCCATGGCGGCGGTTGCCGCGGCCCAGCCTGGGGCCAACTACGTGCTGGAGCTTCCGGACGTTGCCGTACGCCCGGGCGAAAGTTATCGTGTGGCCTGCCGCGTTCCTGTTGCCGCGCAGTTGCAGCTCACGGTCACGGGGGAGGGTCGTTCGTTGTACACGCGCGAGCGCGGCGGCGTTCCACCACGCAAGTGGGTCGAGTGGGAGATGCGGACGCCCCATGAAACTTCTCTCGATGCATGGCCTCAGCGCGTGAATATCGCGCTCACCATTTCGAACGCCGCGAAAGAGCCTGTCAACGCCATCTTCGTTCTTCAGCGGCAGCCCGAGAAATCGCTGAGACGAAGCGATCCCCTCGACCAATTCGACAGGACGGGCTTCGATCCGAATCCCGCGCAGCCGCCCAAGTCCACCAGCGGCATTTTGAGGTTCTGGGTAGGCGTCGAGTCGGATGTGAATATCTCGATCGTGCCCGACCGCAGGGACGCGCAACCGGTCTATAAGAACGAGGAGCGCAACCTCGGGCGCGGCAGTCACCGCCACCGGTGGGATTTGAAGGGCGCCAAAGGGGTGTGGGCTCCAAGCGGCCGTTATGTCGCGATCGTACGCTGCATCGAACGCAGCACTAAACGGTGGCAGGACTTACAGACAGTGCTTCTGCGCATCGAATAATACAACTTCTAAGTCCCTGAAGATTAACTGTTTTTCATTTAGAGGCAACTCTCCCCGGATTTCCTGCGTACCTAACTTCAGAGAGTTTTTCCTCAAGGAGGATGAAAGGAAGAGTTGCTAATTGAAAAACACTACGTGGAAGTACCCAAGAATTTTTGCGTTGGCGGTGATGGCGCCGCTGGCATTACTTGCAGTAGAAAACACTCCAAAAATGTGCGACCGGACGGCCGCTCCTACTCCGGAGTCATACACCTGGGATTTTTCCGGGGAAGCTTCGCGGTTGCTGGAGGATCTGGAGTTCCGCGCGCGGAACGTGGCGTTTCACTCCGACCGGCTGGTGTCGTATGCACGCCGCCCGCTGGATCTGAGTTATGAAACGCAAGCGTCCGAGCTGACCCAGGCGAAAGAGCATATCAACGCCATGGGCGAAATTTTGTGCCGCTTGCAGCGGATCGCCTATGTGACCGATCCGTGGCAGCGGGAAGCGATTTACGATGTGCTGCCGGCAGCGCAAACGCTTGCCCGGAGCACCGAAGAGGCCATCGAACTGCTGAACGAAAAGCGGTCGAGCGGCTATATGCCCCTCTATGAGGAATCCGTCGCCGATATGTACGCTGAAGGAAAGCGTATTGCCGAGACTGTAGACGCTTCCGTCGCTCTCGCCGATGCACGCGAGAGGATGAGCGAACTGCGGGAAGAGGCCGGCGCGTAAGCTTTCACCGCCGAGGCGCAGAGACGCCGAGAAGAAACTTCAAAAGGTTTTCTCTGCGCCTCGGCGGTGAAAATTCTTTCCTTCCTAAGACGAGTAGCGCAGGCTCAACTGTAACCTTCCCGAAAGTCAATTTTATGGAGGAGAACCGCCGCGTTGTCCAGAGTGACCCAATCCCTTCCTCATTCCGGCCTAATCTTCTGCAGTTACATTAACGGCCATTGAGTTTGTTAGAGAATCTACCTGGCCAGAGGGATCGAAAGACGGACCATGGTTGTTGACCATGGTACTCTTGGAATATGGAAGAGATCGCCATCTCCAAGTTCAAAGCTACTTGTCTCGCGGTACTGGAGCGGGTTCGGAAGACTCGGAAGCCGGTTCTCGTGACCCGATTCGGCGAGCCGGTTGCGGAGGTCGTTCCGCCCCCGCCGCAGCAGCGGCCAAAGCGATGGCTCGGTTCCATGGCGGGCACGATACGTATTGAAGGAGACATCGTTTCTCCAGCCACCGAAGAGAGCGAATGGGAAGCGCTCAACTCGTGAGACTCCTGCTCGATACCCACATCTGGCTGTGGAGCCTTTCCGATTTCGACCGGCTGACCCGGCGTGTCGCCAGAGCGCTTGAAGACGACAAGAACGAGTTGTGGCTGTCTCCGATCAGTATGTGGGAACTGGTGATCCTTTCGAAGAAAGGACGGATCACTCTGGAGGACGGCGTGAATGCCTGGGTCGCGAAAGCGATGAAGAGAATCCCCTTGAACGAGGCCCCAATCACTCACGAAGTGGCTTTGGAGACTCAGCGGATCCCGCTTACCACCAGGATCCGGCTGACCGATTTCTTGCCGCCACTGCGAAGGTCTTTGACCTCACCTTGGTAACCGCGGACGAGCGCCTGCTGGCCGTCAAGGGCATCCCGGTCCTGGCCAATCGCTGACAGAAGCTTTCGCAGGACAGGCTAAGGAGGCTGTTCTACTGTTTCGTCGCAGTCGCGTACTCGCGCTGGCCGAGCATCTCCGCGACGCAATCCCTCAGCCTGCCGGAGAGTTGCGTGCGCTCGTGCAGGTTGAATCCGACCGTGGGGATGGGATCGCCGAGGACCATGCGGACCAGGCCCCCATTTACAACCGCTGAACCCATGGGAAGAATCTCGCGGGATCCGAACAGGGCCACGGGAACCACTGGCACTCCCGCTTTGATGGCTATATAGGCTGCGCCGTCTTTGAACGCCCGCAGCTCGCCGTCCGTGCGACCACCCTCGGGGAACACCAGCACGGAGATGCCCCGGTTGGGGATCACGCGCGCCGCCTCCGACATGCTGCGCAGGGATTCGCGCGGGTTCGCGTTATCCACGGACAGGTGGCCGGCGCGCTTCAGGTGGTAGCCGATGAAGGGCACGCCGAACAGGTTTTTATTGGCGAAGAAACGGAATTGCACGGAAATGTGCGGCAGAATGACCGGAATATCCATGAAGCTGCGGTGATTGGAGATGAAGACGTAACTGCCGCCAGGGGCGATTTTCTCCAGGCCCTCCACCCGCACTTTCACACGGCTGATGGCCAGAAGGAGGCGAGACCAGCCGCGGGCCACCCGGTGCTGTCCGCGGCCGCTCGAATCGAACAGCGACACAATCAGCGATATGGTGCCCATGAAGGCCGTTGCCAGGACGATGAGCGGAGCGGTGACCAGCAGCGCGCGCAGCTTGTTCAGCATGGAAAGCAGGTATTCATTTTACGCGGAAAGTTCCGCGCGGGGTTACCGCTGGACGGCGCCCGCCCGGCCCATGATCGGGTAGACGTCGACGATATTGTCGCCTTTCGCGACGTAATACCGGTCGAACGCGTTGGTGCTGACGTCCAGGTTCGAAACAATCAGCTCCACGCGCTGGCCGAGCTTCAGATCGGGGCCGCCGTCGCTCCACGACAGAATGCCGTATTCGGCGCCGCCCAGGGAAATTTTTATATCGCGCGGGCCCTTGACCCGGTCTGTGACCTTCAGGATGGCCTTGTTGCCGGCGTCCATGGCCACGCGCCCCGGCCCGCGCAGACTGAGGACGGTGGTGAGCATGGTCAGCGAAACGCCGAAGTCGCCATAGACCTCCCCGCCGTCCTGGCCGCCGATCTTGGTGTAGCCGGTGTCCATAAATACGTACGAACCGGCCTGCAGCTCGGTCATCCCCTCGATCTCGCTGTCGATGTTGTAAGTTCCGGTGCTGCCTCCGGTGACGATGCCCACGGGAACTCCGGATTTCTTACAGAGATGCACGGATTCGAGCAGCCGCGCGAGATCGTTGCGCGACTTCTCGCGCCGCTTCTCCCAGCCGCTGGTGTGCGAGGCGGCGCCCGAGTAACCCATCAGCCCGATCAGCTCGAGGTTCTTTTTGCCCATCACCCGCTGCGCCAGCACCAGCGCGGCGTCCGGATCGTTGACTCCCTGCCGGTCAATGCCCACATTGACGTCCACGGCGACCCGCTGCTTCGTGCGTACGGTCGCGGCGGCTTCGTCCAGCGCATCGACGATGCCGGGATCGTCCACCACGCACGCAAAGTCGGGGGAGCGCTTCGACAGCGAAACCACCCGGCCGATCTTGTGGCGGCCGGCGGGCTGGCAGGTCCAAAGCACGCCCGGAATGCCCGCGTTCACCATCAGCTCGGACTCGGCGATGGTGGCGCAGCAGATGCCGATGGCGCCCAGCGCGATCTGGCGCTTGGCGAGATCCGTGCTCTTGTGAATCTTGCAATGCGCGCGGAGATTGAAGCTCTTCTGCTTCAGGTGGCCGGACATCCGGCGGAGATTGCGTTCGAGCACGTCCTGGTCCACTACCAGGGACGGCGTGGGAAGGTCTTCCTTCGTCAGCTCGCGGAAATCGCGCCGCGCGATCTTGGCCTCAACTTCCGAGTAGGTGTGCGTTTTTGCAGCGGCCGGTCTGCGGAACGAGGTAAGCAGGGTCCCGGCCGCCGCGGTCTGGAGCAGAGAGCGGCGAGAAATCATAGGGATAACCATAGCACCGCCAGCGGAAAACGCCAAGCTGCCTCTTATGCGGACCGGCCTCCCTGCAACTCCTCCAGCTTCTCGCGAACCTGAACCAGATCCTCGACGAACAGGCGGTACTCTTCATGGCGGCGGTCCGGCTCGGGGATGCGCAGGATGCTGGAGGGATGAGCGGTGGAAGTTACGTATCGTACCAGGGGATGCTCGACGAATCGGCCTCGCTCTCTGGTGATACGGAAGTTTCGGCCGAGCATGGCTTGGGCCGCGGTCGCGCCGAGGCAAACCAGAACCAGAGGACGCACCACCGACAACTCGGCCTCCAGCCACGGCCGGCATGCGGCGATCTCGGGTGCGGTCGGCTTCTGATGAATACGGCGCTTGCCGCGCTCAACGAACTTGAAATGCTTCACCGTGTTGGTGACGTACACGCCGGTCCGGTCGATTCCGGAGGCATTCAGCGCGCGGTCGAGCAGCTTGCCGGCGGGACCTACGAAGGGCTTGCCCTCTACGTCTTCCCGGTCGCCGGGCTGCTCGCCCAGCATCATGATGCGCGCGCCCGCCCTGCCCGCTCCGAAAACCGCCTGTGTGGCGTGGCGATAGAGATCGCATCCCTCACAGTTACGGACGGCGGATTCCAGTTGTGCAAGGTTCGCGCCCGCCGGAATCCAAGGTTCGGCGGAGCGCGCGGGAACTTTTGGCATGGGGCGCAGCCCGCGAGCGAAGACCGGGACAGGTTGTAACGCCTGCCCCGGACGCCGGCAAAGAGGAGCGGTTTATACGGGCCGGCCGGTGAAGGTTTCGGGTTCGCCTCTCTCCAGAGTGCGAATGCGGTCGTGTGTTTCCTGGACGCTACGGGATTGGCGCTCGACGATGGAGCGCACACTGCTCGGAAGGCCGCTTGCCAGCGCGCTGCGATACGCTTTCACCGCCGAATCCTCGCCGCGCTCGGCCTCTTCAATCGTCTGGCGGTCGCTGACGCCGGTGACGCCCGCGCGGATGTTCATCCAGCCGCGGTGCGCCGCGCCGGCCAGACTGCCGGACTTCGCCGGCCGCCCGCCCAGACGATTGACTTCCTGCTGCAACTCGTCGGCGAATCTGGCCCGCTGCTCGGAAATCTCCCGAAACATCGATTTCAGCCGGCTGCTCTCCGTGTTCTCCGCCGCGGTCCGGAAACCGTTCTCCCCGTCCCGGCAGGTCTCAATCAATTCGTTCAAAGTCGAAACGACTTCCTCGTTGGTCCGAGTGGTCTCATCCATGGGTGTACTCCTCCGGGTCGGCGAGATTGCATTCCCGGGGCCACTCCCGGCCGGTGGGTATGTATACGACTTTTCACTCAAAAACGGACGAAAGAGACGCTTTTCCGCGCGCGGTCAGTAAATCTTGCCTTGTTTGCCGATAACTTCCGCATCCAAATAAGGACGCAACGCCTCCGGCACGACGACGCTGCCGTCCCGCTGCTGGAAGTTTTCGATAATCGCAACCCAGGTGCGGCCCACCGCCAGCCCGCTGCCGTTCAGCGTGTGCGCGAACTCGGCCTTTTTGCCCGCCTTGAAGCGGATGCCCGCCCGGCGCGCCTGAAACGCCTCGAAATTCGAGCACGAGGAAATTTCTTTGTACCCGTTCTGGCCCGGCAGCCAGACTTCAATGTCGTAGGTCTTGGCGGAGGAAAAGCCCATGTCGCCCGTGCAGAGGACCACGGTGCGATAGGGAAGCCCGAGACGCCGCAACACCTCTTCGGCATTGGCGGTAAGTTTCTCCAGCTCGTCATAACTCTGCCCGGGCTGCGCAAACTTGACCAGTTCCACCTTCTGGAACTGGTGCTGGCGAATAATGCCGCGGACGTCACGCCCGTACGAACCGGCTTCGCTGCGAAAGCACGGCGTGTACGCACAGAGGCTGATGGGAAGCTGCGATGCGTCCAGGGTCTCGTCGCGGAACAGATTCGTTACCGGGACTTCGGCCGTGGGCGCGAGCCACAGGTCGTGTCCCTCGCACTTGAAGAGATCCTCCGCGAACTTCGGCAATTGCCCGGTTCCAAACAGGCTGGCGGAGTTGATGAGGAACGGCGGCAGGACTTCCGTGTAGCCGTGCTCGCGGGTGTGCAGATCGAGCATGAAGTTGATCAACGCGCGCTCGAGCCGTGCGCCCTGCCCCCAGTAAACCGCGAATCTTGCGCCGGCGATTTTCGCGGCGCGCTCCAGATCCAACACGCCGAGTTCAGGCCCCAGGTCCCAGTGCGCTTTCGGGGCGAAGGAAAACTCCGGGGGTTCTCCGCAGCGGCGGACTTCCACGTTGCCGCCGGCATCGCGGCCCACCGGAACGGATTCGTGAGGAATGTTCGGGATGCCGGCCAGCAATTCCCGGAACTCGTCTTCCAGGCTCTTCACCTGGGCGTCCAGGGCCGCCATGCGCTCGCCCAGGGCGCGCACTTCCTGCTGGCGCTCGGTGGTATCCGCACCCTGCTTTCGCAGTGCGGCGATGGCGGCGCTTTCCGAGTTGCGCCGCTTTTTCAGTTCTTCGCTTTCCGTGATCGCGGCTCTTCGACGGCCGTCCAGCTCCCGGAATTTCGCGGTATCGGGCGCGGCGCCACGCGTCGCCAGGCGCTCGGCGACCTCCTCCAGATTGGCCCGAAAGAAGCCCAGATCGTGCATCTACTCATGCTAACGCACGAACGGATTACTCTTCTTCCTCGTCAACGCTGACGGGTTCGAGGTCCTCGGCCTCGAAAATTTGCCGGCAGTCCATACACTCTACGTAATCGACACCGTTCCGCCGGGCGAGAATTTGGGTACGCTTGTGCTCGCAATGGGGCTGCATAGAACAGATAGGAATATTCTAGTCGGGCGGAACGGGTTGTCAAGCGCGGCTAGCCCCCGCCGACGAATTGCACGACCTCCACCCGTGCGCCTTCAGGCAAGGCCGTGGACGCCCAATCGGCCTGCTTCACGATGCGCCGGTCGAGTTCCACGGCCACCCGGGAAGGCTCGATTTCGAGTCTGGCAAGCAGGTCGAGGATGGTTTCTCCCGGTGCAATGTGGTGGATTTCGCCGTTCAGGCTGATAGGGATGGAACTGTTCTCGGTTGACACGCTGTTTCGCTAATTATTATATTCAAATTTAGAGCCCTCCGTTTCGGCAAAGCAAAATGCCCAGCACCTATAACGAAGTGTATTTCCCGATCCTCGTCCAGGCCGTCATCGCGATGGCGGTGGCGGGGGCGATGCTGGGCCTCTCCTACCTCCTCGGGAAAAAGGTCCGCGACCGCGTGAAGGACCTTCCGTACGAATGCGGCATCACGCCCACCGGCAGCGCGCGCGAACGCTTCAGCGTAAAGTTCTATCTGGTCGGGATGCTGTTCATTCTCTTCGATATCGAGGCCGTCTTCCTCTATCCCTGGGTGGTCGTGTATCGCGATCTGAAGATGTTCGCCTTCGTGGAAATGCTGATCTTCATCGTCCTGATCCTTGCCGGTTTCTTCTATATCTGGAAGAAAGGCGTGCTCGACTGGTCGGGCGTTGACCAAGCGGGCGGGAAGCAGTAAACGCTCTCATGTTGCCAGAGCAATGGAAAGAGTTATGGAAAGAGTTCCCGGTGGTTGCCGCCCTGGAATCGTTCGATTCCGCGGCCATCGCGACAGGAAAATACGACCGCGGCGAACTGACGCTGGAGATTGCTCCGGACCGGATCGTTTCGATTTGCGGCTACCTGAAAGCCGGGCAGGCGTTCGTACGGCTGAGCGGCGTTACCGCCGTGGACCGCTATCCGGCCGAGCCTCGCTTCGAGGTGGTTTACCATCTGCACTGCCTGGAACGAAGCGAGCGCCTGCGGCTGAAGTGCCGCCTGCAAACCGGCGCGCCGATTGAGTCCGTCACGGGCGTGTGGCGGTCGGCCGACTGGTATGAGCGCGAGGTG
Source organism: Bryobacteraceae bacterium (assembly GCA_040902885.1). Lineage (GTDB taxonomy): Bacteria > Acidobacteriota > Terriglobia > Bryobacterales > Bryobacteraceae > JBBDWK01. The sequence goes on along the minus strand of JBBDWK010000075.1, from coordinate 54,189 downwards.
TTCGATCTGTTCGGCATCCGCTTCCTGAATCACCCGGACCTGCGCCGGATCATGCTTCCCGAGGAATGGGAGGGTCATCCGCTGCGCAAGGATTATCCGGTGATGGGTTACAAATGAGCGATCGGGATTCCACTACGCTGACGGCCCCCGGCGTCGAAGTCATCGAGGAAAGTGGCGTCGAGACCGGGGCTGCCGCGCCCCGGCGCATGATGCTGAACATGGGTCCGCAGCATCCGTCCACGCACGGCGTGCTGCGCCTGCAACTGGAACTGGACGGCGAGATCATCGTCTCCTGCCGGCCGGATATCGGCTACCTGCACACGGGCATCGAGAAGCAGTGCGAGGCTCTCACCTGGCAGCAGGCGGTTACTCTTACCGACCGGGTGGACTATCTCGCGCCGCTCTCCAATAATCTCTGCTACTGCCTGGCGGTTGAGAAGCTGCTTGGCCTGGAGATTCCGGCGCACGCGCAATGGATGCGCGTCATGCTCACCGAGCTCACGCGGCTCAACAGCCATCTGGTGTGGCTGGGCACGCACGCCATCGATATCGGCGCGATGAGCGTCTTCCTGTACTGCTTCCGGGAGCGCGAAGAGATCCTTCGCATCTTCGAGATGTTCTCCGGCCAGCGCATGATGACCAGCTACTTCCGCATCGGCGGGCTGGCGCTTGCGGCGCCGCGCGGCTGGCAGCACAGGGTCCGGACGCTGATGGACATCTTTCCAAGCCGGATCGACGAGTACGAAGACCTGCTCACCAACAACCGCATCTGGATGGGCCGCACGAAGGGCGTGGGCCGGATCTCTCTCGAAGACATGCTCGATCTGGGCGTTACCGGTCCCATGCTGCGCGCCGCGGGACTGTCATGGGACACGCGCAAGACCCATCCCTATTCAAGCTACGAACAGTTCGATTTCGAGGTTCCGACGCGGACTGAGAACGATGTCTACGCGCGCTACCAGGTGCGCATCGAAGAGATGCGGCAGAGCGTTCGCATTGTCCGCCAAGCCCTCGAGGGAATGCCCTCCGGCCCATTTCAGGCGGCAGCGCCTCACGTGGTGCTGCCGGAGCGCGAAAAGATGAAGACCCAGATGGAGGCTCTCATCTATCATTTCAAAATTGTGACGGAGGGATTCAGCGTGCCCGAGGGCGAGGTCTACCAGGTGATCGAATCGCCGCGCGGCGAACTGGGCTACTACGTCGTCAGCGACGGCACTTCCAAGGCTTACCGCGTGCACATTCACGGGCCCAGCTTCGGCAACCTGCAGGCGGTGCCCACCATGGTCCGCAACACGCCGATCGCGGACGTAATCGCCTCCATGGGCAGCATGGATTTCGTTTTGGGCGACACGGACCGGTGACGCCTTCGATTTGACATGACGTTTTCTCCCGAGCTTGAAGCCAGATTTGAAAAGCTGCTGACCATCTATCCTCCGGGACGGCAGCGATCCGCCATGATTCCGATGCTGCTGTACGCGCAGGACGAGATCGGCAGCGTGACTCAGGAGCTGGTGGAGGAAGTGGCGCGCCGCGTCGGCGTCACGCCGCTGCAGGTAGAGGAGGTGCTGACCTACTACTCTATGCTGCACAAAAAGCCGCTTGGCAGGTATCACGTGCAGGTTTGCACCAATATCAGTTGCCTGCTTCTGGGCGGGGCGGAGTTGTGGGAGCATGCCTGCCGCAAGGTCGGCGTGGGCCATCGCGAGGTGGCGCCGGACGGCCTGTTCTCGCTCGAGGAGGTGGAGTGCATCGGGGCCTGCTCGTGGGCGCCGGCCATCCAGATCAATTACGACTACCATCACCACGTCACTCCGGAAAAACTGGACCGGTTGCTGGAGGATCTGCATGCTCTATAACGAGCCGAGTTTGCATGAGATCAAGGTTCTGACGCGGCGCTTTGGATTGCCAAACTCGGCGTCCATCGACACTTACCTCTCGACGGACGGCTACAAGGCATTCCGGAAAGCTCTGGAGATGACGCCGGAGCAGATCGTCGAGGAGCTCAAGATCTCCAATCTCCGGGGACGCGGCGGGGCGGGCTTCCCCACCGGCATGAAGTGGAGCTTCGTGCCGCGCACTTCGCCGAAGCCAAAGTACATCGTGGTCAATGCCGACGAGAGCGAGCCGGGCACTTGCAAGGACCGGCTGCTGATGGAATTCGATCCGCACCAGTTGATCGAAGGCATGCTCATCGCCGGTCTCGCGGTGGATGCCCGCGCGGGATACATCTACATCCGGGGCGAGTATCGCTATTTGATCGACATCCTGGACAAGGCGCTCGCCGAAGCATACGAGCGCGGATATCTCGGCAAGAACCTGCTAGGCGCCGGTTTCAGTTTCGACGCTTACACGCATACCGGCGCGGGCGCTTACGAGTGCGGCGAAGAATCGGCGCTGCTCGAGTCGCTGGAGGGCAAGCGCGGCATTCCCCGCATTCGCCCGCCGTTTCCCGCTGTGGTGGGAGCATTCCAGTGCCCCACGGTATTGAACAACGTCGAAACATACTGCGCCGTGCCTCCTATCATTCGCGATGGCGGCGCCGCTTTTGCGGCCCTGGGCGTCCCCAAAGCCGGCGGTACGAAATTGACCTGCCTGACCGGGCACGTGAACAAGCCGGGCGTCTACGAGCTGCCGCTGGGCTTCCCCGTGAAAAAGATGATCGAGGAAGTGGGCGGCGGCATGCGCAACGGGAAGAAGATGAAAGCCTTCATCCCCGGAGGCTCTTCCTGTCCGGTGCTGCGCGGCGACGAGGCCATGGAGCTCACCATGGACTACGATGCGATGGCCAAAGCCAGGACAATGCTCGGGTCGGGCGGCGTCGTGGTGATGGACGAAGACACCTGCATGGTGAAGGTGGCGCTTCGCATCATGCGCTTCTACGCGCACGAGAGCTGCGGCTGGTGCATCCCCTGCCGCGAGGGCACCACGTGGCTGCGCAAGATCCTGCAACGCTTCCACGACGGCATGGGACAGAGCGGCGACATCGCGCTCATCGGCGACCTGGCTCGGAACATGTTAGGGCGGACCTTCTGCCCGCTGGGCGACGCGGCGGCCCTGCCGACAATTTCCATCGTCGAAAAGTTCCACGACGAGCTGGCCGAGTACCTCGAAACGCACAAGGCGCGCGAACTGGTCGCGATCTCCTCGCACTGAAAGCCTTTTCAGCGCCGAGGCGCAGAGGCGCGAAGAAACTTTTTAAAGTTTTTTCTCTGCGGCTCTGTGGTGATACTTTGCTCACCGCTTCAACGGATCTTCCACCCACGGCGGCGTGGCCTGCATCAGACGGCCCAGTTCCGGCTCCACCTGCTCCATTTTGACCTTCATCTCCCACGCCACTTCGCGATAGCTGAAGTGCCCCTTCACCCCGCTGCGCAGCCGGGAGATATACTCGGCCTCGGCGAAATCCATCTTGAACAGGAACCGGGACCGCGCGCCGAAGGGAAGCAGATAATGAGCGCCAGGCTCCGGCAACTCGTGCATCGTTGAGAAGGCCCTATCCATCGCCTCCCGGTATAGCGTCTCCACGCCCGCCTCCCGGATCGGCGCCGGCGTCTCATACCCCAGCTTCCCCGAGTAGGCCTGCCGGAACTGGTCGCAGCGCCTGTGCCGGTGCAGATCCCGGTATGCGCCGACGTCGATCGCCATGTCGTACACATAGGGGCCGCCGCGAAACGCCCGAGGCAGCTCTTCGCGCCCGCGGGACCGCAACGCCACATCCAGCACTTCCGCCCGCCGCGCCGCGCTCCATGACTCGGCCAGCTCGTGCAATTGCCGATAAGGCCAGTTGGTCACCTGATACAGCAGCGTGGCTACAATATCGCACACTGCATCGCGCGGCTTCACGAGATCGACGCGCTCCAATGCCGCCTCCGGCGCCGGCGGCAGATTCTGCCGCGCCCATTGCGTGAGATCTTCGCGCAGCATGGCCGAATACCGGTCGGGCTCGGCGTGGCGCGCCAGCGTCGGCGCCAGCGGCTCGCTCCCCGTCCCCGCATCCCACACGCATCCCGGCTCGGCGGCGCACGCCTGCGCGATCTCGTCGCCCAGATCGCGCAGCTCCGCGTACTCGGACGCGCGCAGCCGGCGAATCTGCCGCTCGAGCGTGCGGATGCTTGTCACTTGTCCCACGTTCGTGGGTATGCCGTAGAACAGCAGGTACCGCGCAACGTCGAAGGCCCGCGCCGTGAGGTTGCGCCGGTAGGCATCCGGCTTCATCTCTTCGGGCTTGGGCAGGCGCGCGCTCAAACATTCGAACGCGGCCTCCTTCACCTTCTGGTACGCTTCGAGCAAGGCGTCGCCAGCCTGCCGGTAGCGTGCCGCATCCTCGCCGGAGAATTCCGGCGGCGTAACAAATCCCGAGCGCGAAAAATCCTGGTACCGCGACGATTTTGCCTGCCCGTCCCAGAGCTGCTCGTCTTCCACCTCCGTGGCGGCGAGCTCCGAAATGCCCTCAAAGCACATCACCACGTGGCCCAGATCGGCTATGGAGGCATGGCCGTACTGGAAGTAGAAATTTTCAAGAAAGTTCTGCGAATTGTGCGTGCGCACCCACTCGATCGACTGCCGGATGGAGTCGGGCGAACGGCTGTAGCGCGCCAGCGCATAGGCCGACTTTTCGGGCGGCATCGGCGAGACGGAGATCACCCGTTTGGGCGTTTCGGGCATGACCGTTTATGATAACGGATTCGCATGAAAATCCGGATTCAGAGATTATCGGAGTTGGCGGCGCTCCCCGAATACGCGCACGGTCCGGCGGAGGACGCCGGCATGGACCTGCGCTCCATTGAAGTCGCGACACTGGCGCCGGGAGTGCCGCGGCTGGTTTCCACGGGTCTCAGCATCGAGCTGCCGCCGGGTTACGAAGCGCAATTGCGGCCGCGCAGCGGTCTGGCGCTGAAGCACGCCATCACGCTGGCCAACAGCCCCGCCACCATCGATCCGGGATATCGCGGCGAGATCCGCGTGATTCTCATCAACCTGGGCAGCGCGCCGTACGAGATCCAACCCGGCGACCGCATCGCGCAGATGGTGATCGCGCGCTACGAAGCGATCGAGTGGGAAGAGGGCGAACTGGGCGGCTCGCGGCGCGGCGCGGGCGGCTTCGGCTCTTCGGGAAGATAGCTGCCGCTTGCTCACGCGCGCGGTTCGGTGCTGCACTCCTCTCCAGCACTGAACCGCGCGCGTAAGCAAGCGGTCTGCCCTCAAGGCAGATGCAGGAGTGATATCGTAGATCATGTCTGGCGGGCGGGCGAGGCGAAACATGCGAAAGATTGACATCCGGGTCGAACGAGCGGATGCGTTCTTCGAACGCGGGCGCAAACTCGCGGAACTGGCGGATCGCGGAGGGCCGATTCCGCCCAGCAAAGTTATCGCCTTCGATGATATCGAATCTCTCCTTCATCTCCTGACTCAGAAGCGCGTGCTCCTGCTCAAGCAACTGCAAGAGGCGCCGGCTTCGATCAGCGACTTGGCCAGGAAGCTAAAGCGTGACCGCAGCGCCGTCAGCCGTGACGTTCAGGTCCTGGAGCGCTTCGGCGTTGTTGAGGTTACGGAGAAGCCTCTGCCGGGCCATGGGAGACAGAAGTGGGTTATGCCGGTAGCACACAATGTCCAGCTAACCGCTCAACTGTAACTAATCGCCGTCCGCGGCCGTCGCCTTGCGGCTGACCTCCGCGCCCAACCGGCTCGCAAGCGGCGAAACCTGGCCGGCATACTTGTTTCCAATCTTCTCCCGGTAAGACACGCCCACGGGCGAAGAGAGCTGCTCGAAGGTGAACGAGCAGATGCGCATGCCCGGGTACAAGGCAACGGGCATTGGGCTCAGGTTGCTCAGCTCGAGCGTGGCCTTGCCCGTCCAGCCCGGATCGAACAACCCAGCCGTGCCGTGTACGATGATGCCGATGCGCCCCAGGCTGGAGCGCCCTTCCAGGCGGCCCAGCACGTCGCGGTCGAGATCCAGCGCTTCTTCCGTTATGGCCAGGACGAACGCGCGCGGCTGCAACACAAACGGCTCGCCAGGGGCCACCGTTACGGTGCGCATGATGTCCTGCAGGTTGGGTTTCTCGCGAAGGTCGATATACGGGTACCGGCTGTACTCGAATACGCTGAATTCGCTCCCCAGGCGGAAATCCACCGAACAACTGCCGAACTGTTCCGGCGGCAACTCGGGAGAAATCCGAATCTTTCCTTCTTTGATGTATCTCTTGATATCGATATCGGATAGAACCATTCTGTTGTTATTCCCGCACCGAAGTATCGAGGAATGCCTTCAGGCGGTGGCTGCGGCTGGGATGGCGCAGCTTGCGCAGCGCCTTGGCTTCAATCTGCCGGATGCGCTCGCGCGTTACCGCGAAGCTCTGGCCGACTTCTTCGAGCGTGTGCTCGTGGCCGCCGTCGTCCAGGCCGAACCGCATCTTGATAATCTTTTCCTCGCGCGGCGTGAGCGTCTTCAGCACCTGCGCCGTCTGCTCCCGCAGATTCAGATTGATCACCGCCTCGGCCGGCGAGATTCCGCCGCGGTCCACAAGGACGTCCCGCAGATGCGACTCTTCCTCTTCGCCGATGGGCGTCTCGAGCGAGATCGGCTCCTGCGCGATGCGCAAAACCTTGCGCACTTTCGCTACCGGCAATTCCAGGCGCTGTGCCAGCTCTTCGTTGGTGGGTTCGCGCCCCAGTTCCTGCACCATCTGCCGCGACGTGCGGATCAGCTTGTTGATGGTTTCGATCATGTGCACGGGAATGCGGATGGTGCGGGCCTGGTCGGCGATGGCGCGCGTGATGGCCTGGCGCACCCACCAGGTGGCGTACGTGGAGAACTTGTAGCCGCGGCGGTATTCGAACTTGTCCACCGCCTTCATCAATCCGATATTGCCTTCCTGAATCAGGTCCAGGAACTGCAAGCCGCGATTGGTGTATCTCTTGGCGATGCTCACCACAAGGCGCAGATTGGCCTCGATCAACTCCTTCTTAGCGGCCTCGGCTTCGGCGCTGCCGCGCGTGATCACATGCAGCGTGCGCCGCAGCTCGGTGGCGGAAGCTCCGAAACGCTCCTCTAGTTGTTGCAGCCGCTGGCTGTGGCTGCGCTGCTCCTTGCGCAGTTCGCGAAGCCCCTCGCCGCGGTCCAGGTGAGGGCTTTCCATCTTGCGCTGCACGCGCGCGATGTCGCGCTCCATGGGCCGGAGGTCTTCCACCGCGCCGCGGATACGATCGATGAACTCGCGCAGCGTCTGGTTGCTGAAACGGATGGAGCGGACCAGACGCGAAGTCCTCACCATCAAGCGCGCCAGCTCCCAGCGCAGCCGCCGGTGCTGCTTGGGCTTCATGCCGCGCGGCGTGGCCACCAGCTTCTGGCGAATCTGCCCGATCTTCGAGCAATTTTTCTCGATCTCGCCGATCACCTGGAGGGTCTCCATCCTGCATTCGGACAACTGCTCGTCGTCCAGCAGCGGATCGGGAACCAGCACAACGTCCCGCACGCTCTTTGTTCCGCATTCCATCAGCTCGCCAAGCCTCAGCACCTCCTGAATCACGGGGGCCGAGCGGGAGAGCGCTTTCAGGACGCTTGCCTGCCCACGCTCGATGCGGCGCGCAATTTCGACCTCGCCCTGGCGCGTGAGCAGCGCGACGGCGCCCATCTCCCGCAGATACATGCGCACGGGGTCGTTGGTGCGGTCTCCCACGCCGGGAGGAAGATCGAAGTCGAAAAGTTCGTCTCCGTCTTCGAGCTTCTTGTCGAAGTCGAGTTTGGTCTCTTCGAGGACTTCAATCCCCGCGCCGTCCAGGCCGGCGAGAAGTTCGTCGAGATCGGCCGTGCCGTTTAACTCGCCCGGCAGCATGTCGCCGACGTCGTCATACAACACGTAGCCCTTGCCCTTGCCGAGATTCATCAACCGTTGGACGGAATCGAATTTGTCGTCGATTGCCACCGGACCCCTACCCCCGCCTCGAAGCGCGCTGAAGAGCTATCGCAGCTATTTTACTAAACCCGGGCTTCGCCCGCGGTCCCCTCGTTCGACTGCAACCTGCATAACTCTTCCGTCAGGCGCATCGCTTCGTCCATATTACCCGCTCGTTCCGCTTCCCGCACCTTCGCCTTCAACGCCGTGCGGCGCTTCTCCATCCGCGCGCTTTCGAGCTGTGCCAGACATGCCAATCCTTGCTCCATGGAAACGCTCTCCCCACTGCTTTCATCGGCAAGAACTGCGGAATGCAATAGGTTCCGGTCCTTTTCGCTGAGCCGCGCATCCAGCTCCGCCAGCCCGAACGGCGCGTTCGCTTCATATAGAGTGAAAATAGTCTCGAATATGTTTCGTGTGGCAAACTCCAAAGTTTCGCCCAAGGATCTCAGCGGCGGCAGTATCCCTTCCCGGTATTCGGGGTGAACCAGCAGCAGGTTGAGCAGAATCTTTTCCACCGGACGCAGCGGCTCCACGATCGCCCTCAAGGTTTTTTCGTCGCGTTGGCCGGCCGCCTTACGGAAATTTTCAAGCACCAGTCCCGCTTCCAGGCCCAGGTAGCCGGCCACGTCGTTGACCACCGCAAGGCGCTCCAGCTTGTCCGTGAGTTTCTGAACGGCCGGAAGCAGGAAGCGGAACGCGGCCACGCGGCCCTCGGCATCCCGCATGTCGAACTTCGAGCGGGCGCGATCGGCCAGCCAGTGGAAATAATTTCCAGCCTGGTCCAATCGGGCGCGATAAACCTCGGCCCCATGCTCCCGGCAGTATTCGTCCGGGTCGAGTCCGCCGTCGAGCTGCAGAATACGCACGTGAATGCCCTCTTCCAGCAGTATGCCGATGGAACGCTCGGCGGCGTTTCCTCCGGCCGCGTCGGGGTCGAAGTTCACTACGATGCGCCCGGAGTGGCGCTTGAGAGAGCGCACCTGCTCGCCGGTGAGCGCGGTCCCGCAACTGGCCACCACCTCGCGCACGCCGGACGCAGCCACGCCAATCACGTCCATGTAGCCTTCCACCAGCACGGATCGGTCGGCTTTGCGGATGCCTTCTTTAGCCCGATGCAGGTTGTAGAGCACGGCGCTCTTTTTATAGATGGGCGTTTCGGGCGAGTTCAGATACTTGGGCTCATCGCCGGGGTCGATGGCGCGTCCACCGAAGCCGATCGTCTTCCCCGCCTCGCTGTGGATGGGAAACATTAGGCGCCCGCGGAAGCGGTCGTAGAAGCCGCCGGATTCGCGCCGGCCCACCAGGCCCGAAGCCTCCATCTGCTCGGCGGTGAAGCCCCTTTGCTCAAACGCGCGGGCCAGTCCGCCGCCTCGATCCGCATAGCCCAGCCCGAACTCCCGTGCGACCTCCGGAGAAACGCCGCGTTTGGCAAGATAGCCCCTGACCTCGCCGCCGGCCGGCCCCTCCAGCGTGGAGCGGAAGATCTCTACGGCAATTTCGTGCATCTGGTAGATGGCCGCGCGAAGCCGCGTCTCTTCGTCGGAGTACTCGGCGCGTTTCGGCATGGGGATACCGTGCCGGTCGGCCAGCAGCTTGAGCGCCTCGTAGAAGCTCAAGCGATCCATCTCCATCACGAACTTCAGAACGTCGCCCCCCATCCCGCAGCCGAAACACTTGAAGAACTGGAGGGAGCCGTTGACGGAGAAGGAAGGCGATTTCTCGTTATGAAAGGGACACAGCCCGATGTAGCGGCCGCCCGTCCCGCTGCGCTTGAGGCGAACGTACTCCCCGATCACCTGAACGATATCGACTGAGGATTTTAACTGGGCAACGAAGTCCATCGGGGTGCGCTTGCCTATTATCGCCGAACTGGACGAACCGGGCATCCGTACGAATACTTGCCGGATCCTGGTCCGTGCGAAAGACCACAAGCAGACCTATAATGGCCAGAACCTTTGGAAAACACTATGCGCAGGCTACATTCGGTTCTCTTCCTGTTTCTCATCTTTGCCCTGTCCCTTCGAGCCACCGACGCCGTGGCCCCTGGCAAGTTCGTTGTGGAGCGGCCGACCTTAATCAACCTCGGCTTTCACTGGAGCGTTTCCGGGGACGCAAACCGCAATTCCACTGTCGGCGTCAGCTACCGGAAGGCGGGCGAGACCTCCTGGAAAGACACTCTGCCGCTGTTGCGCCTGGGCGGAGAAAGGGTGTATCGGCTGGACCTTCACCTGGACTATACCGTGCCGGATATGTTTGCCGGCAGCATCCTGGATCTGGAGCCGGACACTGAGTATGAAGCCCGCTTCGAGTTGAAGGACCCGGACGGAGTCAGCGGCGAGGCGGTCCAAACGGTGAAAATACGGACGCGCGGCGAACCGAAGGCCGCGCCGGACGGCAGGGTGTTGCACGTCTATCCGCCCAACTGGAAAGGCGGAAAACAAGAGCCGGCGTTCACCGGCCTGAAGTCGGCCTACTATGGCTCGGGCAGAGGCGACTGGTCCGTGGTCACCGAACGGAAGGTGCAACCGGGCGACGTCATCCTGATGCATGCCGGCATCTACAAGAGCGACCGGCTCAACTATTCCGATCCGCTGGGATTGCCGTTCGACGGCACGTATGTCCTTACGGCCAAGGGCACCCCCGAGCGGCCCATCGTGATTCGCGCGGCGGGTGACGGGGAAGTCATTTTCGACGGCGACGGCAACCACCGCCTCTTCGACCTGATGGCAGCCGACTACCATATCTTCGAGGGACTTGTTGTCCGGAACACGGATGTCGCCTTCTTTGCCGGCTTGAAGGACGTAGGAGGCTCCAAAGGCCTTACGGTACGCAACTGCCGGGTGGAAGATGTCGGCATCGGCGTCACCTCGACCTATGCGGGATCGCAGGACTTTTATATCGCCGACAACGTCATGATCGGCCGCGACGACCCCTATCGTCTGCTCGGCTGGTTCAATCCAGGCATCTATGGCGCGAATCCGCTCACGAGCTTCTATGGCGTGAAAGTCTATGGGTCCGGCCACGCGATCTGCCACAACTACGTCGCGTATTTCCATGACGGTGTCACCGTCTGCACCCACGGAAGCCCGGACAAGGAGGAGGACCATCACGCGACATCCATCGATATCTATAACAACGATATTCATCTTATGGCCGACGATTTCGTCGAGACCGATGGCGGAGTGCACAACATTCGGGTGATGCGAAACCGGGGCGTGAACGCGGCGCAGTGCGGGTTGAGCGCGCAGCCGGTCTATGGCGGGCCGGCCTACTTCATCCGCAACGTGGTCTATCACGTTCCGACGGGTTGCGCCCTGAAGTTCAATGTGAAGCCGGCCGGCGTGGTGCTTTACCACAACACCGTGATCTCGGAAAACAACAACGGGCAGATCTTTTCGAACGGGCACTTCCGCAACAACCTGTTTCTCGGTCCCGACAAGCCCAACCGGGGAATCTACCGTTTCGGTAATGCGACCGCGTACTCCACTTACGACTACAACGGCTACCGCCCGAACCCCAAAGCCAAGGATCAATACTTCTGGAGAGCGCCGCGCGCGGGGGTGCTGCGGGACTATGAGGAGCGCGCGCCCTTCCAGGCGTTCCCCACGCTGGCTGGATTGAGTGAGGCGACCGGGCAGGAGCGGCATGGCGTCGAGGTGGACTTCGACATCTTCGAGAACCTGCGCGCGCCGGCCGCCGACGACCCTCACGCCGTCTATCATGCGCGCGACCTGAATTTCCGGCTCAAACCCGGCGGCAAGGCGGTGGATGCGGGCGTCCGTCTGCCGGGCGTGAACGACGATCATACCGGAAAGGCGCCGGACCTCGGCGCTCACGAAGTGGGCCGGCCGGCGCCCGTGTACGGACCGCGGTCTGGTTCGAAGCGAGGAGAATGAGCAGGATGTCTGAACCAATGGCCGACCCGTTTCCCGAGACGCCGGGAGAGCGGGAGAAACGGATTGAAGAAGTGCGGGCGCTGATCGCCGAGTCCGGCAAATTCCCCGTTGAGTTGAGAGACGAGATTGCGAAACACGCCGGGGAGTTTATCGAGGCACGCATCACCGAAGGATCTGGGCACTTTTACGGCGGCCAGTTGGGATGGACGAGCTGGGTCATTCGAAACGACCACCTGGATTTCGTGGCCGCTTTGGCCCCGGTAGCCTCGGCAATCGCGGCGTACGCGACTGCCGTCGGCGCTGCGAGTCCCGCCGGGTTTGCCGTAGCCCTGATTTTCGCGGCACTGGCGGTGAGCAGAAAGCTGAGAGCGAAAAGCGCGAGCCTCGATGCGTCCGATTACGGCCTGCTCATGGCGCTGAAAGGGTTGGGACCGGCCACGCCGCAACAGGTTGCCGATGCTATGAACGGCTTGAGGATCTACGGTCGCGGCATGTGGAGCGACCAGCAGGTTCGAGAAGTATTGCAGAAACTGAAGACCGTTCGGCTGGGCGACGGTTCAATCGAGGCGTTCGCGGTGGAAACGCCGGACGGACGCTGGAGCGCCAACGGAGTGTAGCCGCCAGGCGGCAGACTCGTGCAGCAGGTTGTTCCCACACTGCGGATCACCGACTATGCCAGGAGTAAGGCGTTCTATATCGATGGGCTCGGCTTCCAGATCGATTGGGAACACCGCTTCAAGCCGCACTTTCCCGTCTTCATGCAGGTCTCCCGGGATGGCCTCGCTTTTTTTCTGACCGAGCACAGAGGGGACTGCCCGGTGGGCGGGTTGGTCCATCTCTATGTCCCCGATGTGGATGCCTGGTACGCCGACTTCCAGAGCAGGGGAGTTCCGGTGAAAGAGCCTCCGAACGAGAGCCTTCAGGGATTGCGCGATATGACCGTCATCGATCCCGACGGTAATAAACTCAGGATTTGCACAAGGCTGAAGGGATGGCGGCGGTAGGAATTTCCCCAGCCAATGAGATTTCAGAGGAGGGCGGCACAAGCTTTATAGGGACTTTACGCTATCCTCAAAAGGAGTGAAGGTTCGAGACCTGATTCGGCTATTGGAATCCAATGGTTGGCGATTGAGGACAACAAAGGGCAGCCACCGACAGTTCAAGCATCCGGGCAAGCAGTTGCTCGCGACAGTCCCAGGGAATCTGGGTAAAGACGTCCCTATCGGAACTTTGAAAGCAATCTTGAGAAACGCCGGGCTGGAGCGGAAAGAAGAAGATCAATGAAGTACACGGTAATCTACGAACAAGGGCCAACTTCCTGGGGAGCATACCTTCCGGACCTTCCGGGCGTCATTGCCGTAGGCGATTCCCGTGAAGAAGTCGAACGCTTGATTCACGAAGCCATCCAGCTGCACCTTGAGGGAATGCGCGAGGAAGGCCTTCCAATTCCGAAACCGTCAAGTTTTGCGGGAGAAGTCGAAATCACCCCTGCCGCTTAGAAGAGGTTTGAGGTGAAGCCGGAGGGGGAGAGGGTAAGGGAAAAATCAAAGCCTTTCGGGCGAGTGCTTGCACTCGACATGCTGTATGAAATAGCATCATTTGCGCCATGCTGTTTCAGAAGCAAACTCCTTGCCTCCTCCTCCTGCTACTGACTGCCTTCGGTGGCGTTCCTGCTCTCGCTCAGCTCACTACCGGTCAGATTTCCGGAACCGTGAGCGATTCCCAGGGCCTCGGAGTCTCGAGTGCCAGGGTTATCATCCAGAACGAGCAAACCGGCCAGCGCTTTGAATTCAATGCCAACGAGCTTGGCATCTATCTTGCCCGGTCTCTGCCGATTGGAAACTACTCCGTGTCGGCCGAGGCGGAGGGCTTCAAGCGCTTCCACCGGACCGGCATTGCTCTGACCTCCAACCAGATCCTCCAGGTTGACGTGACGCTCGAAGTCGGCACGGTCAACGAAACGGTCACGGTCACCGATGAAATCTCGCCCGTCAATATCACCACCGGCACTCTTGACACGCTCATCGACAGCCGCCGCCTGGTCGACCTGCCCCTTAACGGCCGCAATGTGCTGAGCCTGGCCGCGCTGACGCCGGCAGTGACGCGTAGTGCGCTCGAGAACGGGCCGGGATTCAACCAGCAGCGCGTCAACGTCAACGGCAACCGGAGCTATTCAACCAACATCATGCTGGACGGCGCCAGCCTCTACTACGGCCATCGCGGCCAGGGACTGATCCAGCCCCCGCCCGACGCCATACAGGAAGTCAAGGTTGTCACCAGCGGCGTCACCGCCGACTTCGGTCACGGCTCGGCGGCGATCAGCGCGGTCACCAAAAGCGGCACCAACCAGTTCCACGGCTCGCTTTGGGACTACTTCCGCAACGACGCCCTCGACGCCCGCAGCTTTTTCGCCCAATCCGTCCCCAAGCTCCGGTACAACCAGTTCGGCGGAACCCTGGGCGGACCCATCCGGCGCAACAAGGCCTTCTTCTTCGTTTCCTATCAAGGGCTGGAGAGCCGCGCCGACCGTGTCGTGTCGTCGGCATTTCCGCCCACCGCCGAAGAACGAGCGGGAAATTTCTCGCAGACGATAGGGACACGGCCCACGGATCCGGACACCAATCAGCCCTTCCCGAACGGCATCATTCCGGCCAGCCGGCTGGACCCCGTCGCACTCAAGCTGGCGGAACTCTTCCCGCTTCCCAACCGCCCTAACGGGCAGTACGTCACTCAGATTAGCGTTCCAACGGAGAGCGATATGATCCTGGGCCGTGTGGACTACGACTTTACTCCGGCCGATCGGACCACATTTCGCTATTACATCGACACCCCCGGCACACTGAACCCGTTCGCCGGAAGTAACGTCGACGGCTATGCCGCTTCCTCCCTCGATGACCGGTCGCAAAACGCCAACCTCGCCCATACTCACACTTTCAGTCCCACTCTTCTGCTCAACGCCAGGGCCTCGGTCACCCGGTTCCGCTATTCGGAGCTGAACCTCGTCCGCACCACGCTGGCCGATCTCGGATCGAACTTTGTCACGGGCGGTGGACCGGGCAGCTTGCCGCTGATGACCATCTCCGGCCGCATGAACGCTGCTTCCGCTCGCGAAGGAAGCCGCATCAGCGACACCTACGAAGGCGCCGGCGATTTGAGCTGGTTCCGCGGCAAGCACGAATTCAAGTACGGCGGCTCCTTTTATCAGCAGCGGTTTCTGCTGAATAACAGCGGCCGCTCCTATGGGGAGATCACCTTCAACGGCTTCCTTACGCGTAACGCCATGTCCGACTTTTTTCTTGGACGGGCCTCCCAGCTTCGCCAGGAAAAGTTTCGCAACAACGATGCGCAGTATTGGAATTACGCCTTCTATGTGCAGGACCGTTGGCGCGCCACCCGGCGGCTGAGTCTGAGCTTCGGCTTGCGGTCGGAAGTTTACACGCCATGGCGAGCCGTCGACGGCCAGTTCGCCGCGATGGTTCCCGGGGCGCGATCAAGCCTCTTTCCGGCCGCGCCCACCGGCATGATTTACCAGGACGACGCCGCGTTCCCCTTTCAGCGCGACGCCTTCAACATCGGCCCTCGCATCGGCTTCGCCTTCGACGTTTTCGGAAACGGGAAAACCAGTCTCCGCGGCGGTTATGGGGTTAGTTATGACCCGCTCATCGGGCAGGTGGCGACGCAGAACGCTCAGCCGTTCGGCGCCGATGTGTTGACCAACGATGTCGGTCCTCTCACCGATCCGCAGCGTAACATCCAGGTACCTTACGGCATTCCTCTGGATCGCAACAATCCTGCCTTTACCTTTCCTATCGCCATGACCAATTCCTTCGTTGGCGACGTTTCCACGCCCTATGCACAGAACCTGAACTTTACGCTCGAACAGGAGGTCTGGGGCCGCACCCTCGTGCAGGCCAGCTATGTCGCCACCCTCGGCCGTAAGGTTAGCATGGCGCAGCAGCAGAACCCCGCCGTCTTCATTCCCGGCCAGTCCACCACTCAGAACACCGATCAGCGCCGGATCTATGCCCCCAACTTCGCGTCACTCCAGGCCTACAGCACGGACGGGATTTCCAGCTATCACGGCTTGCAGGTAGTGGTCAACAAGCGGCTCTCCCACGGCCACACGGTCCTCTTGAGTTACGCCTGGTCGAAGGCAATCGATGAGGCCAGCACCAGCGAAGTTGCCGACGACTGGTTCTCTCAGAATCCGTACGACCGCCGCGGATCGCGCGGCCTGGGCAGCTTCGATGTCCGGCACCGCGTGGCGGTCTCCTGGTTGTGGGAACTACCGTTTCTCAAGTCCAACCGCATTGTGGGCGGCTGGCAGATCTCCGGCATCGCCACTCTCCAGGACGGCTCTCCTATCAACATCGTCTCCGGCCGCGACAACTCATTGCAGGGTGTGAATAAGGATCGGCCGGACCTGTTTGGCGATCCCAAACTGCCCGCGGACCGCCCAAGAGCCGAACGGCTGGAACGATACTTTGACCCCAGCGTGTTCGCTCACAGTCCATTGGGCCGATTCGGCACTGCCGGCCGCAATGTCGTAATCGGTCCCGGCACGGCAAATGTGGATCTGAGCCTGAACAAGAAGTTCCGCGTGTGGAGCGAAACCAAACTCATCGAGGCTCGCTGGGACCTCTTCAATAGTTTCAACCGCCCTGACTTCGGCAACCCCGGCTCCAGCCTCGCCACCACCGCCACGCTGGGGCGCATCACCTCGGCCGGCGCCGGCCGCATTATGCAGCTCGCACTGAGGTTCGAGTTCTGATGCCCATCGCGATGCTGCTCCTGGCCGTGCTGGGGAGTTTTCCCCGATGGGACAAAATCGAGGTTCCATTCCAGGGACCGGCCAACGACGCTGCTTCCCTGGATGTGACCTTCACCGCGCCCCGCGGCGAAGCCTTCCGGGTTCCGGGTTTCCATGAAGGAGGAACCGCGTGGAAGGTGCGCTTCTCGGCGGACCGCAACGGCGCCTGGATCTACAGGACGGAAAGCAGCGAGGCGGAGCTGAACGGCCGCACGGGGTCCTTCACGGTCGTCGATCCGCCCTCGGGCACGAAAGGACGCCTCGAATACACCGGCCGACGCTACCTCAAGTTTCGCGACGGAGGCTACTGGATCAAGTTCGGCGCCGACGAACCGGAAAACTTCCTCGGGAAGGCATTCGGCTTGAATGACTGGAACGCCAAGAAGCGGCAGATCGACTACCTCGCTGAGAAGGGTATCAACGCCGTCTACATCATGACGCACAATCTGGAAGGCGACGAAAACGACGTCTGGCCCTGGTTGGGCGATACGCCGGAGGAGGCCAAGCGGAATCACCGCCGATTCAACCACGACAAGCTCGAAAAGTGGCGCGACTTCTTCGAATACATCCAGTCGAAGGGAATCGTAATCCAGATTGTGCTGGAAGACGACAGCGCCTGGACGGAGTATGACCACGCGCGTTACTACCGCGAGATGATCGCCCGCTTCGGCTACCTGCCGGCCATTTATTTCAACTTCGGCGAGGAGCACAACGAAAACTATTCCCTGGCCGAAGCCCTCCAGCACATGAAAGTGTTCGGCGACATGGACCCCTATCGTCACCCGCGCGCCATCCACAACGTGAACACCCCGCGGCCGGAATACATCGATAGCCCGAACGTCCAGCTCACCAGCGTACAGACGAATCCGAGCAAGCCCGAGACGCTCAATCAGTTGGCCATCGACTGGTGGCAGGCCGGCCTGGTCCGCAAGCAGCGCCCCCTGGTAGTCTCCTTCGACGAGGCCCGCCCGTCGGAGGACCGCCGCAGCTGGTGGGCCGTGTATATGGCCGGCGGCATGTGGGAGCCGTACGTGCCCGTCCCGCAAGGCTATGCCGCTCTCGAGCCGCTCTGGACGGAGTTGGCGGCGGCCGGCCGGTTCATGGAAACCCTTGCATTCGAGGAGATGTTCCCGGCCAACCACGTGGTCCGAAAGGGCCGCGCCTTCTGTCTGGCGCGCCCGGGCGAAACCTACGCCTTGTACCTGCCGTCAGGGGGATCTGTCACCGTCGATCTGACGGCCGGCAATCGCTACCAGGTGGATTGGTTCGACCCGCGTGCCGGAGGGTGGAAGCAAGAGCCCGCCGTGGCGGGCGGCACGCAGACTCTAGCTCCGCCCGGTAGCGGCGATTGGGCGCTCCGCCTGCGCAGAATCCAAGGTGACACGAACGGCCCGCCCGTGGCGGCCTCGGCGAAGATCTTCTCCTTGCGAGATCGGCCCGTTCCGGTCCACCTGGCCGCTCTCGGCAATGGCCAGCACACCTATGAAATCGTCACCCCGCCGCGCCATGGAAAACTTGAGGGCGCCGGCGCCGACCGGACGTACGCTCCGACCCCCGGCCACATTGGTCAAGACCGTTTCGAGTGGCGGCTGCGCGGCAAAGGCTGGGTGTCCAACACGGCCACGGTATCAGTCACCGCCAATGCCTCGGGGGTGAACACGCCACCGCGCGCCGAAGGTCTTTCCATTACCGTCGATTCCGGCAGGGCGATAACGTTTATCCTGCGCTACACCGACCTCGATGGACCGGGCCCGTACAGCGTCCGTATCGTCAAACGCCCGGCAAATGGGGAACTTCAAGGGATGGACAACGACATTACATATACCCCTGCGCCAGGATTCCGCGGCGCCGACGAAATCGAATGGATGGTCGGAGACGGGGAAACCCGGTCGAATCGCGCGAAAGTTCGAATTATGGTGAACTAAGCGAAACCGCCTGCGCCATTTCGGTAACTCCAATGGCTGCCAGTGGGGCAGGCGGTTCTACCCATAAGCGCTAACTTAAGGCCTGACCAGCTTCCTCGCCGTGCCTATCCCTACGGTCCTGCATCGCAGTTTGGGACCACCACCGACTTCCGGGTCGCCGACCGTTCGTCCGCAACCCTGATCGGGCGCTTCCCATCGCGCCGTTGCGAGACGCGGTATTTCGCCAGCAGCCGAACACGTGCTGGAACAGCCCCTCAGTACGAGCGAATCAGATCGATCGGGTTACGGTTACACGAGTCGGGGGGATTCAAGGCAGGCTATTTCGTCCGCGCATCCCTTCCAGACTGTGGCGGCACGCGGCGCGGGTTAACCGCGAGCGTTATGCAGCCTGACTGCCACAGCTCAACAGCGTTTACACTGGGCTCGTGACGTTCACTTGGGATCCCGAGAAGGCGGAGGCCAATCTCAAGAAACACGGTGTCGACTTCCGGGAAGCCGCTACGGTATTCGACGACACCGGTTCGGTCGCGTTTCCGGACAGGGATCATTCAGTGAGCGAGCGCCGGTTTCTGATCATTGGCATGTCAGCTCGCGGTCGGGTTCTTGTGGTGTCGTACACTGAAGTAGCTGTGAACATCATTCGGATCATCAGCGCCAGACGGGCAACGCGACATGAGCGGGCGTTCTATGAAGAAGACGGTTCCAAGCCTCGCTGACGACATGCGTGCCGAGTACGACTTTGCCTCCATGAAGGGTGGCGTTCGCGGCAAGTATGCCAGCCGAGTACGTGAGGGCAGCAATATCGTCGTGATCCAGCCTGAAGTGGCCGAGGCATTCCCGACTGAGCAAGCCGTGAACGAGGCGCTGAAGGGTGTGCTGTACACGACACGGGCCGTGCGGAACACGGGCGGGTTGCCTAACAAGGCGCTGCAGCCGGCGAGCCGTGCTAAGCGCAAATCCAAGTAGCGAACGCAATCCAGCGCGGCTCGCGGCTGAGCGCCGATGCGTTAGCCGGACGAGAGTGAGCGACGGTGTCAGCTGCAGGGGCGCGCCCCCGAAGGAGAAAGACGTGGCGAGAGGACGAACGCAGCGAGCCGCGACCGTCGGCGTCGCCGAGCACGGTAGCTCGGCGGTGCTCGTCACTGTCGCGCCCGGCGGCGAACTCCTCGATCGCCGGCGCATCGAGCTCATTGATCGCGGTCTGCCGACGCACCCGCATCACCACGAAGGATCGTGGGCGGTGGGCCGTTACCCAAAACATCCCGGGAGCGCGGGCGCTTTCGCTTGCCGACGCCGTGGCGCTCGTCGAGCGCGTGCGCGCGTCCGCCGCGCGCGAGAGCCTCGAGGCGCTGGCCGCGGCGCGCGGCTGGTTCGTGCATTGGTACGACCGCGAGCGCGTGTTTCGCGACGCGGCGACGGCGCTCGGCCGCGAGGACGTCGACGCTTTCTTGCACGCAATGGGCCGATCGATCGGGCCGCCTTGGCAACGAAGGGGACGGCCCGCGCCGCTTGCGGCTGATCGCCAGGTCGTTCGGCCGCAGAATTCAGGGAGGACTCTCTCCAATGAAGGTCTTGATCTGTTACTACAGCACCTATGGCAATGTCTACAAGATGGCCAACTTGGTGGCCGAGGGGGTGAGGCAGGTTGCCGGTGCCGAGCCTGTCATTCGGACAGTGCCGGAATTGATCCCGCTCGCGGTGATCGAGGCCCGCGCCGACATGAAAGGAGGGCGCGACCTGCAGAAAGACATACCCCTGGTCACCGTGGAAGACTTCCGCGAGGCCGGGGCCATTGCCTTCGGGACACCCACCCGATTTGGGAACGTGTCGTCCCAGCTCAAAAACCAGATTGATCAGCTCACCTCGTTGTGGTTGAAGGGCGAGCTCGAGGGCAAGCCGGCTGGCGTCTTCGTGTCAACAGCCAGCCTTCACGGAGGACAGGAGACAACGATCCTGACGCTCATGGCTCCCTTGTTACACCTCGGCATGATCCTCGTCGGTGTGCCCTACTCCGTCCAAGAGCTTTTCACCACTCAGGGTGGAGGCTCTCCCTACGGGCCACAGGCCACGTGGCGGGAGATGACAGCCGGCGAGAGATCGACGGGCAAGAAGCGGCCATTTGCCGCGCCTTAGGCCGCCGCTTGGCCGAAGTGGGACTGCGTTTGGGAAAGAAGTAAGGCGGTAAATATCCCGGCAGGGAGAATGGGGGAGTCAATGGCCGAAGGTAAGCACTTTCTTCCTGAGACGGAGACGGCTCCCATGGCTGTCGCGAAATCCCCTTCCCACGACGAAACGCCCGCGAAGTCTTCTTAGAGGAGGTCCTGACGCGTGGCCGGGTAGCGCGAGCAGTTCATCTTACCAATATGTCGGGAATCCGGGCTTGAGTTAGCGCCTATGGGCAGTTCGCCTGCCCGGCGTGATCAAACTAAACCTTAGTCGCCGAACGATCCCACTTCTTCGCGCTGCTCCTGCTTGGGCTGAGCGCTCGGAGGAGGCGCGATGGTGGCGAGAGAGACGAACCCCGGGTCTTCCGGCTTCTCTTTCAGGACGTGCTGCCGGTAGAGCTTGGCCATGCGCTGGTTCTCGGCTTCCTTCAGCTTGGCGTCGCGCGCCCGGGCCTTCTCCTCGAAGCTGTTCTTGGCGATGCCCAGCTTGTCCAGGTCGTGCTGCAGGCCCGCAGCCACGTGATCGGCGTTCAGCCGCAAGGAATGCTCCTTGCTGGCGAGAGGCACTGCCTTGTTGCCCGCGAAGATTTCGTGGCGGCCGTGCTCGTCATACCACTTGGTGAGCGTCGCCGTCATGTGCATCTTCTCGATGATGTTCCTCCAGCCCACGCCCGTGTTGTAGGCGCAGAAGGAAATCTCGCCTTCCTGGGTGGCGTAGGGGATGATGCACTGCTCGGTGCGGCGGAAGTCGTAGTTGAACAGATCCTGGAACCACATCCCGGCGATGAACAGGAAGTTCCAACGGTCGCGCCGCCGCTTCTCGATATCGTCCATGGTCCGGTCGGGCCCGACCTTGCCGTAGCT
Source organism: Bryobacteraceae bacterium (assembly GCA_040902885.1). GTDB lineage: Bacteria > Acidobacteriota > Terriglobia > Bryobacterales > Bryobacteraceae > JBBDWK01. The sequence goes on along the minus strand of JBBDWK010000075.1, from coordinate 32,631 downwards.
GCGGCCCGTCGCTCCGAAGGTCTTGTCGAACTTCTTGAGAAGGTCGGTGAGCTTGAAGTGGGTAGGCGCCTTCATCGGATCGTAATTCTTCATCAATGCCAGCGCCATGCCGGCCAGCGAGAGGAACTTGCCCCGCGCGGCGTCGTTCACTTTGGCGATGTCCTTGGCGAGCTGATCGGCCTTCAAAAAGGCCGTTACGGGAACCGACTCCTTGGTTTCCTTATCCACCATGATGGCCATGCCCACGCCGCAATTGGGATGGCAGCCGCAGCTCACTACGCCCCAGTCGGCATTCGGCCCGTGAACCAGGTCGCCCCAGTCGGAGAACGTGCTCATGAAGGAAATCGGGAACCAATCGCGCACCGGCTCTCCGAGTCCGGTCTGGTTCTTTACGTCGTGCGCCAGATGGGAAAGCGTGTAGCGCTGCGCGTGGCGGCGCTCATCGGTTACGGCTTCGTCCCGGCCTGTGAAGGACACCGGCTGGAAAGAGCAGAAAGAAATTTTCTTGGGGTTATCGAGCGCGAACTGGATGATGCGGCCCACCTGCTCGTTGTTGATGCCGTTCACGATGGTGGTTACCGGGACGATATCCACGCCGGCGGCGTGCAGGTTCTCAATGGCGCGCAGCTTCACGTCGAACAGATTGCCCACCTTGCGGTGCGAGTTGGCCGCGTTGCCGATGCCGTCGAACTGAAGATACGCGTAGCGCAGACCCGCTTCGGCCGCCTGCTTGCAATACTCGGGACTCTTGGCGAACTCGATGCCGTTGGTCGCCGCCTGTACGCTGTTGTAGCCCACCTTGCGCGAGTACCGGACCGCGTCCAGGAAGTACGGCGACAGGGTTGGCTCGCCGCCCGAAAACTGAACCGACATCTGCCGTTTCGGCTTGATGGAGATGGCATTGTCCAGAAGCGTGGTGATGTCTTCCCATGTCAGCTCATGCACAAAGCCGACTTGATTGGCATCCATGAAGCACGGATCGCACATCATGTTGCAGCGGTTGGTCAGATCCACGGTCAGAACCGAGCCGCGTCCGTGGGTAATGGTGCTGGAACCGTGATTGTGCAGCTTTTCGTCGTTGTGCGCGCGGATGTCGCGCCCCGGGAAGACCTGCTCCAGATGGCGGAAGAAATCCACATCGATGGCCATCACATCCTCAAAGTGGCCGTGCTTCGGGCAGTCCTTCACCATCAGGATCTTGCCGTCGCGCTCGATGACCTGCGCCTTGATCTCCCCGACTTTCTCCGTCAGGAGAATCTTGTGGTCCGCTTTGCCGTCCACGATCTCCTGGCGGATCTCGGGGATGCATCGGGGACACAGAGAATCCGTGGTTCGGGGCCAGCCAAGGGTCGGCTTGACCTTCTCCCAGGATTTCAGAAGTGGTTTGTCGGACCACTTAGGCGTAAACGACGCGTTGCGGTTGATGCTATTTGCCTTCTCGAACACAGCCCAGGCCGCACCAGCGGCATAGGTCAAAGCTTTTTCGGCGTATTTGATCGGCTTGGGCATCTCATTTGGCTCCTGGAAATGGCATCACCGCCACAGCTTACGCTGCGGACAGGGTATCGGTTTGCAGTATAGACAACCCCTCCGCATGAAGCCACACGTAGAAATTAAACTGCGCGTTTTCATGACTGTATGGTGAAATTCATGGTTGAACGGAGCAGGCGGACGGTACCATAAGAACGGGAAGTTCATGGTTCGGACCGAGACGATCAAGCATCTGGCTGTGAAGTGCGGCTTCGAACTCTGCGGCGTCGCGGAGGCCGCGCCGGTTCCCGAAGCCGGGTATTACCGGGAATGGGTGACAAGCGGCTTCGCCGGTGAGATGGGCTACCTCACCGGCCGCCGGGCCGATCTTCGGGCCGACCCGCGAACTCTGCTGCCCTCCGCCCGCTCCATCGTCTGTGTGGGTAAGCTGTACAGCAGTCCCGAGCCGTACTCGACCGAGTTCAGCGACGACGACCGAGCCTGGATCTCCCGCTACGCCTGGGGCGAGGACTACCACGACGTTCTGCGCCTGGGTTTGGAACGTCTGGCGGCGCGGATTCGCGATTCGGTGGACAAGCCGTTCGACTGGAAGATTTGCGTGGATACCGCGCCTTTGCTGGAGCGGGCCTACGCCCGTCACGCCGGCTTGGGTTGGTTCGGCAAAAATACCTGCTTGATCAATCAGGGCCGGGGTTCGTGGTTCTTCCTGGGGGAGTTGCTGTTGTCTTTGCCGCTCCAACCCGATTCACCCCCGCCCGACCGCTGCGGAACCTGCACGCGCTGCATCGACGCGTGCCCGACCGCGGCCATCGTACCCGTGAAGACGCCCGGCGGCCCTTCCTGGGCGCTCGACTCCCGCCTCTGCATCTCCTATCTCACGATCGAGCTGCGCGGCGCCATTCCGGAGGAGCGCCGCGAGGGGTTGGGCCGGCACGTATTCGGCTGCGACATCTGCCAGGACGTCTGTCCCTGGAACCGCCGCGCGGCCCACGCAGCGGAGCCGGCCTTCGCGCCCCGCCACTTTGCCCCGCCCCTCGCGAGGCTCGCGGAGTTGACCGAAGACCAGTTCCGGGCCATGTTCCGCGGCAGCCCCGTCCAGCGCGCGAAATACACCGGCTTCCTCAGAAATGTCGCCGTGGCCATGGGCGCCTCCGGGGACTTGCGCTTCCGCGAGCCGCTGGGGAGACTGGCTCTCTATCACGATCCCGTGGTGGCCGAACACGCGCGGTGGGCATTGGGGCAGTTAAAATTAAAGTAATGATTTGGATTTTTTGTATCGGGCTGCTGTCGGCGGCCACCCTCGCCGCCGAATGCAATGCCACACGCGGCCTGGACCACTTTTATAACCTGGAGTACGATTCGGCGATCGTTGAGTTCGAGCGTTGCGTCGCCGAACGTCCCGGGTCCCCCGAAGCGCACAATCTGGTCGCGCAAGGGCTGCTTTTCCGCGAGATGTACCGCGTTGGCGCTCTGGAAAGCGAACTCGTGACGGGAGCGAACTCCTTCCTGCGGCGTCCCAAGATGACTCCCAGCCCCGAAGTGCAAGCACATTTCGACCGGTCCATCCAGACCGTGATGGACTTGACCGGGCCGCGCATCGAGCAGAATCCGAAAGACACCGAGGCTCTCTATGCGCGAGGTGTGGCTTTCGGACTCAGGGCGAACTACAACTTCCTGGTGAAGAAAGCCTGGCGCGCCGCTCTGAGCGACGCTACCGACGGGCGGAAGCTTCACAACAAGGTCTCCGAAGTGCAGCCCGGCAATTACGATGCGCGCCTGGTGCAGGGCATACACGACTACGTGGTCGGCAGCCTGCCCTGGGGCGTCCGGCTGCTCGGTTTCCTGATCGGCTTTAACGGCGACCGCGAGAAAGGCATACAGACCTTGCGGGAAGTGGCTCTCAAGGGCGACAGGAACAAGGTGGATGCGGAAATTTTCCTCTGCGCTCTGTACCGCAGGGAGAAGAAGCCGAAAGAGGCCCTGCCGCTGCTCGAAGACCTGGTGAACCGCTTTCCGCGCAATTATCTTCTGCGCTTTGAGCAGGCCCAGATGTACAGCGACATCGGCGACAAAACCAAGGCGATTGCCGCCATTGAGCGCGTGGCGGAGATGAAGCGCAGCGGGGCCAGCGGGTTCGCGGACCTTCCATGGGAGAAGATCTTCTTCCGCCTTGGCACGGTGCAGTTCTGGTATCGCGACTACCCGGCGGCGCTCGACAACATGAAGAAGGTCACGGCGGGGGGGGACAAGCTCGACCTGAATACAGGCTCCACCGCATGGATGCGCATGGGCCAGATCTACGATCTCACTTCCCGCCGCGAGGAAGCCGTGGATGCATACAAGAAGGCCATCTCCTTCGCGCCCGAAGCCGAAGCGGCCAAGGAGTCACGCCGGTATCTGGACTCGCCTTATCAGCGGAAAAAAGCTTAACCGCAGAGGCGCCGAGGCGCAGAGAAAAAAACTTTAGCAGGTTTTCTCCGCGTCTCTGCGCCTCGGCGGGAGCGGCGCTACCCACGGACCGCACCATAGATGGCCGCAACCTTCTGCCGTTACTCCGCGAAGGCGAGGGAGCGCACCGCGAGGCGATCTTCTGGGCGCAGAGCAAACAGATGGCGGTACGAAGAGGGAAGTGGAAGCTGGTGGTAAACGGCGCAACCTACGAAGGCCGTCCCGACGGCAACAAGCCGCTGGAGGGCGACGATGCCGTTTTCCTCTCCGACGTCGAACAGGACCCCGGAGAATCGCACAACCTCCGCCGCAAGCACCCGGATCTGACCGACGAGATGCAGTCCATGCTGTACCGCTGGCGGGAGGACGTGCAGGGCAAGTGAGAAAGGAACACCGGGAACCTGAAACAGGTTCCCGGCTCGCGATGTCCTTGATCTACTGGGAGGCCGTTTGCGCCAGTGCCGGGTCCGCAGTGAAAACCTTGACTTCCACTCTCCGATTGCGGGCGCGCGCGTCGCGGTCTTTTCCTTCGTCCGCCGGGCGGTCCATTCCCAGACCGATCATGTGAATCCGGTAGATGGGGATATTGTGCTGCGCAACCAGATAATGGACTACGGAGTTTGCCCGCCGGCGGCTCAGCGCGGCGTTGTATTCAGCCGAGCCAATGCGGTCGGTATAGCCCTCCACCGCAACGGCGAACCTCTTGAACTTATTGAGGTCCGCGGCGAGAGCGTCGAGTTTCTCCTTGGCTTCCGGGGTGAGCGCGGCCTTGTCGAAACCGAATTGAATGGCCGTCTCGCCCTTCAAGGAGAAGTTATCAATGTTCCCGAAGGCCTGCCGCACAACGTCCAATTCCCGGCTATTGCGCTCGGAAGCCGTATTCGCCTTCGCCGCCTCCGCGCCCGCCTCGTTGGCCTTCGTCATCGCGTTCACGGCCTTGCCGTCCGCCGTCATCGCGCGCTCATTTGCGGCGCTTGCAGCGGTTACGCCCTGCTCGGCCTTCTCGTCTACTTCTTTAACATTTGTTCGAACTTCTTCAATCTCCTTGCCGCGTCTTTCGTCGACTTCATTCACTTTCACCTGAATTGGCTCCGTCGTTTGGCGCACGAACTTCTTTGTGGCGCAACCGGGGGCCAGAAGAGCTGCTGAAAAGCAACCGAATATCAGAATGGATTTCATGGATACATCTCCGCGGCTTTCCTAGCAATTCGCCTGCCTACGCTCAAACTGTCTGTTTTCACGCGAAAAAATGTAGAAATTGCGCCCTCCGGGGCACAAGCGTGAACTTCTTGCGTAGTGCCGGACGGTTCCACCTGGAAGAAACTGACGGACCGCGTTTGAAGGGAGTAAAATGAGGGAGCAAATTTTGAACAACCAGGAGTCGCGTATGCCAGCGGACGAGAGTGCGATGAATCGGCGGGACTTCGTCAAGGTGGGAACGGGAGTAGGCGCGGCGCTCGGAGCGGCGTCGAGTGTGTTCGCGGCACGGCCGAAATCGGCGGCCGGACGAGTGATCGGCGCCAATGACAAAATCAATCTGGGCGTGATTGGGGTGGGAGGCCGCGGCGGATACCTGGCCCGCGAATTCGCCGGTATCGGCGAGCGCACCAACGGCTGCCAGATTGTGGCCGTGTGCGACGTGTGGGAACGGCGCAAGCGCGAGAACGCCGAAAAGCACAAATGCGACGGGTACCTCGACTACCGGGAAGTGATCCAGCGCGAGGACATCGACGCGGTCGTCGTCGCAACTCCCGACCACTGGCATGCCAAGATCGCTTTGGAGGCGATGGACCGCGGCAAGGACGTCTACCTCGAGAAGCCCATGTGCCACACCGTCGAGGAGGCCAAGCAGCTCTCGAACACGGTGCGGGAGACCAGGCGGATTCTTCAGGTCGGCTCGCAGACCACCTCGTCGGACCAGTGGCACAAGGCGAAGAAGGTCATCGCGGACGGCATGATTGGCCAGATGCTGCTCAGCCAGGGCTCCTACCACCGCAACTCGGTGGAAGGCGAGTGGAACTGGAAGATCGATCCGAACGCCGGCCCGCACGGCAAAGGCGACGACTATATCGACTGGAAGATGTGGCTCGGCCCGGCCGACAAGCGGAACTGGGATGCCGACCGTTACTTCCGCTTCCGCAAATACTGGGACTACTCCGGCGGCATCGCAACGGACCTCTTTTATCATGTGGTCGCGCCGATGAACATCTGCTGGAACGAACCTCAGTTTCCCTACAAGGTGATGGCTTCCGGCGGAATCTACGTCTTCAAGGATCGCGAAGTGCCGGACACCTTCAGCCTGCTGGCGGACTTCGACCAAGGCCACTCGCTGGTGCTGAGCTCCTCCATGGCCAACTCGCAGCACATTCCCGGATTGATCCGAGGCCACGAGGGAACGCTGATCATGGTGGAGCACGGCCGCTTCGAGGGGTACGCTCCGCACATCACGGTGATTCCGGAGAAAAGGGCGGCCAGCGCGGAGTACAAGAGCAAGTTCGGCGAGGCTGAGATCAAGATTCCGGTTACCGAGACCCCGCGCTCGGCGCACATGCAGAACTTTCTAGACTGCGTGCGCAGCCGCCAGAAGCCGACCCTGGACGTGGAAACCGGTTTTCGCGCCCAGGTGACCATTTCGATGGCCGTCCAGTCGTACCGCGAAGGCCGTGTTCTCTACTTCGACGAAAAAAACCTGAAGGTCGTCAACAAGCCGCCGCGCGGGTGAACTATGGCCGCGGCTTAGCCGACGCGCACTGAGTCGAGACGACACAGGTATAGCAGCCGCTTGGTTCACAAACGGTAACTTAGCCGGTGGCAAACTGTGTGCAAGCGCACGGGTGAATGCCACGCTGGAGAATCGTTTGTCTCGTCCTGCCGCTCGCACTGGGACTGTCGGGCGCTGTGATCGCGCTTCGAGGAGCGGAGCCACCATCGGCTGCAATTACCGTAGCGCAGCGGATTGGCGGGTCGGGCGGCGACGGGATCACCGCAATGGGGTCCGACGCGCAAGGCAATGTGTACGTTGCCGGTTACACCACGTCTCCCGACCTGCCTGTGACAGATGGGGCGCTCAAGCGAACTTACGCCGGCGGACTCTGTCCCATCTTCATCGGCCACCTGCGCCCGTGCAACGATGTGTTTGTGGCGAAGCTCGGGCCGTCCGGACAGATTGCCTGGCTCACGTATCTCGGCGGCGACCGCGAGGATATTGTGCATGGCATCGCCGTTGATGCATTCGGCGGCGTGTACGTCCATGGCTTCACCTCATCGCGCGATTTCCCGTGGACGAACCCGGTTCCGAACACCCCTTACTATGTTCTGAAGCTCTCACCCGATGGCTCTCGAGTACTTTGGACGTACGGCCTCCCGGATAACATAGACAGAGTCGCGGCGGCGGCACTGGATGCGAGAGGGAACTTGTGGATAGCGGCGAATGCTAGCGCAAGCACGAACTTCCCGGGCCTCACTGGCTTCCGGCGGCAGGTAGAGTGGGCGACCGTCTATCGGAAGACGAGCGAAACGGGTGCGTGGAAGCCCGTGTTCCGAAACGTGACCGCTTATTCGGTATCGGCGCGGCCCGGCAACCCGCAGGTGGTGTATGCGGGCGGCCAGGGCGTCGTCTACCGCAGCACGGATGGAGGGGAGAGCTTTACAGCCTCACAACTAGGAGCGGATGCGGGGGTGTTCTCCCTGGCCACGCAGAGTGGATTCCCGGAGCGTCTGATCGCCGCGACGGGGCAGGGGCTGTACCGGAGCAGCAACGGAGGCGTCACGTGGACCAAGTCCGGGCAGGACCTCGGATTCGTATCCAAGGTCGTGTTCGATCCCCGCAACCCCGATACCGTTTACGCAGGGAACCGCCAGGGGGTATTCAAAAGCACGGATGCGGGTGGCAGTTGGCAGCCGACAGGGCTCGTCGTGACGCCTACGCCTTTTGACCAGACATACGTCGAGACGCTTGTCTGGGATTCCAATGCGCCGCTGCTGTACGCGGGTACCTCCAATGGCCTGTTTCGGACTGCCAATGGAGGAGCGACGTGGCAGCGTGTAGTGGTCGGCATGGACACGAGAGACCGGGTCGTTTCCCTTGCGATCGATCCGGCAAACTCGAACGTGCTGTTCGCCGGCGGCGGCCAGTCGGGCGAATCTGGAAAAGCACCGATCAGGGGTTGACCTGGGAGCGGCTTGCGGACTTGCTGCCCGATACGCTGATTGAACCATTGTCGATTGCATCTTCGCGCGTGTATGCCGGTAGTCGTCTGGGGCTGTTTGTGAGTGAGAATGGAGGCGAATCCTGGCGGCTCTCTAAAGACCTGCCCGTCTTGCAGCCGAGCGGCATCGCGTTTTTCGGCGCGGCCGAACCGGCGTATGTCGTGGTTCCGTCCAACCAGCGTGATGCGCTGCTGCTGAAGCTCTCACCCGCGGGTGCCGTGGTTGCCGGCACGTTCTTCGGAGGGGCCCATGAGGATTCTGTGACGGACCTGGCCATCGACCGGAACGGAGATGTGGTCGTATCGGGGGTGACCGGTTCTCCAGATCTGCCGGTCCCGGCCGGCTCCGTGCAGCCGACAAAGGGAGGCGCGCACGACGCCTTCCTGGCAATCATCGCAAGCGATGCGTCGCGCGTTCTGCACGCGACGTACTTCGGTGGTTCGGGAAGCGAAATGACGCCATACACCGGCGTGGATGCGAACGGTTCCATCTACCTGGCCGGCGGCACGAATTCGGAGGATCTGCCGGTGCGGAAACCATTGCAGCCCCTCCCGGCAGCCGCCAGTACCGGCGATGCGTTTATAGCCAAGCTGAGCCCGTCGCTGTCCAGTCTCGAGTACAGCACGCGCATAGGCGGACGGCGCGAGGAGACGGTTGCGGCACTTGCGGTTGCCCGTTCCGGCGCCGTTGCCCTGGCGGGCGCTACCTCTTCAGACGACTTTCCCGTGGTCAACAATGTGGGCGACTGCCGGAAGCTGAGCGGCGATACGGATGAGGACGCTTTCGTGGCGTGGTTGCAGCCTGACGGCACGGCCCTAACGCTCTCGTCGTGCCTTGGCGGACAGGCGCAAGATCAGGCAACGGCCGCGGCTTTTTTGCCTGACAGTTCATTGGCGCTTGCGGCCTGGACAGACTCGCCCGACTTTTTTGGCACAGTCCGACCGATCGAATCGCGAGACAGCTTCGTGATGCGGCTTGTTGCTGGAACGCCGGAGCCCGCGTTATCGGCGCAGGGAGTGGTGAACGCGGCGAGCTTCGAGCCGGGGGCGGTTGCGCCGGGATCCATCGCGACTCTGCTCGGCTCGAACCTCGCGGAGGCAACCGCGGCCGCGATTACGATGCCGTTGCCTACCGAACTGGCGGGCGTTCGGGTATCCGTGGATGGCCTCGCGGCACCGCTATTCTACGTTTCGCCTGGGCAGATAAACCTGCAGATGCCTTGGGCGTTGCAGGGCCGCTCAACCGCCGTCTTGCGCGTGCATCGCGGTTCGGCGACGTTGGAGCGGACGGTAGCGGTAGCCCGCGCCACGCCGGGAATTTTTGTCGCCGCGGACGGTTTTCCGGCGATTCTCCGCGCTTCGGATTACGCTCTCGTAAACGTTGAGAACCAGACCGCACGCGGCGACTACATCCTCGTGTACGCTACCGGCCTGGGCGAGCTGGACCGGCCGGCGGAAGCGGGCGAGCCTGCCGGACTGCCCGCGCCCACGCTGGTTCAGTTCCCGATCGTGCGGATCGGCGGCCAAGCCGTTGAGGTCGCCTGGGCCGGTCTGGCGCCGGGCTTCGCCGGACTGTATCAAGTCAACGTCCGCGTCCCGGAGAGCATTCAATCGGGAAGGCTGACGCTGGAAATGGAGGCGCAAGGCGCGCTGAGTAACCGGGTCTCACTGTTGGTGCGCTAGTTACCGTTCATCGCCTGCGAGGATCTGCAAGAACATCCGCCCCCAACAACCCCGATGCTACGATAAAGGAAATGAACCCCAACCAGCCTGGCCCGGGGGGCGGTACGCCTCCCAAGCTTCCCATTCCCGGTGTGCGCAGCTTGATCGCTGTCGGTTCCGGCAAAGGCGGGGTCGGCAAGACCACCGTGGCCGTGAACCTCGCGGTATCGCTGGCCAAAATGGGCCATCGGGTGGGCCTGCTCGATGCGGATGTCTACGGTCCCAACGTGCCGCTCATGATGGGCGTCAGCCAGCCTCCATCGGCGCGCGAGGAGCGCATCCAGCCGCTGGAGAATTACGGCGTGAAGCTGATGTCCATGGGCTTCCTGAATCCGGGCGACCGCCCGCTGGTCTGGCGCGGGCCCATGCTGCACAGCGTCATCCAGCAGTTTTTGCGGGGCGTGGATTGGGGGGAGCTGGATTACCTGATCATCGACCTGCCGCCTGGCACCGGGGATGTTCAGCTCACTCTGATTCAGACCGCCCCCATCACCGGCGCGATGGTGGTCACCACGCCCTCGGACGTCTCGCTCGAAGACGCGCGGAAGGCCGTTCTCATGTTCCAGCAGGTGAAGGTGGAGGTTCTGGGCATCGTTGAGAACATGAGCTACCTCATGTGCCCGCACTGCAGCGAACGCATCGACGTCTTCAGCTCCGGCGGGGGCAAGCGCACCGCGGAGCGGATGAACGTCCACTTCCTGGGCGAACTGCCTCTCGACCCGGTTGTGCGCGCCGGCGGCGATACCGGCCGGCCGGTATCCGCCGGCAAGGGCGACGAGCCGAACGCCGCCGGATTCGAGCGGCTGGCGCGCGCCATGGTCGAGCGGCTGCGGCAGATTGGCCCGCAAACCGGTCCCAGCATTGAGATTAGCGACTGACCGTCCACAACCGCACCCGCGCAAAGGCGGTGTGCCTCCGCACGGTATCCAACTTGCATCTAGGGTAAGGGACAACCGGCCCCGGCCGGGGTCCGGAGGTGGTTGGTTGCGAATAGCCCAAGTCTCTCCACTCTACGAGAGTGTGCCGCCCAAGCTCTATGGGGGCACCGAGCGCGTTGTCTCCTTCTTGACGGAAGAACTGGTTCGGGCGGGACATTCCGTCACCTTGTTTGCCAGCGGCGATTCCATCACCCGCGCCGAACTGGTTCCCGCCTGCCCGCGCTCTCTGAGACTGGACCAGGAATGCGGAGACTGCCTTCTCCATCATTTTTTAATGCTGGAGGAAGTCTTCCGGCAGGCCGCGAACTTTGACGTCGTGCACTTTCATACCGATTATCTTCACTATCCGCTGTTTCGCCGGCACGGCATCTCCGGCATCACGACATTACACGGCCGGCTGGATCTCCCGGAACTGGTCCCGTTATACAAGGAGTATGGGGAGATGCGGCTCATCTCCATTTCCGACGCCCAGCGCACGCCTCTCCCGTGGCTCCAGTGGCTGGGAACCGTGTATCACGGTGTCCCCGAGGACTTATTCAAACTCCATGAGGAGCCCGGAGAGTACCTCGCGTTTCTGGGCCGTATATCGCCGGAAAAAGGGGTGGACCGCGCCATTGAAATCGCCAAACGCGCGGACATGCCGCTGCGGATTGCGGCCAAGGTGGACCGCGCCGATCGCGAGTACTTCCTGACTGTCATCAAGCCTTTATTGAACGATCCCCGGATTGAGTTCGTGGACGAGATTGGCGATGCGGAGAAAGACGAATTCCTCGGCAACGCTTATGCCATGCTGTTCCCCATCGACTGGCCGGAGCCGTTCGGACTCGCCATGATCGAATCCATGGCCTGCGGTACGCCGGTGATTGCGTACAATCGGGGATCGGTTCCGGAAGTGATGGACGAAGGCGTGACCGGCCTCGTCGTGAACAGCGTGGAGGAAGCGATTGAAGCGCTGGAAAAAGTCCCGGGCATCTGCCGGCGGCGCTGCCGGGAGCGGTTTGAAAAACGTTTCAGCGCGAGGCGGATGGCCGAGGATTATCTCGCCGCGTACGAGCGGCTGCAGTCGGCCGAACTCGTCGCCGATGCGGCGTGATGAGGCCGATGCGGTGTGATTGAGCCCGATACGGTGTGATTGAGGGAAGATATCCGTGCCAACAGGCATTCGCCCACAGGAACAGTATTATATTCAGGCGACGGCCCCCCCGACTCGGGAGCGGACGATCGTCCTGAAGCAGGACGATACCTTCGGCATCTTCGATACCTTCGGCGACATCCATCTGGCGGACCGGTCCGAAGCGGGCATCTTTCACCACGGCACCCGCTTCCTCTCGCAGCTCACGCTCGAGCTCGCCAAGGGCCGCCCGCTGCTGTTGAGCTCCTCCGTGCGAAAGGACAACGTGGTGATGGCGGTGGATCTCACCAACCCCGACATCTACTTCGAGGGAGAAGTGGTTCTGCCACGCGGCTCGCTGCATCTGTTTCGCTCGAAATTTCTCTGGAAGGGCATCTACTACGAGATGATTCAGGTGTCGAACTTCGCTCTCTCGGAGATAGAAGTCGATTTCTCGGTCGGGTTCGGGGCGGATTACGCGGACATCTTCGAAGTGCGCGGGCAGCAGCGGGACCGGCGCGGCGAGATGCTCGAAACCCGTCTAGAAGACGGGGGCGTGGTGTTAGGCTATGAAGGCCTGGACGGAGTCGTCCGGCGGACCAGGCTGCACTGCACGCCGCCGCCGCATCTTCTGACGGCCTCGGAGATGCACCTTACCGTTCAGCTTCCGCGGAACGGAGAGGAGACGTTCGTAGTCACCGCGGTCTGCGAAACGCAGAACTCCCGGCCGGCGCCGCTCTCCTTTGCAACCGCCCACATCGAAGCGATTCGGGCGACGGCCAGCGCGGAGCGTCTCGAGTGCGGGATTGACACTTCCAACGAGCAGTTCAACGGATGGGTGGAGCGGTCCACGGCGGACCTGAACATGATGCTGACAGCCACGCCGCACGGCCTCTATCCTTATGCCGGCGTGCCCTGGTTCAGCACGGTATTTGGCCGGGATGGAATCATCACGGCCCTCGAATCGCTCTGGGCCGCTCCCGGAATCGCGCGCGGAGTGCTGGCTTACCTGGCCGCGCATCAGGCCGCCGAATTCTCCGGGGAGCGGGATGCCGAGCCGGGCAAGATCCTCCATGAAACCCGAGAGGGCGAAATGGCCGCGCTCAAGGAGGTGCCGTTCGGCTGCTACTACGGAAGCGTCGATTCAACGCCGCTGTTCGTCATACTGGCGGGAGCATACTATCGCCGCACAGCCAATCTCAGTTTTATCGAGTCCATATGGCCCAATGTGGAGCGGGCTCTCGAATGGATCGACAAGTACGGCGACGTGGATGGGGACGGGTTCGTGGAGTATCGCCGGCTCAACCCGAAAGGCTTATCCCAGCAGGGATGGAAGGACTCGCCGGATTCCGTATTTCACGCCGATGGAACTTTGGCGGAGGGACCGGTGGCGCTGTGCGAAGTTCAGGGATACGTCTATGCCGCCAAGCTGTGGGCGGCCGAACTGGCGGGCCTGATGGGATTTTACGAGCGGGCGCAGGCTCTTCGCGGCGAAGCCGGCCGGTTGAAGGAACGCTTTGAGGCTGCGTTCTGGTGCGAAGATCTGGGCACATACGCGATCGCCCTGGACGGCGAAAAGAAACCGTGCCGTGTGCGCACCTCCAACGCCGGGCACGTTCTTTACTCCCGCATCGCCGACGCCGCGCACGCCCGCATCGTTGCCGAAGGGCTCACGGGCGAGGATTTCTTTTGCGGCTGGGGCATCCGCACGGTGGCGCAGACCGAGGCCCGGTACAACCCGATGGCCTATCACAACGGCTCCGTCTGGCCCCACGACAACGCTCTGATAGCCGCCGGCTTCGCGCACTACGGAATGAAAAAGCTGGCGTCGAAGGTTCTCGACGGGCTGTTCGATGCCTCAACCTATGTGGACCTGCATCGGCTCCCGGAGCTGTTTTGCGGTTTCCCGCGCCGCTACGGGAAGGGGCCAACCCTCTATCCGGTAGCATGTTCGCCCCAGGCATGGGCGGCGGGAGCCGTGTTCCAGTTGCTCGAAGCCTCGCTGGGCATCACCGTGGACGCGACCCAGAATCATGTGGTCTTCGCGCACCCGGTCCTGCCGGATACCGTTCAGCGGCTTCGGATCTCAAACCTGGTGATTGGCGATTCGTCCCTGGACCTGTCCCTCCACCGGTATCCCAACGTGGTTGCCGTGACCGTGGAGCGGCGCCGCGGAGACGTGGACGTAGTAGCCTTGAACTGAGGCGCAGCCCCAGGTGTTATGCCGATCCGAGTTTTGCCAGCCGGCGTTCCAGCTCTCCCAACGCTTTCTTCAGAATTTCCGCGTACCGGGGATTCCGAGAGTTTTCCAGATCCCGCAGAACGCGCACTTTGGAAAGGTTGAGAGTCTCCTTCTCCTGAAGGAGCAGAACCTGCTTGGAGGTGAGCGCCTTACCACTTGTGCCCCGATCCTCGGCAGCTTCAATCTGGGCCGCGACTGATTTACTTTCCCAGCCTCTGGCCATACTGTAAGCTCTGCCTCCATCATACGCCATCGGGTTTTGCGCGCGATTGGGAAGGATAAGAAACAATCTTGGCCGCCGGGCCAGTTTATAATAAGTTCTTTCCCCTGAAGGAGATTCATTTGTCGCTCGAACAAGAGCTGCTCGAACAGCGCCTGGGCCGTATCCGCGAGATCGAAGCCTCGGGCTTCCGGGGTTACGGGCAGCGTTTCGACTATACCCACACCATCCCGCAAATTCTGGAGGATCATACTGTTAAAACCGCTGAAGAGCTGGCCTCGAAGCAGATCGATGTCCGCATAGCCGGCCGCATTGCCACCATCCGGCGCATGGGCAAAGCAGGCTTCGCGCATTTGACGCAGAATGGCGAACGCCTCCAGATTTACGTCAAGAAGGACGCCCTCGGCGAGAAGGATTTCGCGCTTTACCAGCTTTTGGACCTCGGGGACATCATCGGGGCGGAAGGCTACCTGTTTCGCACCCGCACGGGCGAACTGAGCCTGCATGTAACGGGTCTCCAGTTTCTGTCGAAGACGCTGCTGGCCATGCCCGAGAAGTGGCACGGTCTGGAAGACGTCGAGACGCGCTACCGGCAGCGCTACCTGGACCTGATCGCCAACCCCGAGGTGCGGCGCGTATTTCTCACGCGTGCGCGCATCATTCAGTCGCTGCGGAGGCAGCTCGAGGAGCGCGGCTTCATCGAGGTGGAAACGCCCATGATGCAGCCCATTTACGGGGGTGCGGCGGCGCGCCCGTTCGTCACTCACCACAACACGCTGGACCTGGACCTCTACCTGCGCATCGCGCCCGAGCTGTACCTGAAGCGGCTGGTGGTGGGCGGCCTGGAGCGCGTGTATGAAATCAACCGCAACTTTCGTAACGAGGGGCTGTCCACGCAGCATAACCCCGAATTCACGATGCTCGAGTTCTACCAGGCCTACACGGATTACCGTGGCCTGATGGACCTTTCGGCGGAGTTGTTGCGGCAGGTGGCCATCGATGCCACGGGCAGCCCCGTGGTGGAGTACCACGGGCAGTCCATTGACTTCGGCAGGATGGAGAAGCTCAGTATGCGCGAGGCGGTCCTGAAGTATTGGACCGGCGCCGAACCGCCGCCGCCCGAACGCCTGTGCGGGCGGGAGCTGACGGAGCTGTTCGAGCGCTTTGTGGAGGCGCACCTGATTCAGCCCACGATCATTTACGACTATCCGGTGGAAAGCTCGCCCCTATCAAAGCAGAAGCCGGCCGATCCAAACTTTGCGGAGCGCTTCGAGATTTACATCGCGGGCATGGAGATCGGCAACGCCTACACGGAGCTGAACGATCCGCAGGAGCAGCGCCGCCGCTTCGAGATGCAGTTCGCCCTGCGCGAGGGCGGCGACGAAGAGGCGCACCAGATGGACGAGGACTACATCCGCGCGCTTTCCTATGGGATGCCGCCCACGGGCGGGGAAGGGATAGGCATTGACCGGCTCACGATGGTGCTCACCGGATCGAAGTCGATCCGCGACGTGATCCTGTTTCCGCTGTTAAGGCCGGAAGGCCCGATCGGACTGGTGGAACGGTTGCGGGATCTGGACCAGCCGGCCTAATGCTCAACCTTCGAATAGAACAGCCCGCGCCCCGAGGAGACATTCCAGCCGTAAGACAGGCTTACCTCCACCTTGCCCAGCAAGCGGATTCTTGCATGGACGCCGGGGTCCACGATCCACGCACTTGGCGACGGACGGCCAAGTAGGTCGCGAATGCGGCCGATGTCGGCGAAGGGTCCAAGCTGGATTGTGAATAGGGGATGGCTGTAGATCCGCTTGCCGACTTCGAGATTGGCGAGCAGAAAAGCGGCGCCCATGGGAGCATGGCCTTTTTGGCCGTTGCGCGTCCCCGAATGGCCTCGGAGCCAAAGGTCGTTGTCGCGCTCGGCGCCCAGGATGAACAACTCGTCCAAGGGCAATGCTCCAAATCCCTTGCCGGCGCGGATTTGAACTCTCGTCTCGTAGTCCGTGCCGCGTTGGCTTGGAAACCAGCGCCCGTCGAGGGAAAAGCGGACGCGCGAGAAGAGCGCCCGCGAGGACGCGAAGACCTTTCCGATTTCGAGCAGAGCACCGCCGTTGATCGAGAGCCTTTGTTCCGGAATATTCAGCACAACCCAATCCAGACCGGTGCGGTATTTTAAGGCGACGCCTTGCGGAAATTTCGGAGCGTTCCATAACCGTTCGGAGGAAAGCTGCATTCCGGTCCGCCAGGAGAACCGGCTGCTGGGAACCGACATGAACTCCAGCCCCGCGGCGATCTTCTCCAACCGGAACTCACCATCTCCGGTGTTCCACAGCTCTTTGCGCGCATCGCCATACGCACGGAGCCGCCTGCGCGGATTTCCCATGACCGGCGCGGCCAGCTCGGTGAGGAACCGCTGTTTGTTTCGGTCCCACCGGACCATGTTGGTCCAATTGACGGCATCTCCGTTGATGTTTCGAAAATCCGCGTGCATCGCCTGAAACGGAAGAGACCGCAGCCAGGCGATCTTCCGGGCCCAGCCGTCAGGCTCGACCAGGTGCAGCCGGACGTCGAAACTCCCCTCTTCACGCGGCGCCAGTTCGATCCGCTGCGTTGCCGGCATGTCCAAGAGGTCAAGCCAGGCGAGCGTGTTCCGGTATTCGGGAAGGGTGAGCACGCTGGCCGGCGCAAAGGCAATGGCGCGATCGAGCAGTACCGGATCGATTTGCCGTGAGGCCGGCTCCACAAGCACGTTCTCTGTTTTCGGTTTGCCCGCGCGATTCCAGAATTTGAGTGCGCCTTCGAGATTGCCGTCCAGGAAAAACAGCGTGGCCAGGAAGTCGTTCGCGTAGGCATCCGCCACGTCAAGTTGCAGCGCCCGCTTCAGATGGGATTTCGCCGCCGCGTAATCACGCCGCAAATACTCGAGTCCGGCAAGGCCAAGCGAGAAACGCTTGTCGGATGGGCATTGCCGCCGGCCGTCCCGGAAGATGGCGTCCGCTTCGTCAAAGCGCTTCAGTTTTACCAGATCCAGCCCGCGCCGATACTCCTGTTCACCCGCGAGGCCGAAGCAAATGAGCAGCAGGATCAAGGATTTCGATGCGGAAGAGCCAGCAGCGTCCAGTTCTCCGACCCGCTCCACTGCTTCTCAAAGCCGGCCCGATCGAGCTTGCGCAGTTTGCGTCCGGCAGGGTCGTTGATGGAGATAAAGCTTTCGCCGGCGCCGGCAACGACTACATAGTGCCGGGTTGCCTTATCGAGTTTCAGACAGACAATCAGAGGGCGTCCTTTCTCCAGGTGCGAGCGCAAGTCCGTCCACGTGCCGCGAAAGGCGAATGCCCGGAAGCCGTGTTCGTTGAAGTAGCGTTCCATGCTGCTCGCGTATGTACCTTCCGCGTCCAGCGAGTATGTTCGTTGGTGGATACGCCCAGGGTCGGCAGCTTCAGAACGCTCGCCCCAATACTGCAGGATCATTGCGATGGACGCGGCCCCGCACCCGTTTTTCACCTGCCTGACGAAGGGAACGTCGATCCAGATGCCGGGGGATGCGGCTGACAAATGGAAGGCGAATACCAGGAAGGCGATCGCTCCCGTCATGCGGCGAGGATCACGAGGATGAGCACGGCCGTGCCAAGGGCGATCACGATATAGGTGAGCTGCTGATTCGTAAGAGCGCCCGCTTTGAAATCGGCTTCTGCCCGATCGGCGCGTGCCGTCAGCTCCGCAAGCTCTTCGTCGGAAAGCAGCGGCGCGGCCCGCACAATCTTTTCC
This sequence comes from Bryobacteraceae bacterium, assembly GCA_040902885.1. Lineage (GTDB taxonomy): Bacteria > Acidobacteriota > Terriglobia > Bryobacterales > Bryobacteraceae > JBBDWK01. Next base: position 14,486 of record JBBDWK010000075.1, on the reverse strand, counting down.
GCGTGCAGCTTGCTGGAACTGAGCGCTTTGCGGCCGGTTTCGGAAGAGAAAAAGCTCTGCAACCGGGCAATCCGCTCCTGCCGCAAGCGCGATTCAGAGACGATGCGCCGATGCAGCTCCTGCGGCGAAACAACCTCGGACCGGGAATCCGCTGCCGCTGTGAATGGAAGTGCAAGTGTGAGCGCAACGGCGCTCCAAAAGATCGATGTCGGCCTGTTCACTCAATTAGAATACTATGAGACAGTCATGCTTTCCCGCCGGAATTTTCTCTCCGCGGCGGCCGCCGCAGCCGGGCGGCTCAGCGCGCAGAACGATCGCCCCAACATTCTCTTCCTGCTCACCGACGATCAGCGCTGGGACGCCCTCGGCTGCATGGGCAACCGCATCATCCAGACGCCCCATATCGACAGGCTCTCCGAGCGTGGCGTCACCTTCACCAACCAGTTCGTCACCACTTCCATCTGCATGACCAGCCGTGCCTGCATCTTCACCGGCCAGTATGCGCGCGCGCACGGCATCCACGACTTCGCAAAGCCCTTTACCGAAGAACAGTTCTCCCGCACGTACCCAGCCTTGCTGCGGGCCGCCGGCTATCACACCGGCTTCATCGGCAAGTACGGCGTGGGCAATGCGATGCCGGAGAGCAAGTTCGACTACTGGGCCGGCTTCCCAGGCCAGGGCCATTACTTCCCCCAGGGCGAGAACGGCAAGCACCTCACCGAGATCATGGGCGACCAGGCGCTTCAATTTCTGAACGCCGTTCCCGACGGCAAGCGCTTCTGCCTCTCCATCAGCTTCAAAGCGCCGCACGTGCAGGACCAGGACCCGCGCCAGTTCCTGCACTCGCGGGCGACCGCCGATCTCTATAGCGATGTCACCATTCCCGTGCCCAGAACCGCCAGCCCGAAATATACGGAGATTTTCCCTCCTGAGATGCAGCGGTCGGAAAACCGGCGCCGGTGGGCAGTGCGGTTCGCCACGCCGCAGTTGTATCAGGCGTCCGTCAAATCCTATTACCGGCTGATTACGGAAGTGGACACCGTGGTGGGACGATTGCGGGAGCACCTGGCGCGCACTGGCGCGGACCGCAACACAGTGATCGTCTTCACCGCCGATAACGGCTTCTATCTTTCCGAACACGGCTTTGCAGGCAAGTGGTTCATGCACGAAGAATCCATACGCGTGCCGCTGATCGTTTACGATCCGCGTTTGCCCAATGCCAGTGCCGGCGCGAGGAGAACGCAGATGACGTTGAACATCGACCTCGCTCCTACTGTGCTCACCGCCGCGGGATTGACTCCTCCGGTCCCCATGCAGGGCCGGAATTTGTACCCGCTATGCGAGGGAAATCCGAAGAACTGGCGCAGCGAATGGTTCTACGAGCACCTGTTCAACAACAACGGGTGGATTCCGCCGAGCGAGGGGGTCCGTTCCGAGCGCTGGAAGTACTTCCGCTATCCGGGCACCACTCCCTTGTTCGAGGAGATATACGACCTGCAGGCGGACCCGCGCGAAGAACGCAATTTGGCGAAAAGCCCGCAACACGCCGCGCAGCTCGATAAACTAAGCAAGCGCGTGGGGATCTGGCGGCAGAGCCTGGATGCCTGGAACGGCGCGACTGCCTGGCGCGACCCGGCGGTTGAGAGCATATAGAGCGACAATGCCGAAGCGAGTGAACTGGTTGGCGCTGATGGTACTGCTGGCGCCTTGGGCCGTGCTGTACGGTCAGGACGCGCTTTACGAAACCAGTGTCCGGCCGGTGCTGGTGGAAAACTGCCTCGGCTGTCACAACGAGAAGCTGAAGATGAGCGGCTTGTCGCTTGCGTCGCGCCAGTCCGCGCTGGCCGGCGGAAAGCGCGGTCCGGCGGCAGTGCCTGGGAAACCAAACGAGAGCCGTCTTCTGGAAGCGGTGAATCACCGCGGCGACCTCCGGATGCCGCCGGGGCGCAGGCTGGAGCAGTCCTCCATTGCGGTGCTCGAAGAATGGATTCGTGCCGGCATGGTGTGGCCGGATGCGACCGGCTCACAACCGCCGCCGCCCCCGAACCATTGGTCGTTCCTGCCTCCGAAACGCTCCGTTGAACCCCCCGTGAAGAACCAGGCCTGGGTGCGAAGCCCCATCGACCGGTTCATCCTCGCGATGCTGGAGCAGGAGAATATCCAGCCCTCGCCGGAAGCCTCCGCGGCGACGCTGGTCCGCCGCGTCTACCTCGACCTGACCGGCCTGCCGCCCTCGCCCGAGGAAGTTGCCGCCTTCATTGCGGACAAGAAATCCGGCGCATGGGAACGGTTGGTGGAACGGCTGCTCGCATCGCCGCACTACGGAGAGCGCTGGGGGAGATTCTGGCTGGACCAGGCCCGGTATGCGGATTCCGACGCTGGAAGCCGCGATGAGCCGCGCCAGATCTGGAGGTACCGCGACTGGGTCATCGACGCCATGAATCGGGATCTGCCCTTCGACCGTTTCGTGGTCGAACAGCTCGCGGGCGATCTGCTGCCCAATCCCTCCGACGAGCAGCTCATCGCCACGGGATTTCACCGCAACTCGCCGATTCAGATCGAGGCGGGAACGGACCGCGAGCAGTATCGCGTGGAAGCGGTCTTCGACCGCGTGGATACCACCGGCACCGTGTTTCTCGGCCTGTCGGTGGGTTGCGCGCGCTGCCACGATCACAAATTCGATCCCGTATCGCATCGCGAGTATTACCAGCTTTTCGCGTTCTTCAATAACTCCGACGACTGGGGGGAAGGGCGTCCCCGCTTCAACGTCAGGCTGGGAAATCTGCACGATGTTCACGGCCCGCTGCTGGAGTTCGCGACGCCGGAGACACTGGCGCAGCGCGACGAGCTGCGCGCGCGCATGAAAGAAATCGACCGGGAGATCGACGCCTACCAGAAGGAGCGGAGTCCGGGACCCGGCGATGCCTTCGTCAAGGAACGGAACGCCGAGATTCAGCGCATAAAAAAGAGTCTGCCCGCGATTCCGGCCACCATGATCATGCGCGAGCTGCCCGAGCCGAGGCAGACGCACATCTTTCTCGGCGGCGACTACACGCGCCCCGGGGACCGCGTGCGTCAGGGAACTCCGGCCTTTCTGCACTCGTTCCCGGAGCGCGCGAACGCGAACCGCCTCGACTTCACGCGATGGCTGGTGGACCCGTCCAATCCGCTGCTGGCGCGAGTGGCCGTAAACCGGATCTGGCAGCAGTACTTCGGCCGCGGCATCGTGGAAACGGAGAACGATTTCGGAACGCAGGGCACTCCGCCCACCCATCCCGAGCTGCTGGATTGGCTCGCCACGGCGTTTGTGAGCGGTGGCTGGAGCCAGAAGGCGATACACAGGCTGATTGTGAATTCGGCCGTATACCGGCAGGCGTCGGAGGTGCGGAAGGATCTGCGGGAGAAAGACCCACGCAACCTGCTTCTGGCGCGGCAGACGCGGCTGCGGTTGGATTCCGAAATTGTGCGTGATGTCACTCTCGCGGCGAGCGGGCTGCTCAATGGGAAAGTGGGAGGGCCGAGTGTCTTTCCTCCGCAGCCGGCCAGCGCGATGACAGCCAGCCAGATTGCCAAGTCCTGGACCGTCTCCACAGGGCCGGACCGCTACCGCCGGGGCATGTACACGTTCTTCTGGCGGCTGACGCCGCATCCCGCGCTGGTGGTCTTCGACAGCCCGAACTCCATGACCACGTGCACGCGCCGCACGCGGTCGAATACTCCTTTACAAGCCCTGGCGCTTCTCAATGAGACGGCTTTCCATGAGGCGGCGCAAGCGCTCGGCACACGGTTAATGCGGGATGCCACATCCGACAACGACCGGCTGCTCCGTCTTTTCCAGCTATGCCTGTCTCGCGAGCCGAAAGCCGCCGAAACGGAACGTCTGCGAAGACTCCTGGCTCTGGAGCGCGACGCGATGCAAACCCGTCCCGAGGATGGAAGGCAGTTGATCGGACCGAATGCTCCCGCCGGTGTAGACCCAACGGAAATGGCGGTGTGGACTGCGCTAGCACGGGTGGCTTTGAATCTGGACGAATTCATTACGAGAGAGTAGGCTCATGATCTCCGAACAGCAGTTGCTCTTCCGCACACGCCGCCATTTCTTTCGGGATTGCGGAGTCGGCCTCGGCCGGATCGCTTTGTCTTCGCTGCTGGCAAAGTCGCTCGGCGCGGACACGCCGCCGAATCCAATGGCGCCCAGGCCGTCCCACTTTCCGGCCCGGGCGAAAAGCATCGTTTATCTGTTCATGGCCGGCGGCCCGAGCCAGCTCGACATGTTCGATTACAAACCGAAGCTGCAAGAGCTGGACGGGCAGCCCCTGCCGGAATCTCTGATCAAGGGCAAGCGGTTCGCCTTCATGGAGCGCATGGCCGGCCAGAAGATGCTGGGCTCTCAATGGAAATTCCTGGCGCAGGGACAGAGCGGCAGCCGCGTTTCGGAGCTGCTGCCGCAGATCGGATCGATTGCGGACGATATCGCAATCGTGAATTCGATGAAGACCGAAAACTTCAATCATGCGCCGGCGAAGATTTTCGCGCATACCGGCTCCATCGTTCCCGGCCGTCCCAGTCTCGGAGCTTGGATCACGTATGGTTTGGGCAGCGAGTCGGAGAGCTTACCGGGTTTCGTGGCTCTGCAGAGCGGCCCGCGCGGTCCGCGCAACGGGCCGCTAATCTGGGGCAGCGGTTTCCTGCCGAGCACATACCAGGGCGTGCCGTTTCTACCGGGCTCGGAGCCGGTCTTCAATCTCGCCAGCCAGCCCGGAGTGACGCCGGAGCGCCAGTCGCGCGCTCTGGCGGCCATTCGCGACCTGAACGGGCTTCGCTACGAAGAAAGCGGCGACGATGAGATTCTCACCCGCATCGCTTCCTACGAGACGGCCTACCGTATGCAGACCAGCGGGCCGGAGCTGATGGATTTGGCCGGCGAGTCGAAGGAGACCCTGGAACTCTATGGCGCGGAGCCGGGAAAGAACTCATTCGCGAACAACTGTCTGCTGGCGCGCCGTCTGGTGGAGCGCGGTGTTCGCTGCGTGCAGGTGTATCACACGGATTGGGACCATCACAACAACATCGCCAAGGGGCTGACGAAGGTTTGCGGAGAGGTGGACCGTCCATCCGCCGCGCTTGTCACAGACCTGAAGCGGAGGGGGCTGCTGGAGAACACGCTGGTCGTCTGGGGCGGAGAGTTCGGGCGGACGGCCTTCAGCGACGGCGAACCGAAATCCATCGGCCGCAACCACCACATCGACGCATACTCGACGTGGCTGGCAGGCGGCGGCATCAAGGGCGGACAGACGGTCGGACGTACGGACGATGTGGGCTTTCATGCCGTTGAAGATGCCGTCCATGTTCACGATCTGCACGCCACCATTCTGCACCTGCTCGGCCTGGACCATACGAAGCTGACGTTCCGGTTTCAGGGCCGCGACTTCCGTCTCACCGATGTCGCCGGCGATCCCGTTCGGAAGCTGCTGGCCTGAGTACTCGTAACGTTCTTCCCCGTCCCACCGGAGAACATGTATCCCGGCAATCAAAGGCTGGACAGATGCTTTTCCGAGTGGAGGTGGAGGAATAATGGTCACCATTAATCGAGCTTTACTAGCGATGTGCCTGGCCGGGTTGCCAGTCGCCATCGCGCATGAGGCGGGCACGGCAGGACATCACAACCACGGCAGTGCCCAGCAGACGCAACAGACGGGTTCGACGGAACAGCGGCAGATCAGCACGGTCGAAGCCCAGAAGATACTCAAGGAGAAGGGGTTCTACAATGGCCCGACCGACGGCATCGGCGGACCCCGAACGCGCTCCGCATTGCGTGAGTATCAACGTTCGGAAAATCTTTCCGTGACCGGACAATTGGACCAGCAGACAATGCAGCATATGGCCATGTCTCTGGATGAGGGCGAAGGCGCTCGCGCCCGAAGCGTGGAGCCGATGGAGGCCCAGGAGCCGATTCGTCTCCGGGTTCGCTATATCCAATCATTTTTAAGGGATGAGGGCATGTACAAAGGTCCGATCAATGGCGTCGTGGGGTCGAGTACCAAGGCTGCCATCCGGAAGTACCAGCAACGGGAGAATCTTTCGGTCACGGGAAAACTGGATCAAGAGACCTTGCAGCACATGGTGAAAGAAGAGGAAGCAATCCAGGCGCGAATCGGCGATCAGTTGAATATGGAAGGCGAACGGGGCCGGACCGCCACTCCGGAAACACAGCACCAGCACCACGAACAATAGCGACCCTAACCGGCGTATTTCTTATGCAGGGCACGCCTCGCGCGTGCCCTGCGTCCTTCATTCGTACCGGAGGGCTTCCACGGGGTCCATCCGGGCGGCTTTCACGGCCGGCCACACCCCGAAGAAAAGCCCCACGGAAACCGATACCAGGAACGCCGTCACAACCGCCCAACTGGGTACGGTCGAAGGCAGAGAAGGCACCAAAGCGCCCACTAGCATGGTCACCAGGACCGAGATGCAGATACCCAGCAGTCCTCCCGCGCCGGTCAGCGCCATGGCTTCCAGAAGAAACTGCTCGACGATGTCGCGGCGGCGCGCCCCGACGGCCTTGCGGATGCCGATCTCGCGCGTCCGCTCCGTCACGCTGACCAGCATGATGTTCATGACGCCGATGCCGCCCACCAGAAGACCGAGGCCGGAGATCGCGATCGCCACAAGTCCGATGAGCGCGGTGATACTGTCGAACTGCTGAACGATCTGGTCGGGAGTGGAGAGGTTGAAGTCATTGGGCTCGTTGGGCGGCGTACGCCGGATGCGGCGCATTATGCCTTCAATCTCATCGAAGGCCTGCTGGCGCATGCCCGGGTGGGCCTTCGAGACAATCATGTACCGGTCGATTTGCGGATAGCGCAGGTGCACCGTGCGCAGCGGCATGGTGATCTGGTTATCGAGCCCGTTTTCGCCAAAAAATCCCCCCTTGGCCTTATCGTGAACGCCAATCACCGTGTATTCGGCGCCATCCACCAGCACGGTCTTGTCCAAAGCCCGTCCATCGGGAAAGAGAGCTTCGGCGACGCTTGCCCCCAGTAGCGCGACCTTCGCGCCTCGGGCCTCCTCCTCGGGAGTGTAGAACCGGCCGGTAACCAGGTCGCGTGGCGCCAGTTCCGGCATATTCGCGGAGATGCCGAGAAGCGAGATGGTGTCGCTCTCGAATCCCGCCACACGCGCAGTCAGCGGGCGGCCCTGCACGAACGCGGGGATGAAGAGCTGGATGCCCACGTTTTCGATCGAAGTGGCCGAGCTGCGAATGATTTCGGCATACTCCGGAAGAATAGGGCGCCGGCGCAATTCCTTTTCGGGCGGGAACGAGCGGTTAGGGTCGCCGCTGGTGCGGAAGAGGAAGATGTTGTCCGGCCCCAGTTCCTCGAAGAACGTCACCACTCCCTGCCGCAGCCCGGTGAGCAGCGAAGCGACGGTCACGACGGTGGTGATCCCAACGACGATTCCGAGGATGGTGAGCAGCGAGCGAAAGCGATGCACCCAGATTCCCGCCAGCGCCATCCCCAAGTTTCCGGTCCCGCCAATGTTCATTCCGCCTACTCCGATCTCAACGCCACGATGGGATCCAGACGGGACGCTCTTGCGGCGGGATACCAGCCCGAGGCCACTCCGACGATTGTGGACACGCCGATCGCCAGAGCCACGTAAGGCAGCGTAACGGTTAACTGGATTTCGAAAGCGCGCGAAAGCAGGATGGTGAGCGTTGCTCCCACGGCGAGGCCGATGAGTCCCCCGGCGGAAGCCATCAAAACCGCCTCGATCAGCACTTGCAACAGAATGTCGCTGCGCCGCGCTCCCACCGACTTGCGGATGCCGATCTCCCGCGTGCGCTCGGTGACGCTCACCAGCATGATGTTCATGATCACGATCCCGCCGACTACCAGGGAGATGCAGGTTACCGGCACCACCACGGCCGCGATCAGCGAGAGCATCGTGTCCAGAAAACCGCGAATTGCATCCGGCGTGAGGACGTCGAACTTATCCGGACGCCCGGGAGACACGTGGAAGCGCGTGCGCAGTGCCGAGCGGGTCAGATCCAGAGAATCCTCCAGTACGAGCCCGGAATCGGCCTTGGGCCGGCCGTAGATCGCCAGACCCTGGGTATTGCCATAGAGCCGCGTGAAGATGGGCGCGGGGATGTAGACCGAGTTGTCCTGGCTGCGGCCGAACGCCGAACCCAGTTTCTCCTGGACGCCCACCACCAGGAAGTCCATGCCGCTCAGCTTGAGTGTCTTCCCAAGGGGCGATCCCTCGCCCGGGAAGAGCGCCTCCTTGACCTCATCTCCGATTACGGCCACGTACTGCCGGCCTCGCTCCTCGGTTTCACTGAAGAAGCGCCCGTCCATGAGAGTCACGTCCCGGATTTCCTGCAGCGAAGCGGAAACGCCGATGATTGTGGCGGCCTCCAGCGTCTCGCCGCCACGCTTCACGTCGCCTTGCCGCTGGCGGTAGGAGCTGTAGAGCGTGGTTTCCCCGGTGGTGGCGCGCAGGTACTCCACGTCCTCCTCGCGAAGACGCTTGTTGTACCGCAGCTTTTCGAAAACCTCTCGCCTTGAGAGCCGTCCGGTGGAAGCGATCTGCGCCACCAGGTAGGTGTCCGTACCGAAAGCTTTAGCCGTGCTCTGCTCGGCATAGGCGCCCAGACCCTCCACCGCGCTGCCGACCAGGACCACGCTCGCGACGCCCACGATTACGCCAAGCAAGGTGAGAAAGCTGCGTAATTTATGCGCGCGAATCGAGTCCGCGGCCAGCCAAAAGGCGACGGCGAACTCGTGCCGGAAGGGCAGCCGGTGGTCTGAAAGCTCTGCCATCTTTCATCAGAATAACGTAATAACGTAAGATAGAAGTTCCCCTGCATGAATCACCAATTAGAGCGACTCGGCGGGGCGATCGAGTTTTTGATCGCGCTGATCGCTATTTTCACGGTTTGGAGCCAGGTGGGCGGACAGGAGCACCTGGACCTGTTGGAATGGTATTGGAAGCTGGGACTTTCCGCGGGACTGGCTTTTGCGGTGGTGCGGGCCACGCTCGGCGAGCGGCCCCTTACCTGGATCGGGATTTCCCTCCTGTTTGTGATCGTAATCGGCTCGATCACGTACCATCACCACCTGTATCGGGAGCTTCCCGAGGAAGAAGAGCCGGAAGCGCTCACCTCCTCGGAGCCGGTGCCGGAACTGCTCAAGGTTGCTCGACGCGCAGGCGCGCCAGGGTCCCGCCGAGGCGCAACTGTTTCTCTCCATTCGAAAGCTGCAGCAGCAGACGTCCGTCCGGCTGCGCCACGCCCCGGCCGGAATACAGGACATCGTCGAGCACCGCTTCAAGGGCGCTGATTTGCAGGCGCGGACTGCCGCCTTCCCAATTGAGCAGGTAGGAGCCGGAGGCGGCGCTAATCGAGGCCGAAGGGGGCAGCTCGAGAGATTGCGCCCGGAAACTGCCGTGCGATTCGAGATTTGAGAGAAGCTCGTTGCCGATGCCGCTGGTTTCGAGCGCGACCTGAAGGTCCAGCTTGCCTCCCTTCCAGCCGGCCGAATTCAAGTCGAATGTGGATCGGTAGACCGGCGCGCTTTCAGTCAGGTCGATGGAAACCCTCCCGTTGGCACTCGCGCCCTGCCAGTGGCCGCCGGCTTCTCCCAACTCCACGCGAGCGCCATCCCACAACACATGCGTCTGAAAACGATCCAGGCGCAGATCGCCGAGACGCAGCACCGCGACGCGGATTGTGCCGGAGGCGTGCCGGTCGCGCAACCACGCCGGCGTGCCGCTTCGCGTAATTCCGAGCGTGCGCGCTATAATTCCGCGGCTGCGCCGGAGCGTCGGAAGGAACAATCGCTCGAGTTCTTCCACGTCCAACTCCGGAACATTGAGCCGGAATCGGTGCGGGCGGACGGCTCGCGGCTCGTAACGATAGTCGCCCTGCAGCCTTATCTCGCCGACCGCCGCGTGCAGACGATCCACCTCCAGGCGGGGGCCGTTCAGAGCGATGTTGGCGGACGCGACTTCGAGCGGTTTGGGAATACCCGGTATTGGAATCTCGGCGCCGGTCAACTGAAAGCGGCCGCTCCATCCATCGCGGACGCCAGCGGGTTCACCGGAAGCGGCGACGGTACGATCGTAGCGCAGTCTGCCTTTCCACGATCCGGTCCTCACCTGTTCAAGCAATGGAACCGCGGCCAAAGCAACCTGGGCCCGGAGCGACGCCACGTTCATGGATTCGGTCGTGATGGAGAAATGGAAAGCCTGGGAGTCGAGGTCGTACGCTCCGTCGAGCGTGGCTTCATCGCCGTCCACGGCGTGCACCGAAGAGGACGCGAGGCGAACTCTTCCTCCCTCGAAGAACATCCGGCCGCGCTGCATGCGCAGCGCCGGCGCGTCAAACAGCGAGAAGCTCGCTTCTTGAAACACGATCTGGCCTTGCCAATCGCCGGGATGCGAATAGCTGACCGCGCCTTCCACGTTTCCAGCCAGCGTCCAGTTTTCCGGCAGCCCGGCGCCCATGTGGCGCGCCACCTCAATGAGCGGCTCCACGGGCAGCCGGTTGCAGTTCACCGAGACACCCCAGCGGGGCTGCGACAGGTAATCCGAGGCGCGGAAGCGGACCGCCAGCGGCAAAGGCTTCCCATTTTGGGAGAAGGACTCCAGCTCCAGGAATTGCCCGGCGAAGTTCAGGCGTCCCTGGAAGGCCAGGTTCCATCCGCCGCCGTGAGGCGGCATCAGGTCCCAGCGATGAACGTCCTCCAAATACAGATCGCCGCGAATCTTCGCATCGTGCAATGGACCGGAGAGGTGGGCCCGAGAAGAGATCAGCCCGTGAATGCCGGCATCCCTCCCGTAAATCAAGGCAGTGATTTCGCCGATCGCGGTCTTCTCTAGTTGAAGGTTCAGATCCACGCCCGATTCGCCGTAATGTCCCCGTCCGGTGAAATTGCCGAGACCGCGCGAAGCTCTGTCCGCACGGGCCGCTTCGCCCGAAAAGCGAAGATCTCCCATGCCGCTCAAACCGGGCGAGGAAATCTCCAGGTCGGTATTCATGAAATAAAAGACCGACTTGGTATCGCCAATTTTGAAGTTGATGCGCCCGGTATCCATCTGAATATTCGGGAGAGCGGCGATGGCGGCGCCGGCGATCAGCCCCTCGAAATTCCAGCGGCCGGAAGGCTCCATATTTTTCGCCAGGTTCACGCTCGGCGAGACAAGGCGAAGCGAAGCGAACTCCAGCCGCCCGCGCAGAAGCGCAAGCAGGCTGGGGCGGGCTTCCAGGCGTTCCACATACGCTAGCGGCTCGATGCCGAACGCGGGATCCTCGTGGATCACTACGTTCCCGATGGCAAAAGCGGGTCCGCGAACCAGTGTGAAACGCACCTCGCCAATCTCCACGTCCCGGTGCAATGCGGCTTCCAGGGCCACGCGGATGGCATGCCCGAAGCGGTCCGCGTGCAAAAACGGCGCCGCCGCAGCGGCCAGCAGCAGCAGCGCGAGCGCGGCCGGAATGTAGCGGCGCAGGATCTTGCGGCGGAAGTTCATTGGGTAGCGCCCGCAATCAGCCGGCGGTAGGCCTCAGGGTCGTCCACATCGGCCACCACGCCCGCGTCGGCGACATCCAGGTAGCGCGTGCGTTCGGCATAACGCCGGATCAGGACGCGCGCGTCGGAGCCGGGCGGCAAGTCTAAAAATTGCGGAATCAACTCTCGCGAAAAAAAGACCGGGTGGCCGCGGCGTCCTTCATAACGGGGAATGGCCAGCAGCGGGAGCGGCTCGGCGACAAGCGCTGTCAGCGTCGAAGCGGCCACGCGCGGATGGTCCACCAGGGTGAACAGGACGCCGGCGCACTTCGGAGGTACCGCCCTCATTCCGCACTGCATGGAACTGAACTGCCCGAGTGCGTAGTCGCCGTTCACGGTAATGCGGACCTCGCGGCCGCGTGAAATGCCCGCGCGGATCGTGCCGGCCTCGTGGCCGAGAACCACGATCACCGGCGAGCAGAAGCCCGAGAGCGAGCCGATCAGGTTATCCAGAAAAGTCTCTCCCCGATACTCGAGCAGCGCCTTCGGCGACCCCATCCGCCGCGATTCGCCGGCAGCCAGAATCAGGCCGGCAACCTTCCCTCCGGGGTTCACTTCAACAAGGCCCGGGATTCCTCCCTGGCGAAGAGGGACTTCGAGACGCCGCGCCAGTTGGATTCGGCGTTGCGGCGGACGGCGATCATCTCCGCGCACACCGATATGGCGATCTCTTCCGGCGACACGGCCCCGATCTCCAGGCCCATCGGCGCATAAATGCGGCTCAGCGCCTCCCGCGAGAGGCCCTCTTTTTCGAGCTCCTTCACCACGCCGATGACTTTGCGCTTGCTGCCGATCATGGAAACGTAGCGGGCGGGAGTAGCGGCGGCCCACCGCAGCACGCGCATATCGTCGCGGTGGCCGCGCGTCACGATGATCAGATAGCTGTGCTCATTGACGACGAGCTGGGGAAAAACGTCTTCGTACTCGCCGGCGAAAATCTCGTCCGCTTCCGGGAACCGCTCCCGGTTGGCGAAGGTTTCGCGATTGTCGACGACGACCGTGGCGAATCCGGCCAGCGAGGCGACTCGCGAGAGGCTCTTCGAGATGTGCCCGGCGCCGAAGATGAAGGCGCGCGGCGAGGGGACGATCGGCTCCACGAATACGTCCAGTTGCCCCCCGCAGATGAGGCCGTTATCGTACGCGGCGTCCTGGCCGAGATTGAAGGTCATGTGCTTCGGCCTCTCGGACGAAATCACGTCGCGGGCGGCATTCCAGACTTCGGCCTCCACGCAACCGCCCCCGATGGTGCCCATCATCGACCCGTCCTCCCGCACCAGCAGCTTGGCGCTCTCGTAACTGGGAATGGAGCCGCGCACGTCCACGATGGTGGCTATGGCACATTTCTGACCCAACCGCCGGAGCCGGATCAGCTCGTCGTAAATGTCCATTGTCCCGATTATAGCGTGCTTGGTGTGGGCTAACTCAAAATCTTCCGGATCACGTTGCCATGCACGTCCGTCAGGCGGTAGTGCCGGCCCTGAAATTTGAAAGTTAACTTTGTGTGGTCCACGCCCAGACAGTGCAGGATGGTGGCGTGCAGGTCGTGAATCTCCACCGGGTCCTCGACGATGTTATAACTGAAATCGTCCGTCTCGCCGTAAGTGACGCCTCCCTTGATGCCTCCGCCCGCCATCCACATCGCGAAGCACCGGGGATGGTGGTCGCGGCCGTAATTGTCTTCCGTGAGCTTGCCCTGGGAGTAGACCGTGCGCCCGAACTCGCCGCCCCAGATCACCAGTGTTTCCTCCAGCAGGCCGCGCTGCTTCAAATCCTGAATCAGGGCCCCCGAAGGCTGGTCGTTCTGCAGGCACTGCCCCCGGATGTCCTTCGGCAGGTTGCTGTGCTGGTCCCAGCCTCTGTGAAAGAGCTGGATGAAGCGCACGCCGCGCTCCGCGAGCCGCCGCGCGAGAATGCAGTTGGCCGCATAGCTGCCCGGCTTGCGCGCATCCGGACCGTACATCTCAAATACCGATTCCGGCTCCTTCGAGAGATCCGCCAACTCCGGGACCGAGCTCTGCATGCGGTACGCCATCTCGTATTGCGAGACGCGCGTGGCAATCTCGGGGTCCCGATATTCCTTCAGCTTCAACTCGTTCAGCTTGGCGAGGTCGTCCAGATAGCGGCGCCGCGCTGTATCCGAATAACCGGCCGGGTTGGACAGGTAGAGAACCGGGTCGCTGCCGGACCGGAACTTGACGCCCTGGAAGCGCGTCGGCAGAAAGCCGCTGCCCCACTGGCGGTCGGCCAGCGCCTGGGTGCCTCCTACGCCTTGCGAAACCATCACCACGAACGCCGGCAGATCCTGGTTCTCGCTCCCCAGCCCGTATGAAGTCCACGCTCCGATGCTGGGCCGTCCGGCAAGCTGGAAACCGGTCTGGAAGAAAGTGACCGCGGGGTCGTGGTTGATGGCTTCGGTGCGCAGCGACCGGATCACGCTGATCTCGTCGGCAACCTTCGCCGTGTGCGGCAGCAGCTCGCTCAGCCACGTTCCCGACTGGCCGCTCTGCTTGAACTGAAATATGGAGGGCGCCGTGGGAAACTTCGCCTGGTAGGCCGTCATCCCCGTGAGCCGCTGTCCCTTGCGAATCGACTCGGGCAGGTCCTCGCCGCGCAGCTTTCCAAGGTTCGGTTTGTAGTCGAAAAGATCGAGCTGCGACGGCGCGCCGTGTTGGAAGAGATAAATGACGCGCTTCGCCTTGGGCGCGAAGTGCGGCAGATCGGGCAGCCCAACCGCCGCCCGCGAATCCTTCGCTAGCAGCGACGCCAGCGCCGTCGCCCCGATGCCGAGGCTGGAATAGCTAAAGAAGTGGCGACGCGTCATGAACAGCTTGTTTTCTTCAATTGGGTTCATCGCTCACTCCTGTCGTTAGCTTTTCAAGTTGTCCGGTTTTATTGACACGTGATCTGTCCGGT
>JBBDWK010000074.1:0-97820 GCA_040902885.1 Bryobacteraceae bacterium | reverse complement strand
GGCCATCGCCGCGCGCCTCCGCCGCCACCGCCACCAGGTTGAACGGGCTGCGCATCTCGCCCGCCACCACCAGCGGCAGTTCGTCCACCAGTTTGTTCTGTACCTGGCTTGAAACCTTGGCGTTGTCGGTCTGAATGGTAGTGACGGCGGCCGAGACCTCGATCTGTTCGGTCACCTGGCCGAGTTGCAGCGGCACGTCGATGCGCACTGTGGTGGCAGCGGCGACCACGACATTTTGCTGCACGAACCGTTTGAAACCGGTGGCTGTAATCTCGACGCGATAGACTCCCGGCAGCAGATTGGGGACGTTATATTCACCCGTGGCCGTGGAGACCGCTCGCGTGGTGGCGTTGGTATCGCGATGGATGATGGAGAGTTCAGCTGCCGCAACAGCGGCGCCGGTGGGATCGGTTACGATTCCGGTAATGTTGCCGCGTTCGCTTTGCGCCGCCGCAATGAGACACACGGCAAGCCAGAGAATCGCAGTCCTGGCAATCTGCATGATGCACCTCCTGAAGCTGTGAAGCTTTGGGTGCAACAGTATCAGATTTCGTCAGTTGTCCGCAACACCTCTTTTGGGTGTGTGGCTTCACGTGGCGGACCCAGTTGATCTAAAATAAATCGACTTCATTCCGACGTTGATCAGAAAGGATCTCACATGAGCAACCAGATGTCCCGGCGAAAGTTCGTTGGTGGAGCGGTGGGAAGCTCCATAGCGTCTCAGGCCGCCGGCGCTCCGAGCAACAAGACGCTGCCTACACGCGTGTTCGGCCGGTCCGGCGAGCGCGTAACGATCCTGGCCATCGGCTGCGGGAATCGTTTGTGGGCTGCCTACAAGACCGAAGATCGCGGAGTCGAAGCGGTCAATCTGGCGCTCGAGTCCGGCATTCGCTACTTCGACACAGCGCAGGGCTACGGGAACGGTACCAGCGAAACCTGGGTAGGCAAGGCCGTCAAAGATCGCCGCAAAGAAGTTTTCGTTGCGACCAAGACGGGCGCGCGCAAGTTCGACGATGTGCTTCGCAATTGTGAACTGAGCCTGAAGCGGCTCCAGACCGATTATCTCGATGTGCTGCACATTCACGGTCTGAAGGAACAGGGGGATTTGGAGACCATCGAAAACGATGGCACTGTCAAAGCGCTGTACCGTCTGCGAGATCAGAAGATGGTGCGATTTATCGGCGTTACCTCGCATGGAGACCCGGCAACGCTGGCAAAGGCCTTGGACCGATACGACTTTGACGCCACTCAGATGGCTTTAAATGCTGGACTGCAGGGCCGCAGCCCCGATGGTGGAGGGTACTGGAAGAAAGGTGGCGCAAGCGATCTCTTCGGTGAGGCTTTGCCCCCAAAGCCGCATCCCGGAAGCAGTTTCGAGGAGGTGGCGTTGCCGGTCGCCGTCCGCAAGAACCTGGGCGTCATTGCGATGAAGGTTACGGCCCAGGAAGGCCTGATCGGGACAGGTTCGGGCAAAGCTGACACGAGCCGGCTCATTCGTTACGCTCTATCACTACCGGTTTCAGTGGTGACCGTCGGAATGCCGAAGCTTGAGTTCATTCGGGAAAATACGCAGTTGGCTCGCAGTTTCAAGCCGATGTCGAAATCGGAGCGGGAGAGCCTCTCGCGACGGCTCGCGGACGCGAACAAATTGGCGCTCGACCATCACTTCAATCACGAGCACGCCGACTCGTGAAGCGGATAGCCGCAGCGGCCGCATTCTGACGATGCTCGGGGAACGGGACGGTAAATCTACTGTCCGTCCACGCTAAAGGTGATCAACACGTCGCCGACGGGCATCGAGACGTGCTGCTTGCCGTTGCTGAGAAAGCTGATCGGGCTGGCATAGATCCGATCGTTGCCGGGGAATCGCCATAGGCGCTTTCCCGTCACCGCATCCAGCGCAAAAACGTTGCCCTCGAGCGTGCCGCCGAATACGAGATTGCCCGCGGTTGCCATCACCCCCGACCACGGAGGCGACAACACGCGGTGCTCCCACCGGATCGCGCCGGTCGTGGGATCAATCGCCATCACCTTGCCCCAACTTTCCTCCGGCGCGAACCGGGGCCGTCGAAAGCGCCGAAAGCTGGGTCCGTCGTCATCATCGGCGGCTGTGGTCGGATGCCGGACCGCATTTTTCGTAAACACGCGGCGCTCTTCGCGCGCGGAGACATAAAGCAGCCTGGTGATCGGACTGTAGCTATGCGACATCCAGTTGGCGGCGCCGTCCACACCCGGCCACACGGAATCGTTTCCCTCGGGCGTCGGCTCATGACCGGAGAATTCGATGGGGCGGCCCTTATCGTCGAATCCTTTCGCCCAAGTCTGCTTGGCGAACGCCTTGGCCAGCAGAAACTCACCGTTGGTTCGGTCGAGCACGTAGAAGAAACCGTTCCGGTTCGGCCACAGGATCAGCTTTCTTTGCTGCCCGCGAAATGCCGAATCGAGTAACACCGGGGTCTGTGTGGAGTCCCAATCGTGCAAATCATGCGGCGTGAACTGAAAATACCAACGCAGTTTTCCGGTGTCCGCATCCAAGGCCAAAACCGAGCAGGAGTATAAGTTGTCGCCGGCGCGAAGGTCCCCGTTGTAGTCCGGCCAGGGATTGCCTGTGCCCCAGTACACGAGATTCAACTCAGGATCGAAGGAACCGTTGTTCCACGTGGCGGCGCCTCCGGTTTTCCACGAATCTCCGGCCCAGGTCCCGAAGTTCGGCTCGCCGGGCTGTGGAATCGTGTTGAAGCGCCACATATGTTTCCCGGTGGCCGCATCATAAGCGTCGAGAAACCCGCTGACGCCGCGCTCGCCGCCGGCCATGCCGACGATCACCTTGTCCTTGACGGCGAGCGGCGCCCCTGTCGCAGCGTAGCCGCCCGCCGCCGTGTGG
The DNA here is from genome assembly GCA_040902885.1 of Bryobacteraceae bacterium. Lineage (GTDB taxonomy): Bacteria > Acidobacteriota > Terriglobia > Bryobacterales > Bryobacteraceae > JBBDWK01. The sequence continues at coordinate 94,936 of JBBDWK010000074.1, read as the reverse complement.
TCGAACATTTTGGTCTTCCACAGTTGCCGCCCGCTTTTGGCGTCCACCGCAACCACGTGCATGTCCAGCGTGTTCATGAACAGGCGATCGCCCAGGATCGCCACGCCGCGGTTCACTCTGCCGCAGCAGTTGAACGTGCGGGGAGGATTCCGATGGCGGTACGTCCACAAGATTCGGCCGGTCTCCGCATCCAGCGCGATGATTTCATTCTCCGGCCGCGTCAGGTACATGATCCCGTCGACCACCAGCGGCGTGGTCTCGAATTTCTCCGGGTGCCGTCCCTGGTACAGCCACTTCACACGTAGCCGATGCACGTTTTCCGTGCTGACCTGATCCAGCCGGCTGTAGCGCCATCCGTTGTAGGTGTTCGAATACATCAGCCAGTTGCCCGGCTCCCGATCGGCCTTCAGCAGGCGCTCGTAGGAGACAGGCAACCCTTGCGCATAGACTGAGGCGGCAATCGTAAACACCCAGCTTCGATATACTCTCATCGCGTCCCTCGCAAGCTATCCAAGTAAGCTATCAGATCGACGAGTTCCTCCTTTGTCAGAATCGACCCGTACGCGGGCATCAGCGACGGACTGTCACGCCGGATCTCTTTAATGTTGTCTTTCAAGAACGACCGGAGTTTGTCGCCAGGGTCCCGCAACTGTATAGAGATGTCGTCTTCGTTCAGCCGGATACCGACGACGGTCTCCCCCGATTTCGTCACCACCCGGACGGCACGATAGCTCACAGGCAGATCCGCGTCCGGCTTGAGTAGCGATTCCTCCAGAGACTTGATGCCGCGGAGCCGGCCGATCTGGGTCAATTCCGGTCCAAGGTTGCCGCCCTCGTTGTCGATCACGTGACAGGCTGGGCATCCACCCTTGCGCTCATAGACGATTTTGCCGGCAGCCCTGTCGCCTGGCGCCCTCTCTTGCACGCCTGCCGTGCCGAGACGCTTCACGAACGCAACCATCCGCCACACTTCGTCGTCCGTCGCGCGCACCGGCCCCATCTCCGAGCCTTCGATTCCGTTGCGGACCGTCCGGAATAGCTCACTGTCCGATCCACCATGGTGGTATTGGCCCTGCGTCAGGTCCGCACCCCGGCCGCCTTCTCCGCTGACGCCGTGGCAGTACGAGCAGTGAGTTTGAAATAGCCTATTGCCGAGCTCAACGTCCTGGGGTGTCTCAAATGGGTTTCTTTGAGCTCCGACGGGCGTGAGGAGCGCCAGAAAACAGCATCCAAGTCTCAGCCGGCTCATGTGGGCTCCCTAGGGCGATCGCTTTGTGAAGATCAGAAGGTGCTGCATCGGCAGAATACGCAGGATCTGCTCGGTCTCGAAGCCCATGGATTCAATTTCCGCGCGCACATCCTTCAATGTCATCTTGTGCGTCTCCTCCATGGGCGTGTAGGCATCTTCCTTACGATACTCCAGCACCACGGCCCGGCCGTTCGTTTTTAAAGACCGATGGATAGCGGCCATCATGGCTTCCGGCTCGGAAAATTCATGATAGGCGTTCGCAAGCAAGACGAGATCCAGCGCTCTCTCAGGCAGGCCGGGATCGCGTTCCCCGCCCAGCACCAGATCGACATTAGTGAGCTTGCGTTTCTTTATGTCTTGCGCGATCAGATCCAGCATGTTCGGCTGGATCTCCACGGCGATGACTCTCCCTTTGGGACCCACGCGCTCGGCTAGGCGCCAGGTAAAGTAACCCATGCCGGCGCCCACGTCAGCCACGGCGGCTCCCACGGGTATCCGCAAGGAGTCTAAGACGGCGTTCGGCCGCTCATCGGCGTCGCGGTCCGCCCTGGTGAGCCAGTCGATGCGCTCGGAGAGCGGCGCGATAGACCGCATTCGGGTGACCGCATCACCCGGCTGAACGAGAGTCCCCTTGAGCGAACTGAGATACGCGACCAGGTTGTCGATCTCTGTTGCGGAGAGCTTCGAGGCGTACGACGGCATGAGCGAGCGCAGCTCTCGCCACAGGCTTTTCAGATGGTCCTTCTGAAACGATCGCAGGTTGCCGCCGGTATCACGCAGTTGAATCGAGAAATCATCCTCATTCAGCCGGATGCCTCGGATCTGCTCGTCACGCCTGGTGAGAACTCTGATCGTGAAGTATTCGGAGTGGATTTCGGCGTCGGGATCCTTGAGGGCGAGGCGCAGCGATTCGGGAGTCCGCATCACGCCGACGTCGCTCAGGTCCGGTCCGAGAACGCCGCCTCGATTCTCGACCGAGTGGCACTCGAGACAGCCGCCCTTGCCGTCAAAGACAGCCTTGCCCGCGATCCTCCCAGAGCCACTCTGGGCGGCCAGAGGGAGGAGACACGCAAAACCCGCTGCGGCAAGTCTCTTCAGTGCTAGAAGCCCTCTTTTTTGTCCACGACGTTCAGCAACGGAAGACCTGCGCCAAATCGCCGGATATTCTCTTTGACGATATGGTTCATACGCGCCTGCAAATTGTCGGAGCCGCCCGAGGTGTGGGGCGTAATGACTACGTTCGGGAACTTCCAGAGAGCATGACCTTTCGGTAAAGGCTCCGGGTCGGTGGCATCCAGACCGGCTCCGGCCAGGCGCTTGCTGTCGAGTGCCTTGACGAGCGCCTGGTGATCGTAAATCTTGCCTCGCGACATGGCGATGAAATAGGAGCCTTGTTTCATCAGATCGAACTGACGAGCGCCCATCATTCCCTCGCTCTTTTTGGTGTGCGGAACCGAGACGAAGACAACGTCCGCCTCGGGGAGCACCGAATCGAGCATGTCCGGCGGCACGACACGCTGCACAGTAGTGCTCGGCGGAATGTCGCGAATATCGACGCCGATCACCTTCATCCCGAATCCGTGCGCGCGCTGGGCGATCTGGCTGCCGATCCCGCCGACACCGATGACGACCGCTGTTTTGCCATCCAGCTCAAACATGCCATCCCTTCCACCACCCCATTCTTCGAGATGCTTCCGGGGGATCGTTACGTTTAGCTTGCGCGTCAACGCCAGCAGGAACGCGAACGCATGATCGGCGATCTGAGGGCCGTAGACGTTCTTGGCGTTGGTCACGATCACGTCGCTCTCCGCCAGTGCCGGGAAAAGGCCGGTCTGGTTGCCGTGAGGTTCAACGCCCGCGCTCGAGATATGAAGCCACTTGAGCTGCTTGGCCTGCTTGAGCAGATCAGGTGTCAAGCGAACGCCAACCATGGCGTCGGCGTCGACGATTTCCTTCTCCAGCCCCGGTCCGCGAGCGGCCACAATCTTGATGTTGGGGGCGGTCTTCGCCAATTCCGTAAGCATATCGGGCTGCAGGTTGGCAATGACCTTTTTGGTCTGTGCGGGCATCACGCTGGTGAGAACCAGCGGCAACAACGCGAGTAGTTTCATATGTTCGCCTTCAATTCGTAGTATTTTATCCCTAAACTGATTCTGAAGTAACACTGCGAAGGAGGGTTCCTTCGACCGACTATTCTGGGCGGGGCTCTCCCTGCTGGACTGGCTGGCGCGTTCCCCTGGTGTACGCTCAGATAGCTTTCAGGGTTCCAGCTTGGGAATATGAGCGTCAACTGAAAAACTGTAGTGGCCACTTTCGATTTTCGCTTTCGTCTTACCGAAGAAGCGCTCCGGTGGGGTGAGGCTAGCGCCGCGGGCATCATCCATGCGGGCCATCAGATCATCGAATTCTTGTTTGAACGCCTCGGAGGGCCCCAGGCTGGTTATGCGCCAGCATTGGCGAAATCGGTCCTGTAGCACTTTGAACTGGTGGGCGTGCTTTGCCACCGTCGTCAGGTTGACGTCGAAATCGAGCGCCTTGTAGATCGCCGGGGCAAACCCGGCGAGGAGGGCGCAAACGCCGGTGACCCATTTGTACTCATCCTGTTTCGCGAGGAGCGGCCATGTGGCGATGTCGCCCAGGACTATCGGAACGACGACAAGGAACACCTTTTGCACCCGAAGGCGCTTCAGCCATTCAAAGAGCGCAGTCGATGTATAGAGGCAGGACTCCTCTTGCCGCTGGCACTCTTCAATCAGATTTTTCGTGCGCTCGTCCATCAGATTGTCCGGGGGATCTGCGGACCAAAGATCTTCCGCCACTCTTCGCCCGCAGCCTCGACCCGGTTGTATTTTTCGTGCTCGCAAGCCTTTCCTTGCCCCAGGAGCCGATAAAGAAGCTGTTGTCCGTATCGGAAGCGAAGCCGTAGTAGTGGCGGTTCAGGCGGTTGACCACGCCGTTCCGTTTGGTCATGCCGTCGCGGAACTGGGTGGGCGTGAGGAAAAGATTCCCGTGAAATTGCTCAAAGTGCTGCCGGAGTGTTCACCGGCGGGGGCGACAACCAGTTGAAAGAATTAATATCCTGACCCTGCAACAACGCGATGATTTACAAACCAAGAATAGAATACTATAATTGTAAACCAGAGGGAAGGAGAGGAAACTATGATTGGTAAACGACTTAAGCTTGCGCGGGCCGCTGCCGGTCTCCCCCTGCGCGACCTGGCAGACAGAATTGAAAACCGGGTTTCGGCGCAGCAAATCGGCAAGTACGAGAGGGACGAGGATGTCCCCGGTTCAGGCATGCTGATCGCCCTGAGCCACGCCCTCGGCGTCTCGCTCGACTATTTGGCCGGCGATCAGGAAATGGTCCTGGAGGAGATTGAGTTTCGAAAGAAGCAGATCACAAGCAAGAAGGAGGAGGCGCAGATTCAGGCGCAGGCTCTTCATCTGATCGAACGCTACCTGATGGTGGAGGAAATCCTGGGTCTGCCAAGTGCCGAATGGGACAGACCCCGGGAGGCACCCTTCCCGGTGCGTCAGATCGCTGACGCGGACAGCGCCGCGCAATATCTGCGCGAACACTGGAATCTCGGGATCGACCCGATCCCCAATCTTGTTGAGCTCCTCGAAGAACGCGGCATCAAGGTTCTGGTGGTTGACTCGCAGGAGAACATCGACGGGCTGGCCGCCCGGGTCCGCCGTTCACGCGGCGAGCCTGTGCCAATTATCGTGATTCGCCGTGGCGTCCATGGCGAGAGGCAGCGTTTCAATCTCGCGCACGAACTCGGACACATGGTAGTGGACGTACAAGGCGACGACAAATTTCGGGAGAAGGCCGCGCATCGGTTTGCCGGCGCTTTTCTCATGCCCGCCGAAGCGCTTTGGTCCAGTGTCGGGAAGCATCGAAGCTCCATCGGCTGGAGTGAGCTTTTTGCGCTCAAGCGATTATTCGGCGCCAGCATTCAGGCCATTACGTACCGCTGCTCCGATCTCGGCATATTTCCTCCATCGCTGTCGCAAAGGCTCTTCCGGGAATTCTCGCGCCTCGGTTTCCGCAGTGCTCCCAACTACGAACCTGAGCATCTGGCCGAAGAAAAACCAGGTCGTTTCGACCGCCTCTGCTATCGGGCGCTTGCTGAAGGCGCAATATCAGAACCCAAGACGGCTGAGCTGTTAAACATAACGGTGCGCGAGCTTAATCGCCGGATGGAGGAGCCGTCTGCGGCAGCGCGGCAATGATCCTCGTCTCCGACACCTCCGTCCTGATCGACCTGGAGCGTGGGGCCTTGCTGGAGGCTGTCTTTTGCCTTCAGCATGAGTTCGCGGTTCCTGATGTTCTTTACGACCGCGAGATGTGCGACGAATGGGGAGATCGCCTGGTACAACTCGGGCTCCGGGTCGTGGAACTATCGAAAGAGGGGGTCGGCAACGCTCTCCGTTTCCGTCAGCAGCGTTCAGCGCTCTCCATCGTTGATAGTTTTGCATTGGCGCTTGCCAAAGAGCGCAAATGGCCACTGTTGACCGGGGATAGGCCGTTGCGCCATCTGGCGGCAGGGGAGAACGTAGAATGCCATGGTCTGTTGTGGCTGCTCGACATCATGGAAGATGCAGGAGTTCCCGGCATCCAGCCATTGCACGACGGACTGACGGCCGTGGCGGCGCATCCAAGATGCCGGTTACCGCGCCGCGAGATCGCGATCCGCCTGGAGCGATACAGAATTACCATCGAACGCCTATGACTCGTTTTCGACCTGACCATCGCCTGGACGCGCAGCAGCACGGCGTCAGACGCCAGATGAATGCGAATGAACTTGCCGATTTTACGTGCGCATCGGCGAAGAGGAGTCTCAGCCGGCTTTCTGGGTTGTTTGGAAGGGCAGCGACCGCACACGCCGTCCCGTCGCAGCGAAGATCGCGTTGCCCATTGCCGGAGCCACGGCAATAATCGGCGTCTCCCCGGCTCCAACCGGTTCGGCCTCCTTCTTGTCCACCAAGATGATTTCCATCTTTGGCGGCACGTCGCGAAACCGGGGAACCCGGTATGAGGAGAAGCGAGGGTTCCTGATTCTCCCGCCGGCAAAAAGCATCTCCTCGCGCAGGGCGGCGAGTCCCATCAGGATGCAGCCTTCGACCTGCGCCTTGAGTCCCGCCGGGTTCAGGATGGTTCCGCACTCGAACGCCTGGCAGATCTCCAACAGCCGCGGTACTCCAGTTTGCGAATCGACCTCGACCTCGACGCAGGCGGCCACTACCGAGTTCTTTTCGGTACCGCAGGCCAGCCCAACCCCGCGGTTCGCGCGACGCTGCTTGCTCCGCTCAGCCCACTGGAACTTGTTCGTCGCGGCAGTAAGCACCTCGCGGATGCGGCCGTTTTCCAGATGGGCCAACCGGAACTCGAGCGGCTCCGCGCCAGCGGCCTCGGCGAGTTCGTCCATCATCGATTCCCGTGCGAAGTTGTTCGCGGTGGACGCAAGCGCGCGGTACGAGCCCTGTCGGAGCGGCGAATCGGAGGCAATAAACCGGATACGCGAGTTCGCCGTCCGGTACGGAGTGTCGATGGCCGAGCCGCCGGAGTTGTAGTTGGCGAAATCCCAGGCCAGGATCTCGTTCTTGTCGTCCAGCGCAGAATCGATTTCGATGAGCGCGGCCGGGCGGCAGTATGCCCACGTGAACTCCTCGGCTCGCGTCCAGCACACCGAGACGGGCCGATTCGCTTCACGCGCCAGGCGGGCGGCTTCAAGCGCCGCCTCCCCGGTGTGCTTGCCGCCGAATCCGCCGCCGAAGTCGGGAGCGATAACGCGGACTCGCGGCGCCGGGATCCGGAACGCCTCCGCCAGTTGCTGGCGCACGTTGAACGGATTGCTGGTTCCCGTCCACACCGTCAACTTTCCGTCCTGCCATTCGGCAACCGCGGCACGGGGCTCCATCGGAGCGTGTTGGACGTAGGAAGCCTGGTAAACAGCCTTCAGCCGCTTCTGCGCACCGGCGAGAGCTCTCTCGACGTCTCCTTCGATGCGCGGCCGGTTTCGTCCGCCCGATGCGGCGGCCTGCCCATGCTCCTTCAAGTGCCGGAACAGCGTATCGCTGGATGGATGCTGTTTTTCTTTCCAAACGGCAGTGGCGGCGAGCGCTTCGATGGCCTTGCGCGCGCCGAACGAAGACGATGCCGCGCAAGCGACGAAGTCGCCGTCTCGAACCGCGGTCACGCCTGGCATGGACTTCGACTTGTCGAGATTCACGGAAACCAGCGCCGCTCCGAACGACGGCGGTCGCAGGACGCTGCCGTACAGCATGCCCGGTCTCTCGATGTCGGAAGGAAACTTGTGGGCTCCCGTGACGATGTCGCGGCCGTTGACGCGGTGCCGCGGCTGGCCAAGCACCTTCCAGTCCCGGGCAGCCGTGAGGGACACGTCCGCCGGGAGCGGCTGGCTGTATGCCTCCGTCAATTCAGCCGACTTTGCCAGATCCTGGTAAGTCAACTTGCGGCTAGCGTCCGGACCGCTGGCGGTTCCGCCATCCACGTGTACGCGTTCGCGTGGGATTCCCCATTGCGCCGCGGCGATTGTGATCAGAAGCCCCCGCGCCGCCGAAGCTGCCTGCCGAATAAGCGGCACCGTACCCGGTGTCGACCGGCTTCCGGATGTGCCGCCGTCGTTGGGTGTTGCGTCGGTATCCGCCATCACCATTCGGATGCGCTCGACCGGCACGCGCAGTTCCTCGGCGGCTGCCATGGCGAATTCGGTCCGCGGCCCCTGTCCCTCCTCGATCTTGCCGTTGAGGATGGTGATGACGCCGTCCTCCCCTATGTGCAGTCGCGCCTCCAGCGTCGATCCGGCGGATTGCCGCTGCCCCTGAGCTTCGCCGGCAACCGCGACGATGAGAAATCCCGCGCCTACGGTTCCCAGGAATTCCCGGCGGCTGACCGAAAACAGGTACGCCGGTGGTTCCCGCAATTCGTATCGCTCTACCTCGAACAGTTCCTCAGTCATTGCACTACTCCTCACTCTTCGAGCCTGAGGTTTGACGGGCGGCTGCGGCTCTGTGCACCGCCGCCAGAATCGTCGGGTAGCCGCAGCATCGGCATAGGTTTCCGTTCAGCGCTTCTATCACCTGCGCTTCTGTTGGCTTGGGCTGTTCGTTCAGCAGCGCGACGGTCCGAAGGATCATACCGGGTGTGCAATACCCACACTGCATCGCGCCTTCTTCAAGAAATGCCTGCTGCACGCGGTGCAGGTTGGCGACATCGCCCAGGCCTTCGATCGTGAGAATGCTCTTACCGTGCGCCGAGCGCACCGGCGTGACGCAAGTGACGATGGGACGTTCGTCCATGATCACTGTGCAGGCCCGGCACTGGCCTTCTCCGCAACCGTACTTTGTGCCCGTGAGCTTCAGGTCTTCGCGGAGCACCTCCAGCAACGGGCGTTCGGGGTCTGTGTCCACCACGCGCTCCCGGCCGTTTACAGTCAATCGGAACTTCGCCATTCAATCACCTCCACAGCGAACAACCGCACAACCCGTGGCGCCATCAGGCGAACGGTGTGCGCGTTTGTCTCTAGAGTCGCGAGTAGCGGCTTCACTCGACCAGACTATCACCGAAGCGCTTCATTCGCGACCCCGAAACAGGTCCGAATTGCAACGCAGGCAGCTTTCAGCGTTCAGCTATCAGCGCTCAGCTTTTGCCAGAACACGGTGAGCCTGTGTTTCAATTCCATGGTGCGCCGATCGCTGAAAGCTGATGGCTGATGGCTGAAAGCTTGATTCTAAGGACGGACGGGCAGCTCAACGTAACTGGCCCTTCCGCCGCCCATATAGATGGTGTTCCTGGCCTTGATACGCCGCGTCCATTTGCCTGCTGGTTCCGCGGTGTTCGAATTCGGCTCGAACTTCGGATAGTTGCTGCTGGAGATGTCGAGGCGAATCCGGTGATCTTTGACGAATAAATTACTCACCGAGCCCAGGTTGATCTCAACCGGATAAACTTTGCCGGGCGACAGAAACTCGGGCTTTGAATGCCGATTCCGGTACCGCGCACGGATTTGGCCGTCCGCGATGTGCAGGGCTGTGCCGTCGGGATAAACGTCGATGAGCTTGGCGGTGAAGTCGGTATCCACGGCATCGGAAGAGATCCACAGTTTTGCGCGGACCACTCCGGTAACATCGACATCCGCATCCAGCGGCGCTGACGTGTACGACAAGACGTCGGGCCGCTGGTTCAGCGGCGCGGCATCGCGGCAGCCGAGGATATTGAGCGAGCACACCTGGTCCTGGGGGCACATCGGGGAGTCCGGCCCGTTGGAATAGCGCCCTCCAATCGTGGGAATCGGGTTATCGGGATCGAAGACATAGGACCGGGATTCCACTTCACGCGGCGCCTGACGGGTCAGATCGCCGGTCTTGGCGATGAAGAAGCGGCTCGGCTTTGCATCCGGCGGCGGCCAGGCGGGGAGAGTAGTCCACGTCCCGCCGTGCGCGATCAGCGTCGTTGCCTCGACCTGCGTACGGCTTCCATCGCCGCCCCCCATGCGGAAGATGTGGACCGGCTCAGGACCTACGCGCTGGAGCGTCTCGCCCTTCAGCCAATGGTCGAACCACGCAATCGCGAGTTCGTTCACCTTCACCGCGGACGCGGCGCCGAAATCGGCCTGGCCGCATACACTTCGTCCGACGCCATGCGGCCAAGGACCCAGCATCAGCTTCTTCGGACTCTTGTGAATCCCGGCCGTCGCTACGTAAGTGCCGACCGTCCCCTCGATGAAATAATCGAACCAGCCGCTGACGAACATAGTGGGGACGTCTTTCATCTCGCGCGTGTATCCGGCGGTGTAGAAACCGCGCTGCTTCCAGTAGCGATTTTCATTGGGGTTGCCGTAATAATCCTGGAACATGCGCAGGTGCTCGGGAAATTCACGGAAGAGCTCCGCGCGTTTTTCGGGGTGCAGCGCAATCCAGGAAGCTCTGTCTTTCGTGGCGGCCGCCAGGCGCTGGCGCGCTTCCGGGTCGTTCTGCCCGCGCGGGCTGCTCAGGGCGGAGCCCAGGAGCCAGTTGGACCAGCCGAGGTTCGGCGTGCCCGCCGGGTGGGCATACTCCTCCAGAAAATTGGCGCCTCCCACGACCGCGAACATCGCCGTGAGGTGCGGCGGGCGATACATCGACGCGTGGAACTGATCCCACGCCAGGTAAGAGCCGCCGAATGTCCCAACCTTACTGTTCGACCATGGTTGCGCGGCGGCCCACTCGATCGCGTCAAAGCCGTCCTTTCCTTCGTTGAGGAACGCGTAGAATTCCCCTTCCGAACGGAAGCGGCCCCGGCAGTCCTGCGCGATACAGACGTAGCCGCCCTCGGCGAACGCGGTGCACTGGGCTTTCAGACCCGCCTTGTTATAGGGAGTGCGGATCAAGACGACGGGAAACCTGCCGTCTTGCGCCGGGCGGTAGACATCCGTGGCGAGTTTCACGCCGTCGCGCATGGCAACCATCTCTTCCGATTCGCGCACGCCGGCGTTCTGGCCGAAAAGAAGAGCCGGCGCCAGCAACACCCATAGAAGTCTCATAACGATCGCTCCCAGCAACGAAGGTCTGATTATGCCATTCATGCCGCATTCATTGACAGCATTCCAGGCAAATGGTAGATCTGAGTCACGCCCATTTTAACCAGGCGCCCGGAGGAGGCTCCGCATGCGAAGGGTAACACTTGGTTCTGCCATCTTTTTTTTGATGTCCCCTGGCCTGCTGTTCAGCCAAGGGGGACGATCCACCATTCTTGGTACCGTGACAGATCAGTCCGGCGCTCCCGTTCCCAGGGTCTCTGTCACCATCACCAACAGCGGCACTCAACAGAAGCGAGTAACGACTACCAGCGACCGCGGCGACTTCGAAGTGCCCGCGCTCGACGTGGGCATTTATGAGCTGCAGGTGGAAGCGGCCGGTTTTCGTACCGCCGTGATTACGGGAATCCGGCTGGAAGTAGACCAGCGCTCCCGTGCCGATGTCCGGCTGCAACTGGGCGAGGTCACTCAACAGGTTCTCGTGGAAGGCAACATCGCCGCCGTCCAGACCGATGACAGCACGCTCAGCACGGTCATCGACTCCGCCAAGATCCGCGAATTGCCGTTGCCGGGAAATCGCAATCTGTTCCGGCTGGCTCTTCTCGCGCCGGGAATGAGCCGGGGTCCCGCGAGCAGCGTTACCACCAGCGGATTCGGACCTGGTTTCGGAATCGCGGCCATGGGGCAGAAGGTTCACAACAATGCCATTCTGCTGGATGGCGCGCCCCTGAAGACCGCGATTCACGGTTCCGTACGCATGCGGCCGTCGGTCGAAGCGATCCAGGAATTCCGGGTGGAATCGGGCTGGTACTCGGCGGAGTACGGGACACAATCCGGCGCGCAAATCATCGCCACCATGCGTCCGGGCACGAATGAGTTTCACGGCGTTCTCTTTCACTTCCTGAGAAACGACAGACTGGACGCGCGCAACTTCTTCGAGCTCCCGGGAAATCAGAAGACTCCGCTCCGGCGAAACACATTCGGGGGCGTCCTGAGCGGCCCGATTCTGAAGAATCGGACTTTCTTTACCGTCAACGGAGAGTTCTTCCGGGAGCGCCGGAGCCAGCAGGGATTCGCTAACTATCCAACTTCACGCATGAAATCCGGCGACTTGACCGAGCCATTCTTCCGCCGCCCGGACGGCTCGCTGATTCCGATTCAGGATCTCTCGAGCGGGATACCCTTCCCGGGCAACCAGATTCCCGCAAGCCGCATCTCGGCGCAGGCTCGCGCGTTGTTCCAGTTCTGGCCGGAGCCAAACTTAGGCAATCCGGAGTTCACTGGCACGAACAACTTCTCGGGAACAAGCAGGAACGCCGATAACGACGACCAGGCATTCGTTCGCATCGATCACAACATCGGGGACAAAGACCGGTTGTTCGGACGTTATGGCTATCAGGACGTGCAGCTGCCCACCTTTCCGATCAACCCGCACCCGTTCTTCGTTACCCGAAGGCCGCGGCGGCAGCAGAATGCGACGCTCAACTACACCCGAATTTTTTCCGCGACGGTCTTGAATGAGCTGAAGGTTTCCTATAACCGGGACGTCTTCAAGACCGTGGACGATGTCAGCGGCACCGACTTCAACATATTGAGAGACCTGGGTATACCCGGCCAGACGAACAATCCCCTCGACACCGGCTTGCCGAGCGTTGCAATTACCGGCGTGAGCGGGCTCGGAAACACCGACATCAATACAATCTGGGATGAATCGCGGCAAATTGCCGATCACATCACCATTAACCGGGGCAGTCATTCCATTAAAGCCGGAACCGAGTTCACCATGCTTCGCCTCGATCGGCGCACCGTTATATTCGTCAAGGGGGCTTTCGATTTCAGCGGAATCCATGCCGGAACCGCGGCGGGAGTAACCGGTGCGGAACGAGGCCGCCTGGCTTGGGCCGACTTTCTTATGGACCAGCCGCAGCAGGTACGCCTGGGCTTCATCGACGACCTGCCGCCGGGCCAAGACCCTGGGACATTTCCCAAGACACGGTTCTGGCGCTCGCACTGGTACCTGGTAGATGACTGGAAGGTCACGCCCAAATTGACCCTGAACCTGGGTCTTCGGTATGAGTACAACTCCGCCATCGAGGACATCGGCGGGCAAACGAGAAACTTCGACTTCACTCGGCAGGCATTGTTTCCCGAAGTGGGCCAGCGGGGACCGCTGAACGAGCCGAGCAAGAAAAATTTCGCTCCTCGCATCGGGTTGGCCTGGCGTCCCTTCGGAGGAACCAACACGGTCATTCGCGCCGGCTACGGCATCTTTTACAACGTCAATATGATGAACATGTTCGTGCCGGCCCTGGCAGCCAATCCTCCCAACAATGCCAGCATCAACGAATTGAACACGGCCGGCAATGTCCGTATCGCCATGAGGAACGCCGACCAGGCGAGTAATCTGAACATCAGCAGCGAGATTAACTCCGCGGACCCGAAACGCGGCGTAGGCGACGTACAGCAGTGGAACTTCAATATTCAGCGGCTGTTTGCACGGAGTCTCACGCTGGAAGTGGGATATGTCGGATCGAAGTCCAGCCATTTCGATTCTCCGCGCACGGTGAACCCGTACCTCCCGGGCACAACCACGCGAGTGTATCCGGGGTGGGGGCCGATCGAAAATATCTCGCTCGACGCCGCCGGTAATTACCACGGACTGCTGACGAAGCTCGAGAAGCGCTTCTCGCAAGGGTTCACGTTCATCCAGACCTACACGTATTCGAAGTCGTTGTTCGATTCGTTCGCCTGCTGCGGGGCGCAGAGGCACAACAATCCGTACAACTGGAGCCTGGAGAAAGGCCTTGCGGAACACGATCAGCGGCACCGCTCGACGACGGCATGGCTGTATGAGCTGCCTTTTTACTCCAACAAACGCGGTTTCCTGGGACAACTGCTCGGGGGCTGGCAACTGAACGGCGTCCTGGTCATGGAGACCGGGATGCCAATGCATCCCACACAGAATCTTAAGCCGGTCGACGATGGGTGTCCCCGCTGCAACCACCGGCCAGACCGCATCAGCGACGGACGGTTGGAGGGCGGCGAGCGCACCCTGAGCCGCTGGTTCGATACGTCGGCGTTCGTCCTCGCGCGAGGCCACTACGGAAACAGCGGCCGCAACATCCTCACCGCACCCGGCCTCGTCAATGTGGACTTCGCGATTTTCAAGAACTTCCCAATCACAGAGACCAAAAGCATCCAGTTCCGCTGGGAGAACTACAATTTCACCAATACGCCGCCCTTCAATCCGCCCACGCTCGAAATCAGCTCGGGCAATTTCGGCCGGATCACGAGCGCCGGCCTCGGGCGGGAGATGCAGTTTGCCCTGCGGTTTGAATTTTAGCGATGCGCGCCATCGCTTTGCTGTTGATGCTCTGCGGCGCGCTGCTGGCCCAGGGGCAGCGGCGCGTCTTCTCCCGCATTATGACGGGCGAGCCGTACACTCTCGAGTGCTACCTGCCGCAGATTACGAACGGGCCCAATTTTCCTTCCTGGTCGCCGGACGGCAAATCGATCGCATTCTCGGCGAAAGGATCCATCTGGCGTTTACGGTTGGGCGAGCCGACGGCGCACGAGCTCACCAGCGCGAAGTCGTACGACTCCATGCCCGCGTGGTCGCCGGACGGCAAGTGGATCGCCTACACGGCGGACTTGAATGAGCAGATCCACCTGTGGCTGCTGAACCTGACTGACGGCACGACGCGCCAGTTGACTTCGGGGAACTCGATCAACGTGGAGCCGGAGTGGTCGCCGGACGGATCGCGTCTTGCTTATGTTTCGACGCACCCCAACGGCAACTACAACATTTACGTGCTGCCCATCGACAACGGCGTGGTGGGGATGCCGCAAATGCTCACGCGGGAGTTCGAGCTGGTTCCGCCCACCGTGTATTACGGGAAGTGGGCCCTGCACATTCATCCCACCTGGACGCGGGACGGCAAAGAGCTGATCCTGATCTCGAACCGTGACAACAAGCATGGGTCGGGCGGGTTTTACCGGATGCGGGCGGAGCCCGGTGCGGAGCTAAAGCGCTTCTACTATGAGGAGACTACATGGAAGGCGCGGCCGACCTTGTCGCCGGAGGGCGCCAAGCTCGTCTACAGCTCGTATCTGGGGCGGCAGTGGCAGCAGCTCTGGGCGATGCCGCCCAAAGGCGGCGACGTTTTTCCGCTGACGTACGGCGACTTCGATCGCACTACCCCGCGATGGTCCCCGGATGGCACGCGCATCGCATTCATCTCGAATGAGACCGGCGATACCAGTCTCTGGCTGTTTCATTGGTTTGGCGGCAGGATGGAGCGGATTGCCATTGATAAATTCGCGTACCGCCGGCCCATGGGAAAGCTCCGCGTCCAGGTGACGGATGCGGCGACGCGGAAACCGATGCGCGCACGCGTCCATCTGAATGCCGCCGATGGCCGCGCCTATGCGCCGGCCGAGAGTTGGTTCCGGGCGGACTGGCTCATGTTCGATCACATGGACAAGAGCGAATATCACTATTTCCATACCGACGGGGATTTCGAAATCGAGTTGCCGCCGGGCGCAACGCGGCTCAGCGTGTCGCGGGGCTTCGAGTACCTGCCCGTCGAACGGCAGGTGCTTGTCAACCCCAAGGAGCCCGGATCGCTGACCATTCCGCTCGAGCGCTTGGATAATCTTCCGGAAAAGGGCTGGTGGGACGGTGACAACCACTTCCACATGAACTACGCGGGTGTTTACTTCAACACGCCGCAGCGGCTCATGGAACAGGCCGAGGCCGAAGACATTCACATTCTGAATAACCTGATTTGCAACAAAGAGCAGCGCATTCCGGATGCCGCTCACTTCACCGGCAAGCCGGACCCGGTTTCAACCAGCACGCGCATCCTCTTTCACGGACAGGAATACCATCCGCCATTCTGGGGCCATGCAAGCTTCCTGAATTTGAAAGAGCATCTGGTGATTCCGGATTACGTCGGCTACCAAAACACGGTGGTGGACAGCCTGTATCCCTCGAACACCATTCCGTTTCAGGTCACTCGCGCGCAGAAGGGCCTGGCCGGTTACGCGCACGGCGCGGGAACGCATTTTCCCGTCGATCTCGCACTCGACAATGTGGATTTCGTGGAAGCCAACTCTTTGCAGGGCATGGAAGCGCTGTACCGAGCCTGGAACTGCGGCTACCGCGTAGTGGCGTCGGCGGGCGAAGATGCATTTCCGAACTTCTATCGCAGCTACATTCTGGGTTCCAACCGCGTCTACGTGCGCAGCGGCAAAACTCTCAACTACGACAAATGGACGGCCGACTTTCGCGCGGGACGGTCCTTCGTCACTTCCGGCCCGCTGGTCTTTTTGAAGGTGAATGGCAAGGAGCCTGGCGATGAGATTCGGCTGGCCGAAGGCCGCCACTCGGTGTCGATAGAGGTGGAAGTCAAATCCATCATGCCCATTCTCGAGGTTGAGGTGCTATGGAAAGGGCGGCCGGTCAAGACCGTCAAAGGCGAGGCCGGGCAGCACAAACTCCACTTCAAGACCCCGGCTGACGTCACCGGAAGCGGGTGGTTCGGCGTTCAGGTCCGCGCCCAATACGGGCGGACGCCTATCCGGCGCCCATTCCCATTCGCCGCGACGATGCCGGTATGGGTGACCGTCGGCAACAAACCCGTTCGGTCGCGAGAAGACGCCGAGTATTTTGTGCAGTGGATCGACCGTTCGCTGGAGCGCGCCATGGGACAAACTTCATGGAACACGGAAGAGGAGCGTGAGCAGACGAGGCGCCTGTACGCGGACGCGAAAAGCCGCATGCTGCAGCGGCGCGATGAAGGGGGGATGTAGCGTCTTCAGCGAACGGCGAGCATCATAATCTCGACCAGTGCTTCCGGAGCACTCGGCGGAATTCGCACGGTTGAGCGGGCGGGCGGATTGGGCTGGACGATCTCCGCATACACCTCGTTCATGCCTGCGAAATCACGCGCATCCTTCAGCCAGACCGTCGAATCCACCACGTCCGCGAACGTTGCGCCCTGGCGCGCAAGCTGCTCGTCAATGGTTGCGAGTGCCTGGCGAGTTTGAGCCCGGATATTGCCTTTCGCAAACTGCCCGTCCGCGCCACGTCCGGTCATGCCCGTGATGTAAATGCGGTTGCCGGCTGCGACCGAGTAGCTATGTATGGGCGAAGTGTAGCCATCGCCCGATGGGCGCGCTTTTCCCGAACCCCGGACAGCCACCGATTGGATCTGCAGCAGGTGACCGGACTCTACCGGATAGGCATGCACCGTGGCGCGCACCGGTGGCACGGCAATGACAAATTTTCGGTAGGCCTCGTTCAAACCGTTGTAGTCCGACGGCTCCGCCAGGTAGATTCGTGAGCTGACTAAATCGGCAAAGCCCATGCCGGCGGTCTCGAGCAGCGCTTCCTGGTTCCTCATTACCTGCTCGGTTTGTAAGTGGATGGAATCGCCCGCCAGCTTGCTGGATCTTGCATCGACGGGCTGGAGAGCCGAGAGGAAGAGAGTATCCCCGGCTTCCATCGCATAGCTTGCGCACGATCGCGGGGCGGGCCACCCCGCTGGATGGATAAGCCGCTTCCGGCCGGCATCGCGTATGGCGATCGCGCTGACCTCCACCATCGCGTCCGGATTCATCAGCACTGCTTCGAGGGTTGTACGCGCGGGAAAGCCGTCGCGGAAGAACTCGCGGTAGGCGCCGTCTGCCGCCGGGAGATGGCGAATATCGGACAGGTAGAGGTTCGTGCTGACGATGTGAGCGAAATTCAAGCCGGCAGCCTCCAGTGCGGCGCCGACATTCTCCAGCGTGCGGCGGGTCTGCGCCTTCACATCGCCGCGCGCAAACTGCCCGCGTGAATCCCGGCCCACCATCCCCGACACATACACGAAATCGCCTGCTTCAATGGCAGGGCTGAGTGGCAAAGCGCCGCGGGCTGCTCCCCCTGGAACAATGACCTTCTTCCCGGCAAATAGCCTGACTGCCCCGAAAGCGAGCAGCGCCATCGCCTCCTTGCGTTTCATCACCCAAACAGTTCCTTAATCTCGGTGCTGCCGATGTGCGTGGTGCCGGACATGGGCTCAACATACTCGAAGGCGCGCCCCGAGGGCGTCTTCTCGATGCGCTTCGTCCAATCGATGCCCAGCACGGAATAGATGGTTGCGGTAACGTCCTCCGGATAGATGGGGCGGTTCTTGTGCCACTCGAATCTGGTAATCTTGCCGCCCTGTTCGTCAGTGGCTCCGATAACCCGGCCACCTTTCACGCCCGCCCCGGCGAAAAGTCCCGCGCGTACATCCGGCCAGTGGTCGCGGCCTTTGATATCGGTGAGATTCCCCGGCGTTCGGCCGAACTCGCCCGTGGCTACGACCAGTGTCTTGTCGAGCAGCGGCGAGCCGTCCTTCGCCTTCAATGTCTTCAGGTCTTCAATCAACGCCGCAAAAGCCGGGTCGAATTCCGCGCAATTGGTGTAAAGGCCACCACGCATTCTCGGATCTTCCATGCGCGCTCCATCCGATTTTCCGTAAATGTCGCCGTGATGATCCCATCCGCCCTGGTTCACCAGAATGTAGCGGGCCCCGGCGCCCGCTGCCAGCATGTTACGGGCGATCTGGCACCCGTCGCCGAACGGCGTGCTGCCGTAGCGCTTCCGGTCGTCGTCGTTGAGCTTCAGAATGGTGCTCATTTGGGGGGACCGGATCATCTTTTCCGCGCCTCTGCTGAAGGCATCCCACTCGTGAAACAGCTTAGAGACCCCGGTACCGGTTAACTGGCGCGAAGAATCGAATGAGCGCAGGAAGTCCAAGCGGCGATGGAAGCGAGGGCGATAATCCTCGTTCAGCAGGAAGGGCATGCTGCCTCCCTTGCGCATGTCCATAGTCAGCGGAGCCGTCCCGCTGTCCAGGAATCCTTCGCGAATCAGAGTGCCGTTGACTGCCCCCGCGGGAAAGTTCATGGAGATGTAGGGTGGAAGGAAGTCGCTCTCCTTCGTCTTGTCCAGTGTCTCGTATGCGATCACGGACCCCATGGAGGGAAGCTCTTTGGCGCGTGCAGCCGTAAACGGATGGCCCACCTGCAGGTAATACTGCGCGAGGTTATGCAGCGTCTCCCAGGCGGCCATCGAACGGGCCACAACGACGTCTTCCAGCACGCCGGCAGTCTTGGGTAACAGGCCGAACGGCCAGCGATACCCGAGCTTCAGCGTCTGGATATCCAGGTCCTGCGGGGTGAACTTGTACTCCTTGACGTCGAAGGTGTCCATCTGGGACGGACCCCCGACCAGGTTGAGAAAGACGATGCATTCAGCGCCGCCGCGCGGCTCCACACGCGACGTGGCCGCTGCGTTCAGCCGGCCGGCCATTGGCAGCAGCGTACCGCCCGTGATACTGACTGCGCCCACGCGCCAGAAGTCCCGCCGGGTAAGCAGCGGCAGATCCGATCCAATCTCTTGCATAACGTTGTCCTAATCGGCAACCGCTCCCTATGGTCGCGGCTCCGAAAGCGCTTCCGAGCCGCGACCGTGAGGGAGCGGTTGCTGACCGTAAGATAACATCTCTCTTATTGACAGAACACGAAGTCCAGCCGGTTCACGAGCGCCCACAGCAGGTCTTCGGCGCCCTGATCGCGATGCTGTTGCAGAAGGTGGACCGACTGCGACCGTTCTTCTTTGGCCGGCAGCCGGCTAATGGTTGCGAGGAACAGCTCTTCCACAATCTCCTCATTCGTTTTCGGCGGTTCGAGCCGCAGGAGCTTCTCCAGACGGCCACCCTTCTGGATCTTCACCTTGTTAAGCACCAGTTCGTGGTTGAGCAGGCTCGCCGCCTGCACCATGCTGCTGCGGTCGGTCGGCGGGTCCTCGCGGTCGGTCTGGCCCCACTCCTGCAAAAGGTTCCAGACGTCCTTGTGGCTGGCGGCGAAGTCCTGGTTGAAGTGCGCCTCCATCACATGTTTAAATTTGCGATCCAGGTCCTTCACCTTGAACTCCTCGTGGATGCCGGTTGCGTCGGAAAGCGCGTCCCAGAACTCCTCGGCGGAGAGCCTCCTTGCGTTGTGCCGCGCGAAGTAGTTCTCATACCCTGCCTTCCACTCGCCCGGATAGTAGGAGGAGAGCTGGTAGGCGCTGGAGGTGACAATCAATTTCATCAGGCGGCGCAGGTCGTACCTGTGTTTGCGAAAGTCTTCCGCCAGCGCATTCAGAAGCTCGGGGTGCGTGGGCTGAATGGTCCAGGGCGCGGGGGGAGGATTGGCCGGATCCTGCCGGTCAAGGTCGAAGCCGAACGGCGGATCGACAATTCCTCGTCCCATCAGCTCCGCCCAGAACAGATTCACAGTGGCGCGCGCAAACTGCGGGTGCGCCGCGAGCAAGCGCGCATAAGCTTCCCGCTCGGACTCGCCCGCCGCCGGTTGGTATTTCTCATCCGTAAGAAGGAACGCCGGATGGATATTCGCCTTGTAGCGGGGGAGACGCGTGACGCTTTTTGTCGCAAGATCGTAGCCCTTCTCGCTGTCGTTCACACGGAATTCCGGAATCCGGCCGTAAACCGGGGCGACAAATGTTTTCCCGAAGAACGCGGCTTGCCGCCAGACATCCGCTCGCTTCTTCCGGGCAAGCCAGAGATTGACCTTTTCGAGGTGCCCCCTGCCGTCATGGCAGGAGATGCACTCGATGTCCACTCCGAGGAAGAGCCGGGTGGTCCAGATCGCCAGTTCGTCGGCCGTGTCCTCGTGGTTCATCTCCGAATATCCGTCTCCGGCCATCACGCGATGCCGTGCGACGAAGTTTGCCGGGCCGGTAGTCCAGGTTGAGACGGCGCTGGCGGTGATCATCTCACGCACGAACTCGTCATAGGGAACATTCAGCTCCAGCACCTTGTAGATGTAGTCGTGAAAGCTGTTGATCCCTTCGCGCAACTGTTCGTTGTTGCGGAACATGTCGCCGAAGAAGGTGGTCCATCGGTCTAAGAACGGCCCCACTCTCGTAGGCCGCCGTCCAACCCCCATCGTAGGGAGCAGAGGGAACAGGGTGTCGATATATTTGTCGCGCTTGCCGGGATCGCTATCGGCTGCGAACTTGCGGATGGTTTCGGGGCTGGGAAGCCTGCCCGTCAGATCGAGGGTTACGCGGCGCAGGAATTCGGTGTCGGAGGAGAGCGGCGCGTGTGGAACGCCGTCCTTCTCCATCTTTTCGAATATGTGCTCGTCGATGAGGTTCTTCCGGTTGACGCGGCCGCTCTCGCCGGGAGCCGCAAGCGTTAGCGCGCCGGCGAGCAAAATCGCCGCACCTGCTCTTGCCGTCACTTTTATCCTCACATCGCTACCAGATCAACTTGAGAGCAAGCTGCAAATTCCTCGGCTGGTTCGACTGGCTGCCGATCACTCCGAAACCGGGATTGCCCACCGTTGTGTTCGGCAGGCCGAATACCGGCGTATTGGTCAAATTGAACGCCTCACCGCGGAACTGCAGGCGCATCGTCTCCTTAATGGGAAAATTCTTCACCACCGAGAAGTCCAGGTTCACGGAGCGCGGACCGCGGTTGCGCGAATCGAGACGCGGCGTATCGCCGAACTGGAAGGACAGCGGGACTCGAAATGCGGCGGAATTCAGGTAGCCGGAACCGCCGGAAGCGCCGCCCAGGCGATCCGTAATGGGTCCGGCGGTCTGCGGCTGCGCCGTACCGGTGAAGCTCGCGCGGGTGCCGGCATAAGCCGGCGCACCGGACACACCAAAATTCAGCGGCTGGCCGGACTGATAGGTATAGATGCCGTTCACCTGCCAGCCGCCAACAATCTGGTTGGTCCAGCCCGCGAGCCCGTTGCCGAATTTGCGTCCTCTTCCGAATGGCAGGTCGTACACGCCCGACATCACGAGCCGGTGTGGAAGGTCCGAGCCCAGAACGCTGCGATCCATGGCGCGGTTGAACTCGTTCTGGTAGCCGGGGTTTTGGCCGGCGTCGAAAAAGGAGGTGGTGAGCATGTTGACGTCGCCAAGGTTCTTGGAGAACGTGTAGCTCAGCGTGCCCAGCAGGCCTCTGGTCATGCGCTTCTGCACGCTGAACTGCAACGCGTGGTACGTGGAGTTCCCCACGCCGACAAAGTTCGTGCCGAAGCCGGTGAAGTGGGGATAAGCCCGCAGCAGTTGGTTATGCTGCACCTGGCGCGACGCCAGCGGCCCGGAGTCGATGATGCCGAAGAACGGGTTCGCGACCAGGGCGTTCAATTCGGCCACACGCACAAGGTCGCCCGGCTGGCCGAAGAGCAACGGGTTGACAGCGTTCAATCCGGCATTCACCGGCAGCTTGATGCCGCGGTTGCCCGCATAGGAGGCGTTCACCGAAACCGCGCCGGGCAATTCCCGCTGGATGCCGAAGTTCCATTGGACGCTGTAGGGCAGCGGGGTATCGTGATACAGCGAGTTCACCCCTGTGCCCACCAGCGTCAGCAGGCCTTGGGACGAGCCGGCCAGCGGTTGCAGACCCGTCGGGAACGGGTTGGTGAGGCTGCCTACGGGAGTGACGCCATCGATGGTTGCCACAAACGGCGTGGGGACGGTGAAGCCCGGATTGCCGCCATTGAACAGGCGTACCAGCCCCGGCGAGTAGAAGAGACCCACGCCTCCGCGAAATACCGTCTTTTGGTTGATGGAGTACGCCAGGCCCACGCGCGGCCCGAAGTTGTTGGCATCCGTCTTGTAGCGGCTGCGCGGCGCTCCATCCACGCCGCGGAACACCAGCCCGCCCCTAAGAGGCAGACCCGTCTGCTGCGCAAGGGGCGACGTGACGTTGGGGTCAACGGTGGCAATGCGGTTAAAGCGTTCGGTGGGTCCGGTCTCCATCTCCCAGCGCAGGCCCAGGTTCAGGGTCAGCTTCGAAGTCACTTTCCAGTCGTCCTGAAAGTACAGAGCGTGATAGAAGCCCTGCTGCGAGGTAGCGTCCGAATACGTGAGCAGACCGCCCGTCGGCAGGCCCAGCAAAAACGAGGCAAATCCAAGGTAGGGAGCCTGGCCTCCGGGAACACCGGCCACCGGATCGGGCCCGGAGGTGAACGTAGTTCCGAACGAGAAGTTGCCGCCGGGGTTGCCGAGGCTGGAGTTGTGGTCCAGGAACACCCGGCCGTCCCAGCCGAACTTCATGCTGTGGCGGGACTTGATGAGCGACACCGTGGCTGCCACATTGTGGCTGTAGCGAGTGAAGCGCTGGTTTCCGGTCTCACTGTTGCCGTCAAAGCCGTTGATGGTGATGGCGGGCAGGAATCGCTCCTGCACTTGCGAGGTATAGAGTTGCGAGAAGCCGAGTGCGCCAAGGTCCGTCCCCAGCGAATACGGATCGCGGAAGTTCCTCTGCCGGGCGAAACCATAACGAAAATTGAGCACCATTGTCGGGCGGACAGTCATGATCTGATCCAGCACCAGCGTGTGAGCACTGATGAACTGGTTAAACCCGGCGGGGCTTGAGACGCTGTTCCAGTAATTAGGCTCGAAGTGATCGTTGCTAAGGCGGCTGTAGCGGCCAAAGAGGCGGTTGCGCTCGGAGAAGTTGTGGTCCAGTCGGAAGCTGAACTGCTTATCGTCGTCGCGCGAACTGGCCACCGAATCCAGGTTATTCACTACACCCGGACGTTGTGGCGCGGGATAGAGATTGAGAATGTTCAACGCGACCGGCGACAGGCGGTTTGCCGGGATAGTCTTGTTCGGGACCGGAGTGCGCAGGTAACGGCCGGCCAAGTCGGGATTCGCGCGAGTGCTGGAGGGATCGTACACGTCGAACGGCGCCTCGCTCAGGTCGCCCGTGCGCATGCGCAGCGTCGGCACGCTGAAGGTCCGAAACAGCGACCGGCGCAAGTTCACCGCTTCATAGTTCACATAGAAGAACGTCTTGTCTTTGCCGTTGTACACCTTTGGGATCAACACCGGTCCGCCGCCAGCCGCGCCGTATTGGTTGTAGCGGAGCGGCGTGCGCCGGTCCAGGCGGCCGGGAATCGGATTGGTGCCCGCACGGTTAACAAAGAAGTTGGCCGCATCCAGCCTTTCGTTGCGAAAGAACTCATAGGCCGTACCGTGAAACGCATTCACGCCGGATTTGGTGACGATGTTCAGAATGCCGCCCGAGGTGCGGCCGAACTCGGCGGGCGACGTGTTGGTCTGTACCTTGAACTCTTCGGTGGTATCAATGGTAGGGATCAACGCCGGCTGCCCCTGGCAGCAGACGGTGATTGGAATGCCGTCGAGCAGAATCTCGTTGGATCCCGTCATACCGCCGTTGGCCATGAAATTGTTCACTCCGGCGGCTTGGGCAGCGCCGCGGGCAGCCGCCAGGCCGGCGCCGAAGCTCGCTAGCGGCGTGACACCGGGTGTCAGCGCGGCCAGCGCGAATGGGTTCCGCCCGTTCAGCGGAAGGTCTACCACCTGCCGGTTCGTGATCACCTGGCCCAAGTTGGAAGTGTCCGTCTCCAGTATCACCGCCTCGGCAACCACATCAATGCTCTCGGCAACCTGGCCGACCGCGAGTTGTGCGTCCACGCGCGCCTGCTGCGTAACGGCCAGCGTGAAGGTCCGGGCAAAACTCTGGAAGCCCTGCATCTCGATCGTGATCTGGTACGCGCCCGGCTGCACTAGGGGAAACACATAGCTGCCGGTATCGTTGGTAGCGGTCGTCTGGGTAATTCCGGTATTCGTATTGGTCAGCTTCACGGTTGCCTCAGCAACGAACGCCCCACCCGGATCCGTCACCAAACCGGAAACGGTGCCAGTGGTGGTTTGAGGCGAGGCCGGGGGTGCAGCCAGCAGCAGAGCAGCCGCGGCCAATAGGAATAGTTGATTCCGATATCGCAAACAGTTGAGAAGTATAAGGCTCACGTTGTCCGCTTTCCTTGAGCTAAGCCCAGGCCTAAATATTCGTGGCTCCCCTGAGCCATGGAGTGTTTCACCATCTTTGACTAAACCGGGATGTGCGGTAGGTATTATTATCGGTTTTGCCGGAGAGTACAAGGGGGGGCGTTGCAGACTTTCATGCCCATACTGCGTCAGAATCAATCTATGCTTCGCTTCCTCAGCCTGGCGCTGCTTGTTTCCAGCGCATTCGGCGCCGACGTCCGCGCACGCATCCGCGAAACGCTGTTCGTGCCCGACCCTCTGCCGCCGCTCGCCTCGGAGGTGCACGGCCGTTTCGAGGCCGATCCGCGAGTGGAAGCCCTGCGCGTCACCTACGCCACGCAGCTCGGCATGCGCGTTCCGGCCATCCTGTATCTTCCGAAGCCGCTGCCCGCGGGGAAGATTCCCGCGCTGATCGTGGTCAATGGACACGGCGGCGACAAGTATAGCTGGTACGCCTTCTACTCCGGCATCCTCTACGCCCGCGGCGGCGCCGCCGTCCTCAGTTACGATCCGATAGGCGAAGGCGAGCGCAACGCAGAGCGGAAGTCCGGCACGCGCGCGCACGATAAGGTCGAAGCGCCCGAGGAGCTGGGCCGGCGCATGGGCGGTCTCATGATGACCGACGTCATGCAGGCCGTCTCCTACCTCCGCTCGCGGCCTGAAATCGATCCCGCGCGCATCGGCGCCATGGGTTATTCCATGGGCTCCTTTGTACTCAGTCTGGCTTGTGCGGTGGAGCCTCGCTTGAAGGCCTGCGTGCTGGTGGGCGGCGGCAATCTCGACGGCCCGGACGGATACTGGGACGGCGCCAAACCCATGTGTCAGGGCCTTCCTTATCAATCGCTCCGCTTCCTCGGCGACCGACCCGCCGAGCTCTACCGCCTGCACGCGCAGCGCGGCCCCACGCTGATTTTCAACGGATCGGAGGACACCGTGGTGGCGATTCCCAGGATGGGCCCGGCGTTCTTCGACGACCTGCGCCGCCGCACGGTTGCGCTTCTCGGCCGCTCCAAAGGCATATTCGAGGTTGGCACGGTTCCCAAAGCGAGCCACCGGCCCTACTTCGTCACCGCCCCCGTCGCGAAGTGGCTGGAGCGGCATCTCGACTTCCCGAACTGGAGCCAGGCGGACGTCGGCGAGCTGCCGGTCACGCGAATCGGCGACTGGGCCAAAGCGAACGGAGTGGAAATGGACCGGCTCTATGCGAGCGAAGAGCGCGAAGGCGGCACGCCCGCTCTGGGCGCGGAAGTGCCCGGCCTCACGCGGCAGCAACTCAGCGTCTTCGATCCCGGCGAATGGGAGAGCGCGAAGGACAAATTGATCTACGAGCGCTGGATGGAGGAAGCGCGCAAGCAACTCCGCGCGCGCTAAAAGAAAATCAAGGCCGTTTGTATTGCGTCAGCCGCTGCTGCGCGGTTTGCAGCCAGTTCTCGAGCGGCGGCGCTCCCGCGCGGTCGAAGAACGCCGTCAATTCCTTCCGCAGTCCCGCGACGGTCTTCTTATACGCCGCATCCGTCACCGCGTTCTTTTTTTCGCCGGGATCGGCCTCCAGATCGTAGAACTCGTTGTGCCACTCCCGCGTGCGCTCGATATATTTCAGGTTCTCCGTGCGGATGCCGCGCGTGTAGGCGTACTCGAAGTACAGCCGGTTCCGCCAGCGCGGCCGCCGGCCTCGCAGAAACGGGGCGTAGCTCGCGCCCGCGAGTCGCGCATCTTTGTGCGGCGGCAGGCCGAGATAATCGAGCAGCGTCGGCAGATAGTCGTAGCTCGAAACCATCGGCGCCAGCGCTTCGCCCGCGCGAATCTTTCCGGGATGGTTCCAGATGAGCGGCACGCGGATGGACTCCTCGTACATGTTGAAGGGAACCGTCCCGTTGCCCTTGCCCCACATGCCGTGATGGCCCGCGTTCCACCCCTGGTCGGCGGTGAAGATAATGATCGTGTTCTCCCGCACGCCCATTTCTTCAATGCGGCGCACAATGCGGCCGACGTTGTGATCCACTCCGCCGATCAGCGCGGAGTAAGCGCGCATGCTGTCCCGGTTGCGGTGATGCCGCGCCAGCCCCGGATTCTGGGCGGGGTGAGTGTCGTCATTCGGGAAGCACGAGAACTCGGCGTTCGCGTAAGGCGTACGGTACTGCTCGGGCTGATAATCGAACGGCGTGTGGGGAGCATAGAACGGCATCAGCAGATAGAAGGGCTTGTCTTTCACCGTGTCGAGGAATTCGAGCGCGCCGTCCGCGACCAGATCGGTCTTATAGCCGGTGAGCTTGCGCTGGCTGCCGTTGGTGACGAACTCGGGGTCGCGATACGTTCCGCCGCCGCCCGGCACGGTGTGCCAGAAGCTGAAGCCGCGCTGCGCCTGCTGGTCCTGGCCCATATGCCACTTGCCGCACATACCCAGCGTGTAGCCTTGCTTCGCGAGCAGCTCGGAGTACGTCACGTGCCCGTCGAGCCAGGCGCGGCTGTTCGAGCCGAAGCTGTCGTAAGGGATGAGCCAGTCCTGAACGCCGTGCTGCGACGGCATCTTGCCGGTAAGCCATGTGATGCGGCTCGGCGAGCAGACGGGGGTAGCGGCGAAGGCCCGAGTGAAACGTGCGCCGCCGGCAGCCAGCTTGTCGATATTGGGTGTGTGGATCTCCGCGCACCCGTACGCACCGCTGGCCCATGCGCCATGATCATCGGTCATGAACATGATCACATTGGGTCGGCGGGCGGCCGCGCGAAGTAGCGGCGCGGCTCCGATTCCAGTCAGCAGACTGCGGCGGGTGAGAGTCATGGGGACTATGATACGCGATGGGATGCTACTGGCCGCGCAGGTCGTAACATAACAGTCGGGGCTGCGTCCCGTTCAGGATGTCGCGCGAATTCTGCGTGACGTAAAGCAGGCCGCGGCTGAGCACGGGCAGCGCCCAGGTCTCGCGGGCGGCGAACAGCCAGGCGCGCGAGAGTTCCTTGTATCCCTTGGGCGTTAGATCGAGCCATAGCAGGTGACCCAGTTCGCCCAGACACAGAAAGCGCCCGTCCACCGAGAGCAGCGATCCGCGGAATGTCCCGAGCATCTGCTTTCGCCCTCCCAGGGTTTCTTCCCATTCGGGAGTCGCACGCCACATCTGCTTCCCGGTCTTGAGCTCGATGCACGCCAGCGCCGCATCGGGCTCGTTCCTCCCATCGAACCCGTAGAGATAGCCGTCCTTGTGGATTACCGTGTTCCAGTGCGTGCCCATCTCGCGCGTCGTCCAGGCCACCGTATGCGACCCGTCCGGCTGTACGTTCAAGAGCGCTCCGCCCGTTCTGTAGCTGGCCGAAACGAAAACCTGGTTGCCCACCACAACCGGGCACGAGGCGTTTACCGACTCGTAGCTGCGGCTGCGCCACGGAAAGGCAAAGCCGAGCGCGCCGTTGAGGGCGTCGATCGAAAGCAGCCCTCCCGTGGGCGGGTCGCTCTCGCCCCCGGTGAAAACGAAGATGCGGCGGCGTCCATGCACCGTGGCGGGCACGGGCGAAGCGTAGCTCGGTCCCCATTTGTCGCCCGCGCCCCACGCCAGCTTGCCGGAAAGCTTGTCAAACGCCGCTACGGTGGGACCGCCAGGCGCGCCCAGATTGACGATCAGACGATCCCCCTCGATGACCGGGGTCGCGGCCGTTCCGAAAAAGTCCTGCGGCACCTTGAATTCGGAGGCAAGATCTCGTTTCCAAAGTACTTTGCCGGTTTCGAGCGACAGAGAGTGCAGCTTGCCTTCCGCGCCGATCGTGTACACGCGGTCGCCATCGATGACGGGGCTGGCGCGCGGACCGTTGTTGTATCCGTAGCGATCTTCGAAGCTGGTCGGGTACTCGAATTTCCAGTAGCGCGCCCCAGTCTCGGGATGGAGGCATTCCACTCGTTCCTCGCCGCCAACCCGATGGAAGAAAACCAGCTTGTCCCCGGAGACGGCGGGCGAGCTGTACCCTGTGCCCTTTTTCATCTCCCAGATCAGCTTCGGGCCGCCCGCGGGCCAGTCCTTCAGCAGATGAGTTTCGGTGGAAACGCCATTGTGCGTCGGCCCCAGAAATGACGTCCAGTCGTGGGTTCGAGCGGCAGGCGCCAACGGCTTTGGTTTGCCGTACAGGCGCACTTCCGGAATGGCCTGCGGCTCGGCAGCGCCGAGTACGGCGAGAAGTGCGGAAACATGGAAAAACAAAGGGACAACCGTGTGATTTCCCACAGACCTAAAGTATACAGAATGCTAGAATTGTGTTGTTGCCCCTCACCTATTGAACCTCAGGCTCTTTGATTAGTGTTGGTCACATCCTCCCGCGAACACAATTCAAATGTTTGTAAACGTCGGAGCACAACACGGTCAATCCAAGTGGCAGACTAAAATGTCGCTTCTGCCCGGCGCCGCGGTCCCTTACCTTTATGCGCTGTTGGCCGTTCTGGTCACCACCGCTGTGCGGATTGCGTTGGCGCCGGTGCTGGAGGACCATTCGCCAATGCTCATTTTTACCGTGCCGGTTATGATCTCGGCGTGGTACGGGGGTCTGCCTACGGGAATTTTCGCCACTGTTCTTAGCGTCCTCAGCGGCGGATATTTCTTGATAGAGCCGGAGAATTCCCTGACCTGGCCTCAGATGGTGGAGCAGGCGCGGCTGGCGATCTTCACGTTTACCAGCTTGGCGATCAGCTTCGCATGCGACAGGTTGCGCCGGGAAAAGAAACGGGCGGAAAAGAGCCAGGCCACGCTGTCGGCACTCCTCGAAGCGGCTTCGCAGGGCGTGGTTTCGGTGGACGCCGCGGGAATGATCGTGGCTTTCAACGCCACGGCGGAGCGTATGTTCGGCTATTCCCGCGAGGACGTTCTCGGCATGCCGATGGAGAACCTGCTGCCGCGCAACGGGAGGCATCGGGCGGGAATCGATTTGCGTGCCCGGCGGAAGGACGGAACGGAGTTCCCGGTCGAAATCAGCTTGAGCTCGGTCGAGACGGAAAACGGGCTTTTAACGCTGAGCTTTTTCACCGACATCAGCGACCTGCGCGAGCATCAGGAGCGCCTGCGGGCTGCGCTTGCCGCTTCGAACACGGGAACCTTCCGGTGGCATCTCAGAACCAATCGGCTGGAGTTTGACGAGAATCTGAACGTCCTGTTCGGGCTGCCGCCGGGAGAGACGGTCGGCCGTCTGGAAGATCTGGCCGGCATGGTCCATCCCGACGATCGGAAGGACGTGCTGTGGGCCCTCGAAAATTGCGCCGGCGAAGGCTCGGAATTCGAGCTGAAGTTCCGCGTGGTTTGGCGCGACGGGAGCGTACACTGGCTGCTGAAACGGGGCAAGCTCGAGTGCGATGACCATGGCCGGCCGCTATCCATGACGGGGGCCTGCGCGGAAATCAGCGAGCTCAAGCGGGCCGAAGAGGACTTGCGGGAGGCTCACGCCCTGCTGGATGCGCTCTTCGAGAACGCACCCATCGGCTTGGGGTTCTGGGACCGGGATCTGGGGTTTGTTCGCGCCAACAAGCGCCTGACGGAGATTGGCTGCTTCGCCCCAGGGGACCTGACCACCAAACAGTTGCCGGAGGTTCTGGCGGAATCGGAAGGCAAGGTGCGAAGCGCCGTCGAGCTGGTTCTGCGAACGGGACAATCCGTGATTGACCAGGAGGCCACGGCACATACGCCAGGAGGATCCGGGGAAGAACGCCGCTGGTTGCTGCGCTACTATCCCGTATGGTTGGATCGAACCATCGTGGGAGCCGGAGTGGTTTGCGAGGACGTCACGGAGAGGAAGCGTTCGGAGGAAGAGGCGCTTCAGACCCAGAAACTCGAGAGTTTGGGAGTGCTCGCGGGCGGCATCGCGCACGACTTCAATAACCTGCTGGTCGGCATCCTGGGCAATGCCAGCCTGGTGCAGGATTCGTTGCGCGACGGGGATGGCAATCGCGAGTTGCTGGACCAGGTGGTCAACGCCAGCGAGCGCGCCGCCGATCTCACGCGCCAGTTGCTGGCGTACTCGGGCAAAGGACAGTTCGTCATTGTGCCGGTTGCCATCTCCCATCTGGTGCGCGAGATCGGCAGCCTCATCCGAACCTCGTTACCCAAGAAGGTGGAACTGCGCCTTAACCTGGACGACGATCTGCCGGCGGTGGAGGCCGATGCGGGCCAGATTCAGCAGGTGATTATGAACCTGGTGATCAACGGCGCGGAGGCGATCGGCGAAGCCAGCTCAGGTTATGTCAGCGTCGCCACTTCGCTTCAGCGCATGGACCTGGAGTACATCCGCGCGAACTTCCCCCAAAACGATCTGCTGCCCGGCGACTATATTCTGCTCGAAGTGCGGGACTCTGGCGCGGGAATGGACGAGGCCACCCAGGCGCGCATGTTCGACCCCTTCTTCACGACCAAATTCACAGGCCGCGGCCTGGGCCTGTCCGCGGTCTCCGGAATCGTGCGCGGGCATAAGGGAGCGTTGTCTGTCCAGACCGCGCCCGGCGAAGGCACGATCTTCCGGGTCTGGCTGCCTGCCACCGGAAGCCGTCCCGATCATAGCCGGGAAGCCGGGGAGCTTCGGAATCTTGAAGGATCGGGCACAATCCTCGTGGTGGACGACGAGCAGCTGGTATTGCAGACGGCCATGCACACGCTCGAACACTATGGTTACAAGGTGCTGCTTGCGGAGAATGGCAGCGTTGGCGTGGACCTGTTCTCGGCCCATCGCGGGGAGATCGAAATGGTACTGCTGGATCTGGCGATGCCGGTGATGAGCGGCGACGAGGCGTTCGACCACTTGCAGAGGATCGACCCGAACGTGAAAGTCGTCCTAACCAGCGGGTTCAGCGAAGTGGAAGCGACACGCCGCTTCGCGGGCAAGACATTTACCGGATTCCTGCAAAAGCCGTACCGGTCGTCGGCACTGGCGGAAAAGGTTCACACCATTCTGGTTTAGCGGTTCCCCGGACCGCCCTACTTCAACTCCAAACTACGCGCGGTGGAGACGCCCTGGCGGTTGGTAATCGTCACGGAGACGGACTGAACGGCCTCCGCCGCGTTGCCGACGTTCCTTACATCGCCCTGCAGCGTAAACGGAATGGTCGCCGTGAACTGTCCGCCGAACTGCTGGGCCGGGGCGCTCTGGAACCAGGCGGAAAAGCTCGCTTCCGTGTTCAGGGTTACCGTGGCTGCTTCCAGCGTTTCCCCGGCTACGGGCGTGAACTGAAAGTCCATCTGGGTTACGGAGCGGCTGGTGGAAAAGCCGGTGATCAATAGGGTGAAGCCGGACGCGGTCCTTCCCCCCAATTGCACTCCGAGGACCCTGGGCGCAGATTGCGTCACGGTCAGGCTCAGCGAAGGTGGAGCGTTCGGCGTCAGGTTGATACCGCTTTCCGTGGAGAACGAAGGCGTTAGCGTGATGGTGCCCGCCACGGTGCCGGTCTGCATGCGGATCCGATTCGTGTTGTTGGGAAAGACTGCCTCAGTGGAATTCGCCGGAATCGTGAAGGTCACTGTACGGCCGCCGGTTGAGAACTGCACGGCAGGATCGTTCGCGAACACTTCGGAATTAAACGCCAGCGTGAAAGCGCCGGCGACCGGAATCGGATAGGGCGCTGCTAGAGTAAGCCCGACAGCCGGCTGAGTCTGCGGCTCCTGAACGCCGGTCGCGCCCTGGTAACTGAACTCGGGCAGCGGCGGCGGCTGGCTACCGGCGCCCAGCAGGTTGAATGTGACCGAATCGATGCGCAACGTGCCCGTGGTGTTCCCAAGGGCGGTTGGCTTGAAGCTCAGGTCGAACGAATACGAGGCTCCCGGTTCCAGCGTCGCCGGCAAGGCGGCGTTGGACACGGAGAAGCCTGAATCGGCGGCGGATGTTCCGATAGTGTTGATGGCGGTGGCGGCCGTGCCGCTGTTGGTTATCGTGAAGCGCGCGGTGGTGGTGGTTCCAACCGTGGCCGCCGGCAGCACTACGTTTCCGTTGTTGTTCACGATGAAACTCACGCCGCTCGAGACGTACGAGAAGGCCAGGTTCGGCCCCGCGTTCGCCGAGAGCTCGAATGAGTGGTCGCCGATGCGCAAGCGCCCTGCGGTGCGTCCGCCCGTCGTGGGCGAGAAAGTTAGCGTCAGGTTGAAGGACGAACCCGGGGTAACCGTCAGCGGAACGAACGGCTGATCGGTCAATTGGAAACCCGTTCCCAGAACGCTGATGGCGGCGATACTCCCGTCGGCGTTGCCGTTGTTCCGGACCCGCACCACAATGCTGGCTTTGTCATTCAGATTCACATCCGGGAACAGCATTGCCTGGCCGGGCTGAACGATGGTCGAAGAACCATCCCGGATGGTTTCGTAGGAGTAAAGGGGGCCGCTTGCCGGAGCTTGCACGTTGAATACAGCTACGCGGCCGGCCGCCTCCAGGCGCAACTGCCCAGCGGCGGTTTCGAGCTGTGTGGGGGAAAACCGGATCGAAAACCGGATATCGCCGCCGGCTTCCACAGTCGCGGGTAGAAATGGCACGCCCGCCAGCGCCAAGGTGGATGGTCCGGTTAGGGATACGCCGCTCACGAGGCCCGAGCCGCTTCCACGGTTGGTGATCACCATGTTTACCGTGCCGATTTCGTTCAGTAGGGTCGGCCCAAATGCTATGGTCTCGCCTCCGGAGACTACCGTACTGTTGCCGGCGGGCTGGGCGACGTAGTTATAAACCAGATCGGGCGCCACGCCGGTCAGGCTGAAGCCGAAGGTTCCTATCCGCGTGCCTTCCTGGAATGAGAAGTTGATTCTTCCCACCGCGCGCACGCCGCTGGACGGCAGGTAGCGGATGGTGAAAGTAAGCGTCTGTCCCGACGCGATGTTTGGCGGCGGCACGGGGAATCCTTGAAGGGAAAACTCGGAACCGCCGCTGATTTCATAACCCGCGATGGTGGCCGTGCCCGTTCCTCTATATGTAACCGAAAGAGTAGCGCCGGCGGCCGTCCCAATGCCCGCCGCGGGAATATTGATGGTCCCGTTATCGCTGAGGGACTGGATCTCGAGGCCCGCCTGGACGCGGAACGCGAAGTTCGCCGGCGTGGTGGTCTGGCCAAACGCAACCGCGCACAACCCGGTCAGGAGGCCGGCCCTGAAAAACGAAGAAAGACGAAGCACGATTACTGTTCCCTCCCGGCCGGTACAAAGTAAACAGCGGGATTTGCAGCGTCAAATACGAACAAAGGCTCGCCATCGCCCGGGCCCGAATTCACGAGCGCCAGGGATTTCGTGAGCGGAGAGAACTCGGTGGGTGAGACGTCCAGTGCCACGCGCCCGGCGGGCAGATGCGTCGCGAAGTCCAGGATATCGACGGTCTTAGATTCGGAGTTGGAGACGAAGAGCCGGCGGCCGTCCGCGGAGAGGCCGAGGCCGGAAGGAGATGCGATGCCGGCGGTTTCGTCGGCGTACAGCAGAAGGGGGGCCGCACCCGCAATGTCGACGACTTCCCAGATCTTGTTGCCGGCCCGGTCCGCGGCCAGCAGGCCGTAGGGGGTGGCGAGCAGGGCGGAAGGCGAACCGACGCCCGCGATCCGTCTCGCGGGCGCACCGGCGGAAAGAAGATAAATTCCATCGGCCGCTCCAGCGAGGATGTGCTTCGCTTCGGCATCCAAGGCGAGCGCCGTGATGTCGCCGAAGGAAGCCTCGATCGGCGCGTCGGCCGAGGCGGTCTCGCCGCTGATGCGAACGATCTGCAGATTTCCGGCGGTGAACACCGCAGCTCCGTTGCTTCCGGCGGACCATGCGGCTCGATTGATGCCGGAAAGAGCGCCGTTGACTTCGATCCATTGGGCTTCGCCGGACAGCCGCGAGCCTACGAATAGCTTTCCTTCCCGCACCGCGAGCGCGGTTTTGCCGTCCGGCGCCACAGAGGCCCATTCGAGCCCGGAGGCGATGGCAGCACCGAGATATGCGGCTCCCGGAACTCCCACGATGGGCCGCAGAGCATGCGAGCGAGAGTCAAAGACCAGGCCTGAAACAGGACCGGTGAGCGAGTTCTGGTCTCCCATCAAGAGGGCGCAGGCCGCCAGGCTAAAGCAAAGAGAGCGCCGGATCATCGGGGACCTCCCACGGTGATCGGACCGGGGGTCACGCTGACCGGCGTGGCTACAGCGCTGGAAGAATCGCCGCCGCGCGTGGCCGCTACTATGCCGCCGATCAGCGCGCCCGCGCCTACCACGGCCAGAATCTTCCACAGGTTGCTACGGCTCTTCATCTCGCTGCCGCCTCCGTTGCGGCCGTTGCTCTGGCCAATGACCAGGCTTGAACTGCGGTTGCCGGACGAGGCCGTTACCTTGATATTGAAGCGCCCTTCCTCTTCGTTCGGCGTAAAACCGCTTGCGGTAGCTTGTCCTTGCTCGTTGGTCCGGGCCGTCTGCGTTCGCATCCATCCGTTGAACACTCCGCCGGGACCCGCCGCCGGAAGCTGGAAGATCACTTCCGCCCCGGCAACCGGTTTGTCCTCCTGGTCGCGCACTTCGACCGCGGGCTGGGTTGCGCTCTTGCTGCGGACATTATTCACCGCGCCCTCTCCCTCCACCGCGATGATCTTGAGCTCGCCGGAAGGCTGCTGCACCAAGTTCTGTTTGGGCGCCGAAGTTTCCTGAGCCCGGCAAAATATTGGGCTGGAGAGAGCGGTCGCGGCCGCGAGAATTAAAAATCGCTTAGATTGCAAAATGCCTCCTGAAATTCCGAATCCGATCTAGTGTACATCAGGGCGTTGCCGCGGAACACGAGACAAACCAGTTGTGAAATGGCGCATCTCCATTCGAGATAGTTACACAGTCATGCCTGCCGCCTCCGGCGGGCACTCTGGAGAAGCAGCTTTGTGCGCGTTCCGATCCTCATGAAAACAAGCCGCGCCGCTTGCGCGAACTGTGCGTTTCCGGGAAGCGCTGTCCGAAGATGGACACTGGCGGGACGCGCTACACTATCATATTGCTCATGCGGGTGGCTGTGGCAGCGGATCACGCGGGTTTCCCTTTGAAGGACCGCATATTAGACGAAGTGCGCCGGCTCGGTTACGAGCCTCTCGACCTGGGCACGCATTCCACCGACCCGGTGGATTATCCGGATTGCGCGCGCGCGGCGGCGAAAAGCGTCACGGAGGGAAGGGCTGGCCGCGCCATTCTGATTTGCGGAAGCGGCGCCGGCGCGGCGGTCGCGGCCAATAAGTTCCGGGGCATTCGCGCCGCCACCTGCCATGACGTCTTCTCGTCTCACCAGGCAGTGGAGGACGATGACGTCAACGTCATGTGCCTGGGGGCCAGGGTGGTGGGACCCGGTCTGGCCGTCGACTTGGTGCGGGCCTATCTGGGGGCGAAATTTTCAGGCCTGGAGCGCCACCGCCGGCGGCTGGAAAAGATCGCGCGGTTCGAAGCGGAGTTCGGATAGAGGCGGCGACGGATCGGTATGTTGCATCATGGGAGCAGATGTCATTCTTCGACTTCTTCACCTCTGACAGGTCCGTGCCGCCGCCTCAACAAGCGGCAGCACAGACGGAAAGCGTTCGCAAAATCGTTGACACTCTGGACCGCCTGGATCCCGAGCGCGCCCGCTATTTGGCCGCCTTCGCGTACATACTCAGCCGGGTAGCCCGCGCGGACCTCGAAGTGACTCCCGAGGAGACTCGCGCCATGGAGCGCACGGTAATCGAGCACGGCGAGCTTTCCGAGGATCAAGCGATCATCGTTGTCCAGATAGCCAAGCACCAGAATCTGTTGTTCGGCGCGACCGAGGACTTCCTGGTGACCCGCGAGTTCAACAAGATCGGCACGCAGCAACAGAAGCTGGCATTGCTGGACTGCCTTTTCGGAGTGGCCGCCGCTGAAGCGTCGATCTCTGTCGCCGAAGACGGCAGGATTCGCCAGATCGCGCGCGAGCTCGGCTTGGAGCACCAGGACTTCATCGCCGTCCGTTCGCGATACATCGACCGCCTTTCGGTGCTTCGCAAGAACGAGGGCGGGCAGGACTGAATTGAACGATGTCCGGCATCAGGTGGAAGAAGCCCGGACGAAAGGCACGGAGCTAGCAGCGCGGCGAGAAACGTACGCCTTCTCGTACTTGCGCAGCATCTTCACCCATTGCCGGATGTAATACGGGTTGTCCTTCCACGTCCGCCCGCTCACCATGTTGCCGTCGAGGACACAAGCCTCATTTACGAAGGTGGCTCCGCAAACTTCGACGTCGAACTGGCACTTGGGGACGGTAGCCATACGCTTGCCACGGATCACATCGGCGGTGGCGACGATCTCCGCGCCGTGGCAGACAACGGCCACGGGTTTGTCGGCCTCAAAGAAATGGCGCGTGATGCGGATCAAGTCCTTGTCGTAACGCAAGTATTCGGGTGCCCGCCCGCCGGTGAGAAAGAGTCCGATATAGTCTTCCGGGTTGACGTCGCGGAAGGCGATGTCGGAGGCCCAATGATAGCTGGGCGATTCCTTGGTCACCTCCCAGCCGGGCGGGATCTCGTGCATCACCAGATGGTAGACGCGCTTTTCCGGCGCGGCCACTACCGCCTGCCATCCCTCCTCGATCACACGCCACAGGGGATACAGCGTGTCGAGCGTTTCGGCGGCGTCGCCAATGACGATCAGTACTTTGTTCATAGATTCGATTTCTTAGACTCGTTTCGCTTCCCGGTCTCGCTCACAGCAAAACCGCGCCCTTCGCGTCGTCCCAACGCACCCGCCGGCCGGTTTGCAGCGATATGTTCGCCAGTAGCGTCACCAGACAGGCTTGAAAGCCGACACGCATTGGCGCTGCCGGCGTTCTCCTGGTTCGAACGCACTCGAGGAAATTCTGGACGTGCAACTCGGAGGCGAAGCCGAAGCCGCGGGCGGAGGTCTTCACGATGGCCGGTGTTTCATCCTCGCCCTGACGATAGACGCGGCACTCTTCGCGCCCGATGTCCATGCGGGCCTGGTCGCCGTCCAATTGGTTCAACTGGTCGTTCCGGCTCTTGTACTTCATCGCCGCGTAGTTAATCGAAAACACGCCGACAAACTGCTCCGGGTACTCGGCGATAGTGACCATGGACTCCGGCGTGTCGAATTCCGCCTTCTGGATCTTGTTTGCCGATGCCGTCACGGCGAGCGGATAGGAGGCGTTCATCAGCAGGTGGATGCCGTCGAAAACGTGCGACCCCTGATCGGCGGCGATGCCCCCCGCATAGTCTCGGAAGAACCTCCAATGGCGAAACCGCGCAGGGTCCGGGGGAACTCGTTTCTTGGCAGGTCCTTGCCACTGGTCCCAATCGAGCGGCCCCTCCAGCTTGAACACCGACGGAGCATTGACGTAGTTGTTCAGCCACCAAGAACGGGCCATGCGCACGTTGCCGAGCGTCCCGGCGGCGACGATCTTTCGCCCCTCCAGATACAAGTCGTAGCTGCGGCGCTGCATGCCGACTTGGACGATGTTCTTCGACGCCTTCTCGGCCCGCACCAGTTCCACGCCCTGCTCGGGGGTCTGGCAAAGAGGTTTTTCTACGTACACATCCTTGCCGCTGGCCAAGGCGTCCAGCACCATGCGATGATGCCAATGCTCGGGTGTGGCGATCAGCACCGCTTGAATGCCCTTGTCGTCGAGGAGCTCCTTGTAATTGCGAAACGCCTTGGGGCTGACCTCTTGACCTTTCGCGGCCGCCGAAAGAGCCCGCTCGAGGTTCGGCTCGTAGACGTCACAGATTCCAGCGACCCGGACGGTGGGGTCCTTCTGAAACACACTCATGACGTATGTTCCGCGGCCACCACTTCCGATTACGCCGAGATTCAACCGGCCGGATGGCGCCGCATTCGCCACCAGCATTGAGCCGCCGGTGATGAAGAAGAGCCGACGCGATGAATGCATTCTTTTTCTCCTTAAACAACTATGTCAACTCGTGGCAGGCCTTGAGAAGGACCTCTTGTGTCATCAGGTCGTGCTGCCATGTATAGGACGGTGTGGCGCCCTCGCGGATGACGCGCGCCATTTCGAGAAAATCCGGCGAAAAGGCAGGCAACCGGTCGGGCGGGAAAAGCGTCTCCTTCAGGCCCGCGGGATAGGGTCCGGCGTCGTCGCGGAGATGGGTGCTAAGGCGGTAGGGCGAGAACGGCCGTACGGTGGCGGAACCGTTGGCGCCGGTGATCTCCACCGTCCGGAAAAAGTTGCCGCGCGGATGCATGGCGGCGACGGAAATCTCGGCCACCGCCTGGGGGTACTCAAGGATCGCGAGCGTGTTGTCGGCCAACGTATCGTCCGCGCGTCCGTGGCTCCATAGGTAGCCGGTAACTCTCGTTGGCTTGCCCAGCAGGTCCGTGGCCCGGTCGATCAAGTGGCAGCCGAGTTCGAACATCATCCCGCCGCGGAAAGCGGCGAGCTCCCGCCGGTCCGCGGGTTCGATGGGCTTGTCAATGCGCGCCCGGAATGAGTAGACCCCGCCAAGCCAACCCTTCCGCGCGGCCTCCAACGCCGCCTGCATGGCCGGATGATAACGCCATTGGTAGCCGATCTGGACGAGGCGTTTACGGCGGCCCGCAGCGGTCAGCAGCTCGCGAAAGGCCGGCAGGCTGGCGCCAGGCGCTTTGTCGAGGTGAACGAACTTATCGGCATCGACTGCCTGGCGGGCATAGGCAAGATTCTGCCGTACATGGGATTCCACGACGATCAACTCGATGGAAGGGTCGTCCAACATCTCGCGCGGGGAAAGCCAGCGAACGCCTTCGAAAACCTTGTGCGTTCGCGGGCGCGTCATGTCCGGCTCGCACACGCCGGCCAACTCATACTGGGAGAGCGCCCGCAGCGCGGCGATCTTGCCCATAGCGTGGGCATGGCCGATACCATAAACGGCGGCGCGTATCGGTCTGGCGGCGAAAAGAGCCTTCGCAGCCGCTGCCGGGAAAAACGTCCTTCGTGTCACGGCTAGAATTCCAGGCGCAAGGCAAATTGGATCACGCGGGACGGATCCGCGCCGGTCACGCTGCCGAAGCCGCGATTGCCAAGCTGAGTTTCCACTCGATTGAAAGAAAGATGGTTAAACGCGTTGAACATCTCCGCGCGCAACTGCAAGCGCCACCGCTCCTTCACGGGAAAGTACTTGGCGAGGATAAAATCCCAGTTACTGGTTCCCGGCTGCCGGATAATGTTCCGGCCCGCATTACCGAACGTCCCCGCGACGGGATTGGCGAAGGCGCCGGTGTTGAAATAGCGGCCTTCTGTGCGTTCGCCGCGGCGGAGAACCGCATTTCCGGTGACGTTCGGGCGTTGCGGCGCGCCGCCTGCAACACCAGCGGGGTCTCCAGGAACAGTCACGGTGGCGGGCAGTCCGGATTGAAACACGCTGAACCCGGAAAGCTGCCAGCCTCCGAGGGTGGCGCGTAACGGCCCACTCCGCGATCCGCGGAAGAACGGCAACTCGTAGACATAGCTGATCACTACGATATGGGTACGGTCGAAGCTGGATAGTCCCCGATCCCGGTTGAGATTGTAGGTGTCCATCGCGATGTCCCGGAATCCGGAGGCGATATCGATCGACTTGGACCACGTGTAGGCGCCCTGAAGCGAGAGGCCCCCGGTGAAGCGTCGCTCGACGGTGGCGGTCATTGCGCTGTAGCTGGAAGAGCCGCGCTGTCC
Organism: Bryobacteraceae bacterium; assembly: GCA_040902885.1. GTDB lineage: Bacteria > Acidobacteriota > Terriglobia > Bryobacterales > Bryobacteraceae > JBBDWK01. Next base: position 54,697 of record JBBDWK010000074.1, on the reverse strand, counting down.
GGCGTGACGTATGGAAGAATATCCCGGGTACGGACGCAAAGCGTCCACATTGATGCCAGGATTGCGTTGCACCGTGCCCGGCAGGAGCTGATTGAGGTTTACCTCGCTTACCAGGTGGCGGCTTAGCTTGCCGATGTAGCCGAGTTCGAGCAGAAACCGGGCGGGCAATTCCTGCTGCACCGTCAGACTGTAGTTGTAGGTGACAGGGTGCTTGATGTGGGGATCGTGCATGGTGACCGGGAGCGGGTAGATGCGAGCGACCCCGGTTCCGGCGGGGCTATCGACGCTTCCGGAATTCGCCACGGCCTGGTCCTGAAGCGGAGGATTGCCGCCAAGCAGGGTGGCGTCATTGAAGTAAAAACGGCTGTTGAAGACCCCGCCGCCGACGCGGACGGAGGTCTTGCCCTTCCCGAACGGGTCCCAGGCCAGGCCAAACCGCGGCTGGAACAGGCTCATGTCGGTCGTGCTCAACGTCTCGGGCAAGCCCTGGAAGAGCCGCTGCACATCCGGGTCGCCGGCGTTGCGGACACGGCCGCGGGCGGCGTCGGGAAATCCCTGTCCGGGCAGGCCCATGCCGTTGTACCGGAAGCCGGCCCCGGGAACGATCTGGCCTGTGCCCGCGTCCACGCGCACCGATTGCGCGGGATCGTAGAGGTGCGGGAAGAACATAGCGATATTGCCCCACTTGGCACTAAACGCCGGCCATGTCGCGTGACGGAGGCCGAATTCCAGCGACAGCCGTGGCGTGATCTTCCAACTGTCCTGCACATAGAACTCGAAACTCCAGGTCCGCGTCAACCCGTAGGACTTCGGCCCGATTTCCGAGTAGCTATCGAAGCGCCCGATCAGCAGGTCCGCCAGTGGGTTTCCCGTGGTGAAGGCATTGGCCGCAACGGCCGCGAAGCGGAAGGTTCCGTTCTGGTTGTTGCCGGATCCGGGCGCTGTGCTGACATTGATCTGATCCAGGTTGTTCTCCTGAACCTTTTCGTAGTAGGCACCGAATTTCAGCGTGTGGGCGCCCTTGACCCAAGTAAAGTCGTCCTGGAACTGGTAGGTCGGAGTGGCGAAGCGAAGCGGGAACGACCCTCCGTCAAGGGTTCCCAGCCGGGCCACGATCAGAGTCGGCACTTTTTCCGGCGCCTCTTTGTCGTTGCCAAACAGGTACGGGTAGTTTAAGCCGGCGTTGGACCGGAAATAGTTGGAGATATCCTTGTCGGCGGACGCGAACTTATTGCCAAGATATTGAAAAGAGGCGCCGGCGCGGAACGAGTTCAAGGTAGCCGGTCCGAGCATACTGGTCATCGTGAAGCCGGTGGAGGCGCCGTTCTGTTCGCCCTGGCTTGGCGGACTGGGGAAGTTCGTCGGGCGCTCGCCTTTGTTCACATCGCTGTGATACGTGCCCCGCCAAAAGAGCCGATGGCGCGTCAAGTGGTAGTCCACGCGGCCCGTATGGCTTCGAAAGTCGTTGATCGCCGGAGAGACGTCTCGGTAATTGAAAGCGGCCTCGGCGGCGTTCGGCAGCGGGTACAGGGAAGCCATCGCGACGCCATTCGGACTAAGAACGCCGGCTGGCAGCGTGCAGTCGGGATACGGCGTGGTTCCACCCGAAGCGCGGGGGCACGGGAACAGGGTGGATCCGGTGAAGTCGCCCCGACGCTCGCGTAGGGTCGGCACAACGGCGGTGTCCAGCCGTTCTTCGCGGCGGCGGACCCACTCCATGTTCGCGAAGAAGAACAATTTATCCCGATTCGTGTTGAGGTTGCCAGGCCAGAACATCGGGCCGCCGAGGGCGAAGCCGAACTGGTTGTAGCGGAGCTTCTGCTTGGTGGCGCGCTGAAAGCCGCGGGCGTCAAAAGCATCATTCCGCAAGTACTCGTACAACGCGCCGTGAAAATCTCTGGTCCCGCTTTTCGTGACAAACTGTACTTGCCCGCCGCCGGCCCGCGGATACTCAGCCGAGTAGTTGGAGGTTAGGATGTTGGCTTCGGCGATGGCGTCCACGCTGATATTGCTCGGGCCTCGCAAGTTGTTCCGGCCTCCGGTCATCGCCACGCCGTCGGTACTCAGATACGCGTCGGTCGACCGCGAACCGTGAATCGTATAGGCGCGGGCGTCCCCGGTCGGGCGGAATGCGTTTGGCGCGGCGCTGGAACTAACGCCCGCCTTGAGCAGCATAATGCTGGTAAGATTCCTCCCGTTCAACGGAATATCGCGGAACATCCTCCCTTCCACGACCTTGCCGACCGTGGCCGAAAGCGCCTCCACCTGCGCCGAACTGGCGGTCACTTCCACCACCTCGGTAACCGCCCCCAACTCCAATGTGAGGTTCTGCGCCAACCGCGACCCGGTGACCAACTCAATGTCTGACCGGGTGTGGGTCTTGAACCCCCCTGCTTTCACTTCAATAGAATATCGGCCGGCCGGAAGATCGAGTGCCGTGTAGCGGCCTTGGGCATCCGTGATCACGACCTTCGCCACGCCGGTTGCCTGATTTGTCACTTTGACTTCCACATTGGCCAGGGGCGCTTCCGAAGGATCCATCAGCAGGCCTGAAATGTCACCAGTACCGAATTGCGCCGAAACCAGCGCGGCCAGTACGGAGAATAGGAGGAACGCGCGCAGTTGAGTTTTCACGGCAGGCTCCCAGGCCGGCGGCTTAGTCCCTGCCCGCCGACTCGTCGTTAAGGATAACGGCGCGCCGGTCGGCTGTCAACGGTTTTTAGAAATGAAAAAAGGGTGGACGAAAAAGGATGAATGTGAGGGATGTGAGAGACGGCCCCTCAGCCCCGCCGCGCGCTCGATTGCCGCACAACGAGCCGCGGCGGAAATACCGTCTCCTTTCGCGGCTTCTGCTTGCCCCCGGCAATCAGGTGCAAAAGGACGCGGGCGGCTTGCCGGCCGAGCTCCCGCCGGTCCCAGTCAATGGTCGTGAGAAAGGGAGAAGGGTGCTGCCTCCCCTCGATGTTCCCGGCGCCCACCACGGCGACATCCTCGGGTACCCGCAACCCCCAATCCCTGCATCCTGCCACCACGCCAAACGCGCTCAAGTCGCTGGCGGCGAAGATGGCGTCCGGCCGGCTCGACAGGCGCATCAATTGCATGGCCGCCTCACAGCTGTCCTCCATCTGGAAATTCCCGTCTACGATCCACTCGGGACGGACGGGCAGGCTCGCCTTCGTCAGCGTGTCCTGGTAGGCCTGCTGCCTTTGCCGCGCCGTGCTCATGGCGGGTCCGCGGACGTGGGCGATCCGGCGGTGCCCCAGGTCGATCAGGTGTTGCGTGGCCAGCCGTCCCACCTCGTAGTCATTTGTCACCACGCGATGGCAGTTCAGCTTGGGAAACACGCGGTCGATGAGGACAAAGGGGGTCGTGTCGCGGTGCAACTGGGCGAACAGGTGGGGGCTGTCCTCGGGCTGCTCGGAAGCTACGATGAGCCCATCCACCCGGCTGCGGATGAGCATGTCAATTTCGCGCACTTCGCTTTCCGCGTTCCGGTTGGACCGGCAGAGAATCAGACTGTATCGCGATTCCTCGATGGTTTCCTGCACGCCTGCCGCGATATCCGAAAAGAAGGTGTGGGAAATGTCGGGCAGCACCAAGCCGATGATGAATGATTTCCTGGTAATCAGGCTGCGCGCCCAACGGTTCGGCCGGTAGTTCATCTCCCGGGCGCGCAGCAGCACCCTCCGTTTCGTTTCTTCGCTCACCTCCGGGTGGTTGCGCAGGGCGCGGGACACAGTCATGGCCGAGATGTGCAGGCTTTCGGCTATGTCTTGGACAGTGACGGGCTTCATGGGCAGGCGGAAACGCAGTGCCTCAGTCATGTTGGCACAGTGGCCCTCCGTTGTATCGATCAACTGCCAGCCGTGCATCGGCTGGCTATAGCTAGCTTCTAGCCGGCGCGACCGGAAACAGAAGAGCATCCTCTGCAGCAACGCGCGAGTCTCCGCACAGACGCCTTAGTACAATCGAAGGGTGCGAGTGCTGCTTACCTGCCTGTTGATCTCCTCGGCGCCCGCGGAGATGGTGCGCATTGACGGCGGCACGTTCGCGATGGGGACAAACGGCGGGTTTCGCTATGAAGGGCCGGCGCATCAAGTAACCGTGAAGTCCTTCTGGATGGACAGGTACGAGGTGACGGTCGCCGGGTTTGAGCGCTTCGTAAGGGCGACGAACTACAAGACCGAAGCGGAGAAATTCGGATGGTCGGGCGTATTCGACGTTGAGACAGGGAAGTGGACACGCGTCGATGGAGCTAGCTGGCGCAGCCCGGAGGGTCCTGGCGGTAAGGCTGCGATGAACGAGCCGGTGACCCAGGTCTCATGGAGCGATGCCGCGGCGTATGCGAAGTGGGCTGGCAAGCGGCTGCCCAGCGAAGCCGAGTGGGAGTACGCCGCGCGCGGCGGCCGGGAAGGCCAACTCTACCCTTGGGGCCGCGATTTGCACCCAGGCGGCAACCCGGTTGCGAACTGGTGGCAGGGCGTCTTTCCGTCGCATAACACAATCGCGGACGGCTACAAGATGCGCGCGCCGGTTGGAAAATTCCCTCCCAATCCATACGGCCTTTACGACCTCGCGGGGAATGTGTGGGAGTGGTGCGCGGACTGGTACGATGCCGGCTATTACGCGCGCAGCCCGCGCATCCAGCCTCGCGGGGCGTCCTCCGGGAAAGAACGCGCCATGCGCGGCGGTTCCTGGATGTGCAGCGAAAACTACTGCCGCGGCTACCGCGTCGCCGCGCGCGGTCATTCGAGCCCGGACACGGGGCTCAACAACATCGGGTTCCGCTGCGTGAAGGATTAGCTTTCCGGCCGCGAGAAAGTACTCCCGCTCAAAAATCCTGAGATTCCTACGTAATTGACCTGACTAATGCTTTAAAGAATATCCGCCGATCTATCTCCACGGGAGTAGAAATGAACTCAAACGGACGTGAAAAGACCGTGGTAATCTGCGAAACTCAGCCAGTTACCTCCGAAGGAATTCGGTCAACACTGGAGTCTTGTTACGACTTAAAGCTGGTTGGGACGGCTTCCTCCCTTTCGCTCGGAATGGAGATGGTGAAGAACCTCCAGCCTACGGTCGTCCTGATCGATAAAGCCCTTGGTTTGCAAGGAGTATTGGACTGGCTGGGCGCTTTGCGGATGGAGGGTAAAATTACCGCGCCGGTAGTTTGGGGCGTTTCCATGAATGAAGCCGAGGCATTGCGGATGATGCAGTCCGGCGCTCAGGGTGTGCTTCGCAAGACCGTGGACCCGGAAACACTGCTGGTATGCCTGCAAACCGTTGCCAACGGAACCAGCTACATGGAGCAGTCCATGCTACAGGAGGCGGAAAAGGCGGCGCGCCATAGCCGTTCCAACCTGACCCCTCGCGAACTGCAAGTGGTCGAGCTGGTGGAACACGGCCTCAAGAACAAAGAAATTGCCGGGACTCTGGGCATCCGCCCGGGCACCGTCAAGATTCACCTGAAGCACATCTTCGAGAAGACGGGCGTGCGCGGGCGTTACGGCCTCGCCCTGTCCGGTTTGAAAGAGAAGGGCCTGCTGGCCTCGTCGCCCATGTAGTCAGGATTTTGGCTTGTAAGCGATGCAGTCGATTTCGACTTTCATCCGCGGCGTGGCAAACTGCGCCTCCACGGTGGTGCGGGCCGGTTTGTTCTCGCCGAAAAATTGCGCGTAAATTTCGTTCATTGCCGCGAAATCCTTGCCGTTTGAAATGAACACGGAGCATTTCACGACGTCGGCCATGCTGGCGCCGCAGCCTTCGAGGATGGTCTTGATATTGTTCAGCACCAGCCGCGTTTCGTGCTGGATATCGCCGAACGACATCTCATTGGTGGCGGGATCGATGGGGCCCTGGCCCGCCACGTAAATAAAGTCGCCGGCGCGTACGGCGGGCGAGTAAGGCCCCCGCGGCGCCGGCACTCCCGCCGGAGTAATTCTTTCGATCATGCGCTAGTGTCCCTCCGCTTCCAGAAATCTCTCCGCTTCCAACGCGGCCATGCAGCCGGCGCCCGCGGCGGTGACGGCCTGGCGATAGACGCGATCCTGCACGTCGCCGGCGTGGAAAACCGCCTCAACGCTGGTGCGCGCGCCGCCCTTTGAAACGATATAGCCGTCCGCGTCGGTCTCGATCTGCCCTTTGAAGACGGCGGTATTGGGGATGTGTCCGATGGCGACGAAGAAGCCGTCCACGTCCTGCTCCCAGACCTTGCCGCTGTTGAGATCGCGCAGCCGGACCCCGGTCACTATATTCCGTTTCACATCGTGAATATCTTCGACCACGGTGCCGGTGAGCCACTTAATCTTGGGATTGGCGCGGGCGCGTTCCAGCATGATCTTCGATGCACGGAACTCGTCGCGCCGGTGAACCACCGTGATTTCGCTGCCAAAGCGGGTCAGGAAATTGGCCTCTTCCATGGCCGAGTCCCCTCCGCCCACCACCATGATTTTGCGGTCCCGGTAGAAAAATCCGTCGCACGTGGCGCAGGAGCTGACTCCATGTCCGATGAGCTTGAGCTCGGCCTCCAGACCCAGCCAGCGGGCCGAGGCGCCGGACGCGACGATCAGCGTCCGCGTTTCAGACCATTCGCCTTCAATGTTGATGCGAAACGGGCGATGGGACAGGTCTGCTTCGATCACGTTGCCGTGAACGTATTCGGCGCCGAAGCTCTGTGCCTGTTTCTTCATGTTCTCGATCAGCTCAGGCCCCTGGATGCCTTCGGGGAACCCGGGAAAGTTCTCTACGAGGGTAGTCAGCGAGAGTTGGCCTCCCGCTTCATGGCCCTGCACCACCAGAGGTTTTAGATTAGCGCGCGCGGCGTAGATGGCGGCAGTGTTGCCGGCGCAGCCGGAACCTATAATCACTACATTTCGCATGGGAAACCCGACTAAACGGATTGAAGGGGACCGCTCCCTGACGGTCGCGGCTCAGTAACGTGTGTTTGCAAGCTGAGCCGCGACCGTCTGGGAGCGGTTGTCCGCTTCTTAACTTTAAAATGTAGCACGGCCCCGGTGGCCTGTGTTTTCCCTCACACTCGCGTCAGGGTCTTGGCCAGACGGCCGTGCTCGAGGAAGATCCGCCGTTTCGCATGGCTGCCAGCATGCTCGTCATGGGTCACCACCAGAATGGTCCGCCCATCGGCATGAAGTTGTTGGAGCAGCCCCAAAACGATCCCGGCGTTGGCCTCGTCCAGGTTGCCGGTAGGCTCATCGGCCAGAATCAGCTTGGGATCGTTCACCAGGGCGCGGGCGATGGCCACGCGCTGCTGCTCGCCGCCCGAAAGCTGGCCCGGCAGATGCCGTTCCCGGTCTCCTAAACCAACCTGATTCAGCGCTTTCACCGCTTCCATCTGGTCAGTCGTGCTGTGAAAATACTGCGCCAGCATGACGTTCTCAATCGCCGTCAGGTGCGGGATGAGGTGGAACTGCTGGAAAATGAATCCCACCGTTTCGGCGCGGAACCGCGCCAGCTCGGAACGGCTGAGCGTGGCCGTATCGACCCCCGCGATGCGTACTTTGCCGCTGGTAGCCTGGTCCAGGCAGCCCAGCAGATTCAGCAAAGTGGTCTTGCCCGATCCCGACGGTCCCATAATGGCGACCCATTCGCCGCGCTCGATGGTGAATCCGATCCGGTCCAGAGCCATGACCGGGCCCGCTCCGGTTCCTGGGTATTTCTTGGTAACGTCTTCCAGTTCTAAAAAATGCGACACGTTCACTCTCCGCGCAGAACGGCGGCCGCTTCGATTTTCCAGATCCGCGCGAGCGGCAGGGAGGTTGCGATGGCCGCCATGGCCAGCGTGGTCAGCGCCACGGGGAAGAGCGCCTGAAAATCCACTCCCACGGCGCCTACCGGACCGAACACGCTGCGGCCGATCCACCAGGCCGCGCCCAGGCCAACCCCGTAACCGGCTAAGGCGGACGCCAGCGCCAGCATCAGAGCCTCGCAGACAAACAGCGCGGCGATCCTCCGCTCACCGGCGCCGATGGCTTTCAAGAGGCCGATCTCGCGCTTACGTTCCAGAACCAGCGCCGTGAAATTGTTGGCCACGCAAAGCACCGTGATGCCGAGAATGAGAGCGGCGAGGAGGAACAAGGTTCGCTTCACTTTCAGGGCAACCGCCGCTTCCGTTTCAGCGACCGCGCGCAGCAGGCGAACTTCCGTCTCCGGAAGAGCGCGGGCGAGATCGTCCCGCAGCTCTTCGAGGCGCTGCCCGTCGCCGCGCGCCTGAATGACGCTGGCGGCGCCCTGAATGCCCCGGCTTTCGGCCAGGCGACGGAGGGGCAGCAGAATCTGGCTGTCCTCGGGGCCTCCCGAAGTCACGATGCCGCGCACCACGCACGGGCTGCCTTCCACCTCAACCCGGCTTCCCGGCTCCAGACGGAGATGGGCCGCGGCGCGCACGCCGGCCAGGCATTCGCCATCATCCGCAATGCGCTCCCCAGCCACCCGCCAGTATGAGGTCAGCGGGCCGGAACGCTGGAAATCGACGCCCGCCAGCACTACGTTCTCTCCGTTCACGCGGCCCGGCGTATAGAGAAATGGAGCGGATACCAGGCCCAGCCGTTCCGCTTCGGCCACCCCCTCCAAGGGAACAGTGGTTGCGCCATCCGCCGGGGCAACGATCAAGTTCGCTCCGTAACCCCGGAACTCATGGCGCATCTTCCGCTCAATGTCGGAGTAGACGCTGAACAGCACGGTGGCCAGCGTGGCCGCCACGGCCAGAGCGCAGAACGCCACCAGGAGTCTTCGGCGGCGGAAGCGCAAGGCGGAAGCGATGTAGCGCCAGAACATTACGCGTCGCCCCGGAGAACGGCGGCGGGAGGGGCCTGCAATGCGCGGCGCAACGGCTGAGCCGCCCCGGCGAGGGAGAGCAGCACGGCCAGCAGGACGACCAGCGGCGCCAGAAGCGGCGGCAGTTGCGCGGCCAGGTCAAACACGGCGCGCCCGACCCAGTGCGCCAGTTGGGCGCCGGCCACGGATCCGGCGATGCCGCCAACCGCCCCCAGAATCCCCAACTCGGCGGCAAAGACCGCTCCCACGGACCAGTCCGTCGCGCCCATGGCTTGCATGATGGCTATCTCCGACCGCCGCTCCATCACCGTGGTGGCGGTGACGCTCCAAACCGTCAGCCCCGCGGAGATCAGCGCCGCCAGCGCCACCAGCAGCAGGAGACCGCGAATCTTGCCCAGCACGCGGCCCTCGTTATCGGCCACCCGCCAGATGGGGCGCGCCACGGCCGCGGGAATCACTTCTTCGATCTGGTGCGCGATGGAGGTAACATAGGGCGTGCAATACCAGCGGTCGTACTCGACGGGCGTCATCTTTGCGGGATCTTTGCGCGCGAACTCGTCTTCGGGTTTGGTGAGCGCCCCCACGAGAATCTGCGTGACCCGTCCCGGCCGCCCCGTAAGCTGCTGGAGCGCCTCCAGGCGCACGAAGACGCGGTCTTCCTCCTCATCGCCCGTGGTGAGCACGCCCTGCACGTGGAACGTTTTGCCGAACAAAGCCAAATCGCTGCCCGGACTTACGCCGAGACGCCGGGCCAGCGCGCTGCCGATCATACACTCGCGGCCGTTCGGGTCCGGTTGGGAATCGTCCACCCACTGGCCGTCCACTTTCCATGCGGAGGCCGAAGCGCGCAAGCCCTTTTGGAACCAGACGCCCTCCACAGGCGCTTCGATGTCTCGGATTCTCACCACGCTCTTTAACGACGGCGCGACGCTGGTGACGTTCAAGTGCCAGAAGATGGTCTTGATCTTGGGAACGTCCGAGTCGTTCAGGTACTCCTCGCTCGATACCGGACGGTAGCTCACGCCGCCTATCTCCACGGGCAGCGTCTGCGCGCGCGGCCGTACCGCCAGATTCGCGCCCAGGCTGCGCAGCTCGCGATTCATGCGGTCGCCAACATCCAGCATTACGCCGAGCATGGCGGTGGCCACCGCGCAGCCCATGGCGACGGCGGCCGCCGCCATGGCTTTACGGCCGGGCGAGCGGCGCATGGACTCGGCGATGAGGCGGATGAACATGACGCTATCTGAAGAACTTCGCTCCGTCGAGGGCTTGGTCCAGCTCGATCACGAGATCGCCGCCATCGACGGCGGAGGGCAGGGGAGCCGGATTGCACCCGCCCGCGATCCCGATGGTCGGAATGAAGATGGCCGACGCACAGTTCTTGCACATCACGTGGGGGCCGTCCTGATAGTAGCCCTGGCTGCCGCAGATCACGCAGGCATCGAAAGCCGTTGCGACGCTCCGGTCGGGGCGGCGAATGCCGATCAGCCGTATGCTGACGCCTCCGGACTGAACGGCGAAGCGGTGCAGGTTGCCATCGGCGAACGTGTGGAGTGGAATGCGGATCCGTCCGTCCACGGCTTGCAGGGGTACGGCCGGCGTGAGCTCGGCCGCGGCCGTTGCGTAGATGAATTCGGCCGTGAGCATCAGCATGAAGACGGCCGATGCCGTGCACGAACCGATCATCCACAATCTTTCCCGCCGCGCCGTCCAGGCGGCTTTGCGCAAGGCCGCGCCTTCCAGGCCGGAAAGGCCGGACGGTCTCCGGCGGCTCCACTCCATCAGGATCATCGCCGCGGCCATGGCCAGGATGACCACCACAAAGAAGACCTCGTTGCGAACGATGGGGCCGATCAGCGCCATCTCCGCCTCGCTGCTGGGAAGAACGCCGCCTTCGGAAAGCTCGTGCAGACCGGTGACAACCAGTTGCACGACGACCACCGTCAGAATCGCGGTCGTCATGCGGAAAAAACGTCCCAGATCGATCTTGAACGAGCCGCGCACGAAGCTCACGCCAAACAGCGCCGCAAGCAGAATGCCAAGCAGCAGGCCCGCGACTTCGAGCACGCCGGAACTGTCGAAATTCACCGCGGTCAGCAGCAGCACCGTCTCGGCGCCCTCGCGGAAGATCATCAGGAAGACAAAAAGGAAGATGCCCCAGCCAGCTCCGGCCGAAACGGCCCTCTTTTGCAATTGACTTTCAATCTCGCCCTTCAGCCCTTTGGCATGCCGGTTCATCCAGACGATCATGGTGAGCACCAGCGCGGCCGCCGCCAGTTGCACCCAGCCTTCGTAAGCCTCCTGATTCAGCTCTATTCGCGTGAAGAGCCAGGCTACGGCAATGCTGGCAATTAGAGCGGTTCCGAAGGCCCTGTAGACAACGGCGAACAGGTCCATGCGGTCGATCTTTCGCAGGTAGGCGACGGCAATTGCGATCACAAGGGCGGCCTCCACCCCTTCTCGCAGCGTAATTACAAAAGTCTGCAGCATGGCAACTGGCTTGCAACAAGCTCATTGTAATCAATTTTAAAGGCAGAGTGCAGCGTTACGCGAGGACGCGGAAATACTGTGCGCGGCCCGCCTTTTGAAAGGCTGCCGCAGTGGGAATGTAGACCTTCTCCACCTGGGCCGGGGCGAGACGCTGTTTCATGGGATCGGCGGCGCTCTTGACGGTCAATTCGCGGTCCGCGAGCAGGGCCGCAACCTGGGGAAGATCGAAGCGCAGGAGCACATCGCGGATGAAGCCGCTTGCCCCGTGCAGATATCGATCCGTCTGCGTAAGGGCTTGGTAGGAGACCAGACCGCGCTCGCAGACCACGGATCGGATGCGCGGATCGAGGGCTGCCGCAAACAGCGTCCATAATGCGCCCGCGCCTTTTCCAATTACCCGCACGCCGCCCGTATCGGCATCCTTGCGGCTGAGCGTATAATCCACCGCCCGCACCACATCCTGAACGCGCATGCCGAGGAGCGACCGGTTGGCGAACCAGGCCAGATAGGCCATGGCCGTCTCCACATCGAAGAGAAAACCGAACGGACCCGGGCGGGAGCCGGGAGGGGCATGCGGCGGCCGGGTAGCGCCGATGCCGCGCACGTCGATGGAAACCACCAACTCGCCCTGGCGCACCAGCTCTTCCATGGGACCGAACTCCAGCCCGTCGGCTTCCTTGCCGCTTTCGTGGACGTACAGGATCGCCGGCTTGCGCGCCGGCTTATCGGGCACGAATGTCCATGCGGGAATGTAGATCCCCGGTTCGGAGAGGAACTGCAGTTTCTCGATCGAGTAGCCCTTGCGCGGCGTGGTCACGATATGCCGCACGTCCAGCGGGCCGGTATGATGCCGATAGTCCAGCAGCTTCCGGATGTCCTCGATTTTCGCCGGCTCATCTGGATTCGGAGGCAACTGCGCCTGCTTCTTGGCGATCAGCGTGTAGATGGTCGCGCCTTGTCTCGCGTAACGGATCGACCCATTCGGCGTGCAGTAAAGCCGGGCCTCCGGCTCCACATCGAACTCCGGCTCCACATCCGGCCCCGGTTTGCCGTAGAACCAGCGGGAAAACCAGCGCGTCGTGGCCAGCCGCAGCTTTACCGTCCATGCGTGAGGATCGTTGGCCGGCTCCGTGGCGAACCGGTCGCCGACACCGAGTTGCTCGTAACGCTTTCGGATGCGATCCGCCGCTCGCAGGAACCGCGGCGAATAGTCTTCGATCAGGGCCAACAAAGGTCTTGGCGCGATGGCGACCTGCATATCCACGTGATCGACGCCGAGCAACGCCCCGGGGAACAGGTTCTGCTCCACGTCCGAAGGTCCGATGCGGCTTTCCGGCAGCAGGTCGATGGGCCAGCGGTTGGTCGTGCCGCCCTCGTTGATGACAGCCACCTTGACGCGCTCATCCAGCGCCGCAATGAAACGCGTCAGTGTTCCTCCACCCGAGTGACCGGCACAGCCGATCTTCTCCGGGTCCACTTCCGGACGGGTCAGCATATAGTCGACGGCGCGCATCCCGTCCCAAATGCGGTAGTGCGTCAGATCCTCGCCCATAAGCAGCAGCAACTGCCCGCACATGGAATGCTCGGTGGTTGCGCCGCCGACGTCGGTAACGTTAGTGGCCGGATTCCAATACTGCCGGCGTTCGCCCTGTCCGATAGGATCGTACGCGAGCACCACGAATCCGTTCTTTACCAGGTTGATGTACGCGGCCTGATACTCCGGATTCATGCGGGAGTCGGCGTAGTGGCCGCACGGAGAGATGATTCCCGGGAATGGTCCCTTGCCGGAGAGAGGCACATAGAGATTGCCCGTGACCCAGAAGTCCGGCCGGCTCTGGAACATCACGTTTTCCACCCGGTATCCGGGCCTCTCGAAGGATTTCACGATCTTTGGCCCGAGCGGATTTCGGTCGGGAAGGCCATGAATCATCTCGCGCATCTTCTCGCGCACATACCGGTTGCGCGCTTCAATCTGCGCCGGGGTGGCTATCTTTTCGCGCTCGCGATCCCACTTCGCGGAAAGATCGTTCAGCTCCGCGACCAGATGGCGGAGCAGCATATCGGGGTGCTCGTCCGCGTAGGAAGCCACCGGCTCCCCGCATAATTTCGCGGAGAAGCCGGAGGCAAGAAAAGCGAGTCCGAAATCGCGCCGGTTCATGCTAGAAATCCAGGCGGATACCTATTAGCCCGTTTCGCGGGCCGGCGAGGTCGCGCCCCTGAGTGGCGCGGATGCGCGCCACCGCATTCGGAGCCGATATGTTGAGACTCGGCACATCGAAGTTCGCCGTGTTGAACAGATTCGTAAAGCTCATCTGAAAACGCAGGTTCATCCTCTCGCCCAAGGGAACCGATTTGAAGAGCGCCGCGCTGGCGACATGTCTTCCCGGACCCACGAGGATGCCCTTGCCGGAGTTGCCGAACCCGCCGATTGCGGGAACGGCGAAGGCGGAGGCGTCGAACCATCGTTCGATCGACCGCTCGCCGCCCGGCAGATTGCCGTCGCCGATACGGTCCGGGATGCCGCCCACGGTCTGTGTGCCGGACGGGTCGGAACCGGCGAACGAAGGCGTAAGGAATTCGCCCGTTTGCGCGGTGTAGGCACCGCTCAACTGCCAGCCGCCCAGGATCGCCCCAGCAATCCCCGGCTGCGCCAGATACTTCTTGCCGCGTCCGAACGGCAGTTCCCAAATCACGGTTGAAACAAGACGATGCCGGGGGCTGAACTGCGCGTTTCCGCGCTCGCGGGTCCGGTTGAAGCTGTTCTCGAGAGTGGTGCCCCCTTCGACGCCGCCCGTCTCATCCACGTCGGTGAGGTTCTTGGCCCAGGTCCAGGCAACCATGAAAGAAAGTCCCCTTTGCCACTTCCTCTCCACTTCCGTGCTCAGCGCGTGGTACATGTGGTTCCCGCCGTTCTGGCGAATGATCATATTGCGGAATAGCGGCGCGGGCCGGCGGTTCTGGCTGAACGGAATCGCGCTGGCCGCGGGCTGGTTGACGTTACGGCCGTAGACAAGCTGCGTGGACTTGGCGCCGATGTACGAAAGGCGAAGGCCGATGGACGCCGCGATCTCGCGCTCAATGGTGAGATTCCACTGCTGGGCGTATGCGTTGCGAAGGTCTGTCGAGAGACCCGTGACGTCCACGTTGCCGGTGGTTCCGCGGTCCAGGAAAGGGCGCTGGAACGTGAGCAGCGGCGTGCTGTTGCTGACGACGTTGACGAAGCTCTCGGTCAGCGCGAAGGGACCTCCATACAGAGGAGAAAAAACGTCCGCTGTAAAGTCGTCGCTGAAGAGTCCATAGCCGCCGCGAAGCACCGTCCTGGTGCCTCCAAACGGACGCCACGCGAAGCCTAAACGGGGACCAAAATTGTTGCGGTCGGAATTGCGCAGGGACCTGTCCGGGAAGCCAGCCTGCTGGGCGGTCACGATGGGAATCTGGCTCGGAAATAGCGGATTCACGTATTGCTGCAGGATGGTTTCGTTCGGCACCACCAGCCGGCCCTGCGCGGGATCGACATTGAAGATAATGTCGTCCTTATCGCGCGCGGGCTGATTGTAGTCGTAACGCAGACCGTAGCTCAGGGTGAGCGTCGGGCTGAGTTTGAAGTCATCCTGGATGAATCCGCTCAGGGAATAGAAGCGCGCGTAACGGGGCGGGCGGACGTAGTTGCGGGAAGTGGTGTTCGGCAGGCCGAGGAGGAAGTCGGCATAGGAATAACCGGACGCAAACGCGGTGAAGCCATAGGTGCCGAACTGCGGCTGGATGAAGTCGTTATACTGCTGCGGCCGGAACTCGAAGCCGCCTTTGATGGTGTGGCGGCCGCGGATGTGAGTGAGCTGGTCGACCACCTGATAGGTGTTCTCCGCCGGCGCGGCCTTGGCGATCTGGTTGAAGGTGTGGAAGCCGACAATGTTTACCGTGGGCACGTTCTCGATACCCGGCGCGGGCTGGAGCCCCTGAATGCCGACCAGGTCCACCAGGTCCTGGCCAAGCAGCGTGCCCTGGCGGGGGTTGAAGTTCCGCGCGAAGCCGACTTTGAATTCGTTGATCAGGCGCGGGGTGATGGTCCAGGTATCGGAGATGGCCACCTGACGCGCCATGCGGACCTGCACCCGGTAACCCGTAAGCTCGGCGGGAAGACCGCTGTCGAGCACCCTCGGCTCCGAGCGTTTGTACGAGACGCGCGCGTAGAGATTGTTGGAGGCGTTCACGTTGTAGTCGACTCGAACGTCGAACTGGTCGTGCCGGATCTGCTGCGGAACGGTCGCGCGATAGTTGGCCACCGTCAGCCCCGGGTCGCCAAAGTTCGGCAGCGGGAAGAAGCGGTCCTGCCAGCGCAACGACCCTTGGTTGAGCAGGTTTGCGGGAATGACATTGTTGGGGAAAGGCGTGCCGCCCGCGAACGGGTTGCGCACGATAATCGGCGACGACTGGTTGAGGAGCTGCGAGAAGTCGCCCTGCCGCATCAAGGTAGTCGGCAGATTGGGCGCGATGTTAGAGGGCTGGCGTTGCCGCTCACCCTCAAACGTGCCGAAGAAGAAGGCCTTGTTCCGCTTGATGGGGCCGCCGATGGAGACGCCGAAATTATTGCGGATATTCTGGCCGAGCGACGCAGCGAAGTAAGGGCGCGCGTTCAGCGCCGAGTTTTCGTGATACCAGAACAGCCCGCCGTGTATGTCGTTGGCGCCGCTCTTCGTGATGGCCGTGATGTTGGCCACTTCCCCGAACTCGGCTTTGTTGTTGACAATCTCGAAGCGCACTTCCTGAATCGACTCGAACGACGGCTCGGCCGGCCCGATGGAGTTGCCGAACGCCGGCGAGTTCGAGCTGATGCCGTCTACGTTGAAGTAGTTCTGGCTGCCGCGCCCGCCGCCTAGCGAAAACCGCGATCCGCCGCCCTGGTATCCGGTCGGCGTCATGAATACGTACCGATAGAGGCCGCTGTCGCCAGTTCCGCTGACCGTGCTGCGGATATTCAACGGAAGGTCCTTGAGATCGCGCAGGGTCTTCACGTCGGAGATGCTGGGCACGTCGGTCTCCACCACCGGCGCCGCGCCTTGCACCATAATTTCCGTGCCGACTTCGCCCACATCCATCCGCACCTCGACCCGTACCGTGCGCAGGGCTTCAACTGCGATGCCCTGTGTCACGAACGTCTTGAAGCCGGCCACCCTGGCCGTGATGCTGTAGGTTCCGGAATTGAGATGCGTGAACTCGTAGTTCCCGGAACCGTCGCTGGTCGCGGACCGGCTGATATTGGTCCCCTGGTTGGTAACCTGTAATGCCGCGTTTGGGATTACGGCGCCGGAGTTGTCCGTCACCGTTCCGGTAATGGTTCCGAATGTCGCCTGGCCGTACAACGCGATTGGGCACGCAACAAGAACGATAAGAAAAAGCTGCCTCACAAATCGACCCCCTGCTGTTTTCAGATACGTGAAATCATCATGCCCGAACCGGCGCGGCGTTTGCAAGCGCCGTCAAGGACGGTTTCGGAAGGATCGCAAATCAGTTTCCGATTTCCGGCTGTTTGGGGAATCAGCGGTTGCCGCGCCTCGGACGCAGCCACCAGCCCGCGGCGACCAGGGCGGGGAACGTCAGAGCCAGGAGTATGATGGACGCCGCCGCCACCAGCGGCGTGATGGCGAAGCGCAGATTGGGCCAGATCACGCGGGGGAGGGTTTCGGTGTATCGCGTGGCCAGAAACAGCGTCAGCGTGACCTCGTTCAGCGAGATGACCAGAGCGAACAGCGTCGCCGAAAGAATGCCCGGCATCGTCAGGGGCAGCGTCACGTAGCGGAAGACCTGCAACGGAGTCGCGCCTAGCCCACGCGCGGCCGCCTCGAGATTCAGGTCGACTTGCTCCAGCGATGCCCGGATGACAAGATACGCCACCGGAACGACCAGCACGGAATGCGCCAGCGCCAAGCCGAGATGGCTCCCCCACAGCGGTGTCAGACGGATCAGCGCCATCATCCCGACGGCCAGCGCTACGCCGGGAAGGACCAACGGCACCAGCAACGCCTTTTCCCAGAGGCTCTTCCAGCGGAACTGGTGTCGCACGGCAGCCACAGCCGTGGCGATGCCTGTCGTCACTGAGATGAGCGCCGTCAGAGCCGCGACGAGCAGACTATTTTCAAGAGCGCTCGTCCACGCCGGGCTATCGAAAAATTGGCGGTACCAGCTCAGCGTCCATTCGCCCCGCGGCAGTTCGAGATAGCGGGATGGGGTGAAGGATACTAGAATCGAGAGCGCCAGCGGCGTGAGCAGCAGCGCCAGCACGAGATAAGCCAGCCATTTCATGCCAGCCTCCGCCGCGCCGCCGACAGCGCGTACGTGCCTGCGGCAAGAAAGGAGATCAGCAGGACGTTCAACGCCGCCGCGACGGTCCAGTCCATATCCTGATGCACCTGTCTATCCACCTCCACGGCGACCGTGTACTGCGCAGGCTGTCCCAGAAGATACGGCGCAAGAAAAGCGCCCGCGCTCCACAGCAGCGTCAGGATGGCCGCGGCGGATACGCCAGGCAAACTCAGAGGAAGAGTTACACGCCAAAAGGCCGACGCGGACGACGCGCCGAGACCTCGCGCGGCTTCCACTAAATGGTATGGCACAGCTTCCAGGGCCGCGGCGATGGTCAGCGCCGCATAAGGCATCAGCAGCAACACCTCTCCCGCAACCACCGGCCAGAACCCGTTCGGGCCGAAGATCATCTTCACTCCGTAAACGAACACCAGGATGTTTGTAAACTTCGGCAGCGCCACCATCAGGATCAGTACGATTTTGGCGCGCGGAGAAGCGCGGTAGATGGTGTAGGCAAGCAGGTATCCGAGCAGCAGCGTAATGACGCTTACGACCAGCGCCAGTAGGAGCGTGAAGCCGAACATGCGCAAGTAGAACGGCTCCGTCAACACCTTGACGTAGCCGTCCACGGACCACGTTCCAGGCTGATAGAAAAGCGTGTCCAGACGTTTCTCGCCGGACACGTCGCCGCGGGAGTACAGGCTCATCCGCACCACGAAAACGAGCGGCGCAAGCACGCCGGCTATCCACAGGAAAGCCGATGGCGCGAGAAGCAGCGCGGGACCGGGCTTGTCCTTCATCCGTGCAGCCCGAGGAACGACGAAACGAAGGCACTGGCGGGGTTGAGGCAGAGGTCCAACGCGCGGCCCGTCTGCTCGATCCGGCCGCCGTCCATCACCGCGATCCGGTCCGCGATGGCGAGCGCCTCTTCCTGATCGTGCGTCACCAGCACCGTACTGATGCGCAGCCTCTGTTGCAGCGCCCGCAATTCGTCCCGCATCTGCAGCCGCACGTTACGGTCGAGATTGGCCAGCGGCTCATCGAGCAGGAGCGCGGCCGGCTCGATCACCAGTGCGCGCGCCAGTGCCACGCGCTGCTGCTGCCCGCCCGACAACTCCGCGGGACGCCGCTTCTCCACTCCTTCCAGGCGCACGAGCGACAGCATGTCAAGCGCACGCCTCCGGCGTTCCCCCTTCGCCATGCCGCGCATGCGTAATCCGAGTTCGACGTTGTCGAGCACGGACATGTGTGGAAAGAGCGCGTAATTCTGGAAGACCATGCCGAAGTTGCGGCGGTTCGGCGCGAGATCCGTGATGTCCTTGCCGCCGAGAAGCACACGGCCGGAGTCCGGAACTTCGTATCCTCCGGCAATCCGCAGCAGCGTCGTCTTGCCGCAACCCGAAGGCCCCAGCACCGCGAGGAATTCCCCGGCCTTCAACTCGATAGACGCATCGCTCAGCGCCGGGACGCTGCCGAAGCTCTTGCTGACTTCCGCGAATTCGATCATCGGCGAACCTTAGACAAGGATCTCCCGGTTCCACCTTCCGGTCATGTCGTCCCAGTGTCGCAGATATGTGTCGTACGGATAGTAGCGGAGCTTGTCGAAATCGGCTTCGGCGTGAGGATTGATCCGCGCCCACAGCGGATCGCGGCGAGCTTGTTCCCGCGCCAGCGCCGGAACGGAGGTGGGGAACCCGGCGGCCGCGTACTCGCGTTGGAATTCGGAGCTGGCGAACTGATTGATGAACTCGTGCGCAAGCTCGCGATACCGCGTGCCCCGTGGAACCAGCCATATCGCTTGAAAGTGGGCGCGGTCCTCCGTCAGGAAGACGTCGAGCGAGCTTTGGTTGCGCAGCAATCCAAAGGCGTCGACGCTATGGATGTTCCCGGTCTTGACGTTGCCCTGCAGCAGATTGAACGCCATGTCCGGAGACGTGGGCCACCAATAGGAGACTTTGCGCCGCTGCTCGCGGGCGAAAGCGAATGCGCCTTCGAAGTCTTGCGCGATCGCTTCGGCGGCGCGGCCGGGATAGCGCGCCGCGGAGAACGTGTACAGCGACATGTAGCTCGCGCGGTATAATCCGGGATCGCGATCCAGCACCTCACTCCAGGATACGGGGCGCGGCGCGGTGGATACGTTGTAAATGCCGGTATGCAAGGCGTCCGGCCACGTGAGGCCCCAATTTTCCTCGAAGACCCAGTTCCGGCGGACGGCCGGATGAAAGAGGCGCGCGTTTGGGATTTTGCCCCAGTCGAGTTTCTGAAAGTATTTGCGGCGGATGACGGCGTAGGCAATATACGGAGCGACGATCATCACGTCGTAAGGAGGCTGGTCCGGCGGGGCGGCCAGCAGCTTGGGAATGTCCTCGCCCCAGCCGTTGTCGAACACGACGTTCGCTCCAGTCGCCTGCTCGAAAAGCGGCTTGAGGGCGCGTTCGAAAGTCTGGCCCCACGGTCCGGCCCAGGTGAAAACAGTGAGAGCGGGCTGGCCGCGCCGCGCGCATCCCGCCGTGAGCGCCCCCGTAATCAGGCTTCTCCTTGTGCAGGAAGACGTCAACGCCGCCTCCGCGCGGACAACGAGGGCAATGGTTCTCCCGAGAACCTGAACTCGATGCGCTGCAATTCGAAACCATTATGCCGGAAGTTGCAGCCACGAGTGCAATTAAGCCCGTGACGCAGTGCGATGAAGACCATTATTGAGCCCTTTCGCATCAAAAGCGTGGAACCATTGCGCGAGACCACGCGCGAGGAGCGGGAGCGGCTGCTCGAAAAGGCAGGCTACAACCTCTTTCAGATCGATGCGGAGAACATCCTGATCGACCTGCTGACGGATTCGGGCACCAGCGCGATGTCCACGAATCAGTGGGCGGCCATGATGCGCGGCGACGAGTCCTACGCGGGCAGCAAAAGCTTCACCCGGTTTCGCGGCGCAGTTCAGGAGCTGACCGGCTTCCGGCACGTCATCCCGACGCATCAGGGCCGCGCCGCCGAGCGCATCCTGTTTACGGTGATGTGCCGGCCCGGCCACGTGGTTCCCAACAACACGCACTTCGACACCACGCGCGCCAACATCGAATTCACCGGCGCGCGCGCCGTGGACCTGCCTGTCCCCGAGGCCGCCGATACCCAGTTGCGCATGGACTTCAAGGGCAACATGGACGTGCAAGCGCTGGAGCGGCTGATCGAGCGCGAGGGCGCGGGCCACATCCCGCTCATCATGCTCACGGCGACCAATAATTCGGGCGGCGGGCAGCCCGTCTCCATCGGCAACATGGAGGCCGTGCGCGCCGTGGCGCGGCGGCACGCGATCCCGCTCTACCTCGATGCCTGCCGGTTCGCCGAGAACGCATACTTCATCCAGCAGCGCGAGCCGGAATACCGGCAGTCCACGCCGAAACAGATTGCTCAGAAGATGTTTTCTTTGGCCGACGGCTGCACCTTCTCGGCGAAGAAAGACGCCTTCGCGAACATCGGCGGCTTCCTATGCACTAACGACGACCGCCTGGCCGTTCAGGAGACGAACCTGCTGATCCTGACCGAGGGCTTTCCCACCTACGGCGGCATGGCAGGACGGGATCTGGAGGCGATTGCCGTGGGTCTGCGCGAGGTGCTGGACGAGCACTATCTGCGCTACCGCATCGCTTCCACCGGCTACCTGGGCCGGCACATCGCGGATCGGGGCGTGCCGATCGTGGAGCCGCCTGGCGGCCACGCGATCTATATCGACGCCGAGCGCATGCTGCCCCAGATCCCACGGCACGAGTTTCCGGCGCAGTCGCTCGCCGTGGAGTTGTACCGGCACGCGGGCATACGGTCCGTGGAGATCGGCTCGGTGATGTTCGGAGACAAGGCGCGGCACGAGTTATTGCGGCTGGCGATTCCACGCCGGGTATATACGCAGAGTCACATCGACTATGTGGTGGAGGCAATTCTCGAAGTTCACGGGCGGCGCGGCGAGCTGCGGGGTTTTGAAATTGTGGAAGAACCGGCCTTTTTACGGCATTTTTCGGTGCGGTTCCGGCCATCTCCCGTTTAGCGGAGGCGTAAAATGGTAGGCAGGTAGCATCACAGCGCCTTGAGATGAAGAACTTCGCCGGTATTTATGCCATAGCCTTATTGAGCGTCCTGCTTGCCACGATTATCCGGTACCTTATCGATCCTTATGTAGGCGAACGGGCGGCCTTTGCCACATATTACGTGGCGGTGATTCTGGCCGCCTGGCAGGGGGGCATGGGGCCGGCGCTCGTGGCTCTCGGGCTCGGGGGATTCCTTGCGAGTTACCTTTTCGTCGGTCCCATCGGAACGCCTGGGTTTCAGAATCTCCCCGAGATTCTCGGTTTCTCTGTTTATCTGGCAGGCGGATTCTTCATCGCGTACATCACTGAAGCGCAGCGGAGAGCCTTTCGGGAGCGCGCGCTCCTCGCTGCGCTGGCCGAGGAGCGGCTCCGCCAGTTAGAGAAGGAGTACCAGGACCGGCAGCGGGAGAAACGGCGCGTTGAAGTAATTCTGACGAGCATCGGCGACGCGGTGATCGCCGCCGATACCGCCGGCCGGGTCGAGTTCATGAACCCTGTGGCTCAATCGCTTACCGGCTGGAGCGAGAGCGAAGCTTACGGCCAGCCGCTGGAGACGGTGTTCCATATCGTCAACGACGAGACCGGCACGAGGGTGGAGAGCCCCGTTTCCAAGGTGCTGCGCGAAGGCAAGATTGTTGGACTGGCGAATCATACGCTGCTGATAGCCAAGGAAGGAAGAGGGATCCCGATCGACGACAGCGGAGCGCCCATTCGGGAGGAAGCCGCGAGCATCAACGGAGTGGTCCTCGTCTTCCGCGACGTTACCGAACGCAAACTGGCGGAAGCCGCCTTGCGGGAAAGCGAAGCGCGCTTCCGGCGTATTGCCGACTCCAACCTGATCGGAATCGCTTTCTGGGATATGCCGGGCGTGGTCAGGGAGGCCAACGACGCTTACCTCATGCTTGCCGGGCGCACGCGGGAGGAACTCGCCTCCAATGGGGGCTTTTCGTGGGCCGATCTGCCTCCCCCCGAGCTCAGGGAACGCGACGAGGAAGCCATTCGCGAAGCTTTGCGGACCGGGGCATCAAACGTCTACGAAACCGAGTATGTCCACAGGGACGGGAAGCGGGTGCCTGTCATGGCGGGTCTGGCGCCCGTCGGCGAATCCGTTGGAAAATGGGTTGCCGTTGTCATCGACATCAGCGAGCGGAAGAAGCTCGAAGCGCAGCTGCTTCATGCGGCGAAACTGGAGAGTCTGGGCGTTCTGGCGGGCGGCATCGCGCACGACTTCAATAATCTGCTCACCGGCATTCTGGGCAATGCCAGCCTCCTTCAGCAGGAAGTGCCGGAACACTCGGCGGCCGGGGTGCTGGTACACAACGTGATCGGCGCGGGCGAGCGGGCCGCCAAGCTTACCGCGCAGATGCTGGCGTATTCCGGCCGCGGGCGGTTCGTCATCGAGCCGCTCGATTTCTCCCGTCAGGTGAGCGAGATCACGGCCTTGCTCGGCGCTTCGTTACCCAAGAACGTCCAGTTGGGTTTGGATCTCGCCTCGGACCTGCCCTTGGTCGAAGCCGACGCGGGTCAGGTGCAGCAACTGGTGATGAATCTGGTCATCAACGGCGCCGAAGCCATTGGGCCGGAGGGCGGAATGGTGGAGATCGCCACCCGTGAGGAGCAGATCGAAGACGGCGGCCTCCCGGCGTTCCCCGGCGGCGAAACTCTCAGGGCCGGCCGGTACGTGGTCCTGGATGTACACGACTCCGGGCATGGGATGGACGAGGCCACCCAGGCCAAGATTTTCGACCCGTTCTTCACCACCAAGTTCACGGGACGCGGTTTGGGCCTGGCGGCCGTTCTGGGCATCGTTCGGGGGCACAAGGGCGCCATCAGGGTCTCCAGTTCGCCGGGAAGCGGCTCCACATTCCGGGTGTTGTTTCCGGCATCCGGCCACTCCGCGGCAGTCGAGGCGCCCGCGGCCGTGGAAAGCCTCTTTGGTCACGGAACTATCCTGGTGGTAGACGATGAGGAAGTGATCCGGAGGACGGCCAGGAACGCGCTGGAAAAGTACCGTTACACGGTGGTCGAAGCAACGAATGGGCGGGAAGCCGTCGAACTGTTCGAAAAGGAGCCGGACCGCTTCGCGGCAATTCTTCTCGACATGACCATGCCGGTGATGGGCGGAGAACAGGCCCTGAAACACTTGCGCGCGATCCGGCCTTCCATCCGGGTTCTTGCCTCCAGCGGCTACAGCGCCATGGAGGCCGTGAAACAGTTTGGGCAGGGCCTGGCCGGGTTTGTTCAGAAGCCCTACACGGCGGAGTCGCTCGCCCGGAGCGTGAAGGCGGCGCTGCGGTAGAGTGCCGAGGGCTGTTGCCTTCGGAGTCCCGCGACCGCGTGAATACTTCCAAATCCGCTTGCGGACGCCCTCCAAACCTTTGAGCCGCTCACTTTACCGTCGGATAACGTATGCCCAACTGCTCCATATAGGTCTTGTGCTTTGACGGATCGTAGCGCAGCTTATCCAGCGCGGGCCGGAAGCGCGTCATCTTGTCCTGGTTCAGGTCGGCCGGAGCCTTGGTTCCTTCCGGGACCAGCGACTGCCACTTAATCTCTTTGGTCTGTTCGGAGAAGTAGCCTGCCGCGGCCTGCCGAAGCTCGGGCTTCAACAGCAGATCGAGCGCCGTCATGGCCTGCGCTTTCGCGCCCGCGGTGGAGCCCTTGTGCGCAATCGGCGTGGCCATGGCGATGGCGCTCGACCAGTGATGCCCGATCATGTTGGGAATGTTGCCGGGGTAGCGCAAGACCACTGTCGGCAGGTTCCAGGAGACTTCGGCGATGTCGTCCGATCCGCCGCCCCGCAGTTGTCCGGTGGGCGGCTTCAGCTCGGCCACCTTGTCGCGCAGCCCTTCCACCTTCGACTTGAGCTCCGTTTGCGCGGCGCGGGCCAGGGTTACGTCGGCTTCGGACCACTCGGGCATCCCGACGGCCTGAATGTTGGCGTGCAGCGCTTCCGCAACCGGTTTGTTGTAGTGGCCCGGCCAGGTCGATGCAAGCACCCGCTCGGTCATCTTCGTATCTGTCATCTCGCCCGCTGCCCTGGCGATCTTTGTGCCCAGGGCATGCAGATCGCGAATGCGCTGGTAGTCCCACTCTCGAAAGAAGTACCAGACGGTTGCGAGGGGCGGCACCACATTGGGTTGATCCCCGCCATGCACGACCACATAATGCGACCGGTGCTCGGTCCGCAAGTGCTCGCGGCGGAAATTCCAGGCCACGTTCATCAGCTCGACGGCGTCGAGCGCGCTGCGTCCCATCCAAGGCGATCCGGCGCCGTGCGCGCTCTGCCCGTGAAAAGTGTACTGCGTGGAAACCAGGCCGGAGCCGCTCGGACCGTACGCAGTCGAAAATTCGTTCGCGATATGCGAGCTGAGCATCACGTCGAGATCCTGGAACAGCCCCGCCTTGACCATATAGGTGCGGCTCGCGAGCAGCTCTTCGGCCACGCCCGGATAGACGCGGATGGTTCCGGGAATCTTATACTTCTGCATCAGCTTCTTTACCGCAATGGCCGCGGTGACGTTTACCGCCTGGCCGGCGTTATGACCCTCGCCGTGTCCCGGACCTCCTTCGATGAGCGGCGCGTGGTACGCCACGCCCGGTTTTTGAGACGTCTCCGGCAGGCCGTCGATATCGGCCATGAAGCCGATTACCGGCTTGCCGGAGCCCCACGCCGCCACGAAGGCGGTGGGCATGCCCGCCACGCCTCGCGTGATGCTGAAACCTTCTTTCTCAAGGATGCCGGTCACGTACGCGGAAGTGCCAAACTCCTGAAAACCCAGTTCCGAGAAACTGAAGATGGAGTCCACCATCTGCTGGGTGAAGACGCGGCGCGCCTCCACCTCGGCGACGGCCTCCTTCTTCAACTGGTCGAGAGACGGCATGGTTTGCGCCACGGCGCAGACCGGCAGCATGCCGGCAATAAGAAATTTGATAGCGTTCACTTTCCCACCTCACGGTAGATTTCCAACACCTGGCGCGCGGTGCGCTCCCAACTGAAGCGCGACGCCTGCTCGCGTCCCCTCCGCACCAGATCGTGGCGCAGGTTCTCATTGAGAAGAACTTCCTTGATTCCGCGCGCAATGTCAAATACGTGCTCCGGGTCGACCAGCACCGCGGCGTCGCCCACGACCTCCGGAAGCGAGCTGACGGACGAAGTAACCACCGGCGTGCCGGACGCCATGGCTTCGAGAGGCGGCAGGCCGAAGCCTTCGTATAGAGACGGGAACACGAATACGGTGGCGCACTCGTAGAAAGCGCGAAGGGTGTCGAACGGCACGAACCCAAGGAAGCGGATGTAGTTCTCCACGCGGCTCTGTATGACCGCGCGGCGCACGGCCGGGTTGCGCGAGACCTCGTCGCCAATGATGATGAGGCGCAGCTCCTGGAAGAGGGGATCGTGATCGAGCTGCTCGCGGACGAGGGCGAAAGCCTCCACCAGCCGGGGCACGTTCTTATGCGCCTTGATGGCCCCCGCATACAGGAGAAACGGGTAACCGATCTGGTAGCGCTCCAGAATGCGCAGGCGTTCCAGGTGCTGCGTCTGAGGTCCGGCCGCGCGCGCGTCGGCCAGGTGATTGTGCCGGAAAAAGGCGGGATCGGGCGCATTGTACACTACGCTGATGCGCTCATGGGGGATGCCGAGGAAGTGCTCCAGGTCCCGGCGAGTGGCGCCGGAGACGGCGATGATGCGGGCGGCGCGCAGCAGGCCGCGCTCGAAGCGGTAGCGCCGGAAGCTCATGGCAAGTCCGGAGTGCTTCTCGTAAAGAATGCTGCTCATGTCGTGGATGGTGACCACGTACGGCTTGGGCATGGCCAGTGGAACGCGGTTGAGGGGGATGTGGCACAGGTCCGCGGAGAGGCTGCGCACGAAGATCGGGAAAGCCACCTCATCGGCGGGGTCGGTGTCCGGCCGGGCATAGGTGGCAATATCGAAATTGGATGGCAGGTGTCCAACGTCGTGAACGTCCGCGGGAAACGTCACCAGGACGTAGCGGTTTTCGCGGTCGATCTTCGCGAGAGTGTGAACCAGATTCCGGATGTAAGTTCCGATTCCGAAATCTTTGAGTCGCCGGATATCGAGAACGATTTTACGGGCCATGCATCGGCTTCAGCTTCGAAGCGCCGGCTCAAGCTTCCAGCTATAGAGCGGGAATTTGCCTGTAAGCGCAGCGATGCGCCGCCGCACCGAATCGAGAACTTCGTCCGAGCCGAGGTTGCGGAGGACTTCAGCGATTGCGAAGGCGACCTCGCGCATTTCCGGCTCGCGGAAGCCGCGCGTGGTCACGGCGGGCGTGCCGAGCCGGATGCCGCTCGGGTTGAGTGGAGGGTTCACGTCAAAGGGAATCGCGTTCTTGTTTACGGTGATGCGCGCGCGGTCGCAGGCCGCTTCAGCTTCCTTGCCGCGGATGCCGCGCGAGAAAACGTCGAGAAGCAGCAGGTGCGTGTCGGTGCCGCCCGATACGATGCGGAAGCCTTCTTCCTTGAGGCCTTCGGCGAGCGTGCGGGCATTGGCTGCCACCTGGCGCTGATAGCCGGCGAACTCGGGCTGCATGGCTTCTAGAAAACAGACTGCCTTGGCGGCGACTACGTGCACCAGCGGTCCGCCCTGCACGCCGGGAAAAACGCTCTTGTCGATGGCGGGTCCGTATTCGGCGCGCGCCAGGATGATGCCGGCACGCGGACCGCGCAACGTTTTATGGGTGGTTGAAGTGACGATGTCGGCCCAGCGGCACGGGTTGGGATACAGGCCGGCGGCGACCAATCCCGAGAAGTGCGCCATATCGACCAGCAGCAGAGCGCCGACGGAATCCGCCACTTCGCGGAATTTGGCAAAGTCGATGATGCGGGGATAGGCGCTTCCGCCGGCGATGATCATTTTCGGCCGGTGCTCTTCGGCCAGGCGCGCCAGCTCTTCATAATCGATGATTTCGTCTTCGCGGCGCACTCCGTAGGGCACCACCTTGTATGTTTTGCCCGAGAAGTTGAGCTGGTGCCCGTGCGTGAGGTGCCCGCCATGCGCGAGATTCATGCCGAGGATGGTGGCGCCCGGCTCGATCACGGCGGAATAAGCCGCCTGATTGGCCTGAGAGCCGGAGTGCGGCTGCACATTAACGTACTCGGCGCCGAAGATCTTTTTGGCCCGCTCACGGGCCAGATTCTCGACGATATCGGTAAACTCGCAGCCTCCGTAATAGCGCTTGCCGGGGTAGCCTTCCGCGTATTTATTCGTGAAGACGCTGCCCGTGGCTTCGAGGATGGCTTCGGAGACGAAATTCTCGCTTGCGATCAACTCCAGTTGGGAGTGCTGCCGATCCACCTCCTGGCGTATCGCAGCGTAAATTTCGGGATCGACCTCGGCCAGGGGCCGGGACATGCGTTGGGTTGGTGTCATTCAACGGTAAGCCACGATTTTAGCATGCGCGTGGAGAACGGCCGTTGCAGGCCGAATGCCCCATTCGGCCTTGTGCTCGAACCGGCTGGGGTGTATGCTCCGACTACTTGGAGGAGCATCATGACAAAACTGGGTAGGGTGTGTCTCGCTTTATGCGGCTGCATCGCAAATCTGGCCGCTCAGACCGCGGATACGGCGATCCTGGGTACGGTGACGGATCCGGCCGGCGCGGTCGTCGTCGGAGCCACGGTTACCGCGACGCAACCGGAGACCGGCGTCTCGCGGGAGACGAGCAGCAACGGTGAAGGCCTCTATGAGGTCCGCTATCTGCGGCCGGGCCAGTACGTTCTGGAAATCCGGGCCACCGGCTTTCGCACGGAGCGGCGCACCGGCATCGGGCTGCAGATCAACCAGCAGGCGCGTTTCGATATCAGGTTGCAGGTTGGGGAAGTTGTCGAAACCGTGGAAGTGAGCTCCGCGGCGCCGCTCCTGCAAACCGAAAGCGCCGTGGTGGGCGACGTCATCGGCCAGCAGCGCATCGTCAACCTGCCGCTGAACAATCGCAACTTTCTGCAGTTGTCGATCATGACCCCCGGCGTGCGGATCAAAGAGGAGTCCAATGGCGAGCGCACCCGTGTGGTCGCCAACGGCAATCGCGACGTCTGGATGCAGGTCAATATCAACGGCATCACGGCCGTGAACAACCGCGCGCCGTTCGTGAACTTCTATCCGTCGGTGGATGCCATCCAGGAGTTCAAGGTCCAGAGTTCGAACTACTCCGCGGAGTACGGCGGTCAGTCGGGCGCCAATATCAACGTGCAGCTCCGGAGCGGTACGAACGAGTTCCATGGATCGGCCTTTGAGTTTCTGCGCAATAACGCGAGCGATGCCCGGGGCTACTTCGCGCCGGCGCCTCGGCCCAAGCCGGTTCTGCGCCGGAATCAGTTCGGCGGAGTGATCGCCGGACCCATCCAGAAGAACAAGCTTTTCATAATGGCGGGATACGAAGGTGTCCGGGAGAAACGCCAGTCCGCCAGCACCGCGATCGTGATGCCGCTGGCGATGAGGGACGGAGACTTCTCGGAAGTCGCCACACCGATCGTCGATCCGTTGAACCGGCAGCCGTTTCCCAACAACATCATCCCGGCCAGCAGGCTCAACCCCGTCTCGGTCAATCTGATCAAGACCTATATGCCCGCGCCCAACCAGAGCGGCAGCCAGAATTTCGCGGGCGTCACGCAGGACGATCTGTTTATCGATCAACTGCTGACCCGGGCGGACTATTACTTGACCGCCAAAGACCAGGTCACCTTCCACTACGTCTATTCCCAGCGGGACTTCCCGGCGGTGGGCATCAACCCCATCTTCTATCAGGAAGACCGCACGTTCCCGAACCAAAGCCTGGGAGTTCAGCACATCCACACGTTCTCGCCCTCGCTGCTCAACGAGTTCCGCTTCGGTTTTCACAAGGGGGATATCCGCCGGATCGGTCCGCGCACGGGAACGGGTTTCAAGATCGAGGATTTGGGGATCAACGGCATGCTGGTAGGCGGCCCGGATGGCCGTCCGCTGCGTGACGACGAGCAAGGCTTCCCGACCATCAACATTGAAGGCTATCTGGGAATGGGCGAGCTCGCGGCGTCGTCGAACATCGACAACTCCCGGACCTACCAGTGGGTCAACAACGTCAGCGTGATCAAGGGCCGGCACGCGCTGAAGTTCGGCGGCGACATCCGCTACCACCTTGACGAGGCGACGACCAATAACTGGCCGTTCGGACAAGTGACGTTCAACCGTGACATCTCGGGCTTGGGCGCGGCGGCGTACATGCTGGGGTTTCCACGAGAAACACTCACTCCTGAGGGCGTGCCGCTGTCGGACGTGAGCAACTGGCGGTTCGGTATCTATGCCCAGGACGATTGGAAGGCAACTAACCGGCTGACAATCAACATCGGGTTACGGTGGGATTACTTCACGCTGCCGCGCGATAAAAATATTGTGACGCGATTCCTCAGTTTCGGCCTGCCCGGCCCGCTGCGGCTGGTGCCGGACGATCCCACGACGTTCCTGCAGCCCTATCTGCCCGAATACAATTACTGGGGCCCGCGCTTTGGTCTGGCCTACCGCATTTCCGACAAGACAGTGTTTCGGGCCGGGTACGGGATCTTCCGGACGGCGGCGCAGTTCGATAACCTGAATATCCTGCAGTTGAACCCGCCGGCGGGCGGCAGCCTCACCGTGCGCAACGAGCTGGTGGACGCAGCCGGCAACCCGATCGCGCCGATCGCGACGATTCAGAACCCGGTGCCGAGGGAACTCTATCCCGACAAGCCCATCTTCAACGTTGTGGCGGTGCCGGAGGACCGCAAACGGCGAAACGCCTACGTGCAGAACTACAACGCCACGATTGCGCACCAGATCACCGGCAACGATCTGTTGGAGGTTGGCTGGGTGGCGAGCAAGAGCACGAACGTGGACACCAGTCTGCGCAACTTTAACCAGCCCGAGCCGGGGCCAGGTCCGGTGCAGGAGCGGCGTCCGTACCCGGACTTCGCGACGATTCGCATGATGGTCTCGGACGGCAATGGGCTGTACCACTCGCTGCAGTCGCGCTACGAACATCGCTTCACGAATGGGCTAAGCCTCACCACCGCATACACCTGGAGCCACATGATCGACGACATCACCGAGACGGTCAACCGTGGCGGCTGCGGGTGCCAGAGTGCCCGGCTGCGGGGCGCATATGAGCGCGGCGACAGTGTCGAGGACGTCCGGCATCGCATGATCATCGGCGGCGTCTGGGAGATTCCATGGGGCAAACAGTTGACCGGTGTCGCTGGCGCGGTTCTCGGCGGCTGGCAGGGGGGCTGGCTGCTGACTTTCGAAAGCGGCCAGCCGTTTGCGGTGAGCCAGAGCGGCGATACGCAGAACAAGGGAGGCAACGAAGCCTCGCGCCCCCATACGCTGGGGGCAAACGCCAACCTGCCGAGCGGCGAGCGCGACCCCTCACGCTGGTTTGATACCACAGCTTTCGTGCGCTCGACTTACGAGGGCGCGCCGGCTTCCAACGGCGTGTTTATCCCCGGTTCGGGCGGTTACGGCACGGCGGGCCGCAACACTCTCATAGGTCCCGGGGCCAACGCATGGGATCTGTCGGTGAGCAAGAACTTCAAGATGCCCTGGAAAGAGGGCCACACCCTCATGTTCCGGACGGAGTTCTTCAATGCGTTCAATACGCCGCAGTTCAACAACCCCGGGAACACTTTGGGGACCGGGGCGTTCGGCGTGATTTCAAGCACCCGCGGCCTAAACCCGAACCGCCAGATGCAGTTCGCCTTGAAGTATCTATTCTGATATGGGCGACCTTCTCAAGCCTGACGTACCTGTGAGGAGCACGATGAGCATTCTTCCTTCGACACGCCGAAGTTTTTTCCGCAGCCCGGGACTGTTGGCCGCTCTTGGAGCGCTGCCCGGTGCACAGCGGCTGGCTGGGGCTATGGCTGCGCGCAATGCGGAAGAGTCGGCGAAGGTGTACACACGCCTGGGCCTGCGCCCGATCATCAACGCCGCGGGGACGTATACGCACTTGGGCGGATCGCTGATGCCGTCCGAGGTAATCGAGGCGATGGAGGCGGCGGCGCAAAACTACGTGCCGATCCGCGAGTTGAGCCGAGCGGCCGGCGCGCGCATCGCCGAAGTGACAGGAAATCCGGGAGCGCTGGTCACGACAGGGGCTGCGGGCGCCATCTTCGTCGGTACCTGCGCCTGCATCGCGGGCGACGACCCGGACAAAGCCAGGCGGCTGCCGTTTACCGACGGGATGAAGAACGAGATCGTCACCCAGAAGCTGCATATGACGGGCTGGATCAGGCAGTGCGAGGCCGCCGGCGGGCGTATGATCGACGTCGACTATAAGGACGAGATGGAACGTGCGATCGGCGGTAAAACGGCGATGCTGTATTATCTTGTTGCCGAAAAACACTTCGGCGCGCACCGCGACAAGTTGGATGCGCCGGGAGGTAAGGTGCCGCTTGAGGAGTGCATCCAGATAGCAAAGAAGCATCGCATCCCGCTGCTGATTGACGCCGCCGCAGAGTTGCCGCCGTACGAAAATCTGGCCGGATACACGAAGATGGGCGCTGACCTGGTAGCGTTCAGTGGCGGTAAGGGCCTCCGCGGTCCGCAGAATGCCGGCCTGTTGCTCGGACGGAAGGACCTCATCGACATCGCCGAGACGTTCCAGAGCCCATATAGCGGCGTCGGTCGCGATCTGAAGATCTCCAAGGAAACCTACGTTGGAATGCTCGCGGCGGTCGAGCGATACGTTAAGGCCGATCACCAGTCTGAATGGAATTCCTGGAAATCGCAAATAGAGTACATGAAAAGTACGCTCGACAAGATTCCCGGCGTCGAGACCGGCTACGTTCCGGGTTGGGTCACTAACCACGTGCCACGACTGTGGGTGAAGTGGGATGAGAAGGCGTGGAACTTCTCGCGCGAGGATTGTTTCAAGGCGCTGCAGGAAGGCGACCCGAGTGTAGTGCCGCTACGCACGCCGATGGGGATCACACTGGTGCCCTGGATGATGGCGCCGGGCCAGGAACGCATTGTCGCCAGGCGGATGAAAGAGGTGCTCGAACACGCCAGGAAGACCGCGCATCAACGGCCGAAGCGCAACGAATCGGAGTTGGCGGCGGACTTCAGAATGGACAACCCGATCGACGCTTGGGATCCTCCAGTCTGATCCCGAAGTTGTGCTACGCTCGCGAGGTGGAGCAATTCGTGTGCGCGCCAGGAACTCCGCCGTAACCGAGGCGACACTTCGTCAGGTCGGTGAACTCGACCGTTTAGGGTACTATCACAGCTTTCGCCTTCCAGACGGTACTACAATCGACGGTTTTCAGACTCTGGAGCAGCAAGAACTTCGCCTGAGCCAGTTTCCGATTCCCGCCGACTTAAGCGGAAGGCGAGTTCTTGATATCGGTGCGTGGGACGGCTGGTTTAGCTTTGAAATGGAGCGACGCGGAGCTTCCGTTGTCGCTTTCGACTCAACACATCGTCAAACGCTGGTCGCAATGCGCGAGAGGCTTGGGTCTAGCGTTGAGTATGTCATAGGCGACATCTGTAAATTCGATTCACGCGAACTAGGCCGGTTCGATATTGTTCTGTTTCTTGGCGTTCTCTATCACCTAAAGCATCCTTTACTGGCGCTGGAGCACGTTTGTGATCTGTGTATCGGCCTGACTTGTGTGGAATCCTTTGTAACCGATGACGGGTCGAATGTGACGGATTCCGTCCCCGCGATGGAATTCTACGAGACCAGTCAACTTTGCGGTCAGTTTGACAACTGGTTCGGTCCGAATTGTTCCTGCCTTCTGGCTCTGTGTAGAACCGCCGGTTTCGCTCGCGTTGAATTGGGCCGCGTGTTGGACAACCGCGCGCACGTCTCCTGCCACAGGCACTGGATTCCGGCCGGCTCATCTCGTCCAGGACCTTACATCACTTGTGTCGAGAACAGCGTTTTGCTCGATCGGTCTTTCTCGCACTCCAGAGACGATTATGTTTCAATTTGGTTCAAGAGTACGGAAGCGAATATTTCTCAGGACGTCCTCTTCCCTGAGGTCGGTCCTTATGGTGCAAGGCCCGTTCACGTGCGCTCGACCGGTGGAGACGGCTGGCAGGTAGTGGTGAAGCTGCCGCCTGGCCTTGATCGCGGTTGGTATGATGTTCGCCTTCGCACCGCAACGACCGGATGGAGCAACTTCGTCAGAATCGGGATCGACGATCCAGAAAAGGAGATTACTGCCAGAAACGATTCCTTTTTGCCCTCAACCTTTCAAATCGAGATCGTTACCGACGGTAAGTCATGGGAGCGAAATCTGATACATACGGGAGCAGGGAGCTGTATCTCCGTATGGGTCTCGGGACTCCCGTTCGAAGTGCTATTACGCGACGCCTCTATTCGACTCAACGAAGCCGGGGTTCCAGCAAGTTTCGTGTCCGAGGTGGATATGAACGGTTACCGTCAGATCAACGCGTTCTTGCCGGCTGGGATGGCCTCCGGGAAATACGACGTGATAGTTGTGTACATGGATCGTCAGACCCCGCCGGCGCGCGTCCATCTGGTACCGTAATTGATCGCGGACTCAACTTCCACACTGGGCACGCGCCGTATCGAGGCGGCCTCACAGGCTCACATCTTCTTTTATCTGGCGCCCGATCACGTCTTCCAGCAGTTCTTTTAACGACTGGCCAGTATCCGCATGGACGAAGGCGTTGGCGACCGCGTCCCAATCCAGCTTGTAGCTCTTGGCCTGGGCGGAAACCCAGATCTGCCGGACGGGCGTGTTGGGACTGACCACGAACTTCGCCGGCGGCTCCTCGAATTCCACGCTCAGCGCTCCGGCGTTGAAATCCACGTCGAAACCGTAATCGTCGGACGCGCCGATGAGCGCGCGGTTGAGCGAGCCCATCGCCTCGTCGGCGTGCCTGCGAAACTCCTGTTCCTCTATCATTGCGAATCGTTCCTCCGGAAATTTAAAAACCACGAATAGTAATGCCGGTCAGCGCCAGCGTAAGGCCTATCATGACGACGACGGTTGTCCACGTCACTAGGTTGTAACCGCGCGAGTTCACCCACTCCCGCATCAAGTCGCGCCTGTTGATGAGCAGGACCATGAAAATAAGGATGAATGGCAATAATACGCCATTAATGACCTGGGACAGCAGAATCATGCGGATCAGCGGGAAGCCGGGAATCAGCACCACGCCCGCGCCTACAACGATCAGAAGAGTGTATAGCCAGTAAAAGATGGGCGCTTCGCGGAAGCGGCGGCTGACGCCCGACTCGAACCCCAGGCCCTCACAGACGCAATAGGCGGTGGAAAGCGGCAGAATGCAGGCCGCGAAGAGGGATGCGTTGAGCAATCCCGCGCCGAAAAGGAAGTAGGCCCACTGGCCGAAGGGCCGCAACGCCAGCGCCGCTTCGCTAGCGTCGCTGATATCGCGCGGCTGATGGGACCAGATGGCGCCCGCGCAGGCCACGATGATGAAAAAAGCGATGACCGCGGTCATGATGCAGCCCACAACCACTTCCACGCGCGACTGCATGTACTCTTTCGCACTGACTCCCTTCTCCACCACGGCCGCCTGCAGATAGAACTGCATCCAGGGCGCGATGGTGGTTCCCACCATGCCGATCAGCATGGTGATGTATGCGGCATCCAGCATCAAAACCGGACGCACGCTGTAGAAGGCCGCCTCCTTCCAGTCGGGCGCCACAAGGACGCCGGAAATCACGTAGGTGACGTAGATGATGCAGGAGAAGAGGAAAATCTTCTCCACGCTCCGGTAGGTTCCCTTAACCACCAGCAGCCAGACCGCGGCCGCGCCGACCGGCACCGAGATGTACTTGCTGACGTGGAACAGTTCGAGCGAGCTGGCAATGCCGGCGAAGTTGGCCATGACGTTGGTGACGTTGGCCAGCACCAGCAGCAGCATCACCAGGAACGTAATGCGCAGGCCGAACTCTTCGCGGATGAGATCCGAGAGTCCCTTCCCTGTGACCGCGCCCATCCGGGAACACATCTCCTGTGTCACGATGAGGACCACCGTGATAGGCAGCAGCGTCCACAGCGGAAGATAGCCCCAGCGCGCGCCTGCCTGCGAATAGGTGTAGATGCCGCCCGCGTCGTTGTCCACCACGGCGGTGATGAAGCCGGGCCCGAGGACCGCGAAGAAGATCGCAATTTGATAGCGCAGGCGTTTGAGCATCCGGCGCTATTTCTCCCTCAGCACGGAGATGATGTCGTCGGCGGTGATGACCCCCAACAGCCTATCGTCTTCATCCACCACGGGGAGGGTGAGGAGATTGTACTTGTCGAACAACTCGGTGACCCGGTCCCGTTTCTCGTCGACGCTTGTCCGGATGAGCGTCTCCGCGGCAATCTCGCGCAGGGGAGTGTCCGGGGCGGCGAGGAACAGGCGGCCCAGCGGCACGGCTCCGGCGAGGACGCCATCCGCGCCGAGCAGGAAGACGGTATTCAGGCTGTCCAGCAATTCTTCGTTGCCCTTGAGGGCCGCGCAGGCGTCCCTTGCGGTTGCCTGCGCGTGGAGCGCCACGTACTCCGTGTTCATCATGCCCCCGGCCGTGTTCTCCTTAAACTCGAGCAGCTCGCGCACTTCGGACTCGGGCGCGCTTTCCATCTCTTGGAGAATCACCCGGGAAGTCTTATCCTCCATCTCTCCCAGGAGATCCGCGGCCTCGTCGGGAGACATCTCTTCGACGATGTCGGCGGCCTTCTCCGGCTCGAGCGATTCCAGGATGTGCACCTGCATGCGCGGCTCGATCTCGGACAGCGCTTCGGCGGCCACCTCGCTGTCCAGGCTTTCGAAGATGGCCTCGCGGTGGGAGGGGGCCAGCTCTTCGACGATATCGGCCAGGTCGGCCGGGTGAATTCCGGCGAGCATACGGTTGGAGATATTCAACCGGAGGCGGCGCTGCGGGTCCGGCTCGACAATGTTGCAGAATTCCCACCGAATGGAGCTGGGCGAGATGGGACGCTGCACGCGGCGGATCCATCGCGGCGGCACGACGCCCTGCAGCAGGCGGCGGACGATGCTGCGAATTCCGACATCGACTTCCAGAACCCACAGCACGTCCCGTCCGCCTTCGCGTTGCAACTCGAAAGTAACATCGTTGACGCGCACGACTTTGCGGCCATTCACGTCGATGATCTGCTGATCGAGCAGATCGCGCGAGATGCGGAGCATGTACTCGTCGTCGTGGTAAGGGGTAAGCTGCTCGTCGTTCAGGTAGAGACCGTCGAGCGAAATGGAGCGGATCTGGTCGTGGCGGACAGTGAGCCAGGACCAGCCGCCGCCCACCAGGAAACGGTCGACGCGAACGGGATCGACGACGGGAACCAGCGCGGCGTCTTTGATGCGCCCGATGCGGCGCTTCCGGCGGTCGAAAACCGGCAGACCCAGAAGCTCGGTGTGAAATAAAAAAGTGTCAGCCATCCGGTGGCGCCGGGCATGCCCGTTCCCTACGTCTCCTTTAGGGCGATGCCGAGGGTACGCATCTTGCGGTAAAGGTTGCTGCGCTCGAGGCCCAGCAACTCCGCCGCACGGGTCACGTTTCCGCCGGTTTCCTCCAACTTTTTCAGTATATAGTCCCGCTCGACCGACTCCCGGACTTCCTGCAAACTGGAGAAGCGGTCGAAGCGCGGGTCGACGGGCGTGCGGCGGGCGGCGGCGACCGGAATGTGGCGGGCATCGATGCGCACCTGCGGATTCAGGATGACAATCCGCTCGATCACGTTGCGCAGCTCGCGCACGTTGCCCGGCCAGTGGTAGTCCGTCAGCGCGCGATAGGCGTCCGGGGTCAGTTCTTTTGGTTTGCGGCCGTAAGAGGTCGTGAACTCGCGGAGAAAGAAATCGGTAAGCGAAGGAATATCCTCGGCGCGGTCGCGCAAAGGCGGAACATGGAAGGGAATTACGTTCAGACGATAGAACAAGTCTTCCCGGAAATTTCCGCGATCGATTTCTTCTTCCAGATTCTTGTTGGTTGCGGCGACGACGCGCACATCCACCTGAATCGACTCCGCGGCCCCGATGGGCTCGAAGCGCTGCTCTTCGAGCGCCCGCAAAACCTTGGCCTGTGTGCGCAGGCTCATATCGCCGACCTCGTCCAGGAAGATGGTTCCGCCGTCGGCCTTTTGGAACTTTCCGATTTTGGCTTCATGGGCGCTGGTGAAGCTGCCTTTGCGGTGTCCGAAGAGCTCGCTTTCTATTAGCTCCTCGGGAATGGCGGCGCAGTTGACCTCGATGAAGGCCTCCTCCGAGCGCGGGCTCATGTCGTGGATGGCGTGAGCCACCAGCTCTTTGCCGGTCCCGCTTTCGCCATAGATGAGCACGCGGCCGTTCGTGCCCGCCATCAGGCCGAGCTGCTGGCGCAGCGCCTTCATGGGAACGCTCTCGCCGATGATGGGGTGCTTGCTGTCGCGGTTCTCTTTGAGGCGGCTGTTTTCCAGTTCCAGGCGGCGCTGGTGCAGCGCGTTTTTGACCACCACCGCGACTTTCTCGATGGAAAGCGGTTTTTCGAGAAAATCGAACGCGCCGAGCTTGGTGGCTTTCACGGCGGTCTCTATATTGCCGTGGCCGGAGATCATGACCACCACGGGACGCTCGACGCGCGGGATCTCCTGGATGCGGTCCAGGGCCTCCATGCCGTCCATGCCCTCCAGCCAGATGTCCAGCAGGATCAGCTCGTAACGGTTGCGAACGAGTTCTTCGAGGCACTCTTCGGCCGTGCCCGCGGCCGCGGCGTGGTAACCCTCGTCCTGCAGGACGCCGCAGAGCGACTGGCGAATCCCGGGCTCGTCGTCCACCACCAGAATCGATGCGATCTTCATATCCGCGCGGCGACGGCCTCCGGCGTTCTGGCGTCGTCGGTTCCTTCGAGCACAGCGGGTATCTCGATGGTGAACGATGCGCCTACGGGATCGTTGTCCTCCACGCGGATGCGCGCGTTGTGATCGTTGAGGATGTGGTTGACGATGGCGAGACCCAGGCCGGTGCCGCGGCCCTTGGTGGAAAAATACGGCAGGAACAGTTTCTCCTTATCCTCGGCGCTCACCCCCCGACCGGAATCGGCGATGAGCAGCTCGACCGTGCCTCCCGCACCCGTCTGAGTGGCGATGAAGAGCTGCCGGATGAGCGAATCCTGCATGGCTTCCGCCGCGTTGTCGACCAGGTTGACCACCACGCGCTTGAACTGCTCCCGGTCGATGTTCACCGCGGGCAGGCCGGGCGAAAGCTGCGTGCGCATCTCAATGCCCTCCAGCCGCCCGGCGAAGACGGCGAGAGCGGCCTCCACTACCTCGTTCAGGTCCGAGCGGACGGGTTGCGCGGCCGGGAAACGCGCGAATTGCGAGAACTCGTCGACCAGCGTCTTGACGGATTCGACCTCGGTCATGATGGTGGCGGTGCATTCGCGGAGGATACGGGCCACCTCGGGCGGCGGGTTGAGACGGTCGAGCTGGCGGCCCATGCGCTCGGCGGAAAGGGCGATGGGAGTCAGCGGATTCTTGATTTCGTGGGCCACGCGCCGCGCCACTTCGTGCCAGGCGACAGCCTGCTGGGCGCGCAGAAGATCCGTCGTGTCCTCGAGCACGACCACGAAGCCCGAGGTCAGGCTCTCTTCCAGGGCGGAAACGGTGACGGCGAGATGGAGGGTCTGGTTTCCAGTCTTCAGGTCGAGTTGCCGTGCGGCCAGGCCGGTGCGGCGCGCCCGCTTCATCAGGTACTTGATTTCGGCCGCATCCTCCCGCGAAAAGAGATCTTCCAAGCGGGCTGCTTTGTCCAGGGAAGCCTTGGGAAACAAGGCTTTTAAGGCGCGGTTGATACGGAGAATGGACCCATCCGAGGACAGGGAGATGACGCCGGTGGGGATATTTTCCAGGATGGCCTCCGTGAAGCGGCGGCGCGCGTCGAGCTCCCGGCTGTTGGCTTCGAGCTCCCGGGTCATCTCGTTGAATCCGCGGACCAGCACGGCCAGCTCATCGATGGCCTGCACCTCCACGCGGTGGGTCAGGTTCCCTTTGCGCACCTCTTCGGCCACGCGCAGAACGGCAGAGATGGGCACGCTGATCTGGCGGGCGAGGAAGAGCGCGATCCAGGTGGCGACGAAAAGAATGAACAGCGTGATGAGAGCCAGAAACAGCAGATAGAAATTACGAAAATTCCGGCGGTTGGCGGCCAGATCGTCGTAAAAGCGGATGAAACTCTCAAAGGAAAACTGCTTCTCGACCACGTCAACCGGCACTCTCGTGGCGTAATGAATGATGCCGATGGTTTTGCCTCCGACCTCAAATGGAAAACGGGCGACGCTGAAATGCCGGCTGGGGGTTTGGAAGACCGAGAGAGGGCCGCAGGAGTCGAGCGGCTTCTCTTCCTGGGGGCGAAGAACAGCCACGGCGGCAGGCTCGTAATGATCGCAGAATCGGGCGAGGAAGCCGGGCGAGCCATGTCCGTTGATCAGCAGATCGCGAATCTCCTGATGGGAGGCCAGGAGCGCGGCCTCGGCCCGCGCCTTGTCGGCGACCAGGCGGTCCATGCTCAGACCGATCTCCTTGAAGTTCATGCGCTGGATGTCGGCCGGGCGGCCGAACCACATCACCAGGTTGCGGTTCAGCACGTGATAGCTGAACAGCACCAGAAATACGACCGGAATGATGCTCAGAGCCAGCGCGCCCAGGACGAGCCGCGTTTTGATGCGCGAGCCTTCGCGATGGCTCTGCCGCTCCACGTAAAGCTTTACGGCGGTGCGGCCGAGGATGAAACCCAGGGTCACCATCAGGACGAAGATGAGCGTGGAAACGGCCCAGAAAATGAAGGTCTGGGTGGGGTCGGCCGGGGCGTGCTCCCCAAGGTTGAACGAACCCTGCCAGATCACCAGCGCGGTGGTGACCAACAACAGAACAACACCGGTACCGTAGAGCAGACGCTTGCGCATGGGAAAGCTGGCCTTCTCCAGATTATAGGATGTCAGGAAAGACGGCTGCCGGAACGTACCGTCAGGCGCCCTGGGGATAACAGCCCAGCACCCGCAGAAAATCGGCTACTTCCCGAAGATGGTGCAGGGCGTTCTGCACGTTGGCCTCCTCAGTGTGGCCGAGGAAGTCCACATAGAAGAGATACTCCCAGGGCTTGCCGCGCAGCGGGCGCGATTCGATCTTGCACAGGTTGAGATCCCTCAAGGCGAAGGCGCTCATGGCGCGGAACAGGGTTCCCGGCGTGTTGCGGGTGCTGAAGACGAGCGAGGTCTTCCATCTGGTGCGAGAGCGTGCGTTTGGGGACGCCTCCTTTCCAGGCGCCCTGCGCAAGAGGAAGAAGCGCGTGAAGTTAGCGCGGTCGTCTTCAATGGAGCGCTTCAGGATGCGTCCTCCGTAGATTTTGGCCGCGACCGCAGAGGCGATGGCGGCCGCGCCTTCGGGGCGCTCCTCCATCACCATCTTGACACTCCCCGCGGTGTCGTAGAAGGGCGCCTTCTCGACTTCCGGATGATCCGCGAAAAACTTCAGGCACTGATTCAGGGCGACCGGATGGGAATAGACTTTGCGTACCTTCGTAAATGGAAGCCCCGGCGGAGCAATCAGATTGTGTACGATGCGCACGCTGGTCTCGCCCATGATTGGCAGGTCGTGGTGCAGCAGGTGATCGTAGTTTTCGTGCACCGACCCATGCAGCGTGTTCTCTATCGGAACCACGGCGGCGGTCGCACGGCCTTCCGCGAGGCTGCGAAATACGTCCTCGAAGCGCGGGCAGGGCAAGAACTGCAAACGGTCGCCGAGAAGCTTTCGGGCGGCGTCCTCGCTGAAGGCCCCTCGCTCCCCTTGAAAAGCGGCTACTTCGGGCTGGCGGCTCATTCGGAAGACTTCCCTCCCTGGCGCGCGGCCGACTTGCCGTCCCAGCGGCGGGCGTTCTCGGCCGGAAGCTTCAGGAGATCCATCACCCGGTCGACGCTGTGGTCCACAAGATCCATTATGGTCTCGGGCTGGTGGTAGAAGGCCGGTATGGGCGGCGCGATAATGGCGCCCATCTCCGTGAGCGAGACCATTGTGCGCAGGTGGCCCAGGTGGAACGGCGTCTCCCGCACCATGAGGATCAAAGGACGCCTCTCCTTAAGAGTGACATCGGCGGCGCGCGTGACCAGATTGGAACTGATGCCGGCGGCGATGGCGGACATCGTATGTATGGAGCATGGCGCGACAACCATACCCGAGGATACAAAGGAACCACTCGCCAAGCGGGAGCTAATGTCTTCCAGCGGATGGTAATAATGTGCCATGGCTTTCACATCCGCGGCCAACCGTCCGGTTTCGAGAAACAAGGTTTTTTCCCCGGCTCGCGTTACGATCAGATGAATTTCCACGTCGTCCTTGCGCCGCAGCTTCTCGATGAGCCTCAATCCATAGATGGAGCCGCTGGCCCCGCAAAGCGCTATAATGATCTTCACGATTTTTCTTGTTCCTTCAGATCTTTGTTCCGAAATCGGAACAGAACCGCAAAATAGGACTTGCTTGGTCCGGTTCGACGTCGATATAATTCCAGTGAAATCGATTTCCAGTTTAGCCCCAATGGAGTAAAGTCGCATCGGGCCTCAAATCGAGCGGGTCAGAATCGGGAGCATGGACGACGCCGGACAAAAACTGAGGCGTGTTCGCGAACGGCTGAACCTGCGATTCCGGGACGTCGAGGAGGCGAGCCAGCAGATCGCCACGCGGCACAAGAATGACGAGTTTGTCATCAAT
This sequence comes from Bryobacteraceae bacterium, assembly GCA_040902885.1. Lineage (GTDB taxonomy): Bacteria > Acidobacteriota > Terriglobia > Bryobacterales > Bryobacteraceae > JBBDWK01. The sequence goes on along the minus strand of JBBDWK010000074.1, from coordinate 12,329 downwards.
ATCAGCCGTCTGTCCGACATCGAGAATCGCGGTACGGTTCCGTCGATCTATCGCCTGTACTCCATGTGCGCCATCTACCGGCTGGATTTTTACGAGGCGCTCGAGTGGTATGGGGTCAATCTGGGAGAGCTTGCCGGCGACGCGGCGAGCATCGAAGTCCAGAAGACGCACATGATCGGATTCGGGGCCAACGGGCACGGCGAGATCATGGCGCCGCTTTCGCTGGACCCCGGCATCGACCTCCGCAAGACTACTTTCCTCAGCCGCATGATCCAGCGCTGGGGCAAGCTTCCCATGTCGCTGCTGAACGGGCTCGAGTTGAAGGACCATCGTTACGCCTTCATCGGCTTCGACGACTGGTCCATGCACCCTCTCATCCAGCCGGGCTCGCTGGTCCTCATCGACGAGAACCGAAGAAAGATTGTTACCACCGGCTGGACCAACGAGTTCGAGCGCCCCATCTATTTTTTGGAGCATCGGGCCGGCTATACCTGCGGATGGTGCACGCTGAACGAGAACCAGCTCGTGGTGCAGCCGCATCCCGCCTCCCAGTGCAATCCCGAAATCTTTGTCTATCCGGATCAGATTGACGTGGTGGGCCAGGTGGCGGGGGTTGCTATGCGTCTCGATCAGGCCAAGCGACGCCGTGTTCGTTCATGAGCAGGTTGACCAGCACTTCCAGGTCCGTCACGTAAAGCTTGCGCTCCACATCCCGCGCATTGGCCGGAATCAGGTCGCGATAGGGCGCGAGGCGCGCCCAGTTGGCCACGATCCTTCCGGTGTCCTCTTTCAACTCGTCCAGATACTCGTCCAGATCCATCTTTTGTTTTTCCAGCCCTAGATTCAGCCACTCCGCAAATGTCTGCTCATGACTGGCGCGCAGGGTGCGGTCGGCTTCCTCGGTCCCAAAGGACTGCGCCAGGCCGTGGTGTTCGTAGGCGCCGGTATTGAGTTCCCGGAGCCCGGACAGGTAGACCAAACGGCCAAACCGCGTCGGGATGCGGGAGAGCGTGCGGCGCCAAAGGTCGGATGCGGCGTCGCGGTCCAGATTGCGGCTGGTTTGGAGGCCCGCGTCTCCGGGCCTGCCGTCCTCGGGGTTTTCCGCTCGCGAGTAGGCCACCAAAGGATTCTACCTCACCTTTGCCCCTCCTTGCGCTACCTCCTATGGGGTACTGTCAGCCCCACGGCAGGTCCTAAAACGTTCTATTTCTCGAACATCTTCATAGGGTATAGTAATTTACCCTTAGGGCTGTGTACGCTTGAGAACGTATCACACAGATACATTCCGGTGGTACAGAAAAACCCTGGGATTGAGGAGAGAAAAAACGATGCTACGAAAAGTAATTCTACTGACTGTTCTTGCCATTCAGATGTTGGGTGTCGCCGCGACTTCGACCGCCTACGACCCCATTCCCGATTGCGATCCCTGGAACTGCACCGACAAGTAGGACCGCTTCAAAACGACAGGAGAAAAACATGATGCGTAAACTGATGCTGCTCGCCGTTCTTGCCATTCAGATGTTGGGCGTCGCCGCGACTTCCACCGCCTACGACCCCATTCCCGATTGCGATCCCTGGAACTGCACGGACAAGTAGAACCGGGCCAGTTTGGCCTTGAGCAATCACTCCCGTAGAGGATTGCCGCCATTGCTGACGAATTTAGTCACTGTACCGCGCTTGTAGGTAAAAAACCTGAGTGCTTTGCGTCGCTTTCGATGATAGAATCGACCCAGGTTCAGAATGCTAAGCCTGCAAACAGTGGAGCGTTGTGTATGGGCCCTCGGCTGGGTTGGGGCAGTTTTGCTAGGCATTCGCCTATACACTCTCGGCTTGCATAGGGTGTATCGGTGGTTCTTCCTGTTCCTGATCGTCTCCGCGAGCCGAACCGCGATCATGTTCCCGTTGAGCATAGGGCGGACGCTTTTTCCCGCGCTCTATGCCTGGATCTGGCTGATCAGTTCGCCCTTAATGTGGGCATTGTACGTACTGGTGGTCTTTGAACTGTATGGACTGGTTCTCAAAAATCACCCAGGGTTGCGCACAATGGGTCGATGGGTATTACATGCAAGTCTTAGCCTTGCGGTGGTTGTGTCCGCCATAGCCATCGCGTCCGCATGGAACACGAAGGACGTCAAGCAACGGGCGGTGTTCCTTTACCTGACGCTGGAACGAGGCATCGACTTGTGCCTGGCGCTCTTGCTGTTGCTCATTCTCGCCTTTCTCGCTTGGTTCCCGGTACCGTTGGCCAAAAATATTGTATCGCATTCCTTCATATTCTCCGCCTATTTCCTGAGTCATACCGTAGCGCTCCTAGTAAGGAACACGGGCGGCGAAAGTCTGACCCGGATGATCAGTACAATTTTGCTAGTGGTGGCGGCCGCGTGCCAGTTCGCCTGGCTGTTCCTGCTCTCACGCGAAGGCGAGGAGCGAATCGTCACAACAGGTTACGAACGTCCGCGCGAGCAGGAACGCGTATTGGTGGCCCAGTTGAGCGCCATGAACGAATCGCTGGTACGCGCGGTTCGAAAGTAATCTGCCATATGGGATATAGGTTGTCAATTTTTGCGGGTTTTCCTAAAAGTGATTGCATTTCACGAAATTCTCTAGTATTCTCTACCCGATGAGGTGCTGAGGGCTTATGACAATCGTCTTGTGGACTGCCATCCCGAGCTTCGTTCTTCTGGCTGTGGCCTTTGCGCTGCTGTTCTGGAAGCTGGCCGCCCGCCAGCAGGCTGTTCCGGTGAATCTGGACGGACTGGAGCGCATTTCGAGCGAGAAATATCTCCCAATGGGAAGATTGCTGCGAGAGGACGATTTTCGATTCCTCGCCGGCTTCCCTGGCCTCAGCAGCCGTGTGGCGCGCCAGTTGAGAGCCGACCGGCGGCAGATTTTCCGGGGTTATCTGCGCTGCCTGAAGCGCGACTTCGCGCGCGTCGATGCGGGCATCAAGTGGCTCGTGCTGACGTCATCCTGCGACCGTCCGGATCTCGCAGTTTTCGTATTCAAGCAGCGTGTGACGTTCATGGCCGCCCTGCTGGCAGTCGAGTATCACTTGCTGCTGCATGCGGCGGGTATCGGGACGGTGAATATCCAGAGTATCCTGCAGCCGCTCGAAGCATTGCGCTTCGAATTCCAGCAGATGCTTTCGGCTCCGCTGGCAGCCGGAGCGGCAGCCTAACCATCCAGCCGTAAAGGGCAGGCGAAACCGCCCGCCCTTTACGGTTGATCTACAGGCGTTTCAAAATCTCTTTGGCTTCTCTCAATCGCGGGAAGGTCTTTTCGGCCTCCCGGAACTCCCGTGTGTGTACCCTGCGGCGTCCCGCCACGTGATTCACCGGGAAGCGGAGATGCAGCATCTCGTGGAACATTACGTACTCCAATGCCAGCTGGGGCAGGGCCGGATCATCGAAGATGCGGCTGATGACGATGGCGTTGTGCGAGGGATCGTAATGGCCGAGCAGGCTCCGCGAAGGCCGGCGGCTCCATCCGAGCAACGGGCGGCCCATCAATCCGTCGAAGTGGTTTACGTTCAGCAGTTCGAAAACCTCGTTCAGGTCGTAATGCGCGCCTTCCGAGCCGGATAGAAACTTCCGGCCCCGGATCTGCTTTACCAGCTGCATCTGGCGGCGCACGTCTCGCCGGCAGAGGTACATCCGGTAGCGGTAGGAATACGCCTTGGGAATCGGCTTCCGGAAGAGCTTGCCGAGCAGAATGTGGGCGAGAGCTTCCGTCACCGGCGCGGGAGCCCCTTCGAAGATATCGCAGATGCGCACGCTCAAGCCGTCTCCCGCGAGTTTGACGAAGCTGTCGGCGTTCGCGAAGCGGCAGAACTCGACCCGGATTTCGGGGGGCCGGGTCCGCGGCTTCAACTCGCGGAATACACGAGTGTAGATCTCAGCCGGAGTCTCGAAAAACAGGGCGCTCTGGATGCCGCCAACCAGCTCAATGCCGTCCGGGTCTTGCATTTCTCTCGAATTTAACATATTAAGTTGAATTGCCACTTTTTCAGGAAACCGAGGATTTTTTGCCCAGAGCCAAAATCAGCGCCGTGGGATGCTACGCTCCCCCGCGCGTTCTCACCAACCAGGATCTTGAAAGACTGGTGGAGACAAGCGACCAGTGGATCATGGAGCGGACGGGCATATCGGAGCGGCACATCGCCGGTCCCGGGGTTGCAACGTCCGATCTGGCGGTGGAGGCGGCGCGGGCCGCTCTCGACTGCCGGGGAATCGAAGCGAGGGAGCTGGACGCGATCCTGGTTTGCACGGTCACGCCGGACATGTTTTTTCCGTCAACGGCATGTCTGGTGCAGAACCGCATCGGCGCTACCGGCGCCTGGGGTTTCGATCTCATCGCGGCATGCTCCGGTTTCTTGTACGGCCTCAACACGGCGGCGCAACTGGTTCGCTCCGGCTCGAACCGAAAGGTCCTGGTGATCGGCGCAGACACCATGAGCCGCATCATCGACTATAAGGACCGCTCCACCTGCGTGCTGTTCGGGGACGGCGCCGGAGCGTTCCTGGTGGAGACGGCCGGGAAAGCCGATGCGCCGGACTGCGGATACATCGACTTTCTGGGCGAGATCGACGGCTCCGGCGGGGACTTCCTGAAGATGCCCGCCGGCGGCAGCCGCATGCCCTCCACCCACGAGACGGTGGACCGGGGGCTGCATTATGTCCATCAGGAAGGCCAGCAGGTCTTCAAGTACGCGGTGAAGAAAATGTACGAGTTGTCTCAGGAGCTCCTGGCGCGCAACGGGTTCGGGGTCGGGGACGTGAAGCTTCTGATTCCGCACCAGGCCAACCGGCGGATTATCACCGCCACCGCGGAGCGCCTGGGCATCGGTTGCGACAAGGTAGTCATCAATATCGATCGCTTCGGCAACACGACCGGCGGAACGATTCCCCTGGCCACTCATGACGCGCTCGAAAGCGGCCGGCTCCAGAAAGGGGACCTGGTGCTTTTTGCGGCTGTCGGCGCGGGCTACACCGCCGGCGCGGGTCTGTGGCGCTGGGCTTACTAAGACTGCTGGTTGCTGGGGATTGGGTCGCCGCTGTTTACCGGCTTTACCCAGATCTTGCTGGCGGCGCTGCGGCCCAGATGGATGCTGCGCCCGTCGATTCGCAGGGTGACGGTGTCGTCGTAGTTTCGCGAGACCACGTTTACGGCGACGCCCGGCCGCACGCCCAGGTCCTCCAGATACTCGAGCAACTGGCGGTCGCGCTCGAATACGCTCACTACGCCCAGCATTTCTTCCGCGCGCCCCTCGTCAAGAGGTCTTAAGCCGCGCCTCCGCCGGTCTTCCGGGGTATCCAGTCCCACCAGATTGCCGTGCGGACAGGCTTCGCTCGAACCCAGTCTCTCCACCAGCTTGCGCTCGAAGTCGGCCGATACCGCGTGCTCGAGCTGCTCGGCTTCATCGTGGACCTTGTACCATTCCATTCCGAAGATTTCGGTGAGCATGCGCTCGATCAGGTGATGGCGGTTGAGGAGCTGGCTGGCGATCTCGCGGCCGGCCGGCGTCAGCGTGATTTCGCCCTCAGCGCCGACGTAGATCAGGGCATCCCGCTTAAGCCGCTTGATGGCCATGGTGACGGCCGGCGGCGACACGTTCAACCATCGCGACAAGGTGGCGGCGATGACTGTTTCACCTTCCGATTGCGCCTCCGCGATGGCTTTCAGATAGTTCTCTTTGGAGATCGTGATCTTCACGCCTCCTTGATTGTAACCCGCTCGAGCCCGCAAGAGCCTGCGCCACAAGGGGACGGCGCGCCTTGAGGAAACATGGTAGCCTGCCCCTATACGAGAGGTGAAACCGATGGACCGCAGGAAGTATCTGAAGACTATGGCCGCCGCCGGGGCCGCATCCGGCATGCCCGCCGCCGCCGTGACCAAAGCGATTCAATTACACGTCGATCTGGAAGTGGACCCTGCCAAAGAGAAGCAGATGGTCAACAACTACCACAAGACGTTTCATCCGGTGATCACCAAGCAGCCGGGTTTTGTCGAGGTGAAGCTGCTGAAGCTGCGTTCGGCATTGAAGGGCGATGCGCCCGGCAAATCGAATTACCGGCTGATCGTCAGCTTCGAAACCGAGGAGCATCGCAAACAGTGGGTGGCCGCCGACGAGCATCAGCGGGTTTGGCCGACCATCGAGAACACGCTGATTGGCTCGAAGTTTGGAGCTGTGCTGTATGACGTTGCGTAATGCCCTGATTTTGACCGCCGTTTCCACTGTCCTGACTGCCGCCAATCTGCCAAAGACGCGGATTGTCGATGTAAAGGAGACCCTGCACGGGGTCGAGCTCACCGACCCCTACCGGTGGCTGGAAGACCAGAAAGCGCCCGAGACTCGCGCGTGGATCGGCGAGCAGAATCGCTACACGCGGTCGAAGCTGGATGCGCTGCCCGGACGGGATGCGCTCTCCAAGCGGCTGGGCGAACTCCTGAAGGTCGATACGGTGAATGTGCCTTCGGAGCGCCATGGACGCTACTTCTTCTCGAAGCGGCTGGCGGGCCAGGAGCAGTTCGTTCTCTACACGCGCGAGGGCCCGCGAGGCAAGGACGAGGTGCTGCTGGACCCGCATCCGTTGAGCCCGGACCGGACTACTTCGGTTCGCATCTCCGGCATTTCAGACGACGGCGCTATCGCCGCTATCGGCCGGCAACAGGGCGGCGAAGACGAGGTCTCCATCATGCTGCTGGATGTGGAGACGAAGAAGGATCTGGGCGATGCGCTGCCTAAGGGACGCTACACCTCGATTTCCTTTAAGCCGGACAAGAGCGGCTTCTACTACGGCCGCTATGGCGCATCCGGCCCGCGCATCTATTACCACGCACGGGGAACGGACCACGCGCGCGATCCGGTGCTGTTTGGCGAGGGCCGCGGAGCGACCGAGATTGCCTTTCCCTCCATCTCCGAGGACGGGCGTTATCTGCTGATTCACGTCATCCACGGGTCTTCGGCGGACAAGACCGAGATTTACATTCAGGATCTGGCCTCCGGCGGCCCGCTGAAGCCGATCGTCAACGATGTTTCCGCGCGGTTCCTGGGCGAGATTGGCGGAGACCAGCTCTTTGTTCATACCAACTGGAATGCGCCCAACGGACGCGTGCTGGCCGTCGATCTCAAGAAGCCCGACCGGGCAAACTGGCGCGAGATCGTTCCGGAAGGGAAATCGGTCCTTGAGGAGATGACCACGGCGGGCGGCCACCTCTTCGTGCACTACCTGGAAAACGTCACTTCCCGGATGAAGGTCTTCACGCACGCGGGAAAATACGTTCGCGAGGTCAAGTTCCCCGCGTTGGGCAGCGTGAAATCGGTCTCCGGCAGATGGGAGAGCAACCAGGTCTTTCTGCAGTTCGCGTCATTTCACGTTCCTCCCACGATCTACCTTTATGACGTCGCCAAGGGCGGACAGGAAGTTTGGGCGAAGCCGGAGGCGCCCATCGATTCGAGCCAGCTCGAAGTGCGCCAGGAGTGGTACACGTCAAAGGACGGAACCAAGGTGCCCATGTTCCTGCTGCACCGGAAGGGCATCCAACTGGACGGGCAGCGGCCTGTCATGCTGACTGGTTATGGCGGCTTTGCGCTAAGCAACACACCGGGCTTTTCCGCCACCGCAGCCCTGTGGGCCGAGCGCGGCGGCGTGTTTGCGCTGGCCAACCTGCGCGGCGGGCTGGAATTCGGCGAAGAGTGGCACAAGGCCGGAATGCGCGCGAACAAGCAGAATGTCTTCGACGACTTCATCGCGGCCGCGGAGTGGCTGATCGCCAACAAGTACACGAAGCCGGAGCGTCTGGCGATTACCGGGGGCAGCAATGGAGGCCTTTTGGTTGGCGCGGCCATCACCCAGCGGCCGGAGCTGTTCGGCGCGGTGATCTGCCGCTATCCGCTGCTAGACATGATCCGCTATCACAAGTTCCTGGTTGCGCGATTCTGGGTGCCCGAATATGGATCGTCCGACGACGCGGAGCAGTTCCGCTATCTGCGCGCCTACTCGCCGTATCACCAGGTGAAGAGCGGCGTGAAGTATCCGCCGCTGCTGATGGTCACCGGAGACGGCGACACGCGCGTGGACCCGTTGCACGGCCGCAAGATGACAGCCATGCTGCAAGCCAAAACCGGGTCGGACAAACCGATTCTGCTGCTTTACGACGAGAAGGCGGGCCATTCGAGCGGGATGCCGGTGAGCAAGCAGATCGAGGTGGCCACGGACGAGTTGAGCTTTTTGTACTGGCAGCTGGGCGTGGGGGACCGCCGCTAATTCATCTCCAGGGCTTTGAAGCGCTTCACTTCAGAGACTGGCAGATCGGGCAGGCGGTCGATGCGCTGGCGCAGCCAGGCCCACGGTACTGTGAACAGTTGCACGGACGGTGAGAACTTCGAGCTGTCCTGAATGAAACAACTGTGCGTGCACCAGCAATTGGCCTTGGGAATGGCGTCCACCTCGGTGCGCATCGCCGGGGAAGCCAGGGCGCCGGCCACGTCGAAATCAAAGTCGTGCAGGTCGCCGACGATGCCTCGCATTTCGCACGCCCGAAACTTGCCATTGTGGTCGATGACGATGGAGGTCTCTCCCGCCGTGCAGGGCATGGGCCACTCGGCCGGCCGCTCCAGGCTCTCCTCGTGCAGGTCGAAGTGGAAGCGCAGGTTGCCCAGATAGTACATAGTGGCGAACTGCCGGACGCCCGCCGGCAGGTGCGCGAACAGCCGCTTCGCGTAATGCCGGTGGAACGGCATGAGGCGGCGATGCAGCGCGCGCACGCCTTCCTGGGTCAGGTTCTTGAGCGTGGGATCCGGCGCGGCGCCGCGCACGACTTCAAAGTACTGCCCGTCAATGTCCGCGTTCTCCATCAGGTGCAGCCCCAGCGACACGATCTCGTCGTAGTTCTCGCGCGTAATGACGGTCAGCACGTTGCGGCGCAGCCTGCGTATGCCGCGATAACGTTTTTCGGCTTCCTTCATGGTGGCCAGCGTGCGTACGAAGTTGCTCGGGACGCCACGGATGGCATCGTGCGTATTGGCAAGGCCGTCGAGAGAGAAGTTCAGGTCGATGGACACGTCCGGGCAAAGCTTCACCACTTTGTCCATGGAACGAAAGATCTTCTCCGGAAGCAGTCCGTTGGTGGGCAGGTTGACGTTCGTGACGCCGTTCCGGCGGACAAACGTAGCGATAATTTCAGCCAGTTCCTCGCGCAGAAACGGCTCGCCCCCGGAAAGCCACAGTTTACGGAACGGAGGCGCGGTGTGGGAGAGACGTTCGATCTCCTGGACCGTCAAATCGTCTTTACTGTTAAGCTTGTCGAAATAGAAGCAGGTGCGGCAGAGGGAGTTGCACCGGGAGGTCACAAACAGGAACAGCGAGTTGAAGCGCCGCGCGCGTACCCGGTCTTTCAAGATTGGGAAGTACTGCTGCCAGACGGGCATCAGACATCATTGGATCATAAATGTACAGCCAGGGTTTACTCGAACACTTCAAAGCCCCCCGTAATGTAGGCGAGCTGGACGCGCCCGCGATCACAGTCGAGGTATCGAATCCGATCTGCGGAGACATTCTGCGCCTGTCGGCCCGGTTCGAGAAAGGGGTTGTGGCGGAAGCGCGCTACAGGACGCGGGGCTGCACCGCTTCCATAGCTGTCGGCTCTGCTTTGACAGAGTGGATGACCGGCAAGACGCGCGAGGAACTGGGCAGGCTTCAGCCGGAGACGCTCGAAGAGGCGGTCGGAGGGTTGATTCCGGAATCGAAGCATGCGGCGGTGCTCGGCGTGGACGGAGTCAAAGCGCTGCTGCGGGGGGCGTAAGATGGATTGGCCCGATGTCAGATATGCCGCGCGGATGCTGCGAAATAGTCCTGTCTTTGCCGCGACCGTGGTAGTCACGATCGCGCTGGCCATCGGCGCGAGCACGGCGATTTTCAGTGTGGCGAGCGCCGTACTGCTGCGGCCGCTCCCCTATAAAGATCCGGATCGTCTGGTATTGACGTTTGGGGAGTTCCGAAAGCGCAGCGTGACGGACTGGCCGTTTTCGAACGCCAACTTCATCGATTTGCGGAACGGCGCGAAGACAATGTTCGAGGATTTCGGCGCCGTCTTCACCAGCCGCTCGATTCTCCGCAAGGAGGATGGCACACCGGAGCAGGTTGGCATAGCGACCGTCACGCCGAACTTCTTCCGGCTGTTGGGTGCGAGGATCGCGTTCGGCCGTGATTTCATGGAGGCGGATGCACAACCTGCCCAGCGCCAGCCAACGGTCGCGATCCTGAGTTACGACTACTGGCAGCGGCGCTACGGCGGCAACCCGGCCATACTCGGCCACAACACCACGAACGGCGCCCAAATCGTGGGTGTCCTGGCGCCAGGACTCGAGCTATTTTTTCCGCCGAGTTTTGTCGTGGAACGCGCACCGTACATCTGGACCGCGGGACGCCTGAACTACGACAGCGCCCTACGAAGTAACGTCCGACTCCGGGTGATCGGTCGGTTGAAGGACGGTGCAACGCTGGAGCGGGCGCAGGCTGAAGCCGAAGCGGTCGCGGCGGAGATACGAAGGAACGACGGACTCCATGAGACCGCCGGCTTCCACATTCGGGTGGAACCGATGCAGAGGTACCTGGTCGCGGAGGTCCGGCCGGTCATCCTCTCACTGATGGGAGCGGTAATCTTCCTTCTGCTCATCGCGTGCGCAAACGTCGCGAATCTCCTGCTGGTCCGCGCGTCTCTACGGGAGCGTGAGCTCGCGATGCGCGCCGCGCTCGGCGCGAGCCGGTGGCGTCTCGTGCGCCAGGTGCTGGCCGAAGCCCTGCTGCTCTCGGGGCTGGGCACGCTCCTCGGCCTTGGCCTCGCGTCGTTCGGGATCCGTCAACTGCTCGTGATTGCCCCCGCGAATCTGCCGCGCCTCGAGTCGATTGCCATCGATCCGCTCGTGCTCGGCTTCACGGCGCTGGCCGGGCTGGCGGCGGCTGCAATCTTCGGCATGGCGCCCGCGTGGCGCGCCGCACAGCCAAACCTGATGCGCTTCTTGTCGGCCGCGGGCCGGACTCCGGGGCTCGGAGGCGGCCGGATCTTGCGCAACAGCGTGGTGATCGCGGAGGTCGCGCTCTCTTTCGTATTGCTCATCGGATCGGGCCTGATGTTTCGCAGCTTCCTCGCATTGCAGCGCACCGACCCGGGTTACGATCCGCGGGGCGTTCTCACATTCCTGCTGCTCGGAGGCCGGGGCGGCGACGAACCGCAGCGCGCCGCCTCCATGCGCGAGACTCAGGCCCGGCTGCGCACGCTGCCCGGCGTCGAAAGTGTCACTGCTTCCAGTCCGTTTCCGCTCGCCGGGGCCTTCTATTCGATCCGATGGGGCACGGAAGAGGCACTGGCCGATCCGACAAAATTTCAAGCGGTCGAACCGCAAACCGTGCTGCCGGGTTACTTCGAAACACTCCGCACGCCGCTCATCGCGGGACGCACATTCACCGACGCGGACAACGCACTGGAGCGAAACGTGGTGATTGTCGACCAGTCGCTGGCGGCAAAGGCTTTCCCAAACCAATCGGCGGTGGGGAAGCGCATCCTCATCCGCATTCGCACGCGAGAGCCGGAATGGGTCGAGGTGATTGGCGTTGTTGCCCATCAGCGTACGACTTCCCTCGCCGAGGCCGGGCGGGAACAGATCTACTTCACGGACGGATTTTTGGGGCACGGCCAGGCGGCGCGATGGGCTATCCGAGCCGCGGGCGATCCCGCGAAACTTGCGGGGCCCGTTCGCGTGGAGATCGCCCGGTCGGACCCGCATATTTTGATCGCCGAAATGCAGCCGATGGAGACCCTCGTGGAGCGGGCACAGGCGAAGACGCGATTTTCGCTGCTCCTCATAGGCGTGTTCGCAGCGGTCGCGGCACTGTTAGCGGGCGTGGGGCTTTACGGAGTGTTGTCAACCGTAGTGCGGCAGCGCACGGCGGAGATCGGCGTCCGGATGGCCCTGGGCGCGACGCCCGCCAGCATCTTCAATCTTGTAGTCGGATATGGACTGCGCCTTAGCGCGGCCGGTATCGCGGCCGGCCTCCTCGCGGCTTTCGGGCTCACGCGCTTGATCACCAGCATGCTTGTCGGTGTCAGAGCGACTGATCCAGTTACTTTCGCTGCCATGGCAGTATTCTTCTTTGTTATCGCCGCCGTGGCGTCATGGCTGCCCGCACGCCGCGCGGCGGGTCTCGACCCGAGAGCAGCCCTAGGAACTTGTTGAAAAATCCTTAAAACAGGATACCTTCAGAATGTTTTGGTAGTCTTTACGATATGCGCGGCAACGACGATCAACCACAGTCAGGCATGTTCAGCTA
>JBBDWK010000073.1:0-98749 GCA_040902885.1 Bryobacteraceae bacterium | reverse complement strand
AGCGACACCCTCCCCTTCGGCCAGCAGTTAGCGCGCTAATTTGGACAGCAATGATACATAGTAAGGTAAACAAGCCGAAACTCTCGGAGTGAATATCTGGAGAACTTCCAGCACTCTGGCAGCGTGAATCTCTTCATAAAGAAGGATTCAGCGGAGGCCATCACTGCGCCTACTATCTGGGGATTGACGCTGACTGTGAAGCGCTTGCCTTCCACCCGGACGCGAGCATCGATCTTCGCTATCAGACTCTCTGCTTCCGGAGGCGCCTCTTCGCCCTCATGGTAGCTCATTAGCCGATTGTATGCCTCATACTCTGCCGCCTCCGTGAAGTCCAGTTCGGCAATAATACGCGTACCCTCAAGGCGAAGGCCGAGTTCGCCCCTGCTCCAGTATTGAAAAGGAGCGCTAAATCCGTAATACCTTCTGGCCAGTTCTATGAGATCCCAGGCACCCTGATAGGAAACTGGATCGTAGCGGCGGCGCAACGATCCTGACCTGCATTGGCCGAATATCCAACCGACTGCATATTTGAGAGCATTCAGGGTTTCATCAATGAGTGCTGCGCGTTGGTGTGGCGGCGGTGTGCGGCGTTGGGCGTACGGACGAAGTTCGAGGTCTTCGACGAAAGTTAGCAGAACCCACAGGGCCGTGCCGAGGTTCTCGTTCAGCAGCGGGTTATTGGTGTAGGTGGCGTCTATTTCTTGTTCTGCCGCCCGCAGTGCAGATACCTCGTCCGAGCTCATGTCCTGGAGAAATCCCATTCAGCATTACGTGGGTCCTAAGGCGCTTGCCGAGAACGCATAGAAGCCTCCCCTCGTCACCCTCTCGCAACATTTTAGCATGAATATGTATTGGCGATAGTCTTTAGCGGACGGTGGGAGATTTGAGATTCGCTTGGATTCGCAGCTTTGACCCGTTCAACCGCGAGAGCCTTATCGAGTCTGCCCGATAGATGGCCGGATCCTTTAGGCCGCGGCTCAATTACGGAGTCTTCGCCGCCGGGGCCTTGCGCACGTGCTCGAAGTACTGCTGCACGTAGTGCTGGTAGATCACCGGGATCTCATCGCGGCTGATCTCGCCGCCGGCTTCCACGTGGGCCGCGTTGCGCTGCGAGTACGGCGTTTTCAACTGCTGGCGGCTGGACTGCACCTCGATCGTGATGTCGCCCGTCACGCTCGCCGAGCGCTTGCCGATGATCTCGCTGATCTTGCCCATCGCCTCGAGCTGCTCGGCCAGCTTCACGTCCTTCAGACCGTCCTGCTTGCCCATGCCGCTTCCGGGCGCGTGCATGGACTCCTTGTCAGAGCCCTTGCCGCCGGCACGCGCTTCCGTGTTGTTTGCGTCCTGCGCGTCGTCGCCGCTCTGGCCGTCGGAAGCTTCGCTGCCCGGCTGGCCGGCCGACTTCTGTTGGCCCTGTCCCGCCGAGCCCTTCTGGCCGCCGCCGGGTTGCTTGTTGGACGCCTGCTGCTTCTGCCCTCCGGACTGCGACTCCGAGCCTTGGCCGTTCTGCTCGCGCACGCGCGACATCAAATTCGCCATGGCATCGCGCAGCTTGGCCATCAAGCCCGAATTGTCGTTCCCGCTGTTTTGACCCTGCTTTCCCGAGGGACTTTTCGCCTGCTGGCTTCCCTGCTTTCCGCCGGCGCTCTCACCGTCGGCGCTCTCACCGCCTTGGGCGCTCTCCTCGGCGCCATCACCGGCTTCGCCTTCCGCCTCCTCGCCGCCTTCCTCCCCGGCCTTGCTCCCTTTCTGCTTCGACCCCGTGTCGGTCGCCTGCGTCGTGGGCGCGTTCACGTCCGGAATGTCCACAACATCCAGAGCCGAATCGGGCGCGGCATCGAGCTGGGCCGGATCTTCGCTGCCGTCCTCGACCGGAATCGCCGGTGTTTCCCCCTGCTGCGGCGATTTCCGCGGCTGCTTTTTCGGCTGCAGGAGCGCCCACTCCCGGAGGTCGATGCCGAAAGTGTCCAGCAGCATGGCGGTAAGCGGGGGCTTCAAATCGAGGCGGCGCGTAATCCCGTAGCGGAGCGCGAACAGGCTCGAAGCCAGCAGCCCCAGCACGCCCATCGCGTAAACCGCGCGCGGCACGGTAAAGGGCACAGCCAGCCGGACGTCCAGGGATGCGACCGTACGCTCCGTTTGCTCCCGCTGGGCTCTTCTGACCTCAATTGCGCGCATCGGCTCCGGTCCGTTCGCTCCGGCGGAAGCGCCCGCAAAGTGCAGCGCCGTGGAGATGGCGTCGGCTAGACCCAGGCGGCGGTCCACCTGCTGGGCGACGGCGTAAGCCGAAGGGAGACGCCGCATGGTACGCACCATGCCGGCCGCGAGGGCGGCGGCGGCGACAACGAGAATCAGACGCCAGTCAAGGACCTGTGTCCCGGCGAGCAGCAGCGCGATGAAGCCGGCCAGCGCCGCGCTGGAGGCCCATGCGGCTTGCGCGAGAATTTCGTTCCACAGGAAACGGCGGCGCGCGCGCCGCGCAAACCGGAAGAGGATGCCGCCCGTCACGATCTCATTATCATTTGCGGAGCCAACTGTTTGCAAAGGCACCCTCATTTAGCAGCAAGCTGATCTCCATCCCGGCCGCGCGATAAAATGGGAAATAACGGACCAAGCGATGCCTCAGCCCCTCAAAGTTCTAATTGTGGACGACGAAAGCAGCCAGCGCGCCGGATTGGCAGGAATGCTCGGCGCCTGGGGGATGCTCACGGAAACCGCGTCGGAAGGATCGGAAGCTCTCGAAAAGCTGGCCGAGATTCCGATTGACGTAATCCTCACGGATCTCAGTATGCCGGGGATGGACGGTTTCGAGTTCCTCCGCAAGCTGAAAGACATGGGGGACATGCCCCCGGCGGTGGTGATGACCGCGTACGGAAGCGTCGAGTCGGCCGTGAAGACGGTTCACGAGCTGGGCGCTTTCTGGTTTTTGGAAAAGCCGGTGCAGTCGAAGGCGCTCGAAGTGCTTGTGCGCCGCGCGGCAACTCACGCCGGACTCGGCAGGGAGAAGCGCGAGCTCGAGCGCAACCTGCGGTACAAGGGCACGCTCGGCGAAATGGTGGGCGTATCGGCACAGATGCAGGAGCTTTTCGCGCTGCTGGAACAGGCCGGCCCGAGCAAGGCGTGCGTGCTGATCACGGGCGAGAGCGGCACGGGAAAGGAATTGGTGGCGCACACCATCCACCAGCTGAGCCATCGCCGTCAGGGACCGTTCATCGCCATCAATTGCGCAGCGCTGCCCGAGACGCTGATTGAAAGCGAGTTGTTCGGGCACGAGAAAGGCTCGTTTACGGGCGCTTCCGAACGCCGCGCGGGCTGCTTCGAAGTGGCCCAGCATGGAACGCTCCTGCTGGATGAAATCGGCGAGATGCCGATTCAGACGCAGGCCAAGCTGCTGCGCATTCTGGAAGACTCGCGCGTGCGGCGGCTGGGAGGCAAGACGGAGTTTGAGGTGGATGTGCGGCTTCTCGCAGCCACCAATAAGCCGCCGGAAGAAGCCGTAAGCGGCGGCCACCTGCGGGAGGATCTTTATTACCGTCTGAACGTCTTTCACATCCATCTGCCGCCGCTTCGGGAACGGAAGGACGATATCGAGCCGATCGCCGCCGCGCTGCTGGTGGACTTGAACCGCAAGCACGAGACGCGAGTGAACGAACTTTCGCCGGCCGTAATCGACGCGTTCCAGCGGCATTCCTGGCCGGGCAATGTGCGTGAGATGCGGAACGTTCTGGAGCGCGCCGCGATTCTGGCATCGGCGGGCGCGATCGAGGTCAAACATCTGCCGCCCACGTTTGCATCTCCCACAGTGATCGCCGCCGCGGCGCCGACGGGCGCGCCGGCCGAGGCGGCCCCTTCGCCAACGAATCCGGTTCACCAGCACACGCACGCCGCGGCCGCGTCCTCTCAGCCGCGCGAAGTTGCGGATTCGGATTCGGTAAGCTTTCCCATTGGCACGACCGTGGAAGCCGCGGAGAAGGGACTTATCATCCGCACTCTGGAACATACGCGGAACAACAAGACCCGCGCCGCCGAAATTCTGGGGATCAGTTTGAAGACGCTGCACAACAAGCTGAAGGAATACGGCGCCAACCCGTAGGCGGGATCGGAATCCGCTTGCTTACGCACAACAACCGCTCCCTCACGGTCGCGGCTCCGTAACAGAGCCGCGACCGTGAGGGAGCGGACGGCTTAGCTGTTTACGTGAAGGTTCTTGTGGATAGCGTAGAGGGCCAGCTCCAACCGGTCCGATACCCCCAGCTTGTCGAAGATGTTGTGCAGATGGTTCTTCACCGTCTGCTCGCTGATAAACATCTTCTCAGCCATTTCCTTGTTCTTGAAACCCTGCGCCACCAGCGCCACGATCTCCCGCTCGCGCTGGCTCAACGGAGACCGCTCGCGGTCGCGCGTGGCGCTCGGAGCCGGAACGGACGGGCCGGGCGCGGCGAACTGGCGCATCACGGCCGCGGTAGTGTGAGAGTCCAGCCAGATCTCCCCCGCATGCACTTTGCGGATGCTCTTGATGAGCAGCTCCGTCGCCGTCTGCTTCAGCACGATGCCGCTGGTCCCGAACTTCATTGCCTGGATGTACTCGTTCTTGTCCTCCGAGGCGGTAAGAACGATCACCTTGGTGCGGCGCTGGCCGGCCTGAAGCTTCTGCAGGGTGGTCAAGCCGTCGGCGCCCGGCATCTTCAGGTCGAGCAAAAGAACGTCGGGGTCGTGTTTGTCGAGAACTTCCAAAATTTCCCGGCCGTCGCTCGCTTCCGCCACCACGCGGAAATCCTCCTCGAGGGACAGCAATTTTTTCAGACCATCCCGAAAAATAGGATGGTCGTCCGCAATCATGATGCGGATTACCTTTTGTTCCATGCCATTCGAACCCATCGCGTCATCCTTGGAGCCGTCGCTTCTTTCTGTCATAAGGAACGGAATCGTACTGTTCGATTTTAAGGTTCTGCTAGTACTATGTCAACGCTGGTACAGTCGGGTTGGAACCAACCTGCTACTGCTTTTGTACTAGAGCCGTTCCCATTCGAACATCGGATGGTTCCAACTTGCGCCGCCGTCGATGGTGACAGTTTCGCCGTTGACGTAATCCGCGTAGGCCGAGCAGAGGTAGGCGGCGAGGTTCGCCAGCTCGGGATGGCGGCCATGACGGCCCGCGGGAACATGCTTGGCGACGCGTTCCGCGGCCTCCTCGTTCGTTCCCAGCCAGAGCCTTGAACTGGCGCCCTCAGTGGGGAAAGATCCCGGAGCCATGGCGTTGGTATGAATGCCGAAGCGCGCCCACTCGACGGCCAGCGTGCGGGTCATGGCCAGAACGCCGGCCTTGGCGGCGGCCGAGTGGATGGTTCCGGGGCTGGCGCCGGAGGCGTAGGTAGCCAGAATGTTCAGGATGCGGCCGTAGCCGGCCTCCTGCATGTAGGGAAACGCCGCGCGGCAACAGAAGAAGCTTCCGTTCAAGACGATATCCACCACCGCGCGCCAGCCGTTATAGCTCAGCTTTTCCGCGCGGCAGAGAAAATTTCCGGCGGCGTTGTTGATCAGGATGTCTATCCTTCCGAACGCCGCCGCCGCGGTCTTCATCAGGTTCTCTACTTGTTCGGGCACGCGCACATCGGTGGGCACGGCCAACGCTTCGCCGCCCGCGGCGCAGATCTCCGCGCGGGTGGGTTCGAGATGCCGCGGATCGCGACTGGCCAGCACCACTCGCGCGCCCAACTCGGAGAACCGCATCGCGAAACTTCGGCCAAGCCCCGTGCCGCCGCCGGTCACGATGGCCACGCGGTCCTGGAAGATACGTTCCTGGAACATCGAAAATCTATTGTAGAACGCCGTCTCAATTACTCGGCTGGCGCGAATATCTCTTCGAGCACCCGGCCGGCCGAGCCGCTCGGGGTTTCCACATCCAGCAGGGCGGCAAGTGTGGGCGCGATGTCGTTCACCGATACGCGCCGCGAAAAGCGGCCCGCTTTCACACCCGGTCCCATAAAGATCATGGGCACGTGCGAATCGTAGCTGTACGCCGTTCCGTGCGTGGTGCCGGAGGCGGAAAACATCCAATACGGCTCCAGCAGAATCATGACGTCCGCACCGCGCGGCGCGTAGAAGCCATTGAGCACGCGGCGGCCTACCTGGTCGGCGTACAGAGTGCCGCTTACCAACTGCCGCTGAGTGTAGACGCGCGCCACGTGCGGAATGGCCGCCGCTACATCCGCGGCCGCCTGCACTACTTCGTCCCGGTCGAGGTTCTTCCGGCGGATCAGATCCCGGTCGAGGTAAAGTGAATGCTCGGAGGGGCTGAGTATCCATTTGCCCTCGCCGAAGCGTTCGCTCAGCTTCGCCTGCACGCTGCTCTGCACAATCTTCGCAGGCATGCGCCCGCCGGGCATCTTGCGCTTCGCCATCACCTCGGGCACGGGCGCGACTCCGTGATCGGCGGTCATCACCACCAGCACGTTTTGCATGCCGATCCGCGAATCGAGAAACCGAAAGAGCTTGTCGAACATCCGGTCTGTGCGGATCGAGACATCGCGCACGTGCTGCGAATCGGGGCCTTTCGCATGGCCTATGTAATCGTTGGCGGAAAAACTGAGGGCCAACAGATCCGTGACCTCCCGGGCGCCGAGTTGTTCGGCAACCACCGCGCGCTCGGCGAACTCCTCCACCAGATCGTTCGCGTAGGGCGTGTCCTTCAGGGCTTTATAGAACTTGCTCCCAATCTCTTTGGGCAGCGTGGCGAGCGCTTCCGCGCCTTCGAGCATCTTCCAGTCCGCACCCAGATATTTCGCGGAAGGCCGGCCGGCATTGAAGTCTTTCACCCAGGCCGGCAATTCCGGGAAGTAGTAAGTGCTGCTGACGAAAGCGCCGTAATCTTCGTCAAACCAATATGCGCCATCCGCCATGTGGCCAACCGGAAGGATGGCGCTGCGGTCCTTCATCGAGATGCCGATGAGCCGCGGCTTGTCCGGACCTGCCATCTTCAGCTCATCCCCCAGCGTGCTGACCAGGAGCCGCCGCGGCGACGATCCGCTCTTGTCTCCCGCTCCCAACAGACGCACGGTGTCGTCCGACACGCTGGTCACCGTCTTCCCGGACTGCCGGTCAAACCAGTCGTTGCCAATGATGCCGCTCGTGGACGGCGTCGCGCCGCTCATGATGGTGCTGTGGCCGATGGCGGTGACAGTGGGGAAGTGCTCGTAATGCGCGTCGGCAAACACGGCGCCGCGCTTCAGCAGGCGATCGATTCCACCCGTGTAGGACGCGCGGAAGCGGGAGAGGTAATCGTAGCGAAACTGGTCCACGGTGATGGCGACCACCAGCTTCGGCCTGGCGGGCTGAGCCGCAAGGAGCGAGGCTGTCCCGAGGAGAAGTGCGAGAAGTTTTTTCATTTTTACGGCAGCGAGAATGCCACCAGGGTATCCGAGTAGCTCGAGTTGTATTTGTTGCCTCCGCCAGCCGCCACAACCACAAACTGCTTGCCGCTTTTCTTTCCCTGAAAGGTCATCGGCGTGGCGTGCGCGCTGGCCGGCAGTTTGGTGGTCCAAATCTCCTTGCCCGTGTCTTTGTCGAACGCGCGGAAGCGGCCGTCATTGGTGGCGCCGATGAACACCAGGCCTCCGGCGGTGACGATGGAGCCGCCGAGATTGGACGTTCCCGTGGGCGGTATGCCCTTAGCCGTCAGTTCGTCCACCACGCCCAGGATGGATCGCCAGCGGAATTCGCCGCGATTCAGGTCGATGGCGGTGAGGTGACCCCACGGAGGTTTCTGGCACGGATTCATCTGTGCATCCCAGAAGCGGGAATTGGGCGAGCCCAGGCCCTGCGTCCGGTAAGGGATGGTGGAGCCTTCGGGTCGCTTGACCATGCGCAACAGCATGCCCACATCCATGGAGTTGACGTAGAGCGTCTGAGTTTCGGGATCGAAAGAAGCGCCGCCCCAGTTGGTCCCGCCGTTGGTGCCGGGAAACAGGACCGTCGGCTTCAGGCCGATGGGCGTGTAAAGAGCACCGAACACGGCGTCTTCAGTCAATTTGGCGCAGTAGGCCCGCGATTCGGGCGTGACGTTGGTCAGTTCCTCGCGGGTCATGCTCTGGCGGGCGAAGGGCGGCGGCTTTACCGGGACGGGCTGCGTGGGCCAGGCCTGTTCGCCAGGCACTTCACTGGACGGAACAGGACGCTCTTCGATGTCGAAGAGGGGCTTGCCGGTCACACGGTCGAAAACGAAGGTGAAGCCGGTTTTGGTGACCTGCACCACTGCCGGCGTCGTCTTTCCTGCGCGCTTCACGGTCGCCAGCACGGGCTGCGCGGGCAGGTCGTAGTCCCAGATGTTGTGATGTACCGTCTGAAAGTGCCACAGCCGCTTTCCGGTCGCGGCTTCGAGAGCGACCAGCGAGTCGCTGTACAGGTTGGCGCCTTTACGGTCGCCTCCATAGAAGTCCGTGCCGGGCGAGGTCAGCGGCAGATAGACGATGCCGCGCTCGACGTCCACGCTCAGAATGGACCACGCGTTGGCGGCGGAGCGATCCCGCCAGGAATCGCCTTCCCAAGTCTCGTTACCGGGCTCCCCCTTGTGCGGAATGGTGTGGAAGCGCCAAGCCTGCTTGCCGGTACGAACATGGAATGCCCGGACATCGCCGCTCGGTCCTTGCGGCTCGCCATCCGCGGTCAGCGCGCCGCAAATCACCAGATCCTTGTATATGGCGGGCGGGGAGGTCATGCCGTAAGCGCGTCCCGGAAACTTGTCGGCCACGCCCTGGCGCAGATCGATCCAGCCGGCGTTGCCGAAATCGCCGTCCGGTTTGCCGTTGCGCGCGTCGATGGCGAACAGGCGGCCGTCCAGCGTGCCCAGAAAAATCCGCTTCCGCTCCCCGTCCGTCCAGTATGCCGCGCCGCGATTGATGAACAGGTTGGCGGAACGTTCCCTGTCCACTTGCGGATCGAAAACCCACAGTTCCTTGCCCGTCTCGGCTTCCAGAGCGATCAGACGGTTGAACGGCGTGGTCAGATACATGACACCGTCCACGACCAATGGGGTGGTTTCGAACGCGCTGCGTACGGGATACCGTTTGCCATCGCTCCAATCGCCGGTGCGGTACGTCCAGGCAACTTTCAATTTGCCGACGTTAGACCGGTCGATTTGTTTGAGAGGGGAATATTTCTGGCCTCCCGGATCGCCGCCGTAACTGTGCCATTCCTGGCCAGAAGCCAGTAGCGCAATGGCAAGAAGGATACCAATCCGGAAGGGCATGCGTGGATTCCCCAGTATAATGGAGAAATGACGCGCGTTGTGGCAGCGCTGATCCTTCTGTTTACCCTGGCTTCCGGCGCCGTCGGGGATTACGCTTCCGCCAAGCGGAAGATCGCGTCGATCCAGGCGGACCGGTTACAGCCGGGCTCCCTGGTCTCCCTGAGCGCCGGGGAACTGAACGCCTACGTCGAGCAAGAGGTGCGCGGCGTTGTGCCCGAAGGGATTCGCAATCCGAAGGTGCATCTGGGCTCGGGCACGGCGACGGCTTCCGGCATGATCGACTTCGTGAAGGTGGGCCGGTCGAAGGGCCAGGAGCCCGGCTGGCTGCTATCCACGCTTCTGGAAGGCGAACGGCCGGTGAGCGTGAACGCACGGATCCGTTCCTCCAATGGAACGGCGGTGGTGGATGTGCAGCGGGTGGAAGTTTCGGGCGTGCCGATTGAGGGCAAAATGCTCGAATATCTGATCGACAACTACCTGCGAACCTACTATCCCGAGGCCAAGGTGGGGGAGCCCTTCGAACTGGGCCACCGCATCGACCGGCTGGAAGTCAAACCCGCCGCTGTAGGGATTGTGATACGGAAGTAGCAACTTCCCGTCCCATGCGCACGCAGTCCGGAATTCCGATTCCATAATATCCGTTGCCCGCGAGCAGAAGCCCGGGAAGCGCCTTCATGCGGTCCTCGATCCGGCTCATGCGAACGCCATGGCCCACGGTGTATTGCGCCATGGAGCGCGGCCAGCGGAAGACACGCGAGAATTTCGGCGCGGCCTCAATCCCCATAATCTCCTTGAGTTCCTGGCGCGCCGCCGCAACCAGTGTCTCATCGGAATCTTGAGATGGAACGAGGAAACAACGCAGCAGGGCCAAATTCTCCGGCGTCCGGTGCGAGAACTTGGTGTTGACCCAAGTGCAGGCCACCAATCCGCGGCGCTCCCGGCGCGGGACGAGAAAGCCGAACCCATTGAGCGGGCGCGGCAGATCGCGCATCTCATAGCCCAGGGCCATGGTGAGCGCATCGCGGTAGGGGATCGCGGTCAGCAATGCGGCGAGTTCGCCGTCCAGAGAGGCAATCAGGGACGCGCCTTGCCATGCCGGACACGCGACGACCACGCGGGCCGCGTCGATCCAGTCGCCCTTGACGCGGACGCGGTAACCGCTCCCGCTGCGCTCGATGCTGTCGGCGGCGCCATGGACCACCGGATCGATACGCGCTTCAAGCGCCGCCACCAGGTTGCTCATCCCGCCGCGCAACGTCCGGAATACCGGCGCTTGCACGGGCGAGCGTTCGCGCAACACGCCCTTGGTCAGGCTGCCGTATCTGGCTTCCAGCTCCACGAATCGCGCGAGCACGCTGGCCGCGCTCATCTCTTCCGGCTCGCCGCCGTACACGCCCGCAAGCAGAGGCTCCGCGAGATAGTCCACCGATTCGCGCCCGTAATGGTCTTCCAGGAACTCGGCCACGGAGCGGTCCCCCACTGGCTTCGGCTTTCGAAACCACTCCAGGCCCATCCGCATTTTGGTCCGCCATCCCAGCAAGTTGGAGCGCACGATAGGCAGAACGCGCGTGGGAATCATCAATTGCAGCCCGTCCGGCAGCGGCACGAGCCGCCCGCTCTTCCAAATGTAGGTTTTTCGAAGATGATCGTTGGAGCCGATGATCTCGCCTTCGAGGCCCAGCTCCCGAATCAGTTCGAAGGCCCAAGGCTTCGCGGCAATGAAGCTATCGGGACCGGCTTCAACGAGGCACCCCTCAATGCGCTCGGTCTGTATTACACCACCCAGGCGGGGACGCGCTTCAACGATTTGGCACGAGACACCGGCCTTATGGAGATAGTAAGCCGTGGATAACCCGGAGATACCACCCCCAATAATTACTACCCGGCCCATTAACTATTCATTTGGGGCCGCGGATGAACGCCGATGAACGCTGATAAGACCTTCGCTTTCCATCGGCGTTTATCGGCGTTCATCTGCGGCTTCAATTGTTTCACGCCTTCTCAGCAAGCGGATTATGGTTTGAAGTCCCGCACATATCCGACCACGGCCTTGACGTGATCCACCGGCGTCTCGGGCAGAATGCCATGGCCCAGATTGAAAATATGGCCGGGGCGCACGCCGGTGCGCTTGAGCATCTCGTGCACCCGCATCTTCAATTCGGGAAGCGGCGCGAAGAGAACGGCAGGGTCCAGGTTGCCCTGGACGGCCGAGCGGTAGCTGATGTCCATCCAGGCCTGGTCGATGTTGACGCGCCAGTCGACGCCCATCACATCGCCGCCGGCGGCGTGCAGCTCGCGGAAGAAGCCCGCCGCGCCGGTGCCGAAATGAATCACCGGGACGCCGGAGGAGCGGATGCGCTCGATGAGTGCGCGCGAGTAAGGCGCCGCGTAACGAACATAGTCGTCCGGGGACAACGCCCCCACCCAACTGTCGAAGACCTGCACGGCCCGCGCGCCGTTGGCCACCTGGCTGGCGGCGAAGGGCGCGAGCACGTCCACAATCTTGCCCATCAGCCGGCGCCACAGCGTCTCGTCCCGATACATGAGCTGCTTGGTGCGCAGGAAGGTGCGCGACGAGCCTCCCTCGATCATATAGCTGGCGAGGGTAAAGGGAGCGCCCACGAAGCCGATCACCGGGACCCGGCCGCCCAGCGCGCGAACCACGAGCTGAATCGCCTCTCCGACATATCCGAGATCGTCGGTGTTGGCGGTGGAGAGCGCATCCACATCGGGGGCCACGCGGATCGGATTGTCGATCATCGGGCCTTCCCCGGATACATAGCGAAGCTTCAGGCCCATGGGCTCGAGCGGCAGGAGCAGATCGGCGAAGATAATGGCGGCGTCCACATCCAGAATTTCGACCGGCTGGAGCGTCACTGTGGCCGCCAGATCCGGCCGCTTGCACATCTCCAGAAGGCCGTGTCTCGACCGGATCTCACGATACTGCTTGAGATACCGCCCGGCCTGCCGCATGAACCACACGGGCCGCACGTCCGTCGCCCGGCGGCGGCAGGCATCCAGGAATCGACTGCTCACGGGAGCCACGCGCATGCCTGTTCCGATCCGTTCCCGGCGCTCTTGTCCTCGCAAAAGAACACTCGGAAACCTTTGGGTTTGTTTTGAATTGTCCACTTTCGTCCACGGATGAAAAAGGGCTTGGTCCAGGCTTCCGTATCGATGGTGCGAGCGCCGATCACCGAAACCGACAGCGTTCCTTGAGCGGGATAACCCGTGCGCGGGTCCATGATATGGGTGTAAGTCCTGCCTTCCGCCCTAAAGAATTTTTCGTAACTGCCGGAGGTGGACATCGACTGATCCTTCAGAAACACCCGACCGGCGGTCTTGTCCTCCGCGCCGGGATCGGTGATGCTGATTCTCCAGCCCTCTTCGTGGGGAGGCTTGCCCAATGCGTAAATGCTGCTCCCGGATGCCGAAACCAACGCCGACCGCACACCTTTCTCCTTAAGAATTTCCACCATCCGGTCAACCGTGTATCCCTTGCCGATCCCCCCCGGATCGATCTCGATTCCGGGCTTCCGGAAGCGAACCGTGCTGTTCTCCGAATCGAGAACGATATTCCGGTAGCCGGTTACTTCCAGGGCATCCTGTATCTCCATGGGAGCTGGCAGGCGGCCCGAACCCTTATAAAATCCCCAAACCTTCATCAAGGGTCCCACCGAGATATCGAATGCGCCCTCGCTTTGCCGGCTGTACTCGATACAGGCAGCCAGCAGGCGGAACATCTCCGGGGTTACCTTCACCGGCTTTTCGGCCGCTTCCCGGTTGATCCGGCTCCACTCGCTGCCCGCGCGGTAGTTGGACAGCATGCGGTCGAGCCGTCGCACCTCGGCGAAAGCTTCCTCCAGCGCCTCGGCCATCGCTTCCCGGTCGTCGCCGTAAATGGCGACGGAATAAACGGAGCCCATCGCGTCGCGGCTATCCTCCATCCGGAGGGTCCCCGCGGCGGCCGCCAAAAACGGCAGCAAAAACAAAACTACCACAGTCCGTTTCACTCGAAGGAGTGTTTTCACGGATTTTCCCGTTTTCCCTGGGTCTTTTTGGCGCGGCGGAGCAGGACTTCCAGGCGCCCCCCCGGCTCCAGGTCCGTATCCGCCTGAAAGTGCAGCTCGGGGACCCTTCGAAAGCTCAGGCGGCGAGCCAGCTCGCGCCGCAGGAAGTGTTTGGCACGGTCGAGCGTCTCCAAGGCCTGGTCCTGGGTGGGGCGGTCGCCGCCCAGCGCCACCCGCACCGTGGCATGCCGCAGGTCGGGCGAA
Source organism: Bryobacteraceae bacterium (assembly GCA_040902885.1). Taxonomy (GTDB): domain Bacteria; phylum Acidobacteriota; class Terriglobia; order Bryobacterales; family Bryobacteraceae; genus JBBDWK01. The sequence goes on along the minus strand of JBBDWK010000073.1, from coordinate 85,231 downwards.
ACCCGGACATCCGTTATGTCGACCAAATCCAGACGCGGATCGGCCATCTCGAATCCGATAATCTCAGTCAATTCCTCCCGCAGGGTCTCCGAGACTTTTTGGGCGCGTCGCTCGTCCATGCTCAACTTCTCCCGTTGGCCGGACCTACGCCAGCCACTCGACCGAGACGCCCGCCAGATCGGGACCAAGCAAAGCCGCGGCTTCCATTTCCACCGACTGCAGCACTCGCTCGGCAAAGCCCCGGTCCGGGGCCACGGTCACGGCAGCCACGGCGGCGCGCTGCCAGAGATCCTGGTGGCCGATCTCCGAGACGGCGACGTTAAACCGCTGGCGGAGCTTCTCTTTCAAGCTCTTCACCACCTGCCGCTTGTCCTTCAACGAGTGGGAGTTCTCCAGGCGCAATTCGAGAACGAGAACGCCGACGCTTGCCATGCTGCGGCCTCCGTAGAGCCGCTTTACACGAAGCCTTTTTCCGCCACGCGCTCCGTGACAAAGGCCTCAATTACGTCTCCCGGCTTGAAATCGGAGTAGTTCCCCAGGGTGATGCCGCACTCCATGCCGCTTTTCACTTCGGACACGTCGTCTTTAAAGCGGCGCAGGGAACCGACCTTGCCTGTATGGACCACCACATTGTCGCGCAGCAGCCGGACTTCGGAGTCGCGCGTGATCAGGCCGTCCTGCACCACGCATCCCGCCACCATGCCCACCTTCGTGACGCGGAACGTATCGCGAATCTCGGCCTTGCCCTTGTAGATTTCCCTGTAAACCGGCTCGAGCATGCCGGTCATGGCCTTTTTGATCTCGTCCGTCAGGTTGTAGATGATGGTGTGCAGACGGATCTCGACCTTTTCCTGTTCGGCCACTTGCGCCGCGCCGCGCTCGGGCCTCACATTGAAGCCGATGACGATGGCGTTTGAAGTCACGGCCAGAAGGACGTCGGATTCGGTGATGGCGCCCACGCCGCTGTGCAGCACGCGAATGCGGACTTTGTCGTTGGAAAGCTTCTGCAGGGTATCGCTGATGACCTCCGCGGAACCGGCCACGTCGGTCTTCAGGATGATGAACAGCTCCTTCACCTCTCCGGCGGCCATCTGCTTGTGCAGTTGCTCGAGCGTCAGGCGCTTGTTCTTCGCCAGGGCCTGGTCGCGCAGTTTGGCCTCGCGGAACATTACGATCTGCTTGGCTTTGGCGGTATCCGTAACCACCTGGAACGAGTCTCCGGCGTCGGGCAGCGAATCCAGACCCAGAACCTCCACCGGCATGGAGGGCGCCGCTTCGCGCACCTGCTCGCCGCGGTCGTCCAGCATGGCGCGAACCCTTCCGAACACCGAGCCGCAGATGAAGAAGTCGCCGACCCGCAGCGTCCCGTTGCCGACCAGAACGGTCGCCACCGGGCCGCGTCCGCGGTCGAGCTGGGACTCGAGCACCGACCCCATGGCCGGACGGCCCGGATTGGCCTTCAGATCCTGTAAATCGGCCACCAGCAGGATCATCTCGAGCAGCAGATCGATGTTGGTTCTCTGCCGCGCGGACACCGGAACCATGACCGTGTCGCCGCCCCAATCCTCGGCCAGAAGGCCGCGGTCGGAGAGCTGCTGCTTCACGCGATCCGGCTGTGCATCGCCCTTATCGATTTTGTTGATCGCCACGATGATGGGCACCTTGGCCGCGCGCGCGTGGTCGATGGCTTCGAGAGTCTGCGGCATCACGCCGTCGTCCGCCGCCACCACCAGCACGACCACGTCGGTCACTTTGGCGCCTCGCGAACGCATGCGCGTGAAAGCCTCATGGCCCGGGGTATCGATGAAGACGATCTTCCGGTTGTTCAACTCCACGTGGTACGCGCCGATGTGCTGCGTAATTCCGCCCGCTTCCTTTTCGGCCACGTTAGCCGTACGGATGACATCGAGCAGAGAGGTCTTGCCATGATCCACATGGCCCATGATGGTGACCACGGGAGGCCGCCGGATCTGATCCTTTTCCTCCTCGGCCACCTCGATGTGCGCCATGGCCTCCTCCTCGTAAGTGAGGGTGCTGGTGGAGGCGCCGAACTCCCGCGAAAGCTCAGTGGCAAGCTTCGAATCGAGCGTCTGGTTGATGGTGGCGAAAATGTTCCGGTCGACCAGCTTCTTAATGACGAGACTGGCTTTCACGTCCAGCTTCTCGGACAGTTCCTTGACCGTGATGCCTTCCGAGATCGTGATATCGCGCGTAATGGGCGGCGGAGCGGCCGGTTGATCGCGCCGCACCGAAGGCCGAAGATTGCGTTCCTCGTGTTCGCGCCGGCCGCGTTGCTCGGGACGCCCGGTGCGCTTGTCCGGCACGCGCCGCTGATCGCCGGGCGGAGGCGGAACCGCCGGGGCGTCCATGCGTCCGCGCGTAGTCGGGTGCATGGGACGCGGACCGCCGGGACGGCTGGCGGGCGCTCCCGGCCGCGCGCCCTGGCGCGCTTGAGGCGCGCCTGGACGGGGCGGAGGCTGATAAATGGGCTTCCCTGGGATGGGCGTGACCTGCTGCGGCCGCAGCGGAACTCCCATGCGCCCACCCTGCTGCTGGTTCGGCACGATGCGGGGCTGAGCGAGGCGCTGCGCCAGATCCTGACGGGGCGGCACCACTGGACGCGGCGCCGGCTGGCCCGCGAGAGTCGGACGCGGCGCGATCGGTTTGCCCGGAGCGGGTCCCGCCGGAGCCGCTGGCGCGCTGGCCTGGGGACGCTGCGGTGGCGGCGCACTAGTCCGCGGAGGTCCGGGGGCGACCACTTGAGCCGGGCGCAGCCCTTCACCGCTTCCCGCGGGAAACGGCTGGCGCGGACCGGACAACACCTGACCCGGACGCGGCGCCGTAGGCAGCGGTTTGGCGGGCATGGCGACGGGCCGCTGAGAACTGGGAACTGGCGAACGTGCAGGAGGAGGAGTTTGCGCCGGCCTCGGCTCCGGCGCCCTGCTTTCCGGTCTCTCCCCTTGTTGTGTGGCAGCCAAGGGAGGACGGATCGGTTGTGCGGCGGGCCGGAACGAGAGAACGGGCTCCTCGTTGCGCTCTTCAACAGGACCCGGCGCGGCGGGAGGTTCTTCGACTGGCGTCTCGCGCCGCTCCCCGGAACTCTCGGGCGCAACTTCGGCGGTATCTTCCCGCTTCGCCCGATAGTCGGGAACCTCCTTCACTTCGGGGTGCGCGGCATCGCCGTTCCGTTCCATCTCGCCGGAGCTTGGCTCTCCCTCCACCCCGAAGTGCTTCCGCAGCTTTACGGCCACATCCTCGTCGATGGAGCTTGAGTGGGTCTTTTTTTCGGCGACGCCAAGAGAGGGAAGCATTTCCAGAATCAAATGCGCTTTTACTTCCATCTCACGCGCAAGCTCATTAATGCGAATCTTCTTCATATGCACACAAAATCAATCTGTCAGGGATCAACATCGGGATAACGATCCCATCTCGTCACACTTCTCGCGACTCGCTACGGTTCTCCTCCTCAGCATCGGTCTCAGAGCCAGTGTCCTTTATCGTATCAAACTCGGAATCCGATTCCGGCGCGGATTCGGCTTCGGGGAGCGTTTCCCCCGCAACTTCCCCAGTGGTTTGCACTCCGGCTTCCACTTCCGCTTCCTGGGCGGCCGGAGGGGTTTCCTCCAGAGCCGCCGGCTCCGCACCCTCGGGCTGCGGTTCGAACTGCGCGTAGTATCTGTTGACAGCGATCTGGAGCTGCTCGACCATCTCGGGCCCGATTCCCGGAATCGCCTCGAGATCCTCCGGGGTCATTGACCCGAGCTTTTCCACCGTTCCGATGTCCGCCTGGACCAGCTTCTCGGCCAGACTCTCGGGAAGGCCGTAGTCGATCAGCACGGAGACGGGAGCGCCCGGAGCCACCAGCGCAGCCATGGCCGATTCGACCTCCTGCCGCTTCTCCTCTTCACTCTTGATATCGATGCGCCAGCCCAAAAGCCGTGCCGCCAGCCGTACGTTCTGGCCCTTCTTCCCAATCGCCAGCGAGAGCTGGGAATCGTCCACGATCACTTCCATGTGCTTTCCCAGCGGATCCAGAATGGCCACCCGGCTGATCTTCGCCGGACTCAGGGCATGCGTGGCGAATACCACCGAATCCTCGGAGAATTCGATGATGTCGATCTTCTCGCCGCGCAGCTCCCGGATGATGGACTGCACGCGCATTCCCTTCATTCCGACGCAAGCGCCCACGCTGTCCACGTCCCGGTCCCGGCTCTGCACGGCGATCTTGGTCCGCTCGCCGGCTTCCCGCGCGCAGCCTTTGATAACCACCGTGGAGTCGTAAATTTCGGGAACTTCCTGCTCAAAGAGCCGCGCCACCAGCTCCGGGGCCGCGCGCGAAACCACCACTCCCTGCCCTTTGCTCGACTTGTCCACCGCCTTGATCACGCAGCGGACGCGGTCGCCCACGCTGAAATTCTCCAGGCGCGACTGTTCTTTCTTTGGCAGCCGCGCTTCGGTCTTGCCGAGATCCAGAATGAGGTCCGGACCCTCGACGCGCTTCACCGTGCAGTTGACCAGCTCGCCCACCCGGCCCGAGTATTCCTGGTACACCGTTTCCCGTTCGGCCTCCCGGACCTTCTGAAAGATCACCTGTTTGGCCGTCTGCGCCGAGATGCGGCCCAGCATGTCCGTGGGCTTTGCAATGCGTATCTCGGACTCCACGGTAGCGGCGGGATCGATGCGCAGCGCCTCGTCCAGCGTCATTTCCTTAGCCGGGTCGGTGACGGTTTCGACCACCTTCTTGACAGCGTAAAGTTCGATGCCCCCGGTGCGGTCGTTCAGCTCGGCGACGTAGTCCTCGTTCGAGCGGAAGTGCTTCCGCGCGGCCACCAGCATCGCGTCCTTGACCGCGTCCACCACGATCTGCGGATCGATGCCTTTCTCCTTGCTGAGCAGTTCGATGGACTGATAGATGGTTGCCAAGACTTTCCTCTTTCAGATATTCCGGGATGCCGAATCTTCTCCTGGGGATTTACCACTCGAACTTCAGGTTGGCTTTTTGTACCAAGTCGTACGGAATGGCGAGGGAGCGGCCCCCGGCGAGCTCCAGCGTAATGGTCCCCTCGGCGAAGCGGGCCAGAACTCCGTCCCAGATGCGTTCGTTCTCGACCGGCTCGCGCAGCACCAGTTTGATTTTCTTTCCCTGAACGCGCTCGAAATCGCGCGGTTTCGCGAGCTTGCGCTGCACGCCGGGACTGCTGACCTCAAGCGTGTATTGTCCGGGAACCACGTCCTCGACGTCCAGAATGGCGCCGACCTGTCCCGAGATGGATTCGCAATCGGCGTGAGTGACACCTTCCGGCTTGTCGATATAAATCCTCAAGAATCGGCGATTCCCCGCGCCCTTGAGCTCGATATCCACGATTTCAATGCCTTCGGACCGCCCGACGCGCTCGGCGATGGCTTCGATCCTAAAGAGCACTGCCTCGCTCATTTTTTCTTAGCGCCAATAAAAAAGTGGGCTTTCGCCCACTCCAGAGTCGCCACCTTACATCTTCAATTGTATCGCCGATCGGCGAAAATGCAAAGCGACGGGATCACTCAAAAATGGGGACGAGCTTCGCCAGCACTTCGTCCACGACCGCAGCGGGCACGCTCTCGAGTTTCTTGCCGCCGCGTGCGCCGAGATCGAGCGCACGCGGTTGATCGCACCGGACAATGCCGGTGGTTTTGGTGCCGACGCCCACTAGCGAGACTGCAAAGCCCGCCGTGCGGGCGAAGTTGCCGCCGTTGGTGATAGGAAGAACCACGGGCACCTTGGTCAACCGGTTGAAGGCCGCTGGCGACACGATCAGGACCGGTCTGCGCCCCTGTTGCTCGTACCCTGCCGCGGGATCGAGCCCGACCAGGTAGATATCGCCCCGCTCCATTAGAACAGCTCGCCACCAACCGGCTTGGCATCGAGCCATTCGCGCTCTTCAGCGGTCAGCGTGGCTTTGGGGTCGCACTGGGCCAGCAACTCGTCCAAGGTATATCGTGGCCGCTTCTGGGGTTCAACAATTAGACGCCCATTCTCGACGGCGACATCCACCTTTGCTCCCGGCCGCAGTTGCAAGATATCGAGAAGCGCGGGCGGTACGGCCAGCATTACCGAGCCGCCGACCTTTCGCAGGTTGGTTGTATGCATGAAAGCCTCCAGGTGCTCCTGGCTGCAGTTATATTTCAATATAACACACGGACGGAAGATACGGAACACAATTGTCCATCCCGGTGTCCAATTTCCCGTGATCCCGTTTCGACAACTGGCCGATACCGAAGCTCCCCTTCTGGCGGGATGGCTTCCTGTTCTCTCCTGTCTGCTTGCGGCATTTGCGGTAGCGCTGACGCTTCCGGCCTTTGCGCCTCGGGATCTGTCAACGGCTCACGCGGGGATTCGGGCTGTAACCTATGTTGGAGTCCAGATCGTAGTGACCGCTGCCGCCGGGTGGGCGGCGTTCTCCGGTTTTCAATTCAGAGAAGGCGTTTCGATCGGCCCGACGGTTCGCCGGTTCGCTATCGCAAGCGCCTGGTTCGCCCCAGCGGCTGCCTTTGCGGTTTTGGGTCCGATGTGGGCGGCGGCGGCAGCGGGCGTCTTCGCAGCGGCGCTGGCAAAGTGGCTTCGCGGGTTCCGGGCGACGCTGAACGAGACCGATGCCGATGGCATTGAGCCAGAGCTTCCGCGGGACATGTTGCTGTGCCCATTGAGTTTGGAAGTGTCGTCATCTACTCGCATAGGACAGGTGTGGGTGGCCGCGGCCCTGCAGGCAGGAACGCTGGCCGCACTCCTCGGGGATGCCCTTTCGGCAGGCCTTCTCGCCGGATTGAGCTCGTTCGCCATAACCTGGAAAGCGGCCGCGCCCGGACAGCGGAGCGCCACACGCGGTCATTCGAACGCCGGACTCGCTGCGAATGCTCTGCTGGCCATCGCATTGACAACGTTCGGCATGATTCTCGGCAGTGCTAGGGCCGGCTTCGGGTCCGGCAACCTGCCGCTCGCGGAAGGCACGGCGGAAGCCGACAACCTGATTTCCGGCGCCATTCTTCTGCCCCCGTTAAAACCCGGCGTCCTGCTCGCGCCGCAACTGCCGTCGGCCCGGAAGGGGCGAGCCGGCTTGTCCAACGAGACTCCGCTGAGCATCCCGTTTTCCGGCGAGTATTGGTTTTTCCACCGGCCGCTGAGAGCTCCTCCGAAGGACTCACTGCTGAAACGCGAGAGCCCTCTGGTTTACACGTTCTCAACAGTGGACCCGCGAACGCAGCTAGTGATGATGGCCCGCCAGAAACTGGCGACGCCGTTGGACCTTGAATGCTGCGGCCGGATCGACCTTGTAATGAGCAACAGGGATACGGAGCGCGACACGGTTGCCGTCGAGTTGATTCTCATCGATTCTTCGCTAAAAGAGAAGACCGCTCAATCGCTCGGAACGGCAGTCCTTCCGCCGGCACGAGCGATACTCAAGTTCGACGTGCCCACGCACCCCGTGGTCCGCCACATCGATGAGATCGAAGTTGTCTTTCATCTCGACAAATCGCGAGGCCAGAAAAGCGCCAACGTAGCGATTGATCGGTTCGATTTGGTTCCGAAGGGTCTCTGACCGCGGGCGTGAAACGAGCCCTAAGGCCGAAATCTCAAGAAGCTTTTCTCTTGGCGACAAACTCCTGCACGCGCTGCCCGCCTTCGCGCTCGCGGGTGAACTTGATCTCGTTGCCCGAAACCGTTCCCTTGTACAGGAGTTTGACCTGGTTTCCGCCAAACTCGAGCGTCTGGGTGAACGAAATCGTATCGCCGTCGATCTTTCCGTCTGAAATCGGGTTCTCCCCTCTCGGGGTTGTGACTGAACCGGTCAGTTGGCTGCCGGCCGCTTTGAACGAGAATGTGGAGTCCTGAGTCTGGCCGCCTCGACCGGGGACCTGGGCGGTCCATTGGCCGGTGACGTCCGCTGCCTGAACCGCCAATGCGGCCAAGCCCAGAAGCGAAATTGCTAACACTGAAATTCTCATGCAACAAAGATGACGACGCGCTCCGGAATGTTACACCCCCTCAAAGAGGCGCGGATTCGATGGAAAACCGGTAAACGGTCGTCGTCTCGTAGCGGCCGCCCGGTTTCAAAACCACCGATGGAAACTCCGGCCGGTTGGGCGAATCCGGGAAATGCTGGGTTTCCATACAGAACCCGTAGCGGCTCCCATAGGGCTTTCCTCCCTTGCCTATGAGGCTGCCGTCCAGATAGTTGCCCGTGTAAAGCTGCATGCCCGGCTCGGCGGTAAGGACCTCCATCACGCGCCCGGATTGCGGCTCCACCACCCTAGCGGCCCGTTCCAGATTGCCGCTCGATGCATCCAGCACGTAGTTGTGATCGTATCCCCTGCCAATCGCCAGTTGGGGATCTTTTGCGCCGATCCGCTCCCCAATGGTCTTCGGCTCCCGGAAGTCGAACGGCGTGCCTGTGACGCTTCGCAGCTCGCCGGTGGGAATCAGCCCCGCATCCACGGGCGTAAACCGGCTGGCGGCGATCATCACCCGATGCCCGAGGACGTCGCCCGCTCCCTGGCCTGCCAGGTTGAAATACGCGTGGTTGGTAAGGTTCACGATGGTGTCTTTGTCGGTAGTCGCGCTGTAATCGATTTTCAACTCATTCAGATCGTTTAACGTATACGTTACTTTCGCGGTGAGATTGCCGGGATAGCCCTCTTCGCCGTCCTTACTCAGGTAAGTCAACTCGATACTTCCGGCATCTTTGGCGCGTGCCGCCCAAACGACGCCGCTGAAGCCTCTGACTCCGCCATGCAGATGGTTTTCTCCGTTGTTCCGGGCCAGCGTATATTCGACCCCGTTCAACGAAAACCGGCCCTTGGCGATGCGGTTTCCGTAGCGGCCGACGATCGCGCCGAAGTAACGGCCCTTCTCGTATCCGTCCACCGTGTCGAATCCCAGGACGACGTCGTCCAGCTTTCCGTTGCGGTCGGGAACCTTAAGCGACACCAGGGTGGCCCCCAAGGTGGAGATTTCGGCCTCCACCCGGTGTGCGTTGCGGAGGGTGTAGACTTCCACGGGAACGCCGTTTGCGGTTTGGCCGAATGGCCGAGCCTTCGGCTGCCCTGTCAGTCCCGCCTCCCGGGCGCCCGTGCAAGACCCGAAAACCAACACGAGCGATGCAATTACAAGAGCCTTCTCGGGCGGCATGGCCGATGCGTACTCAGCTACTTAGGCTCTTCCCCTTCTGTGGGGGCGACGCCCGGACGAGCGCCGCTTCGCCGTCCACTTGGAGCGGGCGCGGCGCCCAGTGCCGCCTGCGCTCCCGACCGGATCAGGCTCGTCTCGCCGGCGCCCTGAAAGAAGTGGTATCCCTCGCGGTCCTTCCAGGCGTGGGGACCACCCACCGTTTTGCCGGCTTTGAGGATCGCTTCGCGGGCCCGCGTAACTAGCGCCTCGTATTTCGGGTTGCCCTGTTGAAGCCCCGAAAAGCTGCCCAGGTCCGTGCTGGCGATAAAGACCACATCGACTCCGGGAACGGCGGCGATCTTATCCGCGATGTCGACCCCGGCCGGGTTCTCAATCATGGCAACCACGATGAGATTGTCGTTGAAGGTCTGGCGGTAATCGGCGCCCCACAAGGCACGGTACTGGCCGCCGCCCTGGCTGCGGCGTCCCACCGGCGGATACTTGGCAAACTTGACCGCCGCTTCCGCCTTCTCGACCGTATCCACCATGGGGACGATGATGCCCAGAGCGCCGTTATCGGTCGCCTTCTGGATCTCGCCTTCCGTCGCGTCCGCCACCCGGATAAAAGGAATCGCCGAAGCTCCCCTGCAGGCCCAGATCATTCTGGCCACTTCGTGGTGCGTCAGCGGGCTGTGCTGCATCTCGATCCAGGTGAAGTCGAATCCCGCGTTCGCCATGGCGCAGTAGATGTCCGGGTCCGACGTGGAAACGGTGCCCCCGACAATCTTCTTGCCCTCCTTCAACTTTTGCTTCGCGGTGTTGTACATCCGCATCGATCCCTGCTGGGCTTGCGCAACCCACGCCGTGGTCAGGCACAGCATCGCGCTAACCGCTGCACATAAGACGACTCGCCTCAGAATCATAAGCCTCTCCTTGTAGCTGGCAGTATACAGCACACCGCGATGTCAAATCTCTAGCCGATAATGTCTTGAATAATGCGGCCGTGGACTTCAGTCAGCCGCTCTTTGCGCCCTTGATGCATGTAGCTGAGCTGATCCTGATTGAGGCCGAGCTGATGCAGCATGGTGGCGTGCAGATCCCGGAAATGGACGGGATTCTCCACGGCCTTCAAACCGATGGCGTCGGTGGCGCCGTAAATCGTGCCACCCTTGAATCCGCCGCCCGCCAGGTACATTGTGAACCCAAGAGCGTGATGGTCGCGGCCCGTCGAGCCCTGCGACTCCGGCGAGCGCCCGAATTCACCGCCCCAAAGCACGATGGTCGAATCGAGCAGCCCCCGGCGCTTCAGATCGCGAATCAGCGCGGCCACGGGCTTATCGGTCTGTCCCGCCATGCGGGTATGGTTCTCTTCGATGTCGCTGTGCGCGTCCCACTCCTGGTTTCCGCTTCCGCCGCCGGAGACCACGCAAACGAAGCGCACGCCGTTCTCCACCATGCGGCGGGCCAGCAGGCAGCGGCGGCCGTAGTCGTCGGTCTTCGGGTCGCCCACGCCGTACATGTCGAGCGTCTCTTGCGGCTCTCCGGAAATATCGAAAATTTCCGGCGCTTCGGTCTGCATCTTGAACGCCGTATCGTAGGCGGAGATGCGAGCGGCGAACTCGGGGTCCTCGCCCACCAGGTTGTCTTCGTTCAGCCCGCGAATCAAATCGATGGTTTTGCGCCGCCGCTCCGGGGAAACGCCCTGCGGCATTTCCAGATTGAGAACCGGCTTTTTGCCGGGCCGGAACATGGAGGGCTGATACACGGCGGGCAAAAATCCATGCGTGTACATGGGCACTCCCGCCTCCTGGGCGCCTCTGGCATCGGGCATCACGACATAAGCCGGCAGCGACTCGGTCTCCGCGCCGAGTCCATACAACACCCAACTCCCCATGGCCGGAAAACCCGGGATGACGCGGCCCGTCATCATTTGGTACTGCGCCGCGGAGTGAACGACCATGTCTCCGTACATCGAGCGGATGATGCAGAGGTCGTCCACGATCTCCGACTGATACGGGAACAGGTCCGAGACGTCAATTCCCGATTTCCCGTATTTCTTGAACGTGCGCTTCGTGCCCAGGAGCCTCGACTTGTCGTCGACAAACTGGTATTTCGCTTCGCCAAACTCGGCGGGCCGCTTCTGCCCGTGAAGCTCGTTGAGCAGCGGCTTCGGATCGAAAGTTTCCAGGTGAGACGGGCCTCCCGCCATATATACGAAGATTACGGCCTTGGCCTTGGCCGGCATGTGGGGCGGCTTTGGGGCGAGAGGGTTGTAACGCGCGGCGAGCGCCTGTTCCCGAACCATCATGGAGGCGAACGCGAGGGAGCCGACCCCGCAGAAGCAGTCGGTCAGGAACTCGCGCCGGTTACGATTGAAGCGAACATGCTCAGGCATTTTCTCCGGTCTCCTAGTTCACGTACAGGAACGCGTTCAGGTTCATCACTCCAAGCGCGAACTCCTTCCACACCTCGGGATCGGCCGGCCCCTCCGCCAGATACTTCAGCGCACGCGCCTTTTCTTTGGCATTCGGCAACCGGCCCGCTATCAGACGGAAGGCATGGTGGACCCTCGCTTCCGCCGTCTTATGCTCCTTGAGAAGACGCTCCGCCAGCGCCCCGGCCAGATCGTTCGACACCTTGCCGTTCAGCAGCTCGAGAGCCTGCGGCGCGTGCGTCGATTGCTCGCGGCGCGCGCACGAAAACATCATGTCCGGCATGTCGAATACTTCCATGAACGGCAGGCGCAAATTCCGCTTATGGATCAGGTAGATGCTTCGGCGATCGTATTCGCTCTCGTCCTTCGTCTTCACCCAGAGCTTCGGCCTCTTTAAGAGGAGAACCAGCTCCGGATCGATCGGCAGGAGAACGCTGGGGCCGCCCACTTTTGTGTTCAGCCGCCCGGATGCGAAGAGCATGGAGTCGCGGATCTCCTCGGCGGCGAGGCGGCGGCGGTTGAACTTCCACAGCAGCGCGTTCTCCGCGTCCCGATCGGCCGCGGCGCTCTCCATGGGCGAGCGGCTGCTCTGCCGGTAGACGCTGCTCAACAGAATCATCCGATGGATCGGCTTCATCTTCCAGCCGCCCTCCACGAAACGGGTGGCCAGCCAGTCGAGCAGTTCCGGGTGCGACGGGCGGCCTCCCATGCGGCCGAAATCGTTCGGCGTCGAGACGATGCCACGCCCGAAGTGATAGTGCCAGATCCGGTTCACCATCACGCGGGCCGTCAGCGGATTGGCGGGATCGGTAATCCACGCGGCGAGCCGGGTGCGCGGCTTTTCGGTCGCGACCGGCAACTCGGGTATTTCGTCCGTCAGCAGAATGCCAAGCGGACGCATCCCCACCTTGGCGCCCTTATTCAGATATTCGCCGCGGGCCAGGACGTGAATCGGCGCGGCCTTTTCGGGATCGTTTTTTATCGAGTAAAGAGCCGTCAACGGCGGAGGCATCTGCTCTTCGATCTCCTCGAGTTTCTGCTCCAGCCGGGTTTTGTCGTCGCCCTCCGCCTTCCTCATCTGGGACTGAACCAGCCGCATCTCGCGCCGCAGCGGGTCCACCTTGCTCTTCCACTCTTTTTGCTCCTCCTCGTCCGCCAGCATGATCTCGTGGGGCTGGGCCTGAGCGAAGTAGCCCTGCATGCGGTAGTAATCGGTGTGGCGGATGGGATCGAACTTGTGGTCGTGGCAGCGGGCACAGCCGAGCGTCACGCCGAGCAGGGACGCGCCGACTATATTCGTCATCTCGGTGAGCACTTCGTTCCGGGAGCTCGCCACTTCCTGGTTGCCTGCGTTCTTCCGGAGCGCTCCGAGCCGGTTGAAGCCGCTCGCCACCTGGTGGATTTCATTGTCGGGGTCGATTTCATCGCCGGCGAGCTGTTCGGTGAGGAACTGGTTGTACGGCCTGTCGCTATTGAGACTGTGAATCACGTAGTCCCGATAGCGCCACGCGTCCGGGCGGTGCAGATCGTACTCGTAGCCGTCGGACTCGGCGAAGCGCACTACATCGAGCCAGTGACGGCCCCACTGCTCTCCATAGGCGGGCGAATCGAGAAGCCGGCCGACAACTTTCTCCCAGGCGTTCGGCGACTTGTCGCGCACAAAGGCGTCGATCTCTTCCGGAGACGGAGGCAGGCCGTGCATGTCGAAAGTGGCGCGGCGAATCAGCGTGGCCCTGCCGGCAGCGGGCGCCGGCTTCAGTTTTTCCTGCTTGAGCTTGCCGAGGATGAAGGCATCCACTGGCGTCTTTACCCAAGTCTTCTCGGCCGGGGCCGTGAAGACCGGAGGGGCCGCGTCCTTCACCGGCTGAAATGCCCAATGCCGGCGCTCCGCCGCCTTGTATGTTTCAAGAGGGGCGGTCAACTCGTTCGCTGCCGACATGGTAACGGCCGCGATCACCAGAGCAGTGGCTCGTACTCGCATGGTTGGGTCTTTCCCTTGCACCGCGAACATCCGGCTTCCCGTATCATACACTGGGAGGCGTCCCGGAGAGAGTCATGATCTTTGGCTTGCTGGCGCTGGCGGCCGGCATTCACACAAATTTCGAGGCAGGCAGCATCGGCAAGACCGAGTGGCTCTCCGAATCGCACCTGCGCGCCGCCGTAGTCGGCGAATCGGACCAGAACAAACGCAACCGGCAGCCGAGCTGGTTCTACTTCCGCATCGACGGGGCGGCGGGACGCGATTTGACCGTCGATCTGAGCGATCTGGCGGGTGAGTACAACTTCCGGAAGCACGACGGCTCGGGCCTGCGAAGCATGCATCCGGTTTTCAGCTACGACAACCGGAACTGGACGCACTTCGAGGACGTTCAGTGGCTGGGAGGCGAGAGCACGCTCCGGATTCGTTTTTCCCCGAAGGAGAACCGCGTCTGGCTGGCGCGCCTCGCGCCGTACACCACGGAACATCTGGACAAACTCCTGAACGCGATTCGAGGCCATCCGCACTTGAAAGAAGAGATCGCCGGTAAGACGCCGGAAGGCCGGCCGATGCGTCTTCTGACCGTGACCAATCCCGGTATCCGCGATTCGGACAAGCAGGTGGTCTGGCTGATGGCCCGCCAACACTCCTGGGAATCCGGCACGTCGTGGGTGGCCGAGGGCGCGCTGCGGTTTCTCCTATCGAACGATTCCGGCGCGGGACGGATTCGCGATGCGTGCGTGTTCAAAATATTTCCCATGGCAGACCCCGACGGCGTTGCCCGCGGAGGCGTGCGGTTCAACGAACACGGGTATGACCTGAACCGCAACTGGGACACGGTGGATGCGCGTCTCATGCCGGAGATTCACGCGCAGCGGAAGGCGATGCTCGACTGGGTCGATTCCGGAAAGCGCATGGACCTGTTCCTGACGCTGCACAACACGGAATCGGTCGATTATATCCAGGGGCCGCTCGAGAGCGGCGGTCCGGCGGTGCGCCAGTTAGGGGAGCGGTTCTGGCGGCTTCTCGTGGATTCGACGGCGTTTCATTCTCCCAAGGGGCCGCGCGACGCTCCGGTGAGCACCACGCCCGGCATGAAGGGCCGCATGACCGTAAACCAGGGCCTGTTTCACGACCGGAAGATTCCCGCTTTCCTGATGGAGCAGATGGTTGACGTTCACCCCAAGCTGTCGCGCGGCCCGACGGTTCAGGACCGCATGGAGTTCGGCGCCGGCCTGGTCCGGGCGATCTCCCAGGCTTTAGGGGTCCGGTAATAGGGGTAGAATCTCGACCACCTCGGCCAGCGTTTCTCCGTCCGAACTCCAGATCGTGTTTCTCCGTCCGTACAAGGCGCCCGATTCGTTGAGTCGAAGCGCGCCGGCCAGCAGGGAGTCCGCCGTAACCTGAAAATAGCCGGCCGGGCGGCTGGAGTGAGGCACGGCGTTTTCCCGGAGGATGGTGCCGAAGGGTTCGCGGTGCTGAAGAACCAACTGTCTAGCGGCTGGCGGAAGGCGCCCGAGGAAGATCCGGATGGCGCCCACTTCCACGGCCGTCTCATCGTCGTCCAGCACGAGCACGACGAGCCGGTTGATGGCATCGTCGTCAACCATGTACTTGAGCACGCGCACATGAATCTTTCGCCCGTGAGCGGCTTCGAGCGTGGGCGTCATGTCGCGGTCGTGAACCAGCAAGCGGCGGTACGGATCCGGCATCCCGGCGGGCTCCACTCGCCTGACTTCCGGCAAAGGCAGTTGCAACTCCGCATAGAATTCGCTCAACGGGTACCAGATTGAAGTTTGCGCCACTAGACCCCTGGATTGGAAGATTGCTGTGTGTAAACCCTTCTGCGGCCTTCGTCTTCGTCAGTGTATCATCCTGCGATGGATGGAATATTTCTGTGGAAACCCTTGACGCTTGTATTGCTTCAAGGACGGAACAACGTCATAATTTGAGTGACCATGACGATCTCAGCCAAGGATCATTTGGAGACACGAAGCCAGACCTCGGGACGGCGCCAGCGGGCCACCCCTAGCGCACAGAGGCCAATATCGCCTCTTGGTGAGAAGCTATACAAGCTTAGTGAGCTAGCTGCTAAGCAAGGGGTGCGGCCACTGTCGATTCGGCAGATTCGCCGATCACTGGTGGCATTGCGGGGCGGTGCGTGAGGAGTTGCCGGAATTCGGACATTCGTTGATGCCGATGTGCTGATCATGGGTTTTCGCGGGAGCGCGTCAATCCGAGAACGAGCCCTCCGCATTCTTTCGAATCCAGATCGGACTTTCTACTACAGCCCCTTTCTGAGACTGGAAGTGATGCTCCAGGCGTCCCATGAGAAAAGCCAGCTTGAGATCGAGTTCTACAATACCTACTTCGCCAGCGCCACCTGCTTCGGAAATCTCGACCGCATCTTTGAAATAGGGGAACGAGAAGCTCGTAAACATGGCATTCCCGTGATGGATGCCATGCACATTGCGGCAGCGAATCTTTCCCGTTGTGAAGTTCTGGTCACAGGCGAGAAGCCGACGAAGCCGATGTACAGGACTCGACTGGTGACGGTCGTCAGGTTCTACGACCTGAATTGGTAGAGCCGGAGGGCTCTGGTGGCAATGCTCCCATTGATGGACGTTGAGACTGAGCTAGGGGGGGCAGGAGTGCATACGAAGACGAAAAGTAAACGGCCGGCCAAGAAAGCGGCGGCGCGCTCAGGAAAGCGGCTAGCGGTTGGTGCACGGATCACCGAGGGGCTGGGGCAGGCTATCGCATGGATGCGAGGCGAGAATGACAACGTGCGTGTGACACTGGTCCATGTGCCAGAAGTTGACGTGCGTAAGGTCCGGACGAAGATGGGCCTCAGCCAAGCACAGTTCGCCACGAGGTTCGGCTTCCCGCCAGCCACGCTGAGGAACTGGGAACAGGGCAGGTCGCGCCCGGACGCACCCACCCGCGTGTTGCTGGCGGTTATCGCGAAGCATCCGGAGGCGGTGGAAGACGTGCTGCGGAAGGTCAGTTGATTCCTGCCATCTGGTAACCATCTGGCGGTGAGGGTGGGATTCGAACCCTCGGTAGAGCTTTAAGGCCTTATGACGGTCTAGCGATGCACGTTCAGCCATTTCCAGGCATCCCGACCTATACCGCTGAGTGCGGGTTTTCAGTATCGCGGGGAGTCTCTCCCTCCTTCTTGGTCCCCTCGCAACCGTCGCGCTTTGAGCCGTCGGTAGCAATCTGGCAACAGAATCGGCCCGAACGTTTCTGATGCGACTTGTTTCGCGCATTGTGAGCGCGATATGATTCGGGCATGAGCGGTACCGCCCTAGTGGAAGCCTATGCCCGGCTGAACTCGTTGAAGGCGAACCTACCCGAGCATTACGAGGTTCATGAGAAGTGGGTAGCCGAATTCAACGCGATCCTCGATCTGCTGGAGACGGCGACCGGACATGACCTCGGCAGCTTCCGTGTCCCGACGCCGGAGGTGCGGCCGCGCGTTGTTGCCGTCCAGATGGCGACAATGAGACGGCCTGGCAGAGTGAGCTACTCCACAAAGAACTATTGCGAGCGCTCATTCCTCGTAATGAAGATCGACGGCGTGCTGAACTACTTCTCGTATCAAAGCACGTCACGGGAGCGCACAATTGGCTTCAACCCACCACGGGATTAGAAACTTCAGGATTGGCGGGACGGGCAGGTACAGTTGGTGCAGTTATATCCATCCATTTTGAAAGGGATAGCGAAAATCGTCTGGTTGGGCGTGGCGATGCAACGGATTTTACAGCATTATCGAATCAGAAAGCGTAGCGCTTCTTGCGTCGCGCCCCCTGGGGTTGGACGCGCACCGGAGTCCTTGAAACCCAACCTCGCTAGCCGAAAGAGATTCCCATAGTCGAGCCTTGGGCCCCCCTGATCGTACTCTCGCTTCACCCAACAACATCCCAAGCTCCAGGATATAGCTCAATACAGCGGCGATCGAGCCGTACGGTTATAGTACCGATCTGAGGCCGCGGACACATGCATTCATGGTGGCTTTTGACGCCATCTGATACGTTCGTAACTGAATGACAATCAGAAACTACTGGGAATGTATCCTGCCGGACGGCGAAAACACACCGCCACTGCAGCGCATTGTCGGTGAGAGCACGACCCTTGCCCGGCAGCACTTCTCTTCCTGGCAGTTTGATGCGAACGGCGAGGATCTCAAAGGCGCCGAGTTCGCCTGCATGGGATTCGCTACGAGCGACATTCGCGCCATCGTTCACCTGGTGAAACTCCGAGGCCGGCCCAGCTTCTATCTGCACAGCGCATTTCCCTGGCTGGCCGCCGGGGCGCCTGTCCGCCTCACGCTGTACGACGCCGACACAGACCATTTTGGCCTCGAGGGGTTCGTCAATGCCGGCATCGATGGCGGCCCATCCGTGACATTCTTCGACCCGCTGTACGCTCTGAAAAAGGGCGCGTACAAAATCGGGTCGGAACACAACTTCTACCTCGGCGCACTCTCGCTGGACTTGAGGCTGGCGGCATCAGAGCCCGATACGAGCCAGGCAAAGATCCTGGCGCGGGCTGCGGACGACGCTTCGGATTATTACTTCTTTCGTGGCGCGGTCCGGAGTATCCGGAATACTGACTTCCTCGACCGTCCTTTCCTGGTCTTTCGGACAGCAGTAGTGGGTCTCGACGGCGACGATCTGGCCGTCGATATCTACGTGGATCGCGCCCGGTTCCAGAAGCGTGCCGTACCGGCAGCCGGAGATATGGTTTCCGGAAGGCTCTGGCTTCAGGGATGTCTGGCGGAGAGGGAGGGATTCGAACCCTCGGTAGAGCTTTAAGGCCCTACGACGGTTTAGCAAACCGCTGCTTTCGACCACTCAGCCACCTCTCCGGCGCGGTTGCAGCTTGCCCTTACACTCTATCACAGGGTCCGCTTGCTTACGCGCGCGGTTCTGTGCCGCTCTTCCGCTCGAACTAGGCGTGAGCCCTGATGTTCACCCAGGTGTGTACGTGGGGATGGCCGCGGAAATACCAGATCATGCTTGGGCTTTCGAGCTGCCACACGTCCCACACTTCGTCGTTCCCCAGATCCAGATTCTTGTAGAACGACATTGACAGCCCCTCTACCCCACCGCTCGCCTGTATCAGCCGCATGGCCTCTTCGCTGTCCCGCTTCCGGTATGGCAGAAGCAAATCGCCAAGCACCTTTTCCACCAGTCCCCGCTGATCGCGCGTCATCTCCGAAACCGGCAGCCCGGCCGGCTGTTTGCCCTTCGCCAGCGCGACAGTCTCCGTGGACTTCTCCGCACGCGGATCGCCCAGCAGCGCCATCGAGCGCTGCTTACCGTTGAGCGCCTGAAATACCTCGTTCGCCCGCTTTGCCTGATACCAGTAGACATTCAGCGGATGGTCCGGCTTTTCCGTAAAGTTGGATCCCGCCTGATGACCGTAGAAGATCGGCCCGCCGAACGCCGCTCCCTCCACCGAATCCCCATCGCACCGCACCGTGCAGTGGCGTCCCGTCACCACGAACTCGAACCCGCCCGATCCGGGCGTCCCGAACAGCGCCACGGAGTAGTTCTCGAGGCCGCCCGCATCCTCCTTCACGTGCAGCATCACCTTGTCCACAAACTCGGGGTTGTGCAGCCCCCGGAAAATCTCCCCGATCATGGCCTGCTGATCGGGCGTGAACGACTTCCCAACCCGGGCCGGAGTGATGTGCCAGTTGGCGTCCACCTTCGAGCGCAACGGGTCGTCGAAACCAAAACAGATCGTCTTGCGCTGTTCCGGCGTAAGGCTCTTATACAGATGCGTTACCAAAGTCTCTGGAGAACCCTTCGGCGGCGCGGCCATTGCGACTCCCGCCCCAGCCAGCGCCGTTGTTTTCAAAAAGTGCCTGCGATCGATCCCGCAATCCGGACATGTCATGTTGTTGCGGCTCCTTTCCCCCCGCAGTTATCGCACTCCCGGAGGCCGGAAGCAAGGCCCCCGCCGGCCCGCATGGTCAACCCAGGCGGAACCGCTCCTCCTGCTCCCGCTCCGGAGCCGGCGCCATGCCCCGGTAAGCCACGCCCAGCAGGGGTGGCGCCACCATGGTGGTGGCAATCGCCATGAACACCACCACGCCGTACGTCGAATCCGTCAGGATGCCCAGCCCCATGCCGATTTGCGCCACCACCATGCCCACTTCGCCCCGCGGCACCATGCCCACTCCCACGCGCACCGCATCCGCGCGGCCCAATCTCCAGGCCCCCAACCCGCACCCCACGAACTTCGAGACAATCGCCGCAACCAGAATGATGGCGGCCAGCACGATGTTCGAAGGATCGGAGAACACGCTCGGGTCGAAGAACAGCCCGATGCCCACAAGGAAGAACGGCAGCAGAAGCTCGGTGACGCCGTGCGCCAGGTCGTGTACTCTTTCGCCGGTGCTTTCCGCCAACGCCATGCCCGCCAGGAAGGCGCCGACGATCGCCGCCACTCCGGTGTATACGGCCAGCAGAGCCAGACCGAACAGCAGGACCATGGCCATGGAGAACTGCGCCTCGCCCACCCGCAGGTTTTCGTTTACCCGCGGCACAACACGGCTCATCGTCCTGGTGCCCCACCGCGCCACCACCAGCGTGAAGCCGATGGCCAGAACGGCCGTCATAATCAGCCCGGCCGGGTCCACCTTACCGCTTGCGACGCTGCTGACCACTGCCAGCACCAGGAGGCCCAGCACGTCGTCGATCACGGCCGCCGCCAGAATGATCTTGCTCGCGACCGCATGCAGCAACCGTTTGGCGGAGAGCACCTGGGCCGTGATTCCCACGCTCGTGGCCACTAGCGCCGCGCCCGTGAACCACGCCTCGATCTGGCTCGCCCCCCACCAGGTCATGATTCCCCAGCCCAGCACGAACGGCACTACCACGCCGGAGACCGCCACCGTGGCCGCGGTGCCGCCGACCGCCATGAGTTCGGACGCTTTCACCTCCAGGCCCACCCGGAACAGCAGAAACATCGCACCGAGGTCGGAGAGCGCGCGCAGAAACTCGTCCGGCTGAAGCCACCCCAGCACGCCCGGTCCGATCAGGATGCCGGCCAGAATTTCGCCCACAATTCCCGGCTGGTTGAATCGCTCGAACAACTCGGCCATGATTTTGGCCGACGCAAACACGATCAACATGGCCAGAGGAATGTGCGCGGCCTCGCCGCCGGCGTCCGAAACAAGAAAGGCAAGCATTCAAGCGATTGTAGCTTGAGGGGCGATATGCGCCGCCCTTCGGCTCGAAAGGAACTCCGCTTGCTTCATACTAGTCGTATGCAGCCCTGGTTCAAAGACCGGGCGGATGCAGGCCGCCAACTGGCTGAACGGCTTGCGTTGTACAGGAATCATCCCAAGGGACTTGTTCTGGGCCTTCCCCGGGGCGGCCTTCCCGTCGCCTTCGAGGTTGCCACCGCGCTCAATCTTTCTCTGGACGTTTTTCTTGTGCGCAAGCTGGGCGTGCCGGGCCATGAGGAGCTGGCCATGGGAGCCATCGCCAGCGGCGGCATTCGCGTCGTCAATGAAGACGTGGTTCGCCATCTGCGAATCTCCCGTGAGGTGATTGATGCGGTGGCAGCTCGCGAACAGGAAGAACTCCGGCGCCGGGAGCGGCTGTACCGCGGCGATCATCCGCCTCCAACCATCGCCGGACGTACCGTGATCCTGGTGGACGACGGGCTCGCCACCGGTTCCACCATGCGCGCGGCAGTGGCCGCGCTGCGCGAGCAAACGCCGGCCAAGGTAGTGGTGGCGGTTCCTGTCGCCGCTTCGGAGATTTGCCGGCAGATGGCCGCCCTTGTGGACGACATGGTATGTTTGCACACCCCCGAGCCTTTCTACGCCGTCGGCCTGTGGTACGAAAGATTCCCCCAGATCTCGGATGCCGAGGTCGGCGACCTGCTCGAGAGGGCGGGCGCCGGGGTTTCCTGACGGGTTGGCATTCGGTTTGCCCGTATTCCGGTTGGAGAGCCGCAAAACAAATAAGGAGGACAAACTATGGCATCCCTTACAACCAAACCCGACGCCGGCAAGAAATCCGATCCCCGGGAAACCGGTGAAGAACGCGATCTAACCCCCACATTCGCGCCGCTCTGGACCCTCCGCCCGGGCGATTTTTTCAACATGAGTCCGTTTACGCTGATGCGACGTTTCACCGAGGAGATGGACCGTGCTTTTCAGGGCCTCGGCGGCGCGAGCGCACGCGGATGGGCGCCCCCCGTGGAAGTGTCCGAGGAGGAAGGGAAGCTCAAGGTTTCCGCGGAGCTTCCGGGCATCCGCAAAGACGACGTGCATATTGAAATCGCGGAAGACTCTCTCATCATCCAGGGAGAACGCAAGAGCCGCCGCGAGGAAAGCGGCGAGGGTTTCGTCAGGTCCGAACGCAGCTACGGCCGCTTTTACCGGTGCGTTCCCCTGCCTGCGGGGGCGAAGAGCGATCAGGCGGAAGCGCGCTTCCAGGACGGCATGCTGGAAGTGACGATTCCGGTGCTCGAGGCCGCTCACTCGCGCCGGGAGATTCCTATCCGGACGGATAAACCAGGCGGCAAGCAGACTTCGTGATCGCGATGCGCGACGACGAAAGACCGGTCGTTTTAATCACCGGCGCCGCGGGCTACATCGGCCGTGCAGCGACGGCCGTCCTCTCTCGCGAGCACCGAGTGATCGGCCTGGATGTGAAGTCGCCCGACCCAACCGGACGGGCACACGATTGGATCGAGTGCGACTTCACCCAGGACCGCGCCGTGCGAGAAGCGATGCAGGCGGTTCGCGAGAGGCATGGGACGCGGCTGGCCAGCGTAATCCATCTGGCCGCTTACTACGATTTTTCGGGCGCGCCCAGCCCCCTCTACCAGCAGCTTACCGTTGAGGGCACGCGCCGCCTGATGCGCGAGTTGGGTTCTTTCGAGACCGGGCAGTTCGTCTTCTCGAGTAACATGCTGGTGCACCGGCCGGCGGCGGCCGGCCAGGTGATCGCTGAATTTTCGCCCGTTGGTCCCGCATGGGAATATCCGCGCTCGAAGCTCGAGGCTGAAGGCGTTATTCGCAGGGAGCGCGGCTCCATTCCCATCGTTCTTCTACGCATGGCGGGCGCGTACGACGAGGATTGCCACTCCATTCCCATCGCGCAACACATCCGCCGCATTCACGAGCGGCAGTTCGAGAGCTATTTCTTTCCCGGCAATTCCAATCGCGGCCAGGCCTTTGTCCACATCAAGGATCTGGCGGACTGCCTGCGCCGGACCGTCGAGCGCCGCGAGAAGCTCGAGCCCCAGGAGGTCTTCCTGGTGGCCGAGCCCGAAGTGGTGACCTACGCCGAGATGCAGCAGATGCTGGGCGAGCTCCTGCACGGCAAGCCATGGCCAACCATTCGCGTTCCGAAATGGCTGGCGCGCATGGGCGCGCGGGTGCAACTGAAGCTATCCGGCAACGGGGATGTCTTCATCCATCCGTGGATGATCGATCTCGCGGATGCCGACTATCCCGTGTCCATTGGCCGGGCAGGGCTCAAACTGGGATGGGAGCCGCGTCACCGTCTCCGCGATACTATCCCCGAGATGGTTGCAAGGCTCAAAGAGAACCCCCGAAGCTGGTACCTCATCAACCATCTGCCGCTGCCGGCCGAGTTGCAGTTTCAAGAGGCGCGATGACCCGCGCGGCACGTCCACCGGAGTGGTCCTACAATCCATCCTTTCGGTGGAATCGGGAAGCGCAGGGCCGTGGCCGCTAAAACCGATACCGTTGCGCCTCGCGGCGCGTTCTGGCTCAGTCGCGAGCGAGCGTTCGCACTGGCGCTGATAGCGGTTACCGCCGCCGTGCTGTACCTCTGCTACCTGCTGGTGCGTCCGTTTCTTACCTCCCTGGCCTGGGCGTTGGCTCTGGCCGTGGTCGGATATCCCGTGCACCGCCGCATCGCTCAACGTGTGCGCAACCCCGGTCTGGCGGCCGCGATCTCCGTCGTAGCGGTGGCCCTCATCGTCGTCGCTCCCGCCATCGTGGTTGCCAACGAACTGTTGGCCGAAGCCGCGAACGCCGTTGAGATCTATCAGCAGGGAGGCTTGAGCCGCTGGGAGACCGTCGCGCGGCAGTATCCCCGCCTGGGGGTGCTCATGAATTGGGCCGTGCAACATCTGGACCTCAATCGCGAGTTCGAACGGATGGGCGAGGCGGTCACGGCTCGCATCGGCGCTCTTGTGTCGGGTTCCCTTTGGGCAATGGCGGAGCTGCTGATCACCTTCTTCGTTCTGTTCTATTTCTTCAGGGATCGCCGCAAGCTGCTGCGCGGCGTACGTTCGCTGGTTCCGCTTGCGGAAGACGAAACCGACGAGCTGTTCGACAGTGTGGCCAACACCATTTACGCCACCCTTTTCGGAATCTTCGTCGTGGGCATGGCTCAAGGAGCCACGGGCGGCTTCATGTTCTGGCTGGTCGGCCTGCCCGCGCCGCTGACGTGGGGCCTCATCATGGCCATTCTCGCCGTCATCCCTCTGCTGGGCGCCTTCCTGATCTGGGCGCCCGCGGCAATTTACCTCATGCTGACCGGCGATTGGGTGCGCGGTCTGATTTTGTTCAGTTGGGGACTGGTCGTCGTAAGCCTGATCGATAACATCCTGTATCCGATCATTGTCGGGAAGCGTCTGCATGTACACACAGTACCGGTCTTCTTCGCCATCGTAGGCGGGCTGTCTGTGTTCGGCGCGGCGGGATTGGTGCTGGGGCCCGTGGTATTGGCCACGGCCATCGGTCTCATCCATGTCTGGCGGCGCCGCACGGGCAACGGCGGCGGGCGCGAACAACTGGAACATTCTTCCAGCGGCACGAAAAAAGGTTCACTCCTCGAAGCCTAAGCCCTTGCAGCCGCTTCGGTCCTGGACGTGCTACCCCAAGCGGAGGCGGCATGGATCGAGAGTTTGAGCTGGTGGTGATCGGTACGGGAGCGGCGGGCAGCGCCGCGGCCGAGAAAGCCCGGTCCTGGGGACACTCCGTCGCCATTATCGAAAAAGACCGTCTGGGCGGAAGCTGCCCCAACTATGCGTGCATACCCACCAAGGCTCTGTTGCGATCCGCACATGTCTACTCGCTGCTGAAGCGCGCTTCCGACTTCGGCCTGCACTTCTCCGGGGCGGGCTTCGACTGGAACGGGATCGTCAACCGCAAAGACCGCATCGTACACGGCAGCGGCGCCGCCACAATGGAGGAGCGCTTCCGCGAGATGGGCATACATCTCTTCCGGGGCGCCGCCACATTCGAGGATGGCGAGCATGTGCGCGTTGACGGCCAGGTGCTGACAGCCGGACGCGTTCTGATCGCCACGGGGTCGCAGCCCGCGCTTCCCAGAATCGCCGGCATAGGCGCCGCGAAACCCATCACCAGCCGCGACGCCATCGGCCTCTCCGAGTTGCCCGCCAGCATGATCGTCGTCGGGGCAGGTCCGGTGGGCTGCGAATTCGCGCAACTGTTCTCGACCTTCGACGTTCCGGTAGCCTTATTGGAAGCCCAAAGGGAGATCCTGCCCGGCGAGGAGCCGGAGCTGGCCGCTCTGGTGCGCCGCAGCCTGGAGTCGAACGGCGTGACCGTTCTTACGCGGGCTCACGTGCTCAACCTCGCAAGCGACGGCCGCAAAAAGAGAGTGCGCGTCGCGGTGGAACAGGCTTTGCGCGAATTCAGCGCGGAGGAGATTCTGATCGCCACGGGGAGGGAGGCGGACGTCTCCGGGTTGAACCTGGAAGCCGCGGGAGTGGAGACCGAAGACGGCCGCATTCGCGTCAACGAATACCTGGCTTCCAGCAACCCCAGAATCTTCGCCGCGGGCGACGCGGCCGGGCCGTATCTGTACACGCACTTCGCGAGCTACCAGGGATCGCTCGTGCCGCCGAATATGTTTTCCAAGCATCCGAAGAAGGCCGATTACCGCGTGGTGCCGCGCGTGACCTTCACGGAGCCGGAAATCGCGTCGGTTGGCCTGACCGAAAGCAAAGCCGAGGACGAAGGGTACCACGCCAAGGCGGCGCTGTACCCGATTGCCGCCTTGGGCAAGGCGCTGGTGGATTCCGAGGACCGGGGAATGGTCAAGCTGGTGGCGGATTCGCGCAGCGGAGAAATTCTAGGCGGGCACATCGTGGCGCCGCACGCCGGCGAGATGATTCACGCCATCGCGACCGCCATGCAGGTGCGGGCGCAAGTGAAAGATCTGGCCGAGACCATTTACGCCTTCCCCACTTACGCTCAGGCAATCAACGCCGCGGCCGGCGAGTGGGTGGAGGCGCATATCCGGGAGCAGGAGAAGGAGCGGCACGCGTAGAAGGTCGATCGCTACTCAACTGTCAAAGAGGAAACAATGATTCCAAGCTCGCGATCGTCGCCCTCTCCTGGCTCCAAAATCCGGTCGAGCCAAAAGCTGACCTCGAGGGCGCCCTCACCCGAGTGCCCCAACGGTCGATGATAGGTATATATACCTGGATCAGTAAACTTCTCGGGAACAAGGGCGCAACCGTCGATACTCGCGTACAACGTCACGGAACCGAGCCGCTCCATAACGGCCTGAGGTATGAAGAGTCTCATTCGCAGTAGACTCGCCGGCACATGAGACGGTCGCGCTTGAACCGCAAAACGTCCCCTGGTCCAGCGCCAGCCTTCTTCCTCGGCCTCGTGCCATCCATACAACAATTCCACGTTTCCAAGCGCGAAATTGCTTCTGGCCAGACAAAACGCTCGTTCGTCCCGATCGGCACGAATCGGATCCGAGCACGCCGCTTCGCCCACGGTGACATAATCCAAAATATCCCAATGCGTCCGCTTCAACAATCGGCGCAGACCGGAATCCGAAAAAATCCAATAATTGCTGTTGTCGGAGTTGAGCTCGTCCTCGTCCACCAGGTACGCTATCGGCTCGCGGCGAATAGATACGGCCGATCCTGGAAGAACTGCGGCAATTCGCGTACTCATCACGCAGTATTTCACGTGCCTGGATAGCAGCTCCAGAACATGGAAGGGGTTTCTCAGATGATATAGCGCTCCGAGAAGGAATGCGACTCCGTAGCTGGCGGAAGGCGGGCTGAACACGCCGTCAAGATTCATGTCATAAATCTCCACCTTCGACTGGAGCGCATCTCTGAGCGTCCTGACACCCCGCATCGAGTTATGGTTAGGTGGAGAATAATCTATCGCGTGTACTTTGCAACCCAGCGATTCCAGAAAGAACGATATATCGCCGTCTCCGCAGCCCAGGTCAATAAGGGGTCGATCGCCGATCAGGTCCAGCAGCAGGCGGTTTTTTCCGGTCAGCAGGCGATCCAGGTGGTCGAATGTACTAAGAGAATTATACGGGTACCACTCAAATTCGGCGGACTTAAATCTCCCCTTGAGAGAGTCCAGTCTCAGTTTGAATTCCTTCGCCTTACTCACCAGCTCAGAGATGTCGGGGCCAGGCATATGCTCCTGATAAGACCCGTAATACTAGTCCCGTGGCCGCGAATTTCGGTTCCGATCGGCAACCGCTCCCTGCGGTCGCGGCTCGGTTTGGCATGCTGAGCCGTGACCAAAGGGAGCGGTCTTGCGCACAAGATCTTCCGGTCATGGCACTAGAACAGCAATTTGACTCCGAAGGTTAGGTGCCGCTGGCCGTGTCCCTTTTCGGCCGTAACCGTGCCGAATGCGGTGTTGACCGGGTCCGTATTGGGCGCCCCGAATTGAACGCGGTTCATGGCGTTGTAGGACTCCATCCGGAATCCACCTCCCTCACCCCTGGATCGGGAGCATTATACTCCTTCATTACGCTTTAGCCGATCAGTGGCCAGTTAAGCTCCGTACGCCAGTTGGCCGGGTCGGGATTCGACTCCGGGCCCGCGACGTAGCATTCCCAGAGGTCCGGGCCCGGCGTATACCCGTTTGCCGCGATCCAGGAATTAAACTCCCCCCAAGCGGCGCCGAGGCCCTCGTAACCGCCATGGTAAACAGTCCGCGCCACCGTCGTGACGGGCAGGTGGCCCGGTTTCACGCGCCCCGCAGGGGAAACGGGCTCCGTGACGGGCACGCCGATCTCGAAATCAAAGATGTCCGGGGACATCCTCAGGTGGTATGAGAACACTGGCCCGGTGGGGGCAATGCCTTGGGCGGCGACGGTGGCCATCAGCTCGCCGATGCCCGGACCCATGACATTCCGGATCTCCTCCCGCGGAATGGTGAGGCGGATGACGGCGGTGAGCTGGGTGGCGCTCTGCGTGATCTGTGGTGTGTCAATCATGAGAATTCAGTCTCCTATGGATCTTGGGTTCGCGTAAACAGCGCTTGGAGGGCTTGGAACCCTTCGTGAGCCCGTTTCTATCGGATAGTCGAGCGCGATACCCGGTATTCGACACAACGACAAACGCTTTTTTGAATACGTGAGCGAGTTTCTGAAATCGCTCGGTTTCAAAAGCTGTAGCGCAGCGCGAAGCTGGCATGCGAGTTACGGCGGAACTGACCCAGAAAGTCGTCGCGGCGGCTCAGCGGTACGATGCATCCCGTTCTGAGAAGGGCGAGAGATATCTGAGGCGGTTCCAGCCACGGATTGCCCGCGCAAACGCCCAATAGAAAGTGCCCCGCGCCCATGCTAAATGTAGCCGACTGGGTAGACGCGAGCAGGATGCCTGGAAGACCCTGATGGAAGGCGCTATTGGCGTGCTGAGCACCAGACGGGCCGGGCTGTACCGTCGAATCGAATCGCACCGAAAGATTCACGCGCCGTTCCTGGCGAGACGCTGGTACCATGAGGATCATGGATTCGACGCTCCACAACAAGCTTGACCGGAGCCCTTTGAAGATCACGAATCAGAGCCAACGTTTGAAAAGCAACGTGGATGCGTATTTTTCTGCCGACGTTGAGACGGACGGTCCAATCCCTGGACCGTTTTCCATCCTCTCCTTCGCCATTGTACATGCGGGTTCGTTCGATGGTACCCACTTCCAGCGACCCAAGAGTTACGACCAAACACTCTATCGGGAGTTGAGGCCAATTTCCGAGAACTTCGATCCGGAAGCCGTGCGCATCAACGGCCTTGATCGACGACGTCTGGTTTTGGAAGGAGAGGCTCCAGAAAGGGCGATGACCGAGGCGTGCGGTTGGGTCAATCGCATCGCTGGCCCGGCCCAGCCGGTATTGGTCGCTTATCCGCTCAGCTTTGATTGGACGTGGCTGTATTGGTACTTCATTCGGTTCTCTGCTGAAGGGTCGCCATTCGACTACTCCAGGTGCTTCGATATCAAGACTGCTCTTGCTGTCAAAGCCGCCATCCCCATCTCGGAAGCCGGCCGTTCGCGGATTGATCCTTCGCTGCGCTCCAGTCACCCACATACGCACCACGCCATCGATGATGCGATTGCGCAGGCCGAGATATTCGCGAATGTGTTCGAGTGGGAGGGCGTTCTTGGGCGAACTCGCTGATCGCCGGTCTCAAACGACCGCACGAATCACCAAACTACAGGAGTGTCTGACGGCCGCTGAGGCTCTCGCCGTATGGAAAGCGTGCGTCTATGCAACCGGGTCCTTCGGACGATGCGAGGCCAGCCAACACAGCGATTTGGATCTCTTCATTGTGGGGAAGAGCGATGGGAAGCCGGGATCGGACGGTAAGCAAGGAAGCCTTCTCAACCGTCTTGACGAAATTTGTATCAAGGCAGACCTCATCGAGGTTACTCGCAAACTGAATATCCCGGAGTTCTCTGGTGACGGCCGTTACCTCACGCATTACTCCGTTCATGAGTTCACGAAAACGCTCGGCACACCGGAGGACGACGTTACGAACACCTTCACCGCGCGGCTCCTTCTTCTTCTCGAGAGTCGCCCTCTGCTAGGATCGGCCGTGTACAAGGAGGTGATAGAAGAAGTCGTCGCAGCGTACTGGAGAGATGACGCGGATCACAAAACGGACTTCATGCCGGCGTTCCTCGCAAACGATATCCTTCGCCTGTGGAGGACCTTTTGTGTCAACTACGAGGCGAGAACGGAAAGAATGCCCGACGAGGAGAAGGCCAAAGGCAAGCTTAAGAACTATAAGCTGAAGCACAGCCGACTCCTGACGTGCTACTCGGCTCTCCTTTATCTCCTCGCTCTTTATGTCCGCCAGCAGACGGTCAGCCGAACGGATGCCATAGCAATGATCGAACTGACGCCCACTGAAAGGCTGGAGTGCCTTCTTAACCAGCCGGATCTGGCTCACGCGCATAACCCGCTAAGCAGGCTTCTGGAGCAATACGAGCGCTTTTTGCAGATAACGAACGCCGAAGAAGAGGTACTCGTCCACACATTTATGGATAGGGAAAAGAGCCAGTCCTATATAACCGATGCCTATAAATTCGGCGATGTCGTATGCGAAGTGTTGTCCAGCATTGGTAACGGGAATCGATTCCATCGACTCCTGGTCGTGTAGGTACCTACTTCCTCCTTCGAGCTTCGATTCACGGTCTATGAACATTTAACTTGTAAACGCTCGAATCGGAAGTTAGCGGTCATTCCGGATACCTGTTGCGAAGTCCCCTTCCCACCAGCTAAGCGCCTCGGAAATCCCGATCTGGGGAGTTGAGCCGAAACGGCACTCGATCACGATGTGCTTCTGCTTTACCCAGATGGAACGCCCACGCTCGCCTGAGATGTCGATGACCCTGGCCCCGCGCGCGGCGAGTCGCGTGCTAACTTTCAAAAGCTGTAGCGCAGCGCGAAGCTGGCATGCGAGTTACGGCGGAACTGACCCAGAAAGTCGTCGCGGCGGCCGCGGATGAGGGTGAAGCCGAGCGTGGCGCGCCAGTGCGACCCGAAAGCCTGCGAGTATTCGAAGCCCGTCCAGACGCCGTGGCCGTTCTGGCGCACGGCGGCATCGAAGGCCACGCTCCGGCTGGAGTCGATGGTGTAGGCCGCGCGGCCGAGAAAGGCGCGGGTGAGGCCGCGGTCGGGGGCGAAGTCGAGCTGGGAGCGGCGGGCAGTTACTTTCTCTCCCGCATAACCGCCCACGAAAAACCACTCGCCAACCTGACGCTCGAGCTGGACGACATATAAGAGATAGTGGTCGGCCTGCCGGGTCGAGGATGTAAAGTATGCCGCTTCCCCCTTGAGCGTGAATTGGGGAAGCGGCACGGCCGCGTCAGCTCCGTACATGCGCATTTGAGGATGGAAGCGCTGGACCTCAAACGCGCGCGCGTCGATCAGGGGCAGGTGATTGAAACCTTCATAAAACGAGAGCGAGTATTCGATGCGGCCAATGTGGCTCCAGCGCGCTCCGAACTGCGGGCCGCCGGGCAGGCGGGGATCGAGCTCTTGAATGCGGACATCCGGCGGCAGGACGACCCAGCGCTGATTCAGCAGGGGCGTGCGGCTGGGCGTGAAAAGCGGCGCCCAGACCAGATCGAGCGTGCCGGACTGGCTCCCGTATGTGAGACGCGCCGCGGTGACGGCGAGGAAGTCGTTATCCACCACATTGAGGAAGTCGCGCGGGGCGAAGCGATCGGTGGGGTTCAGGATGTCGGTCTTGCCCCAGCGGATGAACTGCTTGCCGATCTCAATGGAGAGCGGGCCGGTATGGTAGCTCGCGCTGGCGCGGCGCACGGCGAATGCGGGACGCCGGCGATTGCGGTCGAGGAAGGAGAAACCGACATCGCGCTCCACCTGGCGGTGCGTATCCGTGCGCGCGTCGAAGCCCGCGGAGAAGCGCAGCGAGGGCGCGGCCTTGTAAAAAGCCTCATAGCGCAGCAGTGACTCGCCGATGGCACGGCCGCTATCGCCGCGAGCGGTTTGCGGATAGAACCAGGAACCGGTTTCGAGAAAGCCGCGATGCGTGAAGTCCTGCGCGAGACAGACAACAGGAAGCAGAAGCAGCAGGCAGCGGATCACTGCTCCCGCCGCAGCGCCTGTATGGTGAAGTCGTGGTCTTTCATCGGGACGTTGTACCGCAGCTCTTCGAACTTCAGAATGGTGCGGCTGTTGCGCCGAAGGTCGTGCATTTCGAGATGGCGCGGCGTCCAGATGCCCTGCACCCGCCCAATGTCGCGCTGCACCAGGCGGCGGACGAGCCGGTCCTTCACGAAGTTCTCATACTGCACCGGCACGTAGTTGTCCTTGCGGATCCAGACGCGGGCGGAGGTGTACTGCGAGGTCTTGCTCCCGCGGGGCCTGCTTTCGATGCGCCAGCAGGCCGCGCCTTCGATCGCCTCCTCGCCCAGCAAGCGGAACTCGTACTGATCGACGTCGCGCTCTTCCAGGTCTTCGAAACTGAAGTCGGTGCCAAAGAAGCGCGTGGAGCGGTCCTGCAAGGCGATGCGCCGCTCGCGGCCGATGGCGGGCGTCCACATCCATTGGTCCGAAGCACGGTCGGGGTGGTTCACCACAAGGAGCGCGACGCCTTTCACTTCCGGCGGGGCGGTGAAGCGGAGAACGGTTTTGCTGCTTCCGGCGGAGCCCAGGCGGTCGTAGCGCCAGCGCTTTTCCGTGGTCCGGCCATTGCCGATCACTTGCAGCGTGCCTTCGTATTGCTGGGATTCGGCCTGGGAGCGTTTCTGCGATTCGGCCATGATCTCGCGGGCGTCCTGGGCAGTTAAGATCACCGCCGAGGCGCAGAGACGCAGAGAAAAAGCCAAGAGCTTATTCATATTCCAACGCTTCTACTAAGGACGAACGAACGGCGCTTTCGGCGGGGAGCATCGAGGCGGACCAGGCCGAGCCCAGGATAATGGGCGCCAGAATCATGGCGACGTACCAGGGGAATTCGTAGTCGAATGCCATGCCGGAAAAGTCCTGCCGGACCATGCGGAGCTGGTAATAGAGATTCACCGCGCCTAACGCGAGACCCAGAATCAGGCCGATCGCACCGATCGACATCGCTTCCAGCCACAGCGTGCCGCGGATCTGGTTGCGCAAGCCGCCCACGGCTCGCAGGACGCCGAGCTCGCGCTTGCGGTCGGCAATGGAAACGGTCAGCGTGTTAACGATGCCGAGGATGGCGACCAGCACGGCGATGGCAGTCTGGATGTACGTCATGGCGAACCACTGGTCCGTAAGGCCGAGGATGTAGTCTCTCATCTCCCGATTGGAAAGCACGAAAAGACGCTGCCGGCCGGCGAACCGTTCCAGAATTCTCCCCTTGACCGCCTGCCAGCTTTCCCCTGGACCGATGTAGATGCGAAAGGTATCGACCGTGTCGTCCTTCCAGTGCTTCAAGTACGTGGCGCGGTCGATGAAGATAGAGCCTTGCTGGTCCGAGAAGTCGCGCACAATGCCGGAGACGGGGAGCCGCAGAATGCCCGATGGGGTGGGGATCGCGATGGCGTCGTTCAGGGAAAGCCCGTGCAGCTCGGCGAGGTTCTGAGCCACAAGGAAGCCGCGCGCCTGGCCAACTTCGGCGTACAGCGTATCCGGATCGCCGGCGACCACCAGGTTCTCATTCTTCACGCGGCTTCCCAAGCGGTCCATCTCCGCGGCAATCAGCAGAACGGGAGTGTCGCGGAAGGTGATTTTGTTGGCACGGATGGTCTGCACGTGCTCGACGCCGGGGATGCGCTCAATCTCTTCGCGCATGCCACCAGGAAAATGGAAGGTCCGGCTGACCATGTCCTGGCTGGGTGAGAGGAAGAGGTCCGGATTGAGCGCGCTATCCAGCCAATTCCGAATGGCACGGTAACTGGACTGGCTGGTGCCGCCCAGCGCGACCACCATGGCGAGCGACAGCATGAGCGCGGCGACGGTGGCGGAGGTGCGGCGCGGCGCTTGCAGAAGGCTGTCCGCCGCGAGCGCGCCTTCCACGGGCCGCAGCCGGCGCAAAGGAGTCCGCAGCAGACGCGCGAGCCAAAGCGCCAGAGTGGGCGTGAACAGGAGCGCGGCGACGATGAGGAGCATATAGCCGCCGTAGAAGAAGAACCGGTTCGAGCCGAACGGCAGACAGAGCAGCGCTGCCGCCAACAGGACCAGAGCGAGCCAGCGGCGCAGGCGATTCTCGCCGCTGGAGAGCACCTGGAATTTGCCTTTCTGGAGCGCTTGCACGGGATCCACACGGGCGGCGCTGCGGGCCGGGATGATGGCCGCAATAACACTGGTGACGGTTCCGATGGAGAGCGCGGCGGCGATCAAACCGGGATCGGCAGCCACGTCCTCGGCCTTTTCGGCGACGCCGTAAAGACCTTCGATGAGGCTTCCCACTTGCCCCGCGATCGCCTCGGCCAGAAAGATGCCGAAGGCCACGCCCGCGAGCGAGCCGATGAATCCGCCGATGGCGCTTTCACCGATAAAGAGCGCGCCAATCTGCCGTCGCGTCGCGCCGAGCGCGCGCAGGATGCCGATCTCCGAGCGCCGCTCGCCCACCGCGATGGAGAACGAGTTGTAGATGAGAAACATGCCGATGAACAGGGCGAAGAGGCTGCTCATGTTCACGGCGGCGGAGTAAACGCGGAGCAGGGATTCGAACTGCACGCCCCTGCCGGCGGGTGTTTCGACCGTGAAGCCGGGGCCGAGCGCGGCGAGCAGCTTGCGCTGGACTTCGGCGAAATCCTCGCCTTCGTTCACGGCCAGATCGATGCGGTCGAAGCGGCGGCCGCGTCCGAAAACCTTCTGCGCGGCGTAGATGTCCATTACGGCTATGTTGCCGCCGAAGGCCGATCCCAAACCACCGTCGCGCATGATGCCGCGCACGACAAAATCTTTGGGGCCTTCCATGGTCTGCATGGAGATGCGGCTGTTGTTCCGCAGGTTGTTCCGGGCGGCGAAGGCCGTGGTCACGATGATGGAATCGGGCTGCGCGAGGAAGAGGAGCGGATCGTCGATAATATCTTCGTCGCCGCCTTCCAGATCGTACTCGCGGAGGCTGCGGTCGCCGGTCATATCGACGGCCAGAATGAGCAGATTGCCCTGGCCGGGCAGGCCGGTTTCGACGACGGCTTCGATGACGGGCGCGGCGGCGCGGACGCCAGGAACGGACTGCACACGCTCGAGGACTGCCTCATCGAAGCCGGCTTCGCCCGCGGCGACTTGCAACTGAGTCTTACCCGCAATCCGATCGACCGTCTGGTTGAAGGCGGAGAGCACGGCCTGGTTGGCGGCGTGCATGCCCACGAAGACGGCCACGCCGAGCACGATGCCGGCCGTGGTGAGCACGCCTCGGAACAGATGCTTGCGCAGGTAGGGCCAACTGACGAGGCGGAAGAGGATCATGGCATTTCCGCGCGGACAACGCTGCGCCGCTCATCCCGCACGATGCGCGCATCGCGAAGGGCAATGGTGCGCAGGCAGCTCTGAGCCACGCCGGAATCGTGGGTGACAATGAGCACGGTGGAGCCGAGCGTGCGATTGAGCTGGTGGATCAGCGCGAGGATTTCGGCGCCGGTTGTGGAATCGAGGTTGCCGGTTGGCTCGTCGGCCAGAAGGATGGGCGGGTGGAAGACAAGCGCGCGTGCAATGGCGACGCGCTGACGCTCGCCGCCGGAGAGCTCGTCGGGCAAGTGGCCGACCCTGTGACCGAGTTGAACGCTGTCGAGCAGCTCGCGTGCGCGGACTTCGATCTGGCGGCGCGGCATGCCCCGGAGGTGCAGCGGGAGGGAGACGTTCTCCAGGCAGGAAAGGCTGGGCAACAGATGAAAGAACTGAAAGATGAAGCCGATCTTGTCGCGGCGCAAGCGGGTGAGGTCGTCGTCCTTCAGACCGGCGATGGCGCGGCCGTCGATCCGGATGTCACCTGAAGTAGGGCGGTCCAGACCGCCGATCAGATTCAGCAGCGTGGACTTTCCGGAGCCGGACGGGCCGACAATGGAGACCATCTCCGAGCGCTCGACGTGAAGGTCGATCCCGTCGAGGGCGACCACTTCCCGCTTCCCTTCGTAGCGCCTGGAGACCTGGTGGAGACGGATCAGGGAGGTAGCAATTTCCTTTCGTTATGGCTTTGGCTTTCATTCTCCCAGAGGCGAGGCCGGTTGTGGGAAGAGGCCGCGGTGTTAGAGTATATGCTCCATGCCCAGGGAAGGAGGAAAACATGTCGGTTCTCTTGCTGCTCGTTTTTGCCGCCGCTGCTTTCGCTCAAGGTACAGCCACCATTTACGGAACGGTCACCGATAACACCGGCGCTGTCGTGCCCGGCGCTGCCGTCACCGTCACCAGCACCCTGACCGGCGCTACCCGTCAGGTCAACACCGACGAAGCCGGCAATTATGTGGTGGTCCAGCTTCCCGTCGGCGTCTTCAGCGTGCGCGTCCAGTCGACCGGCTTCAAGGAGTACGTTCAGACCGAGGTCCAGATTCAGGTCAATGAGAACCGGCGTGTGGATGCCGCGATGGAGGTCGGCCAGGTCACCGAGCGAATCGAAGTCGCGGCCGTCACGACGCAGGTGGACACCCGCTCCGGCACCATTGGCGAGGTCATCGACCAGCGGCGCATTTCGGATCTTCCTCTCAACGGCCGCAATCCGCTTCAGCTCACGCTCCTGATGGCCGGCGCCGGCCGGCGCGGCGGACGCGAGCAGCAGCAGAACGACACCATATCCGTCAACGGCTCCGGCTTCCGCTCCAACAACTATCAACTCGATGGCGGCGACAATCAGGACCCGTTCTTCAACACCGCCGCTCCCTTCCCCAATCCCGATGCCCTCCAGGAGTTCAGCATCGAGACCAACGGTTACGGCGCCGATAAAGGCCGCAACTCCGGCGCCTTCGTCAGCGCCGTCACGCGCTCCGGCACCAACCAGTTCCACGGCGCCCTCTTCGAATACCTTCGCAACGAGAAGCTCAACGCGCGCGACTTCTTCGCCACCAATGTTCCGCCGTTCAAACGCAATCAGTATGGCGGCACTCTGGGCGGACCCATCCGCAAGGACAAGCTCTTTTTCTTTTTCTCCTTCCAGGGCACACGGGAGAACAGCGCGCCCGGAACCATCACCACCAACGCGCCCAACGAAGCCCTCCGCCGGGGCGATTTTTCCGGCACCACGAGGAACATCCTCGACCCCGATACACGCCAGCCCTTTCCCAACCGGATCATTCCCGCGAGCCGCCTTTACGCCCCCTCGCAGCAGTTCCTTGAAACCTATATTCCTCTTCCCAACCGGCCGGATGGGCTTCTGAGTTTCGCCAGCAGCGACGGCATTGACGACGACCAGATCGTCGGGAAGGTCGATTACCAGTTCACTCAAAACCACCGATGGAACTGGCGGCTGTTGTGGAACTACAACGACACTCGCCAGGCCGTAGGCACCATCCCCAATCTGCTGGCCTCCATCGTCTATCGCAACTGGAACGGCACGTTCAGCGATACGTGGGTCGTCAACCCCACCACGGTCCACAGCCTTACCTTTACCGCCCAGAATATACGACGGGAGCAGGCGGCGATCGCAGCCGCCGGCAAGACCTGGAGCGACTTCGGCGCGGGCGTGGTGCGCGCCCACAGCGAGGACACGGCGGCCGCCATCTCCACCAACGTCATCGGATACTTCAACGCCTTCACCCGCTACCCGCTCTTCCAGGAGCGCCACTTCTTCCACATCAACGACTCGCTTTCGCTCACCCGGGGGGCGCATCTCATCAAGCTTGGCGGCGAGCTTCGATACTCCCGCGTGGACCGCGTCGAACGTTTCCAGGGCGATGCCGCCCTTACCTTCCGCGGCCAGATCATGAACGACGCCTTCGCCGAGCTCCTGCTCGGCCGCGTGGCCCAGATCAACCAGAGTTCCGGGGGCGAAAGCTACCCGCGCGGCAGAGAGTACGTGCTTTTCGTCCAGGACGACTGGAAGGTCACCAGACGGCTCACCTTCAACCTGGGCCTCCGATGGGACCCCTTCACCCCGCCCCGAGACAAGCGGGGCACTGGCCCACTGTTCCGGCCCGGCGAACAGTCCACATTCTTCCCGCTCGCGCCCACCGGCCTGGTCTATTGGGAGCGCGACGACGCCGTCCCGAAGCTATATGGCTTCGGCAACAAGTGGCGCAATTTCGCTCCCCGCTTTGGCTTTGCCTGGGATCCCTTCGGCGACGGCAAGAATAGCGTCCGCGGGGGCTATGGAATCTTCTATGCTTCGCGCGCCCTCCAGCAGATTGGAGGCGGCGGTCCCGGCTACGTTCTTTCGTTCGTGCTGGACCCCATCCCCGGCGGCCTGGCCGACCCCTACGGCCACATCGGCGGGAACCCTTTCCCCTTCACGGCCCCCGAAACCCCCGACGAGCGCGCCAACTTCCAGTTCATTCCCCCTGTCAATACCGGCAACTGGTCGCCCGACTTCCGCAACGGCGTGGTGCAACAGTGGAACCTTGCCCTGCAGCGCGAACTCGCGCGGGGCTGGGTGTTCACCACCGCCTATGTTGCCACCAAGGGCAACAGTCTGGAGGGCGCGAATCAATCCAACCCAGGCGTCTTCGGCCGTCCGGGCAACCTCCAGCAGCGCCGCCTCTACCCCCAGTTCTCGGCCATTGGCACCTCCAATTCCTGGAACAACATGACCTACAACTCACTCCAGGTCACGCTCAACAAGCGCCTGTCGCGGGGCTTCTCCATACTCACCAGCTACACCTGGTCCAAGCAGCTCGATACGAACGACCCGATTGACGGCATTGACGTCAGCCGCGAGAAGGCGGTCTCCGTGAACAATATCGCCCATCGCTACGTGGCCTCATACATCTGGGAGCTGCCCCGACTCAGAGGACAAAATCCTTTCCTCCGGCACGTGCTCGGCGGCTGGGAGACCAACGGCATCGTCTCACTCGAAAGCGGCCAGCCCTTCAACGTCACCTCCGGCAGAGACAACTCCGGCACCGGGATCAATTCGGACCGCCCGGACCTCGCCGGCAATCCATTTCTTTCGAAAGACCGGCCGCGCAGCGAGCTGATCGACCGCTGGTTCGAAACGAGCGCGTTCCGCCAGAACCCCGCCGGAACGTTCGGCACCGCCGGGCGCAATCTGATGACCGGACCCGGCCAGGCCGTGGTCGATCTCGGTCTTGTCAAGAATTTCGCGATTACCGAGAGTCATCGCATCCAGTTCCGCGCGGAGGCGTTCAATGCCTTCAACCGCGTGAACCTCGACGGTCCGAACGGCAATCTGAACAATCCCACCTTCGGACGCATCACCTCGTCGGGAGCGCCACGGGTCTTTCAGGTGGCGCTGCGGTACAACTTCTGAAAGGAAGCCCGACCGCTCGCTATAATGGTTGGCAGGAGACTTTTGTGTCGATTCGCAGTTTTCTGCGCCTGTCCGCGCACATTCAGCTTATGCCGGTACTGGAAAGCGGCGAGGAAACCCTTGTGGGCGGCCAAGCCGTTATGGAGGGCGTGATGATGCGCGCGCCGCACAGCTACTGCGTCGCGGTGCGGAAGCCGGACGGTCAGATCGTCACGGAAGAGATGCCCGTACCTCGGGTATCCGAAAAGTATCCCATCTTCAAGTGGCCGGTTCTGCGGGGCCTCGGAACGCTGGGACAAGCCATGTCGTTGGGCATCCGGGCGCTTCGCTTTTCGGCCAATACCGCGCTCGATGACGGCAAGACCGAGCGCAAACCACAGGAAATCTCCTCCTGGGCGCTGGCGCTGAATCTGCTGTTCTCCTTCGGATTTTTCATCTTCCTGTATAAGCTGGTTCCTCTCTATCTGGTGACCGCGCTGGGAAAATGGTATCCGGCGCTCGAGAATCGCATTGCTTTCAATGTGGTCGACGGCGTCATCCGAATGATTATCTTCGTCTCCTTCCTGTTCGTGATCTCCCGCTGGAAGGACATCCGCCGCGTCTTCGAGTACCACGGCGCGGAGCACAAGGTCGTGTTCAACTACGAGTCGGGCAAGCCGGTGAACGTTGAGAACGCCCAGTCCTTCACCACGTTTCATCCACGCTGCGGCACCAGTTTCCTGCTGGTAGTCATGCTGGTCTCGATGGCCGTCTATACCATCGTTCCTGCCGACACCTTCGCCATGAAAATGCTGTCGCGCGTGGCGCTGCTGCCATTGATCGCCGGTTTGAGCTATGAGATGATCCGTTTCGCGGCCAAGCGGCGCGGCTCCATCCTGGCGACCCTCACGGCTCCCGGATTGTGGCTCCAGCGCATTACCACGCAGCCCCCGGCGAACGATCAGGCCGAGGTTGCAATCCGGGCGCTTGAAGGCGCCATGGCCCTGGAAGAATCCCAAGGCGGCGAGCTCGTCATCGCCTAAATAACGTCCATGCAATTTTCTCAAAAGCTCGATCAGATCGAAGTGCGTTTCGATGAGCTGACGCGCCAGCTCGCCGACCCGGAAGTTCTCCAGGACGGAGAGCGATATCGTAAGATCGCCAAGGCCCACAGCGATCTCGGCGAGATAGTCGGCAAATTCCGGGAGTGGAAAAAGGCCCGCCAGGACGTCGATCAGGCACAGGGCATGTTGGGCGAGTCAGACGCCGAGCTGCGGCAGATGGCTGAAGAGGAGATCGCGCGCCTGGAGCCGCGGCTCGAATCGATCGAGCGGGAACTGGAAGTGCTTCTGCTGCCCAAGGATCCTCTCGACGAGAAAAACGTTGTGCTTGAGATTCGCCGCGGGACCGGAGGCGACGAGGCCACGCTGTTTGCGGCGGAGATGTTCCGCCTTTACTCGCGCTATGCCGAGACCCAGGGCTGGCGCGTGGAGGTCACTTCCGTGAGCGAATCCGCCGTGGGCGGCCTTTCGGAAGTGATTGCGCTGGTGAGCGGCCACCACGTGTACAGCAAGCTGAGATACGAGAGCGGCGTACACCGCGTGCAGCGCGTTCCCGCGACGGAACAGCAAGGCCGCGTGCACACCTCCGCGATCACCGTCGCGGTCTTGCCTGAGGCCGATGAAGTCGAAGTGCAGATTGACGCCAAGGACATCCGCATCGACACGTTCTGCTCCTCCGGCCCGGGCGGACAGTCGGTGAACACGACTTACTCGGCTGTCCGGATCACGCACCTGCCCACCAACCTGGTGGTTTCCTGCCAGGACGAAAAGTCTCAGATCAAGAACCGCGCCAAAGCCATGCGCGTGCTTCGGTCGCGGCTGTACGAGATGGAGCTCGAGAAGCAGCAGGAGCAGCTTGGCGCCGAGCGCCGCAGCATGGTAGGCACGGGCGATCGCAGCGAGAAGATCCGGACCTATAACTTTCCGCAAAACCGCGTCACCGACCACCGCATCGGCCTCACCCTGCACCAGCTCGACCAGGTGATGGACGGGCGGCTCGATCCAATTATCGACGCCCTGTCCGCTCACTTCCAGGCCGAAAAGCTGAAGGGGGAAAACGAAGCGGCGGCCTTGATGCGGTGACCATCCAGACAGCGCTCCGGCAGGGAACCGAGCTGCTCGAAAAAGCCTCGATACCCGTTCCCCGTCTCACGGCCGAAGTGCTGCTGGCGCATGCTGTCGCGTGCGAGCGGAGTTGGCTCTACGCTCATCCCGAGCACGAGCTGCGCGAAGTCGAGTGGCTGCACTTCGGGCGTTATCTCCATCAGCGCCTGGAGGGCATGCCCACCCAGTACATCACCCGCCGCCAGGAATTTTTCGGCCGCGAGTTCCATGTCACGCCCGATGTATTAATCCCTCGCCCCGAAACCGAGCACGTAATTGAAGAGGTGCTTCGCGAGCCCGCGCACCGGATACTCGATGCGGGCACCGGCTCCGGAGCCATCGCCATCACACTCGAGCGCGAGACCGGCGCGCAGGTGTGGGCCAGCGACATCTCGCAGCGGGCCCTGGCTGTCGCATGGGAGAACGCGCGCCGGCTCAGCGCCCGCGTGCAGTTTGTCGCCTGCGACCTGGCTTCCGCCTTCGCCCCGCGGTCGTTCGACACCGTGGCGTCGAATCCTCCCTATGTTCCGCTTGACGATCTTCCCCACCTGCAGCGCGAGGTCCGCGACTTCGAACCCTACGTTGCACTGATTGGAGGGCCCACCGGCTTCGAAATCTACGAGCGCCTGGTAGCCCAGGCAGAGCGCGTGCTGCGCCCCGGCGGCCGGCTGGTCATGGAGCTTGGCTACAATAGCGGTCAAAGGGTATCCGGCATGTTTGGATCGCGCTGGGAGCAGCCCCGGCTGGCCGCCGATCTGGCGGGCATCCCGCGAGTCGTGACCTGCCGATTGCAGCCGTGAAAACCATCTTTCATGTCGATATGGACGCCTTCTTCGTATCGGTCGAAGAGCTGTTCGATCCGTCGCTGAAGGGGAAAGCCGTAGTGGTCGGCGGCGACCGGGACCAGCGCGGCGTGGTCTCGGCCGCATCCTACGAAGCCCGCAAATTCGGCGTTCATTCCGCCATGCCGCTCCGCACCGCGGCCAAGCTCTGCCCGCACGCCATCTTTTTGCATGGGCATCCAACCCGCTACCGCGACTACTCGCGGCGGGTGTATGACATCCTGTATGCCTTTACCCCTCTGGTGGAAATGGCTTCCATCGACGAAGCCTATCTCGATCTCACCGGAGCCGCGCGGTTGCACGGCCCTCCCCTCGCCGCCGCGCACGCGCTGCGCAACAGAATCAAAAACGGAACTAACCTGAATTGTTCTATCGGCATTGCGACCGGCCGGCTTGTGGCGAAGATTGCTTCCGACCAGGCCAAGCCCAGCGGCATTCTGTGGGTGATTCCGGGCCTGGAGGCGCGCTTTCTCGCGCCTCTCGACGTGAGGCGCATTCCCGGCGTAGGGAAGGTCACGGAGCTACATTTGCATCGGCTCGGCATTCGCAAGATCGGCGATCTTGCGGCTCTGGATGAAGCGCTGCTCGAAAGCCGCTTCGGCAAGTGGGGCCTCGCGCTGGCAGGCAAGGCGCACGGCCTCGATGCGGGCGGCTGGTTCGATACGGCCATTGGCGAAGAGGCTGACCCGAAGTCCATCGGCCACGAGCACACCTTCGGCGAAGACACGCTCGATGCGGCGCGGATCGAGACCACGCTGGCTCGCCTTTCGGAAATGGTCGGCCGGCGTCTTCGCGAGGGCGGATTCTATGCCCGCACTTTGCAGCTCAAGCTGCGCTATTCGGATTTCTCCACCATCACCCGCGCGCACACGCTCGCTCGCGGTACGCAGCTCGATACGGAGATTTTCGATCGTGCCCGCACGCTCTTCCGCGGGAATTGGAAGGCCGGGCGCGCGGTGCGGCTGCTCGGCATTCAGGCCTCTTCGCTCGACCGCAGCGAAGGCCAACTGCACCTCACCGAGGAGCGGCGCATTGAGCGCTGGAAAAATGCGCTCGCGGCTGTAGACCGGCTGCGCGACAGATACGGCGATGCGAGCGTCTCATTGGCCAATGCGCTCGAAGGCCGC
Organism: Bryobacteraceae bacterium; assembly: GCA_040902885.1. Taxonomy (GTDB): domain Bacteria; phylum Acidobacteriota; class Terriglobia; order Bryobacterales; family Bryobacteraceae; genus JBBDWK01. The sequence continues at coordinate 42,445 of JBBDWK010000073.1, read as the reverse complement.
TTCGAAGAGCGCGTGCACGAGAACCCGGCCGGATTCAAGCCCAAACCCAAATGACCGCGGCGTCGCGTCCTACAGGGGAGTGATGGGCCGCGTGTCCGTGCCCGTGCGCAGCGCGTGTGTCACCCTTTGCGACGGCGGGAGGCTGAGCAGCCGGGGCTTGATCAGAATCAGTACTTCGCTAACTCCGCGATCGCGGTCGTGGCGCCTCACCAACGCCCCCAGGAACGGTACGTGCGATAGTCCCGCCAGTCCGGTGATGCTGCGCGCTTCGGCCTCGTTCATCAGGCCTGCGATCACCGCCCACTCGTCAAAGCGCAGACGGACGTGAGAGCTCAGCTTTCGCGTTGAGATGACAGGGATGCCGTTGAAGCTCTCGCCGCCAAGCACCTTGAACTCGGCTTCCACTTCCAGCGTCGCTTCTTCCATATCGTGCACGTGCGGCGTGATCTTGATCAGCGCCCCGAGATCCTCGAAATTGACCGTTGGCGGAGGTATGAAAACTTCTTCATCGCCGGTCGGCGGCGGACCGAAGAAGCCTCCCGTGAGAATGGGAAAGCGGTCGCCTACGTGGAAGGTGGCGGGCTGCCCGTCGACCGATCGCAAGGTGGTTTGCAGCAGGCTGGACGCATTGCTGCGGCTCATGCGCGCAATCAGTTGGGTGCTGGCTACGCCCAGTCCGAAGATGGTCCTGCCTCCGCCGAAAACAAACAGCGGCCCGGTGATCGACGGCTTAACGCTTCCGAGCACAGTGCCGAGGAAGTCGAGAGGGAAGCTCGCGGGCAGCTTCAAACCATAGCTCAGGGAGTTGACCCGCGCGACTTCGCGAAACTCCAGATCGATTGCCACCTCCGGACGATGCTGCAGCAGTTGGCGAAAAACAAGCTGGGCTATCCTAACTTTGGAAACCTGGTCGCGGATGACGGCCATGCGGCGGATGCTGTCCACATGGAACTTGTTGAGCGTGAGCGACTGTCGCACGGCTTGCGCGAGCTCCTGCGCCTCCTGCACGGAGACCGGCTCCGGCAGGGGTATTACCACAGTCACGAAAGGATCCAGATCGGCGCGCTTCTGCGGCGTCTCTTTGGCCACTAGAAGCAGCCGGTCGCTCAGCGGCACCGCGAAACTCGCGGTTGCCAGCTCAAGCGCGTGCAGCGCCTCGCGATGATTGGCGTCCTCCATGCGGAAGCGGATGGGCTGCCCAGGCTGGTAGTCGCCATCGAAAACCGTGTCCAGGCCGAAGGCGCGCGCGACCTCCTCCCAGAGGGCTTTTGCGTCGCCTCTCAGGTCGAGGTCTTTACGCACCGGTCCGGGTATTAACCTGATGGGAGGCCGAGGCGCGCGGGCTTCGGCGAGGTCGGTCTCGGTGATCGTTTGGAACTCTTCCTCCGTCAGTTCCCCGGGCGGCAGAGGAGCTGCGGGAGGCTTGAGTTTTAGTTGGAGCGCGGCGCGTGTGCGAACAGCTTGGCTGCGCTGCCAGTACTTGCGGTTCTCGGGGTCGAGCGCCGCGGCTTGAGAATACAGCAGATAGGCACGGGCCACATCGCCCGATTTCTCCGCCTTGCGCCCCGCCCTGAAGCGCTTCGACGCTGCGCCGAGGCAGCCGGCCGACGTCGCGGCCAGGCACACAAGAAGGCAGGCGCAGAGGATCCGCAAATGATATAGACGGCGAAGATCCCTAAAACGTGGAATGAGTTACGCCAGGCTTTTTACAGCCGAGACGGCGCGGTCGATCTCTTCCATGGAATTGTAAACGTGCGGCGAGAAACGCAAGCCCTCGGAATCGCCAGATGCCGTCATCGCGATTCCCATGCGATGCTTCTCCCAAAGCGTGTCGTAAGCCTGTTTAGTGGGAGCGCTCTTGATGCGGAATTTGACGACGCCGCCCGAAAGCTCCGGCTCCAGGTTGGTCTTCAGTTCCACCGCCGCGATGTTCTTGAGCCCCATCTTGGCGCGGGTAGTGAGAGCGCGAAGCCGGGCTTCTATCTCGCGAGCGCCGATGAGGTTCAGGAAGTCGATGGCCGCATCGAGCGCCACCACACGTGGATCGTCGCGCTGGCCGAACACTTCAAACTTTCGCGCGCCCTTCAGATCGTCCGCCCAGCCCGCGGTGACGATGGACGGCCAAAGTTCCGCGATGCGCTCGGCGCGCACGAACAGGACGCCCGCTTCGAGCGGTCCCATGGGCCACTTGTGCGCACTGGTCGAGTACGAATCGCAGCCGATGTCTTTCAGGTTCACGTCCAATGCCCCAAAAGTTTGAGCGCCATCGAGGTGCATATAGATGCCGCGCCGGCGCGCCAGCTCAGCGATCTGCTTCGCGGGATAGAGTATGCCGGTGGTGTTGGTGACGTGGGTGATGGCAATCACGCGCGTCCGCGGCGTAATGGCGCGCTCGATGCCGCCAATCAGATCGTCCACACTCGACGCGGGCACCGGCACGGGCACGCTCTTGACCACGAACTTGTCGCGGCGCGCGCGCACTTTCCAGGAATCGTTGTTGGAGGGATGATTATGGCTCGTGATGACGACCTCGTCGCCCGCCTTGAGGTCCACGCCGTTCACCACGATGTTGCTGCCTTCGCTGGTATTGCGCGTGATGGCGATTTCATCGGAGGCGACGCGCAGCAGACTCGCGATCTTGCCTCGCAAGGATTCGCGCAAGGGCACGTACTTGCCGCGATTCTGAAAAGACGGGTTGGCGTGGAAGTCGCGCAAATATTCAAGGTGCCTGTCCATCACCGGCCGCGAAACGGGACATACGTTCGCGGCGTTCATGTAGATGAGCTTGTCTTCCAGCGGGAACTGGCGCTTCACCATGAGCCAGTAGCTTTCGGAGGCCGTATCGCCGCCCGCCGCGCTGAGCGAAGAAGCAAAGGCCGTCCAGCTTGCCGGAAGCAAAGGAACGGTTGAGGCCATGCGGAAAAAGTCGCGTCGCGAGGGGGTCATACAGTTCTCCTTGACGGATGTCTGTATGGATTGTACTCGATGCGGGGGTGTGGTAGGCACGGGCAGATTCGAACTGCCGACCTGTCGCTTAGGAGGCGACCGCTCTATCCATCTGAGCTACGTGCCCGAATCTCCTTCATTGTAGCGGGTGAGGCCCTTCCGTCCAATATCCTTGCGGTACTGCATTCCCGGAAAGCGGATTCGGCCGGCCGCTCGATAGGTGTTGCGGATCGCCGCGGCAAGATTCGCGCCGGCGGCAGTGACGCCAAGGACCCTGCCGCCCGCGGTTACAAGACGATCGCCGCTTCGCTGGGTTCCGGCGTGAAACACGACCGCGCCAGCGGCTTCCGCGTCGTCAATCCCCTCAATGTCATCGCCGGTTCGACTACTGCCCGGGTATCCCTCGGATGCCAGCACCACGCAGACCGAAGGGTCGGGATTCCACGTCATCTTCTGGGAGGAAAGGCCACCGCCCGCCGCAGCCATCAGGATGGCGGCGAAATCGCCGTTCAGGCGTTGCATGAGGGCCTGAGTTTCCGGGTCCCCCATGCGAACATTGAATTCCAATACCTTCGGACCGTCGGCGGTCATCATGAGACCTGCGTAAAGGAAGCCCGTGAACTGAGTCGCATGAACTGTAGGCTGGATTACTGTATCGAGGATGCGTTGAGTCTCGGCCGTGGTCAGAATCCGCGAGTCGGAGTAAGCGCCCATTCCGCCCGTGTTGGGGCCGCAATCGCCGTCATAGATGGTTTTGTGGTCCTGAGTGGGCTCCATGCAGAGGAAGTGGCGACCGTCGGAGAGCACGATGAAGCTGACCTCTTCGCCAGTGAGAAACTCTTCAATCACGAGGCGGTCACCGAGGATTGGCAGGGCCGCCTCGGCTTCCATAATGCTATTAGCGATGACGACGCCCTTCCCCGCGGCAAGGCCGTCGGCCTTCAGCACCACCGGGAAGGAAAAATCCACCAGGTGGGCGCTGGCTTCCTGACTGTTGGCTACGAGGACGGATCGCGCGGTAGGAATTCCGTGCTGGCGGAAAAACTCCTTCGCGAAGATCTTGCTGCCCTCGAGGCGGGCATTGTCCGCCGTCGGTCCGACGATCGCCATGCCGTGCGCGCGAAACAGATCCACAACGCCCGCCACCAGCGGAGTTTCGGGGCCGACGATGGTAAGGTCCGCCGCAACGCGCTGGGCGATGGCTAGGTAGGAAGCGGGCGACTGGTCCGTGGGAGTGAGACATTCCGCGATCTGCGCTATCCCCGGGTTGCCCGGCGCGGCATAGACATGGGTGGCCGACGGGCTCTGTGCGATGCGCCAAGCTAGGGCGTGCTCCCGCCCTCCCGAGCCGATGACCAAGATCTTCATGGAGTTACAATGATAGCAATGCAGAACCGGTACGATGTGATCGTGGTCGGCGCGGGCCATGCGGGCTGTGAGGCTTCACGAGCTTGCGCGCGGATGGGCTTGAAAACCGCGATGATCACGATGAATCTGGATCTGATTGCGCAGATGTCCTGCAATCCGGCCGTTGGGGGAATTGCAAAGGGACATTTGGTGCGTGAGATCGATGCTCTCGGCGGGGTGATGGGCGAGGTCACCGACGCCGTGGGTATCCACTTCCGGCTTCTGAATACGAGCCGCGGCCCCGCCGTGTGGTCCCCTCGAGCCCAGTGCGACAAGAAGCTCTACCGCCTCAGGATGCGGGAGGTCCTTGAAACTGAGCCTAATCTTCGGATCCGGCAGGCAGAGGTTTCCGAGTTGATCGTCGAAGGCGAGGATCCGGAGCGGCGGGTAAGGGGCGTGATGCTGCGCGATGGGCGGTCTATGCTGGCCGACGCGGTGATCGTGACGACAGGTACGTTTCTGAATGGCTTGGCGCATGTGGGCGAGATGAAGTATAGCTGCGGCAGGAACGGTGAAGCGCCGTCTCAGCTTTTGGGCGAGCAACTGCGGGGGTTGGGCCTGCGTTGGTCCAGGCTCAAGACAGGAACGCCGCCGCGGCTGGACGGACGGACAATCGACTGGTCCCGCTTTGAGCCGCAGCCGGGCGACCCGGCGCCGACGCCATTCTCGTTCATGACCGACCGGATCGACAGGCCCCAGATTGAGTGTCATGCCGGCTATACAACGGCGGAGACCAAGCGTGTGCTAGAGGAGAGCATTGCGCGATCACCTCTGTACAGCGGGCAAATTGAGGGTATTGGTCCCAGATATTGCCCGTCGATTGAAGACAAGATCGTTAAATTTCCGGATAAGGCCCGTCACCAGATTTTTCTTGAGCCGGAGGGCTTGGACACGAACGAAGTGTATTTGAACGGCATGTCCACGAGCATGCCAATTGACGTCCAGTCGGCCATGGTGGCGTCGGTTCCCGGCCTCGAGAATGCCGAGATGATCCGGCCCGGTTATGCGATTGAGTACGATGCCATCGATCCGCGAGAACTCTGGCATTCGCTTGAGGTAAAGAGCATTCGCGGCCTCTATCTGGCCGGGCAGATCAACGGTACCTCCGGGTACGAAGAGGCCGCATGTCAGGGAATTGTGGCGGGAATCAATGCCGCCCGTAGCGTCGGCGGGCTGGACGGGGTGCAGGTGGCGCGGACCGAGGGATACATCGGAATTCTGATTGATGACTTGGTCAGCAAGGGCGCCGACGAGCCATACCGCATGTTTACCTCCCGGGCCGAGTTTCGGCTGCATCTTCGGATTGACAATGCAGACGAGCGGCTGACGCAGCTTGGCCGTACCGTTGGTCTTGTTAACGATGAACGCTGGCGCCGTTTCGAGCGAAAGCAGTCCCAGCGTTTGCGTTTAGCCGATATTCTGCGGCAGCATCGGTACGGCCAGTGGCTGAAGCGGCCGGAATCTCATATTGAAGAGATCTCAACTTGGGTTTGCGAGCAACTGGGTGAGCAGGCGGAAGCAGGCGTTCTGACCACCATGGAAACGGAGATCAAGTATGCCGGCTACATGTCTCAGTTGGAGAAACAGATGGAGCGTCTGAAACGCTCCGAGCGGCGGTCCATTCCGGAGGATTTTCAGTTTGACGGAATTCCGGGGCTTTCCCGGGAGGTTCGTGAGAAGTTGGCCCTCGTTCGTCCCGCCAGCCTTGGACATGCGGCGCGCATTCCGGGCGTAACGCCAGCCGCAATCTCCATTCTTGACGTTTACCTCAGCATGTCTCGTGTCTAAATTCTGATCGTTTCACGTGAAACGCACTTCCGCGCCCGAATGTTCGTGTTAGCATAATTCACTTGGGAAAGGTCATTGCGGTAACGAATCAAAAGGGGGGCGTCGGGAAGACGACTACCGCCATCAACCTCGCTGCGTCACTCGCCGCGAATGACTTGCGAGCGCTGCTGATTGATTCAGACCCGCAAGGCAACTCCACTTCGGGCCTGGGAGTCCAGAAGGGATTGGATCAGCTCAGTTTATACGACGTTCTTCTCTCCGACGTTACGCTGGAAGCCGTGACCGTCCATTCTGAGTTCGACGGTCTGGATCTGATTCCCGCCGACAAGAATCTGGTTGGAGCGAATCTTGAGCTCGTTCACTTGCCGCAGCGCGAGAGCCGGCTGCGTAACAAGATTGCACCCGCCCGCGAACACTATCATTACATCCTGATCGATTGCCCACCGGCCCTGGATCTCCTGACCCTCAACGCCCTTCTCGCCGCCGATTCGGTGCTCATTCCCATTCAGTGCGAATTCTTTGCTTTGGAAGGCGTTTCCGAGCTGATGGACACGATTGACCGCATCCGGGACTCCTTCCACCATCCCATTGGCATCGAAGGCATCCTGCTCACGATGTTCGACGACCGAACCAATCTGACGCGGCAAGTGGCGCAAGATTTGAAAGAGTTCTTCGGCGACGAGGTATTTCAGACCGTCATTCCGCGCAGCATCCGACTAGCCGAAGCGCCCAGTTACGGGAAGTCCATTCTAAGCTACGACGTGCGTTCGCGCGGCGCCGAGAGCTATATCAAACTGGCAAAGGAGATTCTCCGTAATGAGCAAACCAGGCGCAGGACCTCGACGAGCTCTCGGTAAGGGTTTGACGGCGCTCTTGCCGCACCGGCCCGACCTCATCATCCCCGCGCCACCTACACCGACCGCAGCTCAGGGCGAGCTTGTGGTCCTTGTGCCGCTGGACCACATCGACCCCAACCCCCTTCAGCCGCGCCGGATCTTTCAGGCCGACCGCCTTCAGGAGCTCGCGCAGTCGATACGAGCCAACGGCGTGATCCAGCCGCTCGTAGTCCGGTCCATGGGAGACCGCTATCAACTGGTAGCCGGCGAGCGCCGCTGGCGCGCGGCAAGACTCGCGAACCTGGAGCGCGTTCCAGCCGTTGTTCAGAATATTCCCGATGAGCGTCTTCTCGAAATTACGCTCATTGAAAACATTCAGCGCGAAGACCTCAACCCAATCGAGGTTGCGGTCGCTTTTCAACGCCTGGCTTCGGAGCTGAACCTCAGTCACGAGGAGATTGGCCGCCGGACGGGCAAAGATCGCAGCACCATCGCCAATCTGCTTCGTCTTCTGCAACTTCCTCACGACATTCAGCAGCTCGTCGCAGAGCGGCGTCTGTCCGCCGGCCACGCCAGATCGCTCCTCACCCTGCCAACCCTTGAGCTGCAACGTCAGGTGGCTGAGAAAGTGGTCAGCCAAGGATTATCCGTTCGCCAGCTCGAGCGTCTTACTCAACGGATGACGGAGTCGCGCGACCCGAAGCATCTCGACGACGTGCAGCCCGATCCGAATGTTAAGGCGGCAATTCGCGAGCTGGAGCGGGTGCTGGGAACGAAAGTCCGTATCGTGGAGCGCGCCAAGCAGCGGGGCCGGATTGAAATCGATTATTACTCCAGCGACGATCTCGACCGCGTCTATGCTGTCATTGTTGGTAACCCCACCGATTAGTGGGTCTAGTTGATCAGTTCTAGTATCCGGCTTAGTTCCGCGCGGATCTCCTTGAGGCAACTGGATGGATCTTGCCTTACAGTGGAGCTTGACTGCAATTCGTGCTTCGCCCCCTCAATGGTGTAGCGCTTCTCATAGAGCAGGTGTTTGATCCTAAAAAGAAGATCGATATCCTTGCGGCGGTACAGACGCTGCCCGGTGCCGGACTTCTTGGGCGCCAGCGACGGAAACTCCGTTTCCCAATAGCGAAGCACGTACGGCTCCAGCCCAAGCAGGCTGCTCGCCTCCCCGATGCGAAAGTACAGCTTATTCGGAATGTCCGGCAGCCGCGGTTCGTCGCTGCCGCTCATCTGTATTCCTTGTCCAAATGGGACCTCATGCGCGCCCTGATGGCGGATAACATCCGGATCTCTAGCACTTCTGTTACCTATTTTACGGGCCGCCGTAAGGAAGGTTTGGCGCGCGGGGTGCGGGGTTGGGGCGGAACCTCGGTAGCAGGCGTCTGTACCTCAGGAACCTCGTCCGGCGCTGGGGGTTCCGCAGGTTTGTACTCCGGGGGTTTGCAAAACCCTATCGGTACGGAAAAGCTCGCCGCAACCTCCCACTTCGTGCCCTGTTGCTTCTCTAGCCGGTACGATTTGCTCGGACCGTGAGGCCGAATGCGCCAGCCAGTGGCGATTTCCCCGCCGGCCCGCCGAATTCGGAGCGGCTTCTCGCTCACCTCGCGGACGAACCAACTCTCACCCCCGTTGGGAGACTCGTACCGCTCATAGCGGCCGGCTTCGCCTCCTTCCACAATAAGGTTGCCCTGCGTGCGCGACTCGAATCGAAAATCCTGAATACTTCCGCCGCGGCTCTCCCCGAACACGGGCCGCCGCCGCCAAGTGTTTCCTCCGTCGGTAGTCATGAGGAGAAACGGATCGCGCGGCAGTGGATGAAGGAGGTGTCCGCTCACCCAACCGACCTCCAAATCGAAGAACTGCACGCGATCCAAACCGCTGCCCCGAAGGCGCTCAAAGCCCTCACGCCACGTCTTGCCGCCATCGTCGCTGGTGAGAAGAATCGAATACAACGTACTGGCCGCGTTGTGAATGTTTCCGGGCAGGAAGAGGCGGTTGCCGACGGCCTCCACAGATGCCAGCTCGAGGTACACGGGACAAGACTCCTCGTCTGCGCAGGTCATTCCAAACCATTGGATTTCCGCGTCCCCGCAGGAAATATCCACGCGCATGGGCTTGCCTGCATTGACGAGGACCGGCGGAACCGCAGGCGCCCCTGGCGCACGAGGTTCGGGCTCTTGCGCGAATAGCACTCCTGTAAAGAAAACCGCCGCGCTCGCCCAGTTTCTCACTTCGAAGACGATTGTAGCGCTTTTGACCCGAGTTTGAACCCGGCGAAAACCACCGGCCATCGGGAGCCGCACCCTTATCTAAAAAAAATTCGAAATCGTTTTCGAATTTTATCCGAAATGCGTAACCTTGGAATGCAAGGTTCGTCTTATATGCATATCCCCGTTACGACAGCGGGCGCGATCACCCCTATCACCCAAGACAGCGCCCGCTACTCTTTATTCTTCACCGAGACCATCAAAGAGAGCGCTTGTCAAATAGCGTTCGCCGGAATCCGGCAGCACAACCACGGCCGTTTTTCCCAGGAACTCTTCTTCGCGGGCCAGACGCACAGCGGCGGCCACTGCCGCCCCGCAGGATATGCCGCACAGCAGCCCTTCTTCGCGAGCAAGCCTTCTAGCCATCTGGATTGCCTCCTCATTGGAGACGCGCTCTACACGGTCCACCATCGCCAAATCCAGCGTGTCCGGAATAAACCCCGCGCCAATGCCCTGAATATTGTGCGGGCCAGGCCGCAAAGGCTCGCCGCGTAAGGTCTGTGTGATTACCGGGCTGCTGGTGGGCTCAACGCCCACGGAAAGGATGTTCTTACCCTTGATTCCCTTGATGTATCGCGACACGCCGGTGATCGTGCCGCCGGTGCCAATGCCGGAAATCAAAACATCGATCTTCCCCTGGGTGTCTTCCCAAATCTCCGGTCCTGTGGTCTTTAGGTGAATCTCGGGGTTAGCGGGATTCTTGAACTGCTGCAACAAAACGAACCGTCCGGGATTGGAAGCCACAACCTCTTCGGCCCGCTGGATGGCGCCGGCCATGCCGGCAGCCCCATCGGTCAGCATAAGGCGCGCGCCGAACGCTTTCAGGACCTTGCGCCGCTCGACTGACATGGTTTCAGGCATGGTAAGCGTGATGGGGTACCCGCGCGCGGCAGCGACGAATGCCAGAGCGATGCCGGTGTTGCCGCTGGTTGGCTCAATCAGCTCCTTGCCCGCCTTCAGCACCCCACGCTTTTCGGCGTCCCAGATCATGGAGGCGCCGATCCGGCACTTGACGGAATAGGCCGGATTCCGTCCTTCGATCTTGCCTAGTAGGATCATGCCCGCGCCGTTGGCGATCCGGTTCAGCCGAACCAGCGGCGTGCGCCCGATGCTTAGCGAATTATCCTCAAAAATCACTCAAATCTCCCAGTTCGGTACGAATCTTGTCTTCTTTTCCGTCCACTTCCTGGCGAGGTCGGCGAACGTCGTCCGATCCAGGATGCGCGAGACTTCTTCGTCAACGCGATGCCACATCTCGCCGAACGGCGAATCTTGGTTGTGCCGGTCGCGGCCGCGGGCCTGCTGCTGAGGACCTTCGACGTAGCGCAAAACGTCGCCCACCGTAATCGCTTCCGGAGATTTCGCCAGCAGATAACCACCCTCCGCACCCCGGCGGGATTCCACGAAACCGCCTTGCTTCAACCCCGCCAGTATCAATTCCAGAAATTTCTGCGGAATGTTCTGCCGTTTTGAAATCGTGCCAATCTTGACGGGCTGACCGGCGGTCTGTGTGGCCAGATCGAAGACCGCGTCGAGCGCATACGTGCTCTTGACGGAGATATTCATGGAGGAGGCGCGAAGAATCTCCTATTTCATACTAGAGATTATCGAATTTCCCGCTTTGGCGTCAAGAAGTAGAAGGACAGGAGCCAGTCACACTCCCGGCGCTGCCGTCGAAGAGGCTACAACTCAAAGGTGTTATCGCTGCTGAACCATCGTTCGGAAGCCGCCGAAGGAATACCCGACTGTTACCATCGTCACGGAATGAAGAAGACAGATCTTGCCAGGCGTCTTGCCCGGCAAACCCACAAGTCGAAGGCCGAGGCGGCCGACGACCTGGACCGCGTCGTCCATCGGATCCTGTCGAATCTGCGGAAAGGACAACCGGCCCAGTTGCCCGGTCTCGGCAGGTTTCAACCCGGGAAAAAGTGGTCGTTTGAATTCGAGCCCGGCGAAAGCGACTCCCCGGACGGCAAGAAGTGAGGGACAAGGGGAACTCTCATAAGCGGAAGATCGGCCGTTTTCTGCGGCAGTGCCTGGAGGAAGGCAAGAGCGTCGAGATAGATGGGTTGGGAGTGTTCCGCATGACTCCGGACGGGACCTACGGCTTCGATGCCCTTCAGCTTCCGCGCATTTTCCTTGCCTACGTTCGGGAAGACTTGAAAAGTTCGCAACGCCTTTACGACAATTTGGCGGCGGAAGGCTTCGACCCTTGGCTGGACAAGCGTAAGCTATTACCCGGCCAGAATTGGCCGCGGAGCATCGAAAACGCCATCGATACTTCCGACTTCTTCGTCGCCTGTTTCTCCCGCAACTCGGTGAAGAAGAAAGGGGACTTCCAGGCGGAGATCCGGTATGCGCTCGAGTGTGCCCGTCGCCAGCCTCTGGACGATATCTTCTTGATTCCGGTACGGCTCGACGACTGCAAGATACCTTTGCGAATCCAGCGGGAGATCCAGTACATCGACCTGTTTCCGGATTGGGGGCGCGGTCTCCGCCGGATTGTCTCGACGATCCATACGGAAACCAGGCGGCGCCAGGCGCCTATTTCTTCCGGGCAGAAATCTTCAGCTTTTTCCGGATCTGCTCGGCCTCTTTCGAGTCCGGCTCGAGCTCAACGAACTTCTCGTAGGCAGCTTTCGCGGCCTTGAAATCCTTCCGCTTCTCCTCGGCCTCCCCCAGCCTCCGCCATGCCTCGCCGAAACCGGGATTCCACTTGGTCGCCTCGCGGAAGCGCAGTGCCGCAGCGCGGAAACTGCCCTTTCTGAAGTAGAAGTTGCCGATCTGGAGTTCCTTCGAGGCCTGGAGAGGATTGAAGGAATATTCCGTTACCGCGATGCGCTCGTCCTCTTCGGGCGGGATCTGTTCCTTCTGCCCCTCCTGGGCAACCGCGGCAAGCGCGCAGAGGATTCCAAGCCATAACCCCCATGCCATAATTAAAGTATAGTCCCCCGGCAATGGATCTCAGAGATAAAGCGGCACATCTCCCTCTCCGACCCGGGGTCTACCTCTACAAGGATCGCTCCGGCGCCGTTCTCTATGTAGGCAAAGCCAAGAACCTCCGGCACCGTGTCCGCAGCTACTTCTGCGACGACCGCCTCGCCGACGCGAAGACTGGCACGCTTCTCTCGGAAGCGCGCGAGATCGATTACATTCTGGTCGACAACGAGAAGGAAGCGCTGGCGCTCGAGAACAACCTGATCAAGCAGTGGAAGCCCCGATTCAACGTTCTGCTGCGCGACGACAAGACCTATCCCTATATCAAGCTGACCGGCGAGAAGTATCCGCGTGTGTACGTGACGCGCCGTTTGAAGAAGGATGGATCGACGTATTACGGCCCGTACTTTCCAGGAAACCTGGCGCACCGGCTGGTGCACTTCATCCACCGCCACTTTCTGGTGCCGTCGTGCAAAGTCGACCTCACGCGCTACCATCCCAAGCCATGCCTTCAATATCACATCCATCGCTGCCTGGGCCCTTGCGTGAAGGAACTGACCACGGACGAAGCATACGCACGCGCCGTCAAGGACGTGAAGATGCTTCTGGAAGGCCGGCACGGCGACCTCGCGGACGGTTTGCGCGCGCGCATGATGGACGCCTCCGGGCAGATGCGTTTCGAGGAGGCCGCGGGTCTTAGGGATCTGCTTTCCACGGTCGAAGAACTCGAGCAGCGCCAGAAGATGGCGGCCGCCAAGGGCGACGACATCGACATCTTCGGCTACTACGCCGAGCCGCCCCTGGTGGCAGTCAACCTGTTTCACCTCCGCAATGGGCAGATCGTGGACCGGCGGGAGTTCTTCTGGGAAGATCAGCGCGAGTTCGAGGCTTCGCAGTTCTTTTCCGAGCTGCTCCAGCAGATCTACCTGGATCAGCAGTACGTGCCCGCGGGGGTGCATGTTCCGGTCGACTTCGAAGACCGTGAAACGCTCGAGGAGCTGCTCGCCGAAAAGAAGAACCGCAAAGTGGAGATCACCACGCCGCAGCGCGGCCAGAAGAAAGCGCTCCTCACGCTGGTCGAGACCAATGCCAAGCACAGCTTCGATCTGCGCTTCCGCGTCCTCAAGCCTTCGGCGGAGGCGATCCGAACCGCGCTGGAGGACGCTCTAGGCCTGCCCGAGCCTCCCCGCCGCATCGAGTGCTTCGATATTTCGCACATTCAGGGCACCGGCAAGGTCGCCAGCATGGTGGTCTGGGAAGATGGGCGCATGAAGAAGCAGGACTACCGCAAGTTCATCATCCGCACCGTCGAGGGCAACGATGATTACGCGAGCATACGCGAGGTAGTGACGCGGCGTTATTTGAGGCTGCAGCGCGAGAGCCAGCCGTTTCCCGGCCTAGTGCTGATCGATGGCGGCATTGGCCAGTTGCACGCGGCGGCGGAGGCGCTTCAGGCTTTAGGCATCACCGACGTTCCGATCGCCGCGATCGCCAAACGGGAAGAGTTGATCTACGTGCATGGCCAGGAGAGCGAACCCCTCGCGCTCGACCGCTACTCGCCGATTCTGCACCTGATCCAGCGCATCCGCGACGAAGCGCACCGCTTCGCGGTGACCTTCCACCGCAGCCGGCGCAATGCGGAGCGCCTGACCACCGAGCTCGTGCAAATCCAGGGTGTGGGACCCCTGACGGCCCGGAAACTGCTGAAGCATTTCGGCAGTTCCGAGCAGGTGTCGGCGGCCGCCGAGGATGTTCTTGCGCCGGTGGTGGGCAGAGCCGCCGCCCGGCGCGTCAAGAAGTTTTACGACGGACGGGAGAGCGGCGATAAAACGTGATCCGACAGCACGTTACGGAGTGTTGCAATGATGTGAGAATAATCCTTTCTCTTGTGGTAAACTAGGCTTCTGTTTGCGGCGTACAATCCCTTGGTGAAATACCGGCGCTGACCGGCGGCGGCCCTAGAGAGATGAGATTTCCACAGTGTGGAAAACGTGTGGGAATTTTGCGTCTCGATTGCGGAATGATTCATGAACGCCTGGGACGAGATCAAAAACAAGCTGAATTCGAGGCTCAGCGCCGAGAGTTACCAGAACTGGGTCGCGCGTACGGACTACCGGCGCATCGAGCAGAAGACGCTCTGGGTGACCGTTCCGGACGATCTCACGCGGGACTGGCTGGAATCGGAGTACTCGGAGCTCATCGCCGGTTTTGCCCGCGACCTCGGACTGCACCAGGTCTGCTTTGAGCTGCCGGTCGGCGGGAACAGCCGGAATCACAGAACCGAACCGGAGAAGGTGGCGCAAGATCTGGAGTTCACGCCTCCGGTCACGCAGCTCAACCCGAAATTCACTTTTGAAAACTTTGTTGTGGGTGCGTGCAACCAGTTTGCGCACGCCGCCGCGCGGTCCGTCGCCACCGCGCCTTCACGCAGCTACAACCCCCTGTTCCTATACGGCGGCGTGGGCATGGGCAAGACCCATCTGATGCATGCCATCGGCCGGAGTCTCATTGACAACTATGGTGGCATGCGCATCGTTTATACCCCGAGCGAACGCTTCATGAACGAGATGATCGTCTGCATTCGTTGCGAGCGCATGCCCCAGTTTCATCAACACTACAGGTCGGCGGACGTCCTGCTCATTGACGACATTCAGATCCTCGGCAACAAGGAGCGGACGCAGGAGGAGTTTTTTCACACCTTCAACGATCTGTACGATCATCAAAAACAGATCGTCGTCTCGAGCGATTCTTCCCCGAAGGAGATCAAAGGTCTGGTAGAGCGTCTCCGCTCCCGGTTTGAGTGGGGCCTGATGGTGGACATGCAGCCGCCCGATCTCGAGACGAAGATGGCGATCCTCGATAAGAAGGCCGAAGCTGAGAACGTTTCGCTGCCCGAGGACGTACGCACCTTCATCGCCACGCGCACCAAGGGCAACGTAAGGGAATTGGAAGGCTCGCTGGTGAAGTTGATCGCCTTCTCGTCACTCACCGGCGCTCCCATCACGATGCACATGACACAGCAGGTCCTGAAGCACCTTTCTCAGGCTCAGGACCGCCGCGTGACCATCGATGCGATTCAGAAAGCGGTGGCCGAGCAGTTCGGCCTGCGGCAATCCCAGTTGAAAGAGAAGAGCAACGCCAAGAATCTGGTCTACCCGCGCCAGGTGGCCATGTACCTGGTAAAAGAGCTGACAGTCGCCTCCCTTCCCGAGATTGGCCGTGCCTTCGGTGGGAAGCATCACACAACGGTCATTCACTCCATCGCCAAGATTGCGGACCTGCGGCAAAAAGATCCGGATTTGAACAGGCTTATTAACAAGTTAAACGATGCACTTTCATAAAGATCAGGAGAAATTCCACAGGGCCCGTCTGCAACCGCCCCGCGTTTGCGAGGACAACCGCCCTGGCTTGCGGGATTTCCTCTTTTTCCACATCGGAATCCACGCGATGGCGAGACAAGAAGCCGTATAATTTTGTATAATTTAGGTAGATTTCAACAAATCAACAGGCCCTATGAATACGGTTCTTTCTTGGACTCTGTTTCAACATATAGGAATAGTAGGAGCCACCTGAATGGAAGTCACCGTAAGTCAAGGCGACCTGGTCCGGGAGTTGGGCCTGTCACAAGGGGTCGTCGAAAAGAAAACCACCATTCCGATTCTCTCCAACGTTCTTCTGGAAGCGAAGGGGGAGCGGCTGTACTTCACCGCTACCGATCTCGAGCTGGGCATCCGCTGCTCTTGCCCCGCGCGTGTGGTTCGTGAGGGCGCCGGCACAATTCCAGCCAGACGGCTGCTGGATTACGTGCGGTTGCTTCCCGGGGCGGACGTGAACCTGAAGTTTCAGGAGAATCAGTGGGCGAGTCTGACGTGCGGCCGATCGAAGACCCGCATGGCGGGGTTGTCGCGGGAGAGCTTCCCGGAGCTGCCTGAAATGCCGGAGGCGGTCGCCGAACTGCCCGTTGGCGTGGTCACGTCGATGATCGAGAAGACGGCTTTCGCCATATCGAACGAAGAATCGCGCTTCACCCTGAACGGGGCTTTGCTGGTTCTCAAGCCGGACGGTTTGCTGATGGTTGCCACCGACGGACACCGGCTCGCATACCTGGAAGCGTGCGAGCGGACGGAGCCGGTCTTGCGTGAGTTCCGCGCTCTGGTTCCCAAAAAAGCCATGACGGAACTGGTGAAACTCTCTCAGGAGGCCGGGCCGGATGCCAAGATCGCCGTGGCGGGCAACGAGAATCACTTGTTTTTCCGGTTGGGCGAACGGCTGCTGATCACGCGCCGCCTGACGGGAAGCTTCCCGGATTTCGAGCGCGTTCTCCCCAAGGAGAACCCGCACGAGGTCGTGCTGCAGACCGCCGAAATCAAGGCGGCCGTGGAGCGCGTCGCGCAGTTCGCCGATGAACGCTCGCGAGCCATCCGAGTACAGTTCAAGCCGGGCGAAGTCACAATTTCTTCCTCTTCCCCGGAAACCGGAGAAAGCGAGGAAAGCGTTCCAACCGACTATTCGGGTCCGGAGATCGACATCGGGTTCAACGCGCAATATCTGCTCGATTTCTTTAGGGCGATTTCGGACGAGCGCATGGCTTTCGGGCTGAAAGATCAGAAGAGCGCCGGCGAATTGCGGCCGGGCGCCAATGGAACCAATTACAACTACCGCTACGTGGTTATGCCCATGCGTATTTGAGGGCGCCGCGGCCATGCCGCCCGCACCACAAGCGAACACAGGAGTATATGCCGAATCCCATCGACAGCAGCACAGGGGCTGTCTACGACTCCAGCAGCATTAAAGTTCTGGAAGGTCTTGAGGCCGTCCGGCTTCGGCCGGCCATGTACATCGGTTCAACCGGCGAGATTGGTCTGCACCATCTGGTCTACGAGGTCGTGGACAATTCCGTGGATGAGGCGCTGGCAGGCCATTGCACGGAAATCAATGTCACCATCCATCTCGACAACTCCGTGACGGTGGTCGACAACGGCCGGGGCATTCCCGTCGACCTTCACGCCGAAGAAGGCGTTTCCGCCGCGCAGGTGGTGATGACCAAGCTGCACGCCGGCGGAAAGTTCGATTCGAAAAGCTACAAAGTTTCCGGCGGCCTGCACGGCGTCGGCGTGAGTTGCGTCAACGCCCTTTCCGAACGCCTCGATCTGGAGATCTGGCGGGACGGGTTCACGTGGCAGCAGGAATATAGCTGCGGCGCACCCAAGTCGCCTCTGCAACGCATGGGCAAAGCGGGACGAAAGACCGGCACGAAGGTCACCTTCAAGCCGGACGTGTCCATCATGACCGTCACCGAGTTCAACTACGATACTCTGTCGCAGCGGTTGCGCGAGCTGGCCTTTCTGAACAAGGGCCTGCGCATCACCCTCGTTGACGAGCGCGTCGACCCCGTGAAGAGCCACGAGTTCCTCTATTCCGGCGGCATTGCCGAGTTCATCAAACATCTGAATCGCGGCAAGAACGTTCTCCACGAGAAGCCCATCCACGTGGAGGCCGTGAAGGAACTTCCGAATGGCGGCAGCCTGGCCGTGGAAGTGGCGCTGCAATACAACGACGGCTATTCCGAGAATATCTTCAGCTTCGCGAACAACATCAACACGACGGAAGGCGGAAGTCACCTCAGCGGTTTTCGCAGCGCGCTCACGCGCACCATCAATTTCTTCGGGCAGCAGGAAGGCCTCTTCAAGGACGTCAAGGAGAACCTCACCGGCGACGATGTCCGCGAAGGACTGACGGCGGTGGTCAGCGTGAAGCTGCCGCAGCCCCAGTTCGAAGGCCAGACCAAGGGCAAGCTAAACAGCGACATTGGCGGCCACGTGATGCAGTTCGTCAACGACAAGCTGGGGGAGTTCTTCGAGAAGAACCCGGCGGTTATGAGGCGCATCGTGGGCAAGGCCATCGACGCCGCCCGGGCGAGGGAAGCCGCGCGAAAGGCGCGCGATCTCACGCGGCGCAAGGGCGCGCTCGATTCAGCCGGACTTCCAGGCAAACTGGCCGACTGCCAGGAGAAGGATCCCGCTCGCGCGGAGGTGTTCCTGGTGGAGGGCGAATCGGCCGGCGGCACGGCCAAACAGGGACGCGACCGCCGCTTTCAGGCGATTCTTCCGTTGAAGGGAAAGATTCTCAACGTAGAGAAGGCGCGCTACGACAAGATGCTGGGCCACGAGGAAATCCGGGCCATGATCACGGCGCTCGGCACGGGCATCGGGAAAGACGATTTCGACGCGGCGAGGCTGCGGTACCACAAGATCATCATCATGACCGACGCGGATGTGGACGGCTCTCACATCCGGACCCTGCTGCTCACGTTCTTCTTCCGCCACATGCAGGAGCTGATCTTGCGCGGGCACGTCTTCATCGCGCAGCCGCCGCTGTACCGCATTAAGAAGGGCAAGAGCGAACGGTACATCAAGGACGAAAAGGAATTCACGCGGGAGATCATGCGGCGGGCCACGGAGAACCTCTCGCTCGAAGTGGGATCGAATGGCAATCCCGCGGCGGCGACCCTCCAGGGCAGCGACCTGCGCACCTTCCTCCTCAGCCTGGACGAGTTCGAACAGATTTTCAACAAAGTGGAACGCAAGCTGCGCGACGCGCGGGTTGTGCAGGCGGTCTCCAACGCGGATCTGGCGATCGACACCAAGGCCGATTTCGCCGCGCGGGAGAACCTCCAGCCTCTGGTGGATCTCTTGCAGACCGCGGGAGTGACTGGCGCGGCGCTCCGATTCGACGAAGAACACTCCGCGTGGAGGGCCTGCTACCGGGACAGCACAAACGCCGAGCGCTGCATCGATCAGGAACTGGCGTCGCAGCCGGAATACAAGCGCTTCCGCACTCTCGCCCGGCAGATTGCCCGCTACAATGTGGCGCCGTTCGTGGCCGTTAAGAAGGAGAACCGGGAGAGCGTGTCCGACTGGCGGGCATTGCTCGCGCACGTCAAGGACGAAGGCAAGCGCGACTCCTCCGTGCAGCGTTACAAAGGACTCGGCGAGATGAACGCGGAACAGCTTGCGGACACCACCATGAACCCGGAGAAGCGGACACTGCTCCAGGTGCGTCTGGAAGACGCCGTGGAATGCGAAGAGATCTTCTCCACGCTGATGGGCGAAAACGTGGAGAGCCGGCGCAAGTTCATCGAAGAGAATGCGCTCGAAGTCAAAAACCTGGACGTCTAACTTCCTTTAGAAGACAATTCGCAGCCCGAGCTGCAACACCCGTGCGTCGGTGGCCTCGCTAATCACTCCAAAACCCGGCCCTCCGAGCGCGTGTCCCGGCAAGCCGAAATCGGCGTGATTGAAGGCGTTGAAGACCTCGCCGCGGAATTGCGCGAACTTCGACTCGGAGAAAGCAAAATTCTTGACGAGAGAGAAGTCGAAGTTGATCCGCCCGTCGGCGCGGATGATGCCGCGGCCGGCGTTGCCAAAGGTGAAGGGCTCGGGCAGCTCAAACGCCGAGGGGTCGAACCAGCGGTCCAGGCTCTTCTCGGAATTGGGGAGATTCGGGTTCCGGACGACATTGCCCCGCTGCCCGCCGGCTGAGAACACGTTCGTCGTATTGTTTTGAGTGGTCACCGTGAACGGACCGCCGCTCTGCATCACCGCGATCGATCCGATCGACCATCCGCCAATCACACGCGACAACGGCCCTTGCTGCGCCCATTTTCGGCCCCGGCCGAAAGGCAGCTCGTATATTGAGCTCCAGGTGAAGCGGTGCCGAATATCGAGCCCGCTTGGACCTTTGTCGAGGCGGCGGTTGTAATAGTCGGAATACTGCTGCGCCTCGCCGAGATCGTCCGGAGCGGTGTCGATATTGTCAATGTTCTTCGCCCACGTATAGGTTGACAGAAAACTCACGCCGTTGGAGAAACGCTTCTCGATTTTTAACGTCCCCGCGTGGTAGTCCGTCACCCCAAAGCTTGGCTGTACCAGCATTACATTGTTGAACTGCGGGAAGGGCCTGAAGGCCTGGCGGAAGACTCCCGCCGGGCGAATGGCGTCAATCCGGTCCGGAGGAATCTGGTTGACGCTGATATTCGCGGAGCTGAGCTTGCGCGAGAGATTTCCGATGTAGCCCACTTCCACCACCATGCGGCCGGGCAGCTCGCGCTGGATGCCCAGATTGAACTGCTGCGAATACCCGATCTGGCGATTGCTCTCGTAGAACTGGACGTTGGTTGTCGCCGCCTGGCCCACCGGAACGGCGCCGAAGCCGGGGGTCAGAGCTTCGCCGCCGGGGTTCACCTGCGGCACTCCGTCCCGGAGCAGGAAGGGTGACCCCGTTGTCCGGAGTACTAAGACTCGCCGATCTCTCGAAGCCGAGCGAGGTCAGGTTGGGCACGCCGTGATCGTACGGGTGCGCGTAGGAGATCCCGAAGCCGCCGCGCACTACCGTCTTCTCGCTCCCCAGCACTTTCCAGGCAAATCCGAAGCGCGGGCCGAAGTTGTTCCAGTCGGCATCGTGCGGCTGCGTCGGCCAGCCATCGACGCCCGCGAACCGGACTACCCCGGGAGTGCCCGACACCGGGTTGATGGCCTCGATGTCAAAGCCGTTCTGCCGATTGTTCGCGTCCATGATGGGCGTATCCGTCTCCCAACGCAGCCCGAGGTTGAGGGTCAGGTTTCGCGTGAGCTTCCAATCGTCCTGAAAGTACGCGGCCAGATAGGAACTGGACCGGTCAAGGGGATCGGTGTTGCGGAGCGAGAATCCGTTGGGAAAGCCGACCAGCAGGCTTGCGAACCCAAAGCCGGTGTTGCCGGTGCCTTCAAGCGCCGTGGGCTGAACCGCGAAGCTGAAGTTGCCGGAAATCGACGGCCGCAGGATATCGAGGTTGGTGGAGCGCCGCACCTCGCCGCCGAACTTCATGACGTGGTTGCCCCGCACCCATGTCCAGGAATTGACGACCTGCTGCTGCCGGATCGGCAGCTGTACTCTCTCGTGGGTTCCCGAGCCGAGGCCTCTCATGCCCGCCACGGTGAAGGTCGGGAATGCGCCGCTGGGTACTCCGCGCAGTCCGAGAAGCTCCGGGCCGTTGCTGCCGAGGCCGGGGCTGACGCTGTGGAACGTACGATCGGAAATGCTCAGGCGGAGATCGGTGATCAGCGTGGGAGTTACCGTGTGGGTATCGGCGAAGAGCAGCATATGCTGGTGCCGCTCGCTGAAATTGCGCGTCTCGGCAATCGGGTTGGACAGCACGCTGGTGAACCGCAGCGGATCCTGGTTGAAAAGATAGCGGACGTAGAACCGGTTGCGATCGCTGAAGGCGTGGTCCACGCGGGCGGTGACGTTGTCGCGGTTGAATGTGCGGGCGTAGTTGCCGACGAAGTTCTTCGCGCCGGCGCGGTTGGATGGCGCCCGGTTGGGCAGCGGGTAAAATTCCGCAAGTTTGAGGGCCACCGGGTCGAGACGGCTCGCGGGAATCCGATTGCCCGGGAACTGGGTGCGGACGTTTCTGCCGCCTTCCACCCGGTTGCTGGCCGGGTCGAAGATCCGGGTCAGCGCGCCTGCCGCATTCGTTGTCTCCGAGAAATCGCCTTGCCGCTGCTCGGCTGTGGGCGTGGTAAAAATATCCACTAACCCTGTGGTGCGCCGGGTGCCTTCGTAGCCGGCGAAAAAGTGCGTCTTGTTCTTTCGGATCGGTCCGCCGGCCGTGGCGCCGAACAGGTTGTAGCGCAACGGCGGCCTGTCGGCCGCGAAGAAGTTCCGGGCATCCATCTTGTCGTTGCGGAAATACTCGAACAGCGACCCGTGCAGTTCATTGGTGCCGCTCTTGGTGGTTGAGATGATCAGGCCGCCGGCCGATCCTCCGAACTCGGCGGAATACGTGTTCTGCACGATGCGAAATTCGCGGATGACCTCGACCGGCGGATCGATGTCCACCTGGCCGACGCCCAGGCGCATGTTCTGTCCGGCGCCGCCGTCGATCCAGAACATCTGGCTTTGGGTGCGTCCGCCGGCAAGGCTGAAGTTTGGTTTCGCTTCGCCGCCATAGTTGACCCAGACGGTCGCCGCGCTCATGGCAACCAGCGACAGGGCGCGCCGGCCGTTGAGCGGCATATCGGTCACCGTCTTGGCGTCGATGAACTGGCCCACGTCGCTCGTCGTGGATTCGAGCAGGGGCGCCGTCGCCTCAACGCTGACGGTCTCAGTGACGTTGCCCAGCTCGAGAGCTATGTCGAGCGGAAGCACTTCACTCGTAGCGACCACGATATTGGGACGCTCGTACTTCTTGAATCCGGCGTGTGACACTTCGATCCGGTACCGGCCGGGCGGAAGGAACGGGATAGCGTAGACGCCGGTTGCCGAGCTGACGCCTTTTGTCGGTACGCCGGTGTCCTGGTCGGTGGCAGTGACCTCGACACTGGGAATGGCGGCTCCGGATGGATCGCTGATCTTTCCGGTGATACGGCCTGTCTGGCTCTGAGCAAAAATGGACAGGGCTAGCGCAAATACAACCACCAAGCGAGTCATGATGGGTAGAGTATATAACAGCCAGTTGCGCTTGCGCGGCTGCCTACTTCTTTCCCATGCTCCGTCCCTGATGCCAAATGTAGCGATCGAATTCGTCGCCGCCGCCGTTCGCGCGGGGATCGCCGCTGGCTTTCAATTCAGCCAATAATTGGGCATCCAGCCGCTTCACCGCTCCTGCATAGTCCGCATCCCCGGCCACGTTCCGCATCTGGAACGGATCCTTGCGCACATCATAAAGCTCGCGCTCCGGGCGTTTGCCGGCCGCTAGTTCATATAGAGGCGCCACGCCACTCTGAGAGCGGTGCATAGCCATGTAAGCCTTCGACGGTCCGGCATCTATATCGGCCAGTGCCTTGAATGTCTGACTTGTAAGTTCCTCGGACGTGAATGGCTGCGCGCTGGATTTCTCTAACCCGTTGGGGTCACCGGCTGGCCAGCGGTCCGGCTTGAAGTTGCGGATGTAGAGGAAGTCGTGTGTGCGGATGGCACGCATCGGGTACCCGCCTCGGATTTCGCCGCGGCAGGGCACATGCCGCTCCATGCCCGTCAGCACGTGGTCGCGTTGCGATTCGATCCTGCCGGATTGCTTCGACAGCAGCAGCGGCATGAGGCTGCGGCCCGTCATCTGCGAGGGCGGCCGAACGCCGGCTGCTTCCAGGAACGTCGGGGCAAGGTCGGACAGGCTGATGAAGTCCTCCACCCTACGTCCGCCGTTTATGCGTGCTGGCCAATGGATCGCCAGCGGGACATGGGTCCCGGAATCGTAGAGCGTGGCTTTCGAGCGTGGAAACGGCCAACCATTGTCCCCCGACATCACCACGATAGTGTTGGCAAGCTCGCCCGCGCTTTCGATCGTCGCCATTAGCTCGCCGGTTTCGCGGTCAAAGCGCTGCACCTCAAGGAAGTAGTCGCAGATGTCCCGGCGCACGGTTTCGTGATCGGGCAGGTAAGGCGGAACGCGCACGTCCTGCCATCGCATGCCGCTGTTGACGCCGCTGTCGCGCTCATATGTGCGGTGCGGGTCGGTACTGCCGAACCAGAAGCAAAAGGGCGCGCCCTTCGGCCGTTCGGCAAGAAACGCGGCAAAATCGCGGTAGCGTGGTCCAGCGGGATTCCGCTTCCTGCCGCCGGGAGATTCATCGCCGGGCGCCCAACCTTTGCGTGTGTAGCCGACGTGGTAGCCGGCGGACTCGAGCAGATCGGGGAAGACGGGGAACTTCGCCGGCAGCGTCCCTCCCAGATTCGCTCCCTCCTCCAGACGCCAATGCCACTGCCCCGTCAGTATCGCCGCCCGCGAAGGCGTGCACGAAGGCGCGCTGACGAATGCGTTGGTGAACAGCACGCCGCTGCTTGCTACGCGGTCGAAGTGCGGGGTTCGGAGAACCGGTTCGCCGCTGGACGATGCGAACGGCCAGCCCCAGTCGTCGGCAATGGCGAACAGAATATTCGGCCGCTCACGCCGCTGAGCAAGGGCCGGCGCGCCCGCCAGCGCCGCTGTGCGTTTTAATAGCTCCCGCCGTGTAGTCATGACTTCAAAAATACCAGTGTGGCACCGCAAGTGCGGGGCAAGGCGGCGTTTTCTATCTCGGCCACCGGATTGCACTTTGCCCTTCCAGAGACAAATCCCGCCGCGCGGGCGGCGGGGTGAAAGGAGTTGCTTTATGAGCACCATAGGGATCTTTGGCGGCTTGGGGCGAAATCCCTTTCTGGCCGGAATCGAAGAACTTAGTCACAAGTGGGGCTGGTACCTCGCGCTTGGAATATTTCTCATGGGTCTGGGCGCGGTGGCAACCTCATTGGCATTTTTGACGACCTTATTCACAGTGGTTGCCTTGGGCTGGATACTACTGATTGCTGGTGGCGCACTGTGCGTCCTTTCGTTCATGACCGGCAGGTGGGGCGGTTTTCTGCTATCCCTGGCTGCTGGAATCCTCTGCGTGATCACCGGAATCCTGCTGCTTCGTGCTCCTCTGTCCGGCGCTGCCGTGCTGACCTTGGTGGTTGCCGCGTTCTTCCTGGTGGAAGGCATATACCGGGCGATTGCTTCCGTGGTGATGCGGTTTCCTAACTGGGGTTGGTCATTGGCAAGCGGAATCGTATCTCTCGGGCTGGGCGCTATCCTGCTTTCACTTTGGCCGGCAGTCAGCCTTTGGTTCCTGGGCCTTTATATCGGAATCGACTTGATCGTTCATGGGTTTGCCTGGTTCATGTTCGCGCTGAGCGTTCGCGGCCTGGCCCGAGGGCTCCACGTGGAGGAAAGACTGCGTCCTGCAGCCTGATTATTGAACGGACGGCGAAGATCCCGCGGCGGGATATGAGGGCGGCGGCTATTTTACCTTCTCGTCCTTTTCCACTTTGCCGTCCCGGACGTGGATGACGCGGTGGGCGTGCAGCGCGATATCGTGCTCGTGCGTCACCAGCACGATGGTGTTGCCCTGCGAGTGGAGGCGCTCGAAGAGACCCATGATCTCGTTGCCCGTCGCGCTATCCAGGTTACCGGTAGGCTCGTCGGCCAGGAGGATGGAAGGGTTGTTCACCAGCGCGCGGGCGATGGCGACACGCTGGCGCTGGCCGCCGGAAAGCTCGCTGGGCTTGTGGTACATGCGCTGCTCCAGGTCCACCGAGCGCAGCGACGCTTTGGCGCGCTCCAGCCGCTGATCGGCCGCCATGCCGCTATAGATCAGCGGCAGCTCGACGTTGTGCAGCGAGGTGGCGCGGGCCAGCAGGTTGAAGGTCTGGAAGACGAAGCCGATCTCCTTGTTGCGTATCTGCGCCAGTTGATCGTCCGTCATCCGGCTCACCAGGCTGCCGTTGATGAAGTACTCCCCTCTGCTGGGTGTGTCCAGACAGCCAATCAGATTCATCAGCGTGGATTTGCCCGAGCCGGACGGACCCATGATCGCCACGTATTCGCCTCTGCGAATCTCGACGTCCACGCCGGAGACCGCGTTGATCTCCTGGTCGCCCATGATGTAGGTCTTCCACAAATCGTACGTGCGGATGACGATGCCTTCCCGCTTGAGTTGCGCGCCCCGCTCGAGGCCCAGTTCCACAGCTTGTGCCATTCCCGGTTCTTACTCCCCTTTTCCGCTCCAGGGCATTCTAACGTCCGGCGGCGGCGCCCGCAGGCTTGTTATCCACCTTTACCCTGGCTTCATTGCGCAGCGTACGGATAATCCGATAGCTGCCGGTTACAATCTCTTCGCGTTCCCTGAGGCCGCTGAGAACTTCAATCTCCGTGGCGCCGCTGATGCCGGTCTCCACTTTCCGGAAAACCGCCTTCTCCCCGTCGACCACGAACACTCCTTGCAGCTCTTCCTTCCGGGTCTTCTCTGTCGCCGGGTCTTGAGCGGCGGCGGCCGGCTTGGAATCCAAGTCTCCTCGTTGCCGTACCGTCAGCGCCTGGATCGGAATCGTGAACGCTCCGTCGCGCGTGGCGGTCGTCACCTTCGCCGTGCAGGAAAGTCCAGGCCGGATGTCCGGGGGTGGATCGTCCAAGGCTACCACTACTTTAAAATCCTTGGCTTCCTGGCTGGAAATCATGCTCTGGGAGGCGGCCAGACCGGTGGAGCGGAGAATAGCCGTATTGCCGATCTCGATGACATGCCCCTTAAACGTCCGATTGGGCATCGCATCGATCGCGATATCGGCGGTCTGATTGAGCTTTACGCTCACGATATCGGTTTCGTCCACCTTCACCTCGGCGGTGATCACGGACATGTCCGCGATGGTCATGATCAGGCTGCCCGGGGAGTTCTGGATTCCGACCACCACGGTTTCGCCGGCGCGGACGGGCAGGTTGGTGACCACGCCATCGAGCGGGGCGACCACGGAATGCTTTTGCAGCACGTCGGCGATGCGGGTGAAATTGGCCTGAGCCTGCGTGATCCTCTTTTGCGAGGCGGACAACTGCGCCGCGACCCTCTGGCGCTCGGCGTGGGCCTGTACGAGGCGCGCTTCGGCTTCCCGCACACCGGCCCGCAGAGCCTCCTCTTCCGCTTTGGCCCGGTCGAACTCCTGGGTGGCGATGAGCCCTTCCTTTTGCAGTTGCGCCACGCGCTCCAGGTCCGTCCGCGCGCGTTTCCCGTCGGCCTTGGCCCGATCGATGACGGCCTGGAGCGTGTGCAGGTTCTCGTCGGCCACCCTCAGGCCTGCCTCCGACGCCGCGGATTCGGCCTGCGTCGAACCGATGGCTGCCTGCTGTGCGTTCAGCTCGGCTTGCGGCTGCACGGATTCCAGGCGCGCCAGCAACTGGCCTTTGCGCACGCGGTCGCCTTCACTCACCAGAATGCCGGTGATCCGCCCGAAGGCGTTGGCGCCGATATTCACGTAGTTTCTCGGCTTGATCTCGCCGGATGCGGTGACGATGGAAGACAGGTCCTGGCGCACGACTCTGCCGGTCTGCACGATAACGACTCCGCGCTTCGCATACTGAATACTGGCGTAAACGCCCGCGGCTATCGTTACCGGGCCGAGCACCGCCAACAGAATTTTCCACCGTCGCTTCAAGGAGTTCCCTACGGAAGCTCAGACGCAGCTGCGTACTGAATTGTTCCCTTCGTCTCATCGTAGCATGAGGCATCGGAAGGGTATCCGAGGGTATGGAAAGGGCTTAGCGTAGCGTTTCGGAGCTTCGCTCATGTATTCCCGAGGCGATAGAGGAGCACTTGGCGGCCACTTGTGGGAATGCCCCGTTTCAATCGGGAATCAGCGCCGGGATGACTTTGTTCCCGTGGCGCCGGTAGATGCGAAAATCGGAGTCCAGCGTGAAAACCTCTCCGTCCATGTGGATTTCCGAGAGCCGAACCAGACAGGCATCTGCCAAGGACATGGGCCGGTTGCGATACCGGTGCATGAGCGCACGGAGGTCCGCCTGTTCCTCCTCCACTGCCAGAGCGATGCGAATCACTCCCCGCTCCAGTAATGCAAAAAGAGCATCGGGTTCGCGGCCCTCGCGTTTCAGGAGAAAGGCCGCCTCAGTCAGGACCGGCTCACACGTCAGCAGCGGCGGACGCAGCCGTTTCCATTGCTCGATAGTCCAGGAATGATGCCTCAGCCCGGAAGCGAGGAAACTTACCAGCGGGCCGGTATCGAGCAGGGCGGGGCCTTTCTTCACTGACCAAAATCTTCCATGTACTTTGGATTATGGGCGAGGTCCTCAGGCAGGCCCCGCACCGAACCGGCAAGGTCGCTTGCCAGGTCGTAACACGAGACTGCGCCGGGTGGCGCTTGCTTACGCAACGCCTTTTCCAGGCTTTCTCGCACGAGCCAGGATTTCGTCACCCGCCTCGCTTTGGCCTCACTTTCGAGTTGGGCCAGGAGATCATCGGGCAGCTTCAGGGAAATCGTCTGCATAACGATAGCGTAATACGCACCGTTCTGCCGTGCAATACCGGCACCTCCTCCATTTCGAGTTCTACTTAGCTACTCAACGGGCAGCCAACGCACGCTATCGGGCGGGGTATTGGTGCACGCGATGGAGTCGGTCATTCCGGAGGCGATCTGGGCGCAGGCGTTGTCGGTTGCCGCGCGCTGGGCGGACTCTTTGGAAGAGGCGAGCGCCGTGCGGCATGCCTGGCGGCCCTGATAGGTGATGCAAACCTCCACGCGATGCTGGGCCGTGCGCTGCGTGGAGATGACCAGATAACCCAGAACCGCCAACAGGAAAAGAATTCCCAGGATCGAAGTCTTGCTCATGCCGGCGATCCCACCGCGCCCATGGACCGGAACTTGGTGTAGCGCTGCTCCATCAGCTCGCGAGTGGAAAGGCGGGCCAGCGATTCGAGCGCATCCCGCAAGGCGTCCCCTAGCAAGACGGCCGCCCGGTCCGGATCCTCGTGCGCGCCGCCTTCCGGCTCGGGAACGATCCCGTCGATGAGTCCCAGCCGCAGAAGGTCCGGCGCCGTCACCTTCAGAGCGTCGGCTGCCTGGGCGGCCTTTCCCGCATCCCTGTAAATGATGGCCGCGCAGCTTTCCGGCGAGATCACGCTGTAGATCGCGTTTTCGAGCATGAGCACGCGATTGCCGACGCCGAGGGCAAGAGCGCCGCCGCTGCCCCCCTCACCGATACAAACGCAGATGACGGGAGATGAGAGACGCGACATCTCCCGCAGGTTGCGCGCGATGGCTTCGGCCTGGCCGCGCTCTTCCGCGTCAATGCCGGGGTACGCGCCCGGCGTATCGAGGAAAGTCACGATCGGGCGGCGGAACTTGGAAGCCAGTTGCATGGCCCGCAGCGCCTTGCGGTAGCCCTCGGGCTTGGGCATGCCGAAGTTGCGATACAGCTTCTGCTTGGTGTCGCGGCCCTTCTGCTCTCCCACGACGACCAGCGGCGTTCCCTCGAAATTGCCGAAACCGCAGACGATGGCCGGGTCGTCGCCAAAGAGACGGTCGCCGTGAATCTCCTCGAAGCCCGGAAATAGGCGCTCGATATAGTCCAGGGTATGCGGACGCTTGGGGTGGCGCGCCAAAAGTACACGCTCCCATGCGGTCTGCGCCGCCCCGCTTTCCGGAGACGCCGGGGATTCGGTCACCTGCTCAAAGTCCAAGCTTGAATTTTAGCGCAGTGGGCTTACACCTGCCGCTCGGGATCCAACAGCTCGTTCAGGCGCTCTTCCGGCAGGCCGCTCTTCTCTCGCGCTACTTCCCGCAACGTGCGCTCCGTCCTCCAGGCCTCTTGCACGATAGCCGCCGTCTTCTCGTAGCCGATTTCCGGCGCCAGAGCCGCCGCCATTCCCAGTGACCGCTCCAGCAGCTCTCTCGCGCGGCCCGTATCGGCCTCCAGGCCCTCGATCAGCCGCTCCCGGAAGTTGCGGGTGGCCGTTGCCAGAAGGCCGATGGAATCGAGCAGATCGTATGCCATTACCGGCATCATCGCGTTCAGCTCGAAATTCCCCGCCGCCGCGCACCAGGCGATTGTGGCGTCGTGGCCGACAACCTGGGCGCACACCATGAGCACGCTCTCCGCAATCACGGGATTGACCTTGCCGGGCATGATGCTCGAGCCGGCCTGCACGGTGGGAAGGTGTAGCTCGCCCAGTCCGGCGCGCGGTCCGGAGCCCAGCCAGCGGATGTCATTGGCGATCTTGGTGAGGGCCAGCGCGTAATTGCGCAGCGCCGCGCTGAGGAATGCGGCGGCGTCCCGCGCGGCCTGAGCCTCGAAGTGGTTCCGGGCCTCCCGGAACGGCAATCCCGTGCGGCGCGCGATCCGGTCGATTACCGCGGCGGCGAAACCCGGCGGCGCGTTGAGCCCCGTGCCCACGGCCGTACCGCCCAATGCCAGTTCATAGATCCCGGGAAGCGCGGCCTGGATGCGTTCGCAAGCCGCCTCCACCTGCCGCGCGTACCCGCCGAACTCCTGGCCAAGGCGCACGGGAACCGCGTCCTGGAGGTGCGTCCGGCCAATCTTGAGCACCTCATGGAATTCTCCGGCCTTACGATCCAGCGCGGTTTGCAGCTCGCGCATGGAGGGCAGAAGATCTTTGTGGACCTGCTCGGCCGCGGCAACGTGCATGGCAGCGGGAATCACGTCGTTGCTCGACTGGCCCCGGTTCACTTCGTCGTTGGGATGCGCACGTGCCAGCCGGCCGATCACTTCGTTGGCGTTCATGTTGGTGGACGTGCCGCTTCCCGTCTGGAAGATATCGACCACGAACTGGGCATCATGCCGGCCTTCCGCTACCTGCTCGGCGGCGTCCTCAATGGACCGGGCCATCTCCGGGGACAGTTGTCCCAAGAGGCCGTTCGCTGCCGCAGCGGCGCTTTTGATCAGCCCAAGGGCGCGCACAAAGGAGCGCTGAAAGCGCAGCCCGCTGATCGGAAAGTTTTGCACGGCACGCGCGGTCTGCGGACCATAGAGTGCGTCTTCGGGCACAAGCATATCGCCTATTGTGTCGCGCTCGGCCCTCAAAAAAACCTCCCCAACGTGAAATAGAAGCGGCGTCTGCCTCCGTCTCCCCAGGTCCCGCCCAGAAACACCGTTCCGAGGCTGGTTTCGGCGACAATGCCCGCGTTCGCTCCCTGGTTCGTGTCGCCTCCAATCCTTCCGGCTTCATACCAACCGGTCGCCCCGAATCGTTCTCCCAGGAAGGAGGGAAGGCGGCCCAGCTCATAGATGTATCCCCCGGCGCCATAAAGGACGCTGTCGCCGCGGAACTCCTGCAATCGGAAGGCGGCAAGCCGCAAAGGGCCGCCAAGCGTGAACTGCTGCAGAAAGGGCAAGTTTTCGCCGAAGCCGGTTCCCGCTGTGGCGGACCCGAAAAAGGTATGCCGGGGCGCCGGAGTACGGTAGATGGAGCCGTTCACGGACAGACGGGGAAATCCCGAGTTCGCGCCCGGCGCCTGAAAGAACCATTCGCCCGCCGCGTTCACGCGCAGCCCGTCGGTCGGCAGCAAAGCGCTGTCCTGCGTGTCCCGGAACCAGCGCAGTGAAGCCGTCTGGACGGGACCCTGGAAGGCCCGGAACGTGTTCTCCGCGGTGCGGACCCGGGCTGTCTGATAAGACGCCTCGTATCCCGCGCTCAGGCGCTGGAAGCGGCTGAAGTCGTATCCGGCCTCTATGCCTCCGCCCGCATTCTTCGCGGTGACCTCGGAGATCCGGAAGGCGTTCTCAACGTCATAATGATAGTTCCGTAAGTAGAACAGGCGCGGCGCGACAAACCAGCCCGTGTGCCGCAGGGGCCGGAAGTACTCGCTCCTCACGCCGGTTTGAAACCCGACCGTAAAATCGTTGCGCCATTCGGCACGGAATGCGCCCACGTTGTAGGAGATGATTCGCGCGCGGAGGCTGGCGCGGATGTTCTGAATCTCCGATGTGTTGATTTCGAGCGCCGGCAGCAGAAAAGGCGGCCCTTGGCGCTTCTCCTCCACCACGATCCGAAGGCCCCTCACGCCGTCGCGGAAGGCCTCTTCGTAACGCGCGCTGCGGTACATGCCCCAGCCGGCGACCCGGGTCAACTCGCGTCCGAGCAGATCGAGCCGCAGCGGGCGGCCGACAAAATCCTCGAGTTCCCTTTTGATGGCTGCGGCTCCTTCCGGTCCGGTACCCTCTACTTCCAGAAATTGCGGAACTTTCACGGGCGTTTGCGCACGCGCGCGCCGCGCGGCCAGGTGCTCCTCCCACTCAGCCGGGCTCAGCGAAAGGCGCCGCAGCTCAGTCTCCCACCGCCGCGCGGCCCTGCGCCCCATCTCCACCATCTTCGCAGCCGCCTGAAAATCGAAGGTGCCGTATTCCAGAGTGTCCGGCCGAATCACGATATCGGCCAGCCGCCGGTTGCGGCGGGCGTTCTGATAGATGGCCACGGCCAGGGAGCGATTGAGGATGTCCAGCAGACCAAGCACTCGTCCGCGCGGCTCTGTGTACCCGGCCACATCCACGGCTATGACGTAATCGGCTCCCATCTCCCGTACCACGTCGACCGGCAGATAATTCACCAGCCCGCCGTCCACCAGAACCATGCCGTGCTCGAACACGGGCGTGAACACGCCGGGAACGGCCATAGTGGCGCGCAATGCTCCGGGCAGCGATCCACGATTCAGCACGACTTCGATGCCGTTGAACAGATCCGTGGCGACGCAGCGGAACGGAATCGGCAGCAAGTCGAAGCTCGGCATGGTCGAATACGGAAAGGTGAGGCGGCTGATAAAAAGGCCAATTTGATGCCCGGAATTCAAACCCGGGGCGAAGAGCAGCCGACGCCGGCTAAGTCCGAACTCGAGCGTGGAGGGAAACGCAAGGCGCTCGAGTTTTCGAGGAAGCGAAATCTCTCGGAATGGCAGCTCGGGCGCCAGCAGTTCATTCCAAGCCGTTTCACGCAGGATCAACTGCATCCGCTCCGGCGTTATTCCCGTGGCGTAAAGCCCGCCCACCAGGCCGCCCATGCTGGACCCGGCGACAAACTCGACCGGCACCCGATATTCCTCAAGCACTTCGAGCACCCCGATGTGGGCCAGCCCGCGCACTCCGCCGCCGCTCAAGGCCACCCCGATTCTGGGCGTCTGCGCGGAGGCCATCGGAGTCAGGCAGAGAAGGACGAGGAACGGCAGAGGTATCCCGCGCGGCATGAGGCTCTTACTCCATGCTACCGGCCATGCCGGATACTAGAAACGCCGTGGCGCGCGTCTTGTCCTGCAACGTACAGCCGGAAGCTTATGGGTGGGTGAAGGGGAACTCCGCAAGTTTGGAATAAACCGATCCGTGAGGGCCGGTCTTGCTCCGGTACAAATAGAAGCGGTCCGCGCGGAATGCGGCAATCTCGAGCGAAGGCATCCCCCGGATGGCTTCGTGAAGCTGGTCGAGCGGTACAGGTTCCTGGATGCGCGCCAGCGTCAGGTGCGGCGAATAGGCTCGCTTTTCGGGGTCTATGCCCAATTGCGACAGCCGCTCATCCGTCTCCCGGGCCAGCGCCGCCAGCCCCGGCCCGGCCTGTACGCCTGCCCAGAACACGCGCGGCGACCGGGAGTTCGGAAAGAATCCCAGCTCTCGCACGGCGATCTCGATCGGCGTGCGTCCCGGTGTCGTGCGAAGGGGCGCAATCAGCTCTTCCAGGCGCTCCTCCGGCCACTCGCCGATGAACTTGGTGGTTACGTGCAAATTCGCGGGGCGGCTCCACTTCAACCGCGCCGTGGGCCGCAGCCGGGCGAGAAGGCGCTCGATGCTTTCCATCGAGTCGGCGGGCAGATCCAGGCCGGTAAATAAGCGCATACTGGAAGGTTAGCCCACCCTGCCATGCACATCGCCAGCGGTGAGATTCTAAACCGTTCTTTCTACAACCGAGGGGCCGTTCCGGTGGCGCGCGACCTTCTCGGCAAGATTCTGGAGTACGGACCGGTGGCGGGCCGCATCGTGGAAACGGAGGCTTATCTCGGCAACGACGATCTGGCGGCCCATTCCGCGCGAGGCCTCACTCCGCGAACGCGAGTGATTTTCGGTCCGCCGGGGCACGCTTATGTGTACTTCATCTATGGCATGCACGAGTGTCTGAACCTGATCTGCGAGCCCGAGGGAACGCCCGGTTGCGTGCTGATTCGCTCGGTGGAACCGGTGGCGGGAGTGGATCTGATGCGCGCGCGCCGGCCGAAAGCCCGCGGCGTCGACGAGCTCGCCTCCGGTCCGGGCCGCCTGACGCAGGCGATGGGAATTACACGCGCCCTGAACGGTGTTGACGTAACAGAAGGAGCGCTGGTTGTGCGCGAGCCGGAGACACGGGAGGACTTCGAAGTTCTGGTCACGCCGCGGATCGGAATCCGCCAGTGCGCGGACCTGCCGCTGCGGTTCTCGATCGCGGGATCGCCGTTTGTCAGCCGCGCAGTATAAACGCTCAGAACTTGTACAGCTTCTTCGCGTTCAAACCGCGAATCTTGGCGCGGTCGGTCTCCGAAGCGAAATCGAACATCACATTGAAGACTTCCACGGCCTCGCCGAACTGGTCCATGTTGTGACCGAGCCCGCCCCAAATCATGCGGTCCGGCCCGAATGCATCGAATGCGCGGCGGACTAACGGTTTGGCATCCCGGAACGGAGACTTTTCTTTCGACGAATACCGCACCGCCGAGTACTTCATGTAGACGCGAGGATTTCGCGCCAGCTTCAATACCTCGGCGAAATGCTCCGGGCGGCCTTGCCCGGCGCGGCCCAGGTGATCCAGGATCACCGGCATGCCGGAGAATTCGGAAGCGAGTGGAGCGATCTGTGTCGCGTAGTAGGGCAGGAAGTGCATTTGAATGGCGAGACCCAGATCGGCGGCCTTCCGCCAAGTGGTCTTCATGGCGGGATGCGCCATGTCGCGATCCTTAATGGCGCCGCCCGTTGCCGGCGGCGAGCCCGGCTTCCGCATTTGATGGACGCGCAGCGCGACGATGCGGCCCGCGTTTCTCCGGACCAGCGCTTCCATGCGGGATGGCGTCTCGGGCGCGATCGGATCGAACAGGCACGTACCCTTGAAGAAGCCCGGCGAGGGCTCTTTCGCAAAGCAGTATTCCAGATACCGATGATCGTCCTGATATGGCTCGGGGTGGACGATTATGACGTGGTCGATCTTCGACTGGCGAATGAACTCCGCATAGGCTTCGAGCGGCTGGGCCGGAGGTTTGTAAGGAGCCTCGGGGTGGTACGCGAAGCGCTTCTGGTCTTCCGAGAACAGGTGAATGTGGGTATCGATGAGCAGCCCCTGCGGACGCGAGGCGCCCCACGCGGGCAGTATCGAAAACGCGCCCGCTATCCACTGCCTGCGCGACAGTCCGGATCGATTCATGACATCGCGATGGTACTTCCCAACTTCTGGAAATGCAACTACGTGCATACCACGCAGTTCCCAAGCCCATAGGGATATTGCCGCAACGATGCACTTACTAACCCCATTTGGCGATAGATCCGGATCCTATCTCCAAGGTATCCTGACATACATGAGGATGCGGTGTGTCCCATGGATGCTGGTCGCCGCCGCTGCCATGGCCGAGACGGCGCCGTGTCCGGAACTGCCCGCGAAGTTCGCACGCATCCATGCAAGCTGGCTTTCGAGCGCCACGCCCCGCGCCGAAGTGGAACGCGTCTTTGGAGTACCCGCTCGAGTCGTAAAGAACGGATTCTGTACGGACCTGCATTACGCGTATTCGGGCTGCTCGGCCGCCTTTACCGTCTGCTCGGAAGGATCGGTAATCAGCAAAACAATGAGCGTGGGCGCGGTAACGGTGGCCAACAGCACGCCCGAGCCGGTCACCTCCGATCCGGCCGCGTTGAAGGAGGCGGTTCTTTCCCTGCAATCCACAATGCGCGAGCTTCAGTCTCAAATCTCGCAAATGGAAGGGACCATCGAGAAGTTGAAAGGGCAGACGGACAGAACAAGGAGCGAAGCGCCAGACCCTGCCCCGGCCGCGCCCCGCGCCGCAAAGCCCGAGGCCACGCCTCAATGTTCGGCCACCATCCAAAGCGGGCTGCGGTGCAGCCGCCAGGCGGCGGAAGCCTCCCGGTTCTGCTGGCAGCATCGTAACTTCGGCAGATCCGGCCGCAAATAGCGGACTCCATTCTTCGCAATTTCAACCGGCTTGGCAGACGACTTGCACTTACGACCGGTAGCGGTTTGTGACAGCCGCGAAGGAACTGTGAGCGTATTCATACCATTCATAGCCTGCAGATTCCTTGAAAGAGAGGAAACATGGCAGACGAAATTCGATATGAACCCAACGATTATACGGGCCGGCCCCTTACCACGGAAGGTTATGCGATGGCTGAGCCTTTCGGGGCGCGTTTCCGGCGCGTCTCCTGGGGGGCGATCTTCGCTGGAGTGGTGGTCGCGCTTGTGGTGAACCTGACACTGAACCTGCTCGGCATCAGCATTGGGGCCGCTACTATTAATCCAACCGAGGAAGTCCGGCCGGCCGAGGGACTTGGTGTGGGCGCCGGAATCTGGTTCCTCGTCGCCAGCGTCATTTCGCTCTTCGCCGGAGGATGGGCCGCGGCGCGCCTGGCGGGAACTCCCGATCGGACAGATGCCATGCTGCACGGGGTCGTGACATGGGGACTGACAACGCTGTTCACGTTCTACCTTCTCACGACGGCTGTAGGCAACATTGTCGGCGGAACGGCTGCATTGCTGAGCCGGGCGGCCGGAGCCATGGCAACCGATGATGGGGCCCGCGCCCGGATCACGGAAAGTCCCCGACCGGCGCGCGAGGCCGCGGTGCAGGCGCTGATGGCGCAGAGGGGCCTGACCCGCGCGGAAGCCGAGCGGGAAATAGACCAGGCTCTTGGCAGGCTGGATGAACCGGAAGTGGCCGAAGCGGCGGCGGAGGGCGTTTCCAGTGGTGCGCTTTGGGCATTTATCGGTCTGATCCTGGCCGGCGGGGCCGCGATTGCCGGCGGCGTTGTCGGCCGGCCCCACGAGATCGTTACCCGGGTTCCGGTTTAGTCCGCGCGAAGGATCGACTCATAAAGCGATCTTTGCCGCCGGGCGATGGCGTCCCAGTTGAAGTCACGCTCGGCGGTTTCGCGCGCCCGCACTCCCAGCTCACGGCGCGCAACAGGGTCCTGAAGCAGCCGGCCGATGTGTTCCGCCATTTCCAGCGTCGTCTTCGCAACTACAACCGCCTCGTTGGAAATCGAATCGAGACCGTTGATCCCGGCGGGCGTGCTGACGATGGCTTTTCCCATGGCCATCGCTTCGAGTACTTTGATGTTGGTGCCGGCTGAAGCGAGCAAGGGCGTCACCACCACCGCCGCCCGTTCATAAGCCGCTGTGACGTCGGAGACAAAGCCTTCCAACTCGATGCGCGGTTGTGAAAGATCGGGGTTGACGCGATCGCGATAGCGCCCCAAATAATATTCGTGCCGGCTTCCGGCGATGATGTGCAGCACAGGAGCGAACGGCGCAAGAAGAGGCCATACCTTGGTCAGAAAATAGTCCACCGCCATCAGGTTGGGAAGATGCGCGAACGAGCCGATAAAGAGCAGCCGGCCCGGCTCCGGATCGCGGCCCGACGGCTGAAACCGCTGCACATCGACTCCGTTCGGCAAACACTCCACCCGCGCGCCCCGCACCATGTCCTGGTCCTTGCGCGACATCGTGATCACGCACGCCACGCCGCGCCAGGCCGACTTCTCAAAGCGCTGCCAGCGTGCAAGCTGCCCGCGGAATTCCCAGTCTTCCTTCACATGCAGCAGTTGCCGGTAGAGATCGAAGGTAATATCGTGCTCAACCAGTAGCGCCGGCACATGGCCGCAATCCGCCGCGTACTGCGCCATCTGAGTAAACTCGAGCTGCACCAGAGCCGGGCTCCATTTCCGGATGGTTTGGCGGAGCGCGGCGCGAAAGGCGGGCGAGTCGAACTCCTCGACTACGTCTGGCCGCGACGTTGCGGCTCGAGAATGGCTGCCGGTGCGCTTCACCAGCACAACTTCCCTGAAAATTTCGAGCAGTTCCCTGGGCGGAGTTTCGAGAGTCTCCACGAAGCAGACGAGCACCTGGTTGAAGCCGGCGGCCGCCCTGCGCATCATGTTGTACATGCGAACCGCGCCGCCGTGAGAGAGCGGGAACGGAACGTAAGGGCTGGCTGCCAGCACGACGGGCCTGGATTTTAGATCCTCTTGAAGACCTGGAAAGACGGCAACCTCGCCGGAGGCGAGCGCGAGAAAGCTCTGCTCGGGAAAGACACAGCGGCCGCGACGCACGACGTTATGCCACCCTACGATTCCAGCCGCGCACCGGAGAGCCACGCGAGCGGCCTTCCTGCCCGTTCGAGCCTGGTTTCGGAGCCGCGCCAGGGCTTGCTTCCACAGCCGGCGGAACAGCACCGGCGATTCGACCGAGCGGGCCAGGAAGCGCAGATAATTGACTTCGAGAATCGCATCCAGCCGCTCCTCGGAAAAATAGCGGGAGGTCGTGGAGCGGTGCCGGTGCTCCAGGCGCGCTGGCGCCACGAATACGCTCGGCCAGCCGCGCTTCCAGGCGCGGTAGCCCACGTCCAGATCCTCGACATAGGCCGGCGCGAACGCCTCATCCAGAGAACCAAGCGCGCGCAGCTTCACGGCGGAATATAGCGAGCAGCCCCCGCTTCCATAGAGGACGTAGCTCAAGTCCTCGCCTTCCATGGGCGTCAGGCAGGTGACCGGAAAGTCCAGCGGGCTAGTGGCAGTCATGGCCGCCTTTCCGGTTTCTTCGCGGCGCACACCGGGAGGAAACAGGATCTGCGCCGTGGCGCAGAACAGATCGGGAACGCGATCGAATGCATCGAGCAGCGGCCCGAAGAAATTCTCTTCGAGCAGCATGTCGTTATTCAGCAGGAAGACGTGCGAGAAGCGCGCCCGCCGGACGCCGCGATTCACGGCGGCGGCGAAGGAAAGCGGCTCAACGCTCCATTCCGCGATCGCTTGCGGCCACCCGCCCTGAAGATAAGCGCACGTCCCGTCGTCCGACCCGTTGTCCACCACAATGACCTCGGAGCGATAATCCTCCAACTCCCGAAAAAGTCCGGGCAAAAGACGCGCCAGCAGCTCCTTCCCGTTGCGCGACGGGATCACGACTGAAATGCCCGCCGGCAGGGACGGGGCCATCGCGCTCCTCTTCGTTTCGGGCATGGCAAAGCGCCGCACAGCGCGGCCGAGGAAGCCCGCCGCAATCCCGCACAGGTAAAACGCGTGAATATCGGGATGAAAAGGCTCGCGGAGCTTTTCCATCCGCCATCGGACCAGATTGCGGACGCGCCAGAGAATGTGACGAAGGATCGTTCCGAGGCAGCGCGGACGGAGCATGAACGAATCGAGCTGCTCGTTGAAGGCGAGAAGGCCGATCGGCGAAAGCAGCAGAGCCAGCAGCCGCATCCGGCGGTACGGAACCCGAGGGGTCAGCACCACTCCCGCCAGACGAATGCGTTGGCCGGCGAAAGCGGCGCGGCAGCGGGCAAGGTTTTCGAAAAAGCCGCGCGAAACGTGATAGGGAATCCAGCGCCCCCGCTCGGGCGGGAATTCCGATACCACATACAGCGGAAGTTCCGGGAGCAGCGCGTTCATGCGCTCGACGAGCCCGCGATTGAGTTCGTCGGAGCCCGAAGCGAAGGCGATCTTGATTAGATGAGCGCCTGCTGGCATGGCTCGAACGTTCCGGACGAAAAGGACTCCCAGAGAGTCAGCGCCTGCAAAGCGAACGCGGTGGAAACGGGGTTCACTTGAAGCGCCACCGCATCGCCTCGCCGGCCGAAATAGAAACCACCGTCAATGCGAAGATCGGAGGCCTCGGCCTGGAACGCGGCAAGAGCTTCGGCTTCCTCGCGGGCGGCTGAAAGATCGATCTCGACGGCCCCCTCGTTATGCGCGAGAAGGCGTAGTCGAAGCAACTGTGCGTAGACGTCGGAGCGCGCGAACAACGGTGCGATCTCCCGCAGACGGCAGCTCACCAGGGCAATTCCGTGGCAGAGAACGCGCGCGCAGTCCTCGCGCTTCGCCTCCGGCAGCAGACCCTCCAAAAAGTAGCAGTAGGCGTGCAGGCGGTCCATCACCGCCATTCGCTCTTCCGGTGTCCTGGCTTGCGCGGGCAGAAACGCCGCCTGCGCGCGGAGGGTGGTTTCAAGCGCCTCCTGGTAGAGCGATTCGAAGAGCGGGATGCCGGTGGCCTCGAACAGATCGTGCCACCCCAGCGCCGCCTTCAACTGATAGCAGCCAGGCGACCGCGACCAGGACTGCCCCCAGGCCGAAGCCTTCTTTTCGGGCAGTTGCAGTATCGGATGATAACGCCCATCGCCAACGGCAAAGTCGCGCGCCATGGCGCGGCCGAGCGCCAGCGCCACATCCCGGTAGGGTTCGTGGTCCGTTTCCCGCCAGATTGCCAGCAATCCCCGGACAATGATTCCGCAGTCGAAGAAGTAAGTCAGGCAGTGATCCGGCTCGACCGGCATCGCCCTCAGGCGCGGATCCCAGGCGGACCGAACCAGGAAATCGGCGGCGGCGGTGGCGCCGTCCAGGTAGGACTCATCGCCGGTCAGCGAATGAAGGTAGACGTAGGTGCTGATTGCATAGCCGGTAATCTCCGTGGAGACAGGCTTGTTTTTTTCGAGGTCCGCCAGATAATATCGCGCCATGCCTCCATTCGATTCGTGGATGCCGGACTCAGCCAGCCATCGTCCGGCGCGCGCCAGGAGTTCTTGTGTGGACAACGGAAATGGGGTCCTTTGATACGAAAAGTAAAAGGGCAATTGTAGCAGGGAACGGCCGGCGGGAAGCCGCCGGCCGATGTAAACTTCGAACGGTAAGGGACTCAGGCGACAATGCCGCTGAGCTTGCGATCTCCGGTGGGAAACTTCTCGACGTTCGCGTCCATCACGCCCGCGGCCGAGAGATAGAGATCGGCCATGGTGCCCGTCATCTTGGTATGCATTCCGGTGGCGACGTTTCCGGCATGACCGGCGACGATCACAGGCAGGCCGTTGTTCTTGTGATCGTTGGCCTCGGCGTGCTCATGGATGAACAGCAGGCAGCAGTGGCCGAGCAGGTTGCTGTCGCCTTCCGGAATGGACTTCAGCTTGGCCATCAGGTACGCGAACTCCTGCACGTGCCACTTGCAGATGTCGCGCATGATGCGCTGCCCGTCCGGTCCGTCCGCGCCGGGAGCTTTGCCGTCGCGATGGGTGTAATCGTGATGCCGCGCCGCAGTGTATCCCAGCCAGGGGAAGCGCGACAGGCCCTGGCACTTGGTGAGCATGTAAGAAGCGACGCGGGTCTGGCGCGTCGCCAGCGCGTGCACCAGCAGATCGGTTTGCAGCTTCGCGATGCGCGGCCAGTCCTTGAGGTCGCCGCCCGCTTCGGGCTCCTGGACTTCGGCGTACTCAGGTGGAAGCGTGGTGATGGCCCGCTCGATGTCCCGAATCGAGGAAAGATGCTCGTCCAGCCGGGACTGGTCCTGCTTGCCCAGCGCGGACTTCAGCGCCGTCGCGTCCTCGCGGATGGAATCGAGCACACTCTTCTTGCGATTCACCCAACCTAAATCGCGCTGGCCGAAGATCCGGTCGAACAGCTTGTGCGGGATCATCTCCGGCGGCAATGCCCGGTCGTACCCGGCCCAGCTCAAATTGCGCTGGATGCTCTCCCCGAAAGATTCCTGCGAGACGCCGACTTGAAGCGACCGGAAACGGGATTCTCCGCCAATCTTCGATGCGATGGCCTGGTCGATGGAGGCGCCGCCCGCGCCGCGTCCGGTGAACGAGGTGCCCGTGACCAGCGCGCTCATCGAGCGATGGTGATCGTTCCCCGGTCCGGGGAAGCGCGCGGCGGGGTTATCGAGCCCCGTGATGATGTGGATATCGTTCCGGAACGGAGCCAGCGGGGACAGGCACGGGGTCATCGCATAGTTCCGGCCCGTCTCCTGCGGAATCCAGTACTTCTCGGTGACGCCGTTTCCGTTGAACCAAAGCACAAAGCGGGTTTCCGGCTTGTCCGGACCAACGCGCTTTGCCGCGGCGCCGGCGGCGTAAGCGATGCCCCGGGAATCGAACATTGCTGCGAGCGGAGGAAGAGCGATCGAGACTGCGGCGCCCCTCAGAAGCCTGCGACGCGAGATTCTAGTTTGAGCTGGCATAGGCGGTCACCAAATCAATCATAAGCTCTTTAAAACGAAATTGCGAGTCCCGGAATCTCTCG
The DNA here is from genome assembly GCA_040902885.1 of Bryobacteraceae bacterium. Lineage (GTDB taxonomy): Bacteria > Acidobacteriota > Terriglobia > Bryobacterales > Bryobacteraceae > JBBDWK01. Next base: position 665 of record JBBDWK010000073.1, on the reverse strand, counting down.
AAAGATCGCTCGATAACCGGGCGGTCGGCGGGAGTCTCCATCCGGCCGTACGCGTAACGGAATAATTGCTTTACCACGCACTCCTGGCACTGCGGACTTTCGGCTAAAACCTTTCCAAGCTCCTTCGGCGACGAAAAGTCCGAATGGGGAATGCCGCCGATGGCCCCGCTGGTATTCAGATCGAGCTCGACCTTCACCGGTTTCTTCTTGCGATCCTTGCGGCCGGGGAAGAACGTCAGCGAGAGTTTTTCGCGGCGCGACCCGATGGCGTCGAACTTCTCCAATCCGAAACCGATGGGATCGATGAGGTTGTGACAGCCGGCGCAGCTCGCGTTGGTCAGGTGTACGGCCAGGCGGTCGCGGTTCGTCATCGGCTTCGCCTCGGTCATCGGCGGTAAATTGCTGTTGGTGCCCGGCGGCGGATCGGGCACATGCTGGCAGAGGAACTGCTCGCGGACGAACAGGCCGCGCGCGGTGGGCGAAGTGTCGCCGGGTTTGCTGGTAAGGGCGAGGAACGTCGCCTGCCCCAGGAGGCCGGCCCGGTCCGACTCCTGTGGGAAGTTCACCCGCTCGAATTCGGCCGCGGGCGGCGTCAGCTTGTACAGATTCGCGAGGTCGGTGTTCACGAAGCTATAGGGCGCCGTGAAGATGTCCATGAAGTTGCG
>JBBDWK010000072.1:0-20139 GCA_040902885.1 Bryobacteraceae bacterium | reverse complement strand
GCCGAGTACCTCTGGTATCAGGGATTTAACCCCTTGGAGGGGTTAGGAACTTCGGGCTAGTGGATCTTCAAACTTCCGTGTCGAAAAAACGGCCACACCGAGGTTGACGTACTGTGTCTGCACCTCGATGCTGCACCGCGGGCCAGAAGTCCTCTTCTGGGAAGTTACGTCGCGATTACTCCCGGCCAACGAACTTGGCTAGACCAAAGTTCCTTACCCGAGCCCCCGCACCACTTCCAGAAACGCCTTCGCCGCGTGGCTCAGGCCCCGCCGCGCCGGGTAGACCAGGCGGATCTTTCGCTCCACGTTCATCTCATCCACGGTCAGCGCGCGCAGCAGCTTGCGGTCGATCTCCTGCTCCACGCACATCCTCGGAAGAAACGCCACACCCTCTCCGCTTTGCACGAGCTTGCGTATGGTCTCCACCGTCGGCATCTCCACCGAGATGTTCAACGGAACTTTGTGCCTCTGAAACTCGCGCAGCACCAGCTCCCGGTACGGGGAGACCACGTTATGCGCGATGAAGGTCTCCGCTCCGAGTTCGGCGATGGACACCTTCCTACGGCGCGCCAGACGGTGCAGCGGCGAGACCACCAGCACCAGCGAGTCCGTATAGATCACCGTGGAGACCAGACGCTCGTCGGCCGGCTCGTAGCTGATGACGCCCAACTCCAGGTTGCCGTCGATCAGCTCCGCCGGAACCTTGCTCGAGAGGCTGCGCTGCACCTGCACTTTCACCCGCGGGTAGAGCCGCCGGTACTCCTGGATGTGACGCAGCAGGTACAGCGTGGTCGATTCGTTCGCGCCGATGGAAAGCCGGCCCGCGGAGTTGTCGCGCAGCTCGGCCAGTGCGTTGCCCATCTCCTGCTGCAAATTTTCGAAGCGCCGCGCGTAATCGAGCACGGCCTTGCCCGCGTCCGTCAGCACCAGCTCCTTGGCCGAACGCTCAATCAGCTTTTCGCCCAGATCGTTCTCCAGCCGCTGCAGCGCCAGCGATATCGCCGGCTGCGTCCGCAGCAGCTTATCGGCGGCGCGCGAAAAGCTTTTTTCGCCCGCAACGGTCGAGAAAACGTGCAAAAGATAAAGCTCCATCGGTCCTCAGTATCCATTATATTCGTTTATCGTTCTTCTTAATATTATAAATTTGCCAAATCACACCTTTGGTCCGCATAATACCGGAGTGGGGTGCGCATGAGCGAGAGAGTCTACATATTCGACACGACGCTTCGCGACGGCGAACAGTCGCCCGGCTGCAGCATGACCGTGCCGGAAAAGCTTCGGATGGCATACAAGCTGGCCGAGCTTGGCGTGGACATCATGGAAGCCGGCTTTCCGATCGCTTCGGAAGGCGATTTTGAGGCCGTGGACGCGGTGAGCCGCGAGTTCCCTTGGGTACAGGTGGCCGCGCTGGCGCGTTCCTGCACTCTGGACGTGGAACGCGCCGCGCGCGCTCTCCAGCATGCCAAGCGGCCCCGCATTCACACCTTTATCGCCACCAGCGAGATTCATCTGAAGCACAAGCTCAAGAAATCTCAGCAGCAGGTGTTCGACGATGCGGTGGCCGCGGTGGAGCTGGCGCGGCGGTACGTCGACGATGTCGAGTTTTCGGCCGAGGACGGCGCCCGCACCGATCCCGAATATCTGGAGAAAGTATCGAAAGCCGTGGTCGCGGCCGGCGCCCGCACGGTGAATATTCCCGATACCGTTGGCTACTCGGTGCCGGAGGAATACGGCGCGCTCATCGGACGTATCGCGCGCGCGCTGGGAGATTGCGCCATCGTCAGCGTACACTGCCACGACGATCTGGGTCTTGCGGTCGCGAATTCGATAGCCGCCGTGCAGGCCGGCGCGCGGCAGATCGAGTGCACCATCAACGGGATCGGAGAACGCGCGGGCAACTGCTCGCTCGAAGAGATCGTCATGGCGATGAAGACGCGCAATGACCGCCTGCCGTATCGCACGGGCATCCACACCGAGCACCTTTACGCCTGCAGCCAGTTGCTCAGCTCCATCATCGCCTTCGGCCCGCAGCCGAATAAGGCCATCGTGGGACGCAACGCATTCGCGCACGAAGCGGGCATCCACCAGGACGGCTATCTGAAAGAGAAGAGCACGTACGAAATTATCGATCCGAAGTCTGTCGGCGTGCCCGAGGGCAAGCTCGTGCTGGGCAAGCACAGCGGGCGTCACGCGCTGCATGAGCGCTGCCAGACCCTGGGTTACTCGCTCGACAAGGCCGAGCTGGACGAGGTTTACAAACGCTTCACGGCGCTCGCGGACCGCAAGAAGGGCCTCCTCGACGAGGAGATTACAGGCCTCGTCGAAGAGTTCCTGCAGGTACGGAACAGCGCTCAGGCCGCCGGAGATTAGCTCGAGTATCACCTCACATGAACCTGAATATTCTTGTTCTGCCCGGAGATGGCATCGGTACTGAAGTTACGCGCGAAGCCGTGCGCGTCCTGCGCGAGGTCGCGCGGAAATGGAACCATAGCCTCACGCTGACGGAAGGGCTGCTGGGCGGCATCGCGATTCACAAGACCGGGACGCCTCTTCCCGATAAGACCGCCGAGCTGGCGCTGTGCGCGGATGCCACACTGATGGGCGCGGTGGGCCTGCCGGAGTTCGACGACGCGCCGCCCGAGAAGCGCCCGGAGCGCGGTCTGCTGGGCATTCGCAAAACGCTCGGCGTTTATGCCAACCTGCGTCCCGTGCGTGCCTATGCCGCGCTCATCGACTCGTCGCCGCTCAAGAATCATCTGGTCGAGGGCACCGACATGATCATTGTGCGCGAGCTGACCGGAGGCATCTACTACGGCACCCCGCGCGGCATCTCGGGCGATGGTCCCGAAACCCGGGCCGTGAACACAATGACCTACACGCGAGCGGAGATCGAGCGCGTGTCGCGCATGGCCTTTCACCTGGCGCGGGGCCGCCGCAAGAAAGTGACCTCGGTCGACAAATCGAACGTTCTCGAAAATTCGCAGCTCTGGCGGCGCGTGGTCTCCGAACTGGCCGCCGAGTATCCGGACGTCGCGCTCGATCACATCCTGGTGGATAACTGCGCCATGCAGCTTGTCCTGAACCCGCGCCGTTTCGACGTAGTGCTCACGGAGAACATGTTCGGCGATATCCTGAGCGACGAAGGAGCGGTGCTGGCAGGCTCCATCGGCATGTTGCCCTCCGCATCCATCGGCGGGCGCAAGCCCTCCGGCGCCTGGACCGGCCTGTACGAGCCGGTACACGGATCGGCGCCGGATATCGCCGGGCAGAACAAAGCGAATCCGCTGGGAGCCATTGGCTCGGTGGCGGCGATGCTGGAGTACAGTTTTGGGTTGAAGGAAGAAGCCGCGGCCGTGAACGCCGCCTTGGAGACCGTTCTTACGGGCGGGCGGGTAACGGCGGATTTGAAACCGGCCGGCAAGCCCGCCACTACGGAAGAGGTTGGCGAGGCCGTTTGCGCGGCGTTGGAGCGTTAGAAATGAGCAAACCTAGAACCATTGTTGAAAAAGTCTGGGATTCCCACATTGTCCACGAGCAGCCGGGAGCGCCCGCGCTGCTCTTCGTGGACCTTCACCTGGTGCACGAAGTCACTTCGCCGCAGGCCTTCCAGGGGCTGCGAGATCGCGGTTTGAAGGTCCGCCGCCCGGACCTCACCGTGGCGACGGCGGATCACAGCATTCCCACCACGGACCGCAGCCTGCCCATCGTGGACCAGATCGCCGCCAAACAGCTCGCGCAGTTGGAGACTAACTGCAAGGAGTTCGGCATCGCCTGCTTTGGTGCGGACAGCGACCGCCAGGGCATCGTACACGTCATCGGCCCCGAGCTGGGTGTCACGCAGCCGGGCATGACCGTGGTCTGCGGCGACAGTCACACGGCCACGCACGGCGCTTTCGGCGCCCTGGCCTTCGGCATCGGCACCAGCGAAGTGGAGCACGTGCTGGCCACACAGTGCCTGTTGCAGCGCAAGTCGAAGTCGTTTCGCGTGCGCGTGGACGGGACGCTGAGAGCCGGCGTGACCGCCAAGGACATCATTCTGGCGTTGATCGCGCGCATCGGCGTGGGCGGAGGGACGGGCTCGGTGTTCGAGTACTGCGGCTCGACGATACGCGGGCTGTCGATGGAAGAGCGCATGACGGTGTGCAACATGTCCATCGAAGGCGGCGCGCGCGCCGGCATGATCGCTCCGGACGACAAGACCTTCGAGTACCTCTGCGGACGCCCGCAGGCGCCGAAAGGCGCCGACTGGGAAGCGGCGCTGGCCCGTTGGAAACAGCTTCCCAGCGACAGCGATGCGGTGTTCGATCGTGAGGCGGTCATTGATGCCGATGCACTGGAGCCGATGATCACCTACGGCACGAATCCGGGCATGGGAGTGCCCATCACCGCGCCGCTGCCCAATCCGTCCGAGATTGCCGACCCATTGCAACGCGACTCGGTGACCAAAGCCTTGCGCTATATGGGTCTCGAAGGCGGCCGGCCGCTGTTGGGCCATCCGGTGAATGTCGTGTTCATCGGAAGCTGCACCAACTCGCGCATCTCCGACCTTCGCAGCGCCGCCGCTCTGCTGAAGGGCCGCAAGGTGAGTCCGAAAGTGCGTGTGATGGTGGTTCCCGGATCCCAGGAGGTGAAGCGCCAGGCGGAAGCGGAAGGCCTGCCGCGGATTTTCCGCGAAGCCGGATGCGACTGGCGGGAGCCGGGCTGCTCGATGTGCATTGCGATGAACGGTGACCAGCTTTCACCCGGCGAGTACAGCGTGTCCACCAGCAACCGCAATTTCGAAGGAAGGCAGGGCAAGGGAGGCCGCACGTTTCTCGCAAGCCCTCTGACCGCCGCCGCCTCCGCCGTCACCGGCGTGGTAACCGACGTAAGGACGTTTCTCTGATATGCAGCCCTTTACCAATTTCAAAAGCCGCCTGGCGCCGCTTCCGATCAACAATATCGACACCGACCAGATCATCCCGGCGCGCTTCCTGAAGACCACGTCGAAGCAGGGACTCGACCTGCAGCTCTTCTTCGACTGGCGCTACGACGAGCGGGGCAATCCGAAGCCGGACTTTCTTCTGAACCGGCCGGAAGGAAAAGGAGCCTCCATTCTGCTTGCGGGAGACAACTTCGGCTGTGGCAGCTCCCGGGAGCACGCCCCGTGGGCGCTGACGCAGTTCGGCTTCCGTGCGATCGTAAGCACCTCGTTCGCCGACATCTTCAAGCAGAACTCGCTGAAGAATTCGCTCCTTCCGATCGAAGTTCCGGCGGACATCCACGCCTGGCTCTTCGCGTTGGTGGAGAGAGATCCGCAAGCCGAGGTTGCCGTCGACCTGGCGGCTCAAACGCTCACGCTGCCCGACGGCCGCGCGGTTGAGTTCCCGGTGGACGGCTTTTCGAAGCACTGCTTACTAGAAGGCGTCGACGAGCTGGGTTACATCCAAAACAACGAAGCCGCCATCGCGGCCTTCGAAGCGAAACGGGTGGGCTCGATCGACACGTTGCAGCTCTAGTTTTCTCCGCGCCTCGGCGTCTCGGCGGTGAAGTATCTCCGCTCCAGGCTTTCGAACTGCAACTGCCGGGAGACTCCCGACCGATGCAGCAGAAACCGCAGCAGCAGCCACAGGATGGATACGCCGTAGACGCTGCTCTGCACGAACGATGCCGAAGACGCCTGCGCGAAGTAGCGCGTAGGCACGGACACCTCTGCAATGCGCAGCTTCAGTTGCACAATCTGCGCCACAATCTCCTGGTCGAAGATAAATTTGTCCGAGTTCATCTGCAAGTTCACCGATTCGAGCACCTCCCTCCGGAAGGCTCGATAGCCGGTGTGATACTCGGAAAGCTCCAGCCCGAAGACGACGTTCTCCAGCCGCGTGAGGAACCGGTTGGCAACATACTTCCACCAGGGCATGCCCTGTGCCATCGGCGAGGAGCTGAGCAGCCGCGAGCCCAGCACCACGTCCGCACGGCCTTCCTGAATGGGCTGGATGATCTCGGGCAGCAGCGTGGGGTCGTACTGATAATCCGGATGGACCATCACCACGATATCGGCGCCGGCCCGCAGCGCCTCGCGGTAGCAGGTTTTCTGGTTCGCGCCGTAGCCGTAGTTCCGGTTATGGACGAACAGCTCGAGACCCAGCTCGCGCGCAAGGCGCGCGGTCTCGTCCTTGCTTCCGTCGTCCACAAGGATCACTAAATCGACCACGTCGCGCGGCAGGTCCGCGTACGTCATGTGGAGCGTTTTGGCCGCATTGTAGGCGGGCATGACTACCACTACCTTGGGTTTGGCCTTCATGCGGATTCCGCCCGCGCCACCACAACAAACTGATAGGCGAACATCGTCTTCCAGGCCCGCGCCGATTCGAACGACAGCCGTTCCAGCGCGCGCACCAGCGCCGTCGATTCCCAGCGCGGCACGGCAAGCCCAACCGGCACGCCCGTCGGGACCGCCCGTTCGATTGCGAAGCCCGCGCTCGTGAGCAGATCGTTCCAGCCGCGCCAGGTGTAGAAGTGAAGATGTGTGCGGTCGAACAGGCCGCGGTCCAGCGCCGGGAATTCGCCGCGCAGTACGGTCCACCGGAAGTAAGCGTGACCGCTGTTCGGCAGCGATGCCACCAGCCTTCCCCCCGGTTCGAGCCGCTCCCGGATTTGCCGCAGCAGGCTCGCCGGGCTGCGCAGATGCTCCAGCACATCGGCGCAGATCACGTAGGCGAAGCGCTCCAGCGGCAGCGGCGGAAGACCGCTTTCGAGATCGGCCTCCACGATTCGCATGCCGTTCCGTGCTCCGGCCCGCCCCGGTGCTTCAATCCCAATCACCTGGTAACCTCGCCGCGCTAGGATAGCGCCCAGATATCCGTCCGCGCAACCAATGTCCAGCACCGGGCGTCCCTCACCCTTCTCCGGCAAAGACCGCAGCAGCAGCGTGTGGCTGCTATAGGCGCCGGACTTGAATTGGTACGGAGACGCACCGTCAGCCATCGGTTCATGATAACTTGATACGTTCTTATGCTTGATACGGTCATCATTGCGGTCTATTTCGCCGTAGTCTTCGCCATCGGTTTCTACCACTCGCGGCGGGAGCGCACGGCCAGCGAATACTTCCTGGCCGGCCAGAACGTAGGGTGGTTCGCGGTGGGCGCGTCGCTGTTTGCCACCAACATATCGAGCGAGCACTTCATTGGCCTGGCCGGCTCGGGCGCGTCTACGGGTTTGGCGGTGGGCTGCTATGAATGGTCGGCGGGCTTCTGCCTGCTGCTTCTGGGCTGGGTGTTTGTCCCGCACTACCTGCGCAGCAAGGTCTTCACGATGCCCGAGTTCCTGGAGCGCCGCTTCAACTCGGAGTGCCGCTGGTATCTGACCGTGGTCTCCCTCTTCGCGTACGTCTTCACCAAGATTTCGGTGGCGCTCTTCGCTGGCGGCATCCTCATCCGGGAGGTTTTTGGCTGGGATTACATGACCACGGCCATTCTGCTGGTGCTCGCCACGGGAATCTACACGATCGCGGGCGGGCTTGCCGCTGTCATCTATACGGATCTCTTTCAGGCCTTCGTTCTGATTGGCGGCGCCGTACTGCTGACCGTGCTGGGTCTCGATAAGGCGGGCGGCTTCGAAGGTCTGCGCGCCAGCCTCCCGCCGGACTTTTTCCATATGGTCAAGCCCATCGACGACCCCGTGTATCCCTGGCTCGGCACTATAGTGGGAACCCTCATCCTCGGCATCTGGTACTGGTGTACGGATCAGGTGATCGTGCAGAAGACGCTCAGCGCGCGCAACGTGCAGCAGGCGCGGCTGGGAACATTCTTCTGCGCTTCGCTCAAGATTCTTCCGGTCTTCATTCTGGTGCTGCCCGGGCTGATAGCGCGCTCGCTCTGGCCGAATGAAGTGACGGGCGATAATGCGTATCCTCTGATGGTCACCCGCCTGTTGCCGCCCGGGATCACCGGGTTGATGGTGGCGGCCCTGCTTGCGGCGCTGATGTCCTCGTTGAGCAGCGTGTTCAACTCCTGCTCCACGCTCATCACCATCGACGTGTACCGCAAGCTGCGTCCGGAGGCCGATGAGCGCCGTTTGGTGCTGGTGGGCCGTGTGACAACCGCCATGATTGTCGGCTTGAGCATCGCGTGGATTCCGTTCATCCGGTATCTGAACACCGAAATCTATCAGTACCTGCAAAGCGTTCAGGCCTACGTGGGTGCGCCGATCACGGCTACCTTCCTTACGGGAATCCTGTGGCGGGGCGCGACGTCGCGCGCGGCCTTCACCACGCTGGTGGTCGGTGGATTGGCCGGCGCCTCGCGCTTCCTGCTGGATATTCTACGCAACGCCCTGGGCTGGGATCTCGGCCCGCTCAATGCGGTAGTGGCGTTCAGCTTTCTGAACTTTAGCGTGGTGGTGTTCGTGGTTTGCGTGGCGCTGATGGTGGCGTTGAGTAAGATGGGCACACGGCCGGACGTGAAGCGGATTGAAGAACTGACGGTCGACTGGAGCCAGAAGAGCGTTCTGCCGATCCGCCAGGTTGCGATGACCGTGTTGATTGCGGGGACTCTGACGGGTCTCTGGTATCACTTCCGATAGTTCGTGAAATCTACCGGCTCATCTCCTGCAGCAACTCGCGAATGCGCCGCGACGCGGGATTGAACACCAGCGCCTCGTTCAGGGTGGCCCTTGCGCCTGGCAGATCGCCCTCGCGATATAGCGCCACAGCGAGATTGAGGCGCGCCGATTCGAGAGCCGGATTGCGCTGGAGCGCCCCTTTCCACAACCGGATGCTTTCCTGAATGCGGCCCTGTTTCGCCAGGCAGGTCCCCAGATTGACGGCGGGAACGACGGAAGCCGGATCGGCCGCCACGATGAGCGCGTAGATATCGCAGGCCTTCCGTTCGTCGCCCATACGGTCGTACATCTGCGCAAGCTGCCCGCCGACCTTCAGGTCCTCCGGATGCCGCGAGTACTCCTTGCGCAGCAGTTCAAAAGCGCGCATACCCCAAACCCGGTTGTTATCCCGCAGCGCTACACTCGCATAGGCCAGCCCAAGCTCGCGATCCTCCGCGGGCGCGCCTCCAAAAGCGGTCAAATCGAAGTTCGACGGAATGCCGCCGCCCGGAGCGGCGCGCGGGACACGCGGAATGGAATGGTCGGTGAACACCGCATGCTGAACTGTCGTGACTTCGGAGCGGGGCATATGGCAGGCGATGCAGCCGTTGCTCGCGCCGGCCCGCGACGCGGCGGGCGCCTTGCATGAGGCATCGGTGTGGCATTGGAAACAGCGGTCCCGGAAATAAGCCGTCTTTTTGTCTGCGGGCGGCAGCGTATGCGGGTCATGACACGTCCCGCACCAGAGCTTGCCTTCCGCCGCCTTCCAGCATGCGCTCTGCGTCATGCGCTGGTAGTGGCTGATGACCGGCATGGCGCGATCCGCTCCGCTTCGGACGAATACGGATACATAGTCCGACAGCACGTCGCCCGCGCGAAATGCTCCCGCACCGGCCTTTGCAATCTCCACCTCGCCTGAAAGATGGCACTGCGCGCATACGCTGTCGCGCCGGACCGGATCGAGTTTCGCGGGATTTACGATAGCCGTACCGCCCGCTTTGCTGCCAGATTTCATGCGGGCGAGGTGGGTTTCTCCCGGTCCGTGACAGCGTTCGCAACTGACACCGCCTTCGAGGAAGGGCGGGCTCGCGTAGCCGTTCACGGTCCCTTCAACGCTTTGAACCCGGCTCGCATGACACTTCAGACAACTGGTCTCGACGCCGCGAATCAGGTTGATATCTTCCGATTTCTCGTATCCCGGTGAAACGTCCCATCGCGCCACCGAGGAGTAATACGACACGGGCGCCTGAAACAGGAAGTTGCCAATCAGGGAGAGGTAACTTCGTCCCACACTGCCGGAGCCGATGTAGTAGTCGAGGCGGCGATTGCCTTCCAGGCCGCCTTGATCGAAGTTGAAAGAGAATCCTCTTGGATCCCTGGAAACGCGGTACCGAACGGAACCGCCGGGGCTTGTGAAATTCGCGTGCTCGAAGCTTTCGCGGAAGGCGCCGGCGCCGGCGACTCCGCTCGATTGAGCCATCGGCGTCGCGAGATAGGCGCGGGCAATCTGCGCATGGCATGGCGCACAGTTCTTGCTCCCGACCTCGCTGCCAACCGCGGCTAGCGGAATCGCCAAGAGCAGCGCACGCAGCATCGCCTCACTTTACCTCGTTCGATTCGGTGATCTGTTCGAGGAGTTCGGTGAGATGGCCGCTGGTCCGGCCCACGCGGTCCTTCAGCACGGACAAATCGCGTTCCAGGGCCCGCAGCCGGTCTGCCAGGTGCAGGCACCCGAGGACCGCCAACCGCGTGGTGTCCGCATTGGGAGCCTTGCGCGAGATGGCGACCAGCAACTGGTCCACGCTCTCGGCAAGCTCCTCCGCTTCCCTGGGATCGCCCTGGGCGAGGAAGGTATAGTTCTGACTAAGGATCGTGACCCGGACCTGTCTCTTCTCAGGCGCGCCGGGGTCCATGGCTTAGCCGGCGCTCAATTGATCGATCTGGCCAAGCAGCTTCTCGATGCGCTTGCGAACCTGTTTGCGCTCGGTTCGTATGCCTTCGAGTTCTTCGCTCATACGCGCCGCTTCCGAACGGGCGGCTGCGGCATCCTTGAGAGCCGCCTCCTTCTCCTGGCGCAGACGCGCCACCAATTGGACCGTCTTTACAATCTGGTCCTCGAGGGAACTGAGCGAATCCGAATCGTTATCCAGCAGATCCAACTTGCGTTCGGGAACCATGGGTTATGCTTTCTCCAAAGCCGCTTTCGCGCGATCCGCGAGCAGGCGAAATCCGGCGGCGTCGTTCATCGCCACGTCGGCGAGCATTTTTCGATCGATCTCCAGACCGGCCGTTTTCAGGCCGTGCATGAACTTGCTGTAGGTCAGCCCGACCTCACGGGCGGCGGCGCCGATACGCACGATCCACAGGGACCGGTAGTCGCGCTTCTTCTGCTTGCGCCCAACGTAGGCGAATTTCAGGCCGCGCTCAACGGCCTCCTGGGCCGCGCGGTACAGTTTTCCTTTGGTTAGGAAATAGCCGGATGCCTGATGGAGCGTTTTACGGCGCGAGGCCCGGCGGTGGGTTCCTCTTTTGACTCTGGGCACGTTTCCTCCTTGAAATGAGTGTTATGGCTGCGGCGCGGGCACGTGCCTCGCGCTCCGGCCGCAAGCGCTCCCCGCTAGTAGGGAATCATTCGGCGCAATTTCTGCTGATCGGCCGCATCGGCCACTTCCGCCTTGTGCAAACCGCGCTTTTTTTTGCGCGACTTCGACGTCAAAATGTGACGCGAAAACGCCTTGTTGCGCACCACCTTGCCGGTTCCGGTCTTCTTGAACCGCTTGGACGCACCCTTATGTGTCTTGAGCTTGGGCATAGAAATGTTCCCGAAGAAAATCGACCAACGGGGTAATGTAGCGATTATAGCACGCTCACTCCCGGCTCTCCTTCCACTCGTCGTACCAGGCCATCTGAATGGCCTCGAGCTTCCCTTCATTGGAGGCGGCGGGGTCGTCGCCGAAGTCTTCGAGCTCGACGATCCACTTATGAAGGTCGGTGAAGCGGACCGACAAGGGGTCCAATTCGGGATACCGGTCGTAGAGCGCAAGCGCGATGTCTTCTGTTTGGTCCCACGTCAGGCGAGGCATGAAAGTATTATCGACCCCTTAAATCCGAGTTCCTTTGAGAGCGCCGCGGACCGCCGTGTTCATCATGTTTTCGGCCAGAGCCATGGTGGCCGCGTTGAGGTTCTCGATCTGCCGCCGGATCAGCAGATGATCGTCGGAGTGATAGACCAGGAGGAGCTGATTGATTGCGGCCGTGATCCGCTGGCGCTCCTCATCGGACAATTCGAGGTAGGCCGGATTTTCTTTTGCCTTCTCGGTGGCCGTCAGGATCGTGTCGGCTTCCACCCTGGCTTCCAGCAACTGGCGGGCGCGGAAGTCGGCTTCGGCATTCTCGATCGACTCCGAGATCATGGCTTCCACCTGCTCGTCGGTCAGGCCGTAGCTGGGCTTCACCTCCACGGTCTGCTCCCGGCCAGTTCGGGCGTCGCGGGCGGTCGCGCTCAGAATTCCGTTGGCGTCTATCAGGAAGCGCACTTCGATGCGCGCCATGCCGGCCGGCAGCGGGTCGATTTCCTTCAGGTCGAAGCGCGCCAGGCTGCGGCAGTCCTTCACCAGCTCGCGCTCGCCCTGCAAGACGTGAATCAGCACATTCTGCTGTCCATCCACGGCCGTCGTGAAGGTTTCGGTCGCGCTGGCCGGGATGGTGGAGTTGCGGTGGATCAGCTTCGACACCACGCCTCCCATGGTTTCGATGCCGAGCGAAAGCGGGGTGACGTCGAGAAGCAGTTGATCTTCCACGGCCCCGGTGAGGATGCCGGCTTGAACGGCGGCGCCGAGAGCCACTACCTCGTCCGGGTTCAACTCGGTGTGGGGCTTGGCGCGGAACACCTTTTCTACCGCGCTGCGGACCAGCGGAATGCGCGTCGAACCGCCCACCAGCACCACTTCGTCGATTTGTTCGACCGTGACGCCGGCATCGCGGATACAGGAGCGGCAGGATCCTAACGTGCGGTCCACAATATCTTCAATGAGCTTGTCGAACAGCTCGCGCGCGATCTCGCGGCGGTAGGATTTGCCCTTGAAATCGAAAACGATCTCGGTAAAGGGCGCGAAGGAGAGACGTTCTTTGGCTTCGATGACGGCCTTGCGGAGCGTTTGCACGGCTTCGCCATGGCGCGAGATGTCTTCGCCCCACTCGGATTGAATGTCCTCGAGCGCGATCCGGATCAGCCGGTTGTCGATGTCGTCGCCGCCCAGATGCGTGTCGCCGTGGGTGGCCAGGACCTCGAAGATGCCTTCGTGCAGCTTAAGGATGGAGATGTCGAATGTACCGCCGCCCAGATCGTAGACCGCGACGATGCCTTCCTTGCGCTTATCGAGGCCGTACGCCAAGGCCGCCGCGGTGGGTTCATTGACCAGGCGCAGCACTTCCAGACCGGCAATGCGCCCGGCATCCTTCGTTGCCTGGCGTTGCGCGTCGTTGAAGTACGCGGGCACGGTGATCACGGCCTTGGTCACCGGCTCGCCTATCTCGGCCTCGGCGTTGTTTTTCAGTTGCCGCAGGATCAGCGCGGAGACTTCGGGCGGGGTGAAGGCGCGCTCTCCAAGCTGAATCCGGATGACCGATTCGCTGCCCTCGGCTACGCGGAAGGGAAACAGCTTGAGTTCTTCGCCGACATCGGAAATGCCCTTTCCCATCAGGCGCTTCACGGAGTAAACAGTGCGTTCCGGCGCCTCAATCAACAGCTTGCGCGCCGGGTTGCCAACCACGGTCTCGCCGGAAGCGGTCACCGACACTATGCTTGGCGTCAGACGCGAGCCGTCTTCGCCGGGAATGATGCGCGGATGGGTCAGGTCCATGTGAGCAACCAGGCTATTCGTGGTGCCCAGGTCTATTCCCACTACGCGTTCCGGCTGTTCGGAGCCAAAATCAATCTGAAAGACGGACATCGGGTTCCAGTTCCTTTTCCACTTCGCCCACCAGGTTACGGATATAGCGGCGCCGGTTGAGGATGGCGCGGATCTGAACGAGCACATCGCGCTCGCCGGCGCGGTCGTACTCCGCAAAGTTCAGGGCCAACTCGCGGTCGATGGAGTCTCGCATTTCGAGGAACCGCCGGTGGGCCGCTTCGAGCTGGGGGCGGGCCTCTTCATCGCCGTGCCGCAACTCCTCCAGCGCCATGTTCAGGTCGAAAACCTCTTCAAGCAATTCGGGCGGCACATTCGAGGATCTTTGTTCCCCGATATCGAAGCCGTTCAGCTTCAAAAGGTATTCGGCGCGCGCGATGGGATCTTTCAGCGTGCGGTAGGCGTCATTGAGAACCGCGGTCGCATCGAGCGAGTACTGCCGCTCCTTTTCGCCGCGGCGGACGAAGCGATCCGGGTGCAACTGCCGGCTCAGAGCGTAAAAGCGCCTCTCCATCTCCGAGGAGTCAAGATTCAGCCGGCGCTCCAATCCGAGAAATTCGAAGTAGTCGGCCCCCAGTTCCGGCAGCGACGCGTCAGGCCGCAAAGGACGTTCCGCAGCCACAACTCTTCGTCGCGTTCGGGTTCTCGAAGACGAACCCGCTCTGCATCAGCGACTCCTTGTAGTCGAGAGTCATGCCGTGCAAATAGAGCATGCTTTTGGGATCGACCAGGACCTTGACGCCGTCGAAGTGGAAGATTTTATCGGTGGCGCGCTCCCGGGTCTCAAACTTGAACTGATAGCTGAGGCCGGAGCAGCCGCCGCCAAGAACGCCGAGGCGAAGACCGCCGCCGGTAACGCCCTCGCGCTCCAGCGTCTGCTTGATCTTCTGAATGGCCTTCGGAGTAACTTGAATTTCCATTGGCTCTCCGTTCCGCGCCGCCGTCAGGCGACGCTCGACTCCTGGGCCACCGGAACCTTCGTCTGCTTCTTCTTGTAATCGCCGATGGCCGCCCGGATCGCGTCCTCGGCCAGGACCGAACAGTGAATCTTCACCGGCGGCAGGCTGAGCTCGTTCACGATATCCGTGTTCTTGATCTTCAGCGCTTCGTCCACGGTCTTGCCCTTCAGCCATTCCGTGGCGAGGGACGAGCTGGCGATGGCGCTGCCGCAGCCGAAGGTCTTGAACTTGGCGTCCTCGATGAGGCCGGTGCTCTCGTCCACCTTGACTTGCAGTTTCATGACGTCCCCGCACTCGGGAGCGCCCACCATGCCGGTGCCAACGCTGGGATCGCTCTTATCCATCGATCCGACGTTTCGCGGATTGTTGTAGTGATCGAGAACTTTGTTCGAATATGCCATTTGATTGTGTCTCCTCAGAATCTCTTGCGGCTAGTGCGCCGGTTCGGCCGCCCACTGCACCTTGCTCAAATCCACGCCTTCCTTGGCCATCTCGTAGAGCGGCGAGAGGTCGCGCAGTTTCCGGACGACCTCAATCACCCGGCTGGCCACGTAATCCACTTCCTCTTCCGTGTTGAAGCGGCCGAGGCCGAAACGGATGGAGGTGTGCGCCAAATCGTCTCCGACTCCGAGCGCCTTCAGCACATAGCTGGGCTCGAGAGTCGCCGACGTGCAGGCCGATCCGCTGGATACGGCCACGTCGTGAATGCCCATGAGCAGCGACTCGCCCTCAACATACGCGAAGCTCATGTTCAGGTTGTGAGGCAGCCGGGACTCCATGGTTCCGTTGATGAAAATCTCGTCCAGTTCGCTTTCGAATCTGGCCTTCAGCTTGTCGCGGAGGAAACTCAGGCGCCGGCTCTCTTCCGCCATCTCCCGTTTCGCAATGGCGCAAGCCTCGCCCAGACCGACGATTCCGGCGACATTCAAAGTGCCGGAGCGCATGCCGCGCTCGTGCCCGCCGCCATCCATCTGGGAGGTAATCTGCACGCGCGGGTTGCGCCGGCGGACATACAAGGCGCCCACGCCCTTCGGGCCGTAGATCTTGTGCGCCGTGATCGACATCAGGTCGACGTTGTCTTTCATCACGTCCACCGGGACTTTGCCGACCGCCTGGACGCCGTCCGTATGGAACAGCACGCCGCGTTCCCTGGCGATTTTGCCGATCTCGGCGATGGGCTGGACCACGCCAATCTCGTTGTTGGCGTACATGATCGTAATGAGGATGGTGTCGGACGAGATGGCCGACCGCAGCATGTCGAGATCCACCAAACCATCGGCCTTCACCGGCAGATACGTGATCCGGCAGCCGTGCTTTTCGAGCTTCTTGCAGGTATCGAGAACGGCTTTGTGCTCGGTCGCCGCGGTGATGATGTGGTTGCCCTTTTCGGCATACATCTCGGCCACGCCCTTGATCGCCAGATTGTTGGATTCGGTGGCCCCGCTGGTGAAGATAATTTCCTTGGGGTTGGCGCCGATCAGATCGGCGATATTCTTGCGGGCATCATCCACGGCCTTTTCCGCTTCCCAGCCAAAGGCGTGGTTCCGGCTTGCCGCATTCCCGAACTTCTCGCTGAAGTAGGGCAGCATGGCTTGCAGGACCCGCGGGTCCATTGGCGTTGTGGCGTGGTTATCGAAATAAATTGGCGTCTTCATCTCATTCCCTTAGAGAACATGCAATGTCCCGGCCGGCTCCCCGAGCGCGCTCGAACATTCGTGCGCGGCCCGCGGCTCAGGCTCGTCCGTTTTGGACATCTCCGAAATCGTAATCGAATCCAGCAGCTTCAAAATTCCCTCATGCACCTTTCGCAAGGGCTCGCGGACGCTGCATTTGACCGACTGGTCGCACTGACCATGTGCCGTAAAGCACGCCGTCAGAATGATAGGACCGTCGATGGTCCGGATCACCTCGAGCGCGCTGATGCTGGCCGGAGGACGCGCCAGTCGGTAGCCGCCGTTGGTCCCGGCGAGGGACCGCAACAGGCCCGCCCGGGTGAGCTTCTGCAAAATTTTTGCCAGCAGCGGCGATGGAATACCATAGGCGTCCGCGATCTCCTTGGCGCTGCAACTGCCGCCGTTGCTGGCGGCCGCCAGATGCTTCAAGGCGATCAGGCCGTAATCCGCTTTCTTGCTTAGCTTTAGCATCTAAAAGATCTAGGACTCATTTGATCGCATATTCAGTGTAAAGCCAAATGTCCAATGAAGTCAAGGGATTAAATGGCGACCAGATACGTCCTGATTCCCCCAATATAACGGAAAGGCGGCGGGGAGGCCAAAGCCCTCCGCGCCGAATGGGAGAAATCAGGACCCGAACGGTCGTATTAGGGACCTAAACGCCAGATTTCAGAGAGCGAACCCCCAAATTGGCTTTGTTCGGCAAAAAGGCTGGAACCTGCGTTCTCCTTCCAGCATCCGAGACGGGATTTCTTCCCCCAACCGCTTGCTTGGCTACGATGAAGCCAACGAGCCTTTCCGATTGTCGCACATGCCCGGTGGAAGGCCTTCGGTGAGTACAATGGCTCCTTGAGATTCTCTTGGGATGCGAAGAAGGCACGCGCCAATTTCAAGAAGCATGGCGTGTCCTTTGAGGAGGCCTCCACCGTCTTCCGCGATGAGCTCTCGGCTACGGGCTCCGACCCAGACCATTCCGTCGGGGAGTGGCGTTTCGTGACCTTTGGCATTTCGGGCCGGAGCCGCCTTTTGGTAGTGGCTCACACGGAGGAAGGTGATAACATTCGCATCATCAGTGCTCGTCTGGCGACGAGGAAGGAACGGCGGATTTATGAAGAAGGCCAAGCGGAAGGCGATTGACGAGCTTCGATCGGAGTACAAGCGCTCGGACTTTGGCGATCTCGTGCGTGGAAAGTACGCCGCACGGGTCGCGGCAGAAACGAACGTCGTCGTACTTGAACCCGAGGTTGCCAAAGCATTCCCAAATGATGTGGCGGTCAATGAGGCACTGCGGGGGCTTCTGGAGGTTGCAGCGACCACTGCACGCCTAACACGTCGCTCAACCGGACGTGCCAAACAACGGCTTTCCGGTTCGCCTGGCCGTTAGCCGGCGAGGCTCACACAAGGTGCTCGTTTTAGGCTGCGTCAGGCTGTAGTAATCAAATGCCTCGAAAACGACACGTCTACCTGGCGGGACTGTTTTGGTTATCTTCGTCAGCAGGTGGGGTGGGCCAGCTCAAAGTTCCGAAGTTGGAATCTTCAGTTAACGCTTGTGGCCGGTCCCCCTGGGCCGCGCCGGACGTCCTTGTTCGGCTTTCGCTGTAACCGGAGAGGCCCGACCAGGGGGTCGTGCCGCGGACCAGGGGAGCGCTCGGCAGTGCGGACCAATTCCGCGTCTGTGACAGGTTCGAGCAGGGTTGCCGTTCTTCTTGACCATCAACTGGAGAAGCGATTCAAGCCACCGTGATAACCGGCGGGTGAGCAGCGACTTGAGCGATTTCCGCATCACTCGTGCACCGGCCTCCTTCTGTACGCTATCCAAGTGAGCGAAGCAGCGTCTCAGTGTCTTTGCTAATCTCGGCGACGCGCTGGGCATATCCATGCTTATCGCCATTCAGATCCGGCGGCCGCGCGTTGAAACCAATTTCCCAGATTGCCCCTATCAGGTTGTAAAGGAAGCAGAGGATCTCGTCGATGTCCGTCTTCAATGTCTTGCTGTAGAGAGCAGAGATTGAGTGCTCGTCCTTGAAGATGGTGTGCGCGATCTGGTGGCGGATCGGCCTGTAGATGTCGTCGAATTTCGCCTTGTGAGGAGCGAGAGCTTTCTTTAGCGCCCGCAAGTCCAGTGTGCTTGGCTCCCATGCATTTTGAACATACTCATCCAGCCACGGCGGGTTTGGCTCAGTGCCTGGGTTGCTGAGCTTCCGTGCCCGGAGCGCTTGCTTACTGAAGAACTCCGGGTGGCCTATCGTCGCGTTGAGAAGCTGGTGAACAGAGTGAACCTTGTCGTCATGTTCGAGAAGGCGCGCCAAAACAATGAATAGAGTGGAGTGTAGGCTAAAGGATGTAATTCGCCAAAAATCCGGCGTTCGATTCAGCTTCTGGGCGATCTTACGATCGCTCGCAGCAATGCGATTGATTGTTCGATGGGTGTAGCAACTCACCATCGCGGCGGCCACACCGTTGCGGATGATGTCATAGTCTCGCCAGTATTCCTTTTCGGTGAGCGGCGGCGGGCCCGAAGCCATGGTTTGATTCTATGTCTGTCAGCTCTCTCTCTGCCTTCGCTTCACGTCGTAGGTGGAGGGACGCATCCCCGCACGTCTCATCCTTTCGGCACGAAAGTAATGCCGCGGACCACTGTATCGAGGAATTCCTTCGATCGCCGAGCGAGCGATTCGACCGCTTCCGGCGAGTCCGGCCGGGGGACGAATGGTTCCGAAATATTTTCGCAGCAAAGCGGGATCTGTCCGCCGTTGTTAACGACGGACCCCAGCATCGCGTAGTGATCTGTTTGCCCATAGCCCGCACCGCAGGCGGCCCGCCGCCCATCGAAAGCGCGAAAATCTTTGATCGCGAAGCCGCGAGTCATGGGAGCGCATTTCGCAAAATCGGCGTTGGCGTCGGTATTGTCATACCACCAGGTGTTGCCCGCGTCGTAGAAGACGACGACGCTCGGATGATTCGCCTCGCGGACAACGGACGCGGTCAGCGCGCCATTTGCCGTGACACCGCCGTGCTGCTTCACGGCGATGGCGACCTTCGCCTGCCGTGCGTGATCGGCGATCTCCCGCAGCGTGCGAAGGAAGGCCTCGCGGTGTTCGGCGGTGGACTTCGGGGAACCGAATGCCAGCAGATTGGGAATGCCTGCGTCCTGCGCTTGATCGATCCTTTTCTTGTACGCAGCCGTAGCGCCCGGATTCTCCGGATAAAAGGACGCAAACATCAGGACGGTTTCGAGACCGGCATCCCGGCAAATACGCAGCAGCTCCCGGGCACGGCCAGGGGGCGCGTCCAGGGCGATCGTTTCGGCGCGCCGTTTGGCCGTATCCGTCTGATTGGGCCCCCACGCGATGTAGCGGAAGCCAGCGGCGGCCACGCCTTTGACTCCGCGCTCGAATGAGAACTGCTGGAAGGGAATCGTCATGCACGTAATCTGAAACTCCGCGCGGGACGATGTTTGCCCCGCTGCCAGCGTTGCGGCGATAGTCTGCAATGCGGTGCGTCGTGTCATCAACATCAAGATACCGCAAGCGGGTCCGTGCGGAAGCCGCTTCCGACCAACTTTAAGCCGCGCGGCGTATCCGGTGGAGTTTAATCGTTACTGCCTGCGCTGTTCTGTAAAGCTTCCTCCTCCAGCGAGAGGATATACACGCGGCCGCCTGCGTCGCCGGCAACGATGCGCCGCTCATCGATAAACACGCAGCACAGCGCGGACGCGTCGCAATAAAATGTGGCGATGACCAGGCCGGTGTCCAGGTCCCACAGCTTGAGCGTTTTGTCCTCAGACGCGGAAACCGCCCGCTTGCCGTCCGGCGTCACCGCCACGCCAGTGACCTGATGAGAATGGCCTTCCAGGGTGCGCAGTTCGCGGCCGGTCTCCAGGTCCCACACCTTCAGCGTGTTGTCCTCAGACGCGGAAACCGCGCGCTTGCTGTCCGGCGTCACCGCCACGCCAGTGACCCGATGAGAATGGCCTTCCAGGGTGCGCAGTTCGCGGCCGGTCTCCAGGTCCCACAC
>JBBDWK010000071.1:0-101100 GCA_040902885.1 Bryobacteraceae bacterium | reverse complement strand
GGGACATTTCTAATGAACGCTCAAGGGGACATTATCAAAAACGCGCAACAGGAAACTACGACAGGAAACTACGAACAGGAAACTACGAACTACGAACAGGAGAAGTAGAACAGGTGGCGTTGCCGATGTGGCGTTGCCGAGCTTGCCAAGCCGACGTGCGGCTTCCGTGGACCCTATGAGTGCGTTGCGAACTGAATAGCGAATCTCAGAACAGCACCTTCAAGCCGAACTGGATTACACGGCCGCCGGAAGCGCCCGTGATCACACCGAAGGTCGGAGTGCCGACCAGCGTTCCCGGTATCCCGAACGCGGTCTGGTTGAACGCGTTGAAAAACTCCGCGCGGAATTGGGTCCCGATACGCTCCGTGATCGCGGTGTTCTTGAACAGCGAGAGATCCCACGAAGTCGCGCCGGGACCGCGCAGCGTGTTCTTGCCGAGATTGCCCAGCCTGAACAGCTCCGGCATCGTGTACGCGGGTCGGTTGAAATAGTAGGTGCCCGGATCGACGCCTCTCCCTCGGATGTCCGCGCCGCGATCGATACCGCCATACTGATCGCCTATGAGGTTCGGGCGCTGATTGTTCCCGCTCCCGGCGCCGGTCCCGATGTTCGCGTTGTCGCCCTGCGTGTTGATCTGAAACGGAGGCCCGCTCTGGCTCGATGCGATGCCGTTAATCTGCCATCCACCGAATACTTTGTTTGCCGCGCCCGGCGTGTTCATCCAGGGCTTCCCGGCGCCGAATGGAAGCTCGTAACCGAAGCTCACGATGAAGCGATGGGTAATGTCGAATGCGGACGGCCCCTTGTTACCGCGCAGATCGCAGCGGCACTGCGCATTCGAGGGCGTTCCGGTGAAGTTCGAAGAGCTGTGGGCATCGTCGATCGCTTTCGAGTAAGTGTAGGAGGCCAGGAACGAAAGCCCTGAGGAAAAGCGCCGTTCCAGCTTCGTGATCAAACCGTGGAACGTAGACGAGCCGCCATTCTCGGTGCCGATAATAACGGTCGGGCTGAAATTCGGGAACCTCACGCGCTGGCTGAGCGGCGTTGGATTCGCCGGATCCTGGACGAGAATGCCCTCCCATTGCTGGAAATTCGTCCGGCGGAGCAAGTGAGTGCCCTTCGAGCCCACGTATCCCACTTCCCAAAGCAGGTTCCGCGCGATTTCCCGTTCGACATTGAAGTTCCACTGCAGCACGTACGGAGTGCGCGCTGTGGATATAGTGAACGGCTGGATGGTTCCCGACGGAAGGTTCACTCGCGACGGAAATAATGTATCGAGGTGCAGCGCGGGAATCAGGGGGTCCGAGTTGTAGTTCTGCACGAAGAAGAACGGGGCGTTGTTGCGAAGAAACTGCGCTTCGTTCCCTTCCTGGATGTCGTAAAACATTCCGAATCCCGCTCGAACGACCGTCCTGCCCGTTGGCCGGTACGCGAGCCCCACCCGCGGCGCCCAATTGTTGCGGTCCGGATCGACGATGGTCTCGCTGATAGCTCTGCCAGCGTCTACAATGCCCTGCCCGGGAACGAACGCCTGGGACGTGCCGGCCAGCAGAAGACGTCCGCGCGGATCGTCGAAATCGACGATAGTAAACCGGTTGAGCTTCTCGCGCCATGGCGTCGCGTATTCATACCTCACGCCGAGATTCAGCGTGAGCCGCGAAGCAACCTTCCAATCGTCCTGGAAGTAGAACGAATACAGCTCGGTATAGTTGAATCGCCGGCATGCCGAACGCAACGAGAACGATCCGGAGCTGGAAGCGCGCATAGGAGCCTTCGAGCTGGCGTTCCGCATGCAGGCCGAAGCGCCGGAGGCCTTCGACGTGGACAAAGAATCCGAAGCCACGAAGAAGCTCTACGGCCTCGACCAGGCCGAGACGCACGACTTCGGCTGGCAGTGCCTGCTGGCCCGCCGTCTCTCCGAACGCGGCGTGCGCATGGTGCAATGCTGGCACAGCTACAAATGGGATCAGCACAGCGAGCTGGTCCGCCTGCATAATAGCAACGCGCGCGAAGTGGACAAACCCATCGCCGGACTGCTGAAGGATCTGAAGTCCCGCGGGCTGCTGCGCGACACCCTGGTGATCTGGGGCGGCGAGTTCGGCCGCACGCCCTGGGCGCAAGGCGCCGACGGACGGGATCACAACCCCTACGGGTACACCATGTGGATGGCCGGCGCGGGCGTGAAACCGGGCTTCATTTACGGCGCCACCGACGAGTTTGGCTACCATGCCGTGGAGGATCGGATGCACCTCCACGATCTCCACGCGACCGTTCTGCACCTGATGGGCCTGGACCACGAGAAACTGACCCATCCCCATGGCGGCCGCAACTTCCGCCTCACCGATGTCGCGGGCCAGGTCGCGCACAAGATCATTGCCTGACATGGGCCTGACATGAAAGCCCGGCTGCTGTACCTGTCCCCGCTGCTCGCGGGCCTTGCGCTGCCGCTTCACGCGGCCAGCGACGCCGAGTTCTTCGAAACCAGAATCCGGCCCGTGCTCGCCACCCAGTGCCAAAGCTGCCACGGCGCAAAGACGAAGATGGCGGGGCTCGACCTCTCGACCGCCGCCGGGTTCCGCAAGGGCGGCGACGCCGGTCCTGTGCTGGATGAGAACGCCCCGGAATCCAGCCGGCTGCTGAAGGCGATCGGCTACCAGGACAAGGTGAAGATGCCGCCGTCCGGCAAGCTGCCGGAGCAGCAGATCACGGATCTGCGCGAGTGGATGATGCGCCGTGCGCCCTGGCCGGAAGCCGGGACTGCCACCGTCCTGCTTCCGGAGAATGATTTCAAAGGATTTCCGAAAGAGCAAAAAGAGCACTGGGCGTTTCAGCCCGTGCG
Organism: Bryobacteraceae bacterium; assembly: GCA_040902885.1. Classification (GTDB taxonomy): domain Bacteria; phylum Acidobacteriota; class Terriglobia; order Bryobacterales; family Bryobacteraceae; genus JBBDWK01. Next base: position 98,261 of record JBBDWK010000071.1, on the reverse strand, counting down.
GGACGTACACCCGCCCCAAGTGAGGAACACGGCGTGGGTGAAGAGCCCGATCGACCGTTTCATCCTGGCGAAGCTCGAAGCGAAAGGCTTGAAGCCCGCCGGGCCGGTCCCGAAGCTGACGCTGCTCCGGCGCGCGACCTACGATCTCACGGGACTTCCGCCCACATCGAACGAGATTGAAGAATTTCTGGCCGACCGTTCGCCGGACGCGTTCGCGCGCGTGGTGGACCGGCTGCTCGCTTCTCCGCGATACGGCGAGCGCTGGGGCCGGCATTGGCTGGACGTAGCGCGTTACGCCGACTCCACCGGGATGGACGAAGATCACGTCTACCCGCACGCCTGGCGCTATCGCGATTACGCGATCTCGGCCTTCAACCGCGATCTTCCGTACGACCGCTTTATCGTGGAGCAACTCGCCGGGGACCTGCTGCCTCCCGAGAAGCCGGACAAGGTGGACGCCGATGCGATCATCGCCACCGGCTTTCTGGCGCTTGGCCCGAAACCTCTCGCCCAGCAGGACCGCGTGAAGATGATCTACGACGTGGTGGACGAGCAGATCGACGTCACTTCGAAGGCCTTTCTGGGCCTGAGCGTCGCCTGCGCCCGCTGTCACGACCACAAATTCGACCCCATCCTGACCCGCGACTATTACTCGCTCGCGGGTATCTTTGCCAGCACCAAAAACTTCGTCGATCTGGGCCGTCCCGGCTCTGTTTCCCACATCTATTACGCTCCGCTCCAGCCGAAGGAAGAATACCATCGATTCCTCGCGGCACGAAAGAAGTTCCGGCTGGAGCAACTCGAAGTCGAGAAGGCGGTTGCGGAGGAAGCCACGCGTTTCCAGGAGCCTCTGCATGCCAAGACAACGGAATATTTGGTTGCCGCATGGAAGACCCTCCACGGCGGACAAATTCCCGCCGGGCTTGACCAGGCTGTGCTGCGGAAATGGGTGACGCACCTCACGCCGGCCGATAGTGCGAAGCCGCACCTGGAACGCTTTCGCTCGGCTACGGAGTCTACGATCGAATACATCGCCTGCGAGTACGCGAACCGCTATCGCGACCGCGTCAAAGAGTGGACCACCCAACTCGCCAACTGGCGCAAGGCCGCCGCGGGCGACGTTGAGAAGGAGATCGAACCTCGTGCAAAGCCCAAGTTCGACGCGGACAAGGATCCCTTCTTCGCCGAAGCTTCGTTCGAAGGCGGTCCGTTCGCCTTCGATGAAGGCGCAATCTCACGGCTGACCGAAGCGCGCGCCCGGCTCAAAGAATTGGAGGACGCAGTTCCTCCCGAACCGCCCATGGCTTCGGCCGTTACCGAGGGCGACATGGTTGACCAGAAGGTTTTTCTTAGAGGCGACCATCACAACCCCGGCCAGCCTGCGCCAAAACGGTTTCCGCTGGTCCTGGCAGGCGAAGTGCAGAACCCGATTGAGCAGGGCAGCGGGCGGCTGGAGCTGGCGCGCTGGATCGCGAATCCGGACAATCCGCTCACCTCGCGGGTGATGGTCAACCGGATCTGGCAATGGCACTTCGGGGAGGGGCTGGTCCGCACTCCCAATAACTGGGGAATTATGGGCGAGCGTCCGACGCATCCCGAGCTTCTCGACTACCTGGCGCGAAGCTTCGTGGAGCGGAACTGGTCGATTAAAGCCATGCACCGGGCGCTGATGCTTTCGAGCGCCTACCAGATGAGCACTCATGCGGCGCCGGAAGCGCGAGAGGCCGATCCCGCGAACCGTCTCTGGTCCCGGTTCAACCGCCGGCGCATGACCATTGAGGAGATCCGCGACAGCTTCCTCTTCCTGGACGGCTCGTTGGATCTCACCATGGGCGGCAACCTGCTCGCCAGCCAGGACCCGAAGAAAAAGCGGCCGGTGGTGAATCCGGAAGAGAACCGAAGACGGACCGTCTACCTGCCGCTGCGGCGAGGCAGCATGCCGTTGCTGCTGAATCTTTTCGATTTCGGGGATGCCACGTCCGCGCTGGAGGCGCGCGCGAGCACTAATATCGCTCCGCAGGCGCTGTTTATGATGAACAGCCGCTTCGCCGCCGAGCGTGCCCGGGGCATTGCGGCCCGCCTGCTGGAGGATGACACGGTGAGCGACGGCGCCCGTATCGAGCGCGCATACCTGACAATTTATTCGCGCCATCCCGAAGCGGAGGAGATCGCGGACGGTCTGGCGTTCGTGGCGAAACTGGCCGGAGGGCAGGCGGACCAGCGGATTTTCGCCTGGCAGAGCTTCTGCCGCGTGCTGCTGTCCTCTAACGAAATGGTTTACCTGAATTAAGGTCCGGGCGATGATTGCCGGTTTAGAGTTTATACTGAATAGAAGGAAGGATTCTCTGGATGGCCCATAAGCGGCGTTCTTTTCTTTTTGTACCGTTAGTAGTTGCAATCTGCTCCATGCTCGGAGGGATTTACGGGCCACGCGTCGAAGTGGCCTCCGCGGCGAGCAAAGACGATATCGACAACAGTATCAAGACATTTACCAAGGTTTACAGCCTGGTGGAGGAAAATTTCGCGGACCCGGTCGATCCGGATAAATCCGTGTATAAGGGCGCCATCCCGGGCATGCTCCGGACGCTTGATCCCCATTCCAATTTCTTCGATCCACGGGATTTTCAGGTTTTGAGGGAAGACCAGAAAGGGCACTACTACGGGGTTGGAATGACCGTGGCTCCCCGCAACGGCAAGACCATCGTGATCGCCCCGTTCACGGGCATGCCTGCATATAAGGCTGGAATCCGGCCGGGCGACGTGATCGTGGAAGTGAACGACAAACCGACCGACAACCTGAACACCACGGAAGTCGCCGATTTGCTGAAAGGCCCGCGCGGAACCCAGGTTCAGATCAAAATCCGGCGGGAAGGCAGCGAGAAGCCGCTGGTTTTCAACGTGATCCGCGACGAGATTTCCCGCAAGAGCGTTCAGGATGCCTTCTGGCTTCGCCCCGGAATCGCCTATCTGGACATTGAATCGTTCAATGAGACGACATCCCGCGAAGTGGATGAGAATTTGAGCCGGCTGGGCGAGAACAATGTCAAAGGATTGATCCTCGATCTGCGTCTCAATCCCGGCGGTTTGCTCAACGAGGGCGTCGCGGTGGCCGACCGCTTTTTGCACAAGGGCCAGAACATCGTCTCCCACCGCGGGAGAGCGTCGGCGGAGAAGCCGTACGTGGCCCGCAACGGCAACAAAGGCCACGACTATCCCATCGTGGTTCTGGTGAACCGGTACTCGGCTTCGGCGGCCGAAATTGTCGCGGGCGCTTTGCAGGATCACGACCGGGGCCTGATTCTGGGCGAGAATACGTTCGGCAAGGGTCTGGTGCAGACTGTCTATCCTCTGGCGGAGAATACCGGCCTCGCACTGACCACCGCCCGTTATTACACGCCTAGCGGACGTTTGATCCAGCGCGACTACACGAACACGTCCTTCTTCGACTACTACTACCGCAAGGATCTCGATGCGAAGAACCCGATGGATGTGAAGATGACCGACAGCGGACGGACGGTCTACGGCGGCGGCGGCATAGCTCCGGACGAAAAGTTCGTGCCGGAGAAGTTCAACCGCTTCCAGACGGACCTGATGCGCAAGTTCGCCTTCTTCAACTTCACCAGGCGCTACTTCGGCACCAGACCCAACTTGAAACTGCCCAAGAATTGGGACCCGGACGAGACAGTTCTGAACGAATTTCACGCCTTTCTGCTGAAGGAGAACTTCCAGTTCACCGAAGCCGAATACGCCGAAGTTCACGACTGGATCAAGGCGCAAGTGAAGCGCGAAATGTATATCACCGGTTTCAGCGTGGATGAGGCGCGGCGGATGGAGATTGAAACGGATCCGATGGTGGAGAAGGCGATTGACGCCCTTCCCCGGGCACGTGCGCTCCAGGAGACGGCCAAGCGCATCATCGTTCAACGGATGGGAAAATAAAAAGAGTGCCCGGAGGCGCCTGCCTGCGTCCCGGGCACTCTCGGCGGTAAGAGAGGTTTAACCCTTTATAGCCAGCCAAAGGGCAACCCACCCTACGCTTGCACGTACAGTTTATACCAGCCGCCATCCAGTTCTCTGTGATGTTCCGAACCATCGCGAAAAATTTCGAGCTTCGCGCGGCGATCGCCTTTTATGAATGAATCCGCGTCCGCTTTCGTCCCCCAGATTACGGTTCTGGACAGTGGAGGCCAGTACTGCCACCTGATCGCCCGCAAAGTGCGCGAGCTAGGCGTCTCGGCGGAAGTGCTTCCCTGTGAAACGGCCGCCGACCGGCTGAAGGGGCGTAAGGGCGTGATTCTTTCGGGCGGACCGAGCAGCGTCTACGATCCCGGAAGCCCGCATGTCGATCCCGCTATCTTCGGCGCCGATAGCCCCGTGCTCGGCATTTGCTATGGTCTGCACCTCATGGCGCATCTTCTGGGCGGCTCGGTCCAACCCGGCGACAAGGGTGAATTCGGAATGGCAACGCTTGAGATCAATTGCTCCGAAGCGCCGCTGTTCGCAGGTCTTTCGGAGCGCGAGCGCATCTGGATGAGCCATCGCGACACCGTAATAGCCGTTCCGCCGGGATTTGCCGTTCTTGGCAAAACCGATACCTGCCCCGTGGCAGCCATGGCCGAACCTCAACGGAAACTCTACGGCATCCAATTTCACCCCGAGGTTGTCCACACCGCTCATGGCACGGAGATTCTGAGCAATTTCCTATTCGGCGTTTGCGACTGCGAGAAGGACTGGGACCCCGAGCATCGCATCCCCGCGATCGAGGAGGAAATTCGAAGGGTGGCCGGGGACCGCAACGTGTTCTTCTTCGTGAGCGGCGGCGTCGATTCCACGGTGGCTTTCACGCTTTGCCTCCGGGCGCTCGGTCCCAAGCGGGTGCGCGGCGTATACGTAGACACCGGCCTCATGCGCGAAGGCGAGACGGAATTCGTTCGCGGAGTGTTCGAGAGGCTGGGCGCGGGCGTGGTCGCCATCGAGCCGGCCCAGCGGGAATTTCTTGGCGCGCTGGCCGGCATCGGCGATCCCGAACGGAAGCGCATCGTCATTGGCGAGCAATTCCTGCGCGTGCAGGAGCGCATCATCGAGACGCGCCACCTGCTCGACGGGCATTGGATTCTGGGCCAGGGCACCATCTATCCGGACACCATCGAGTCGGGCGGCACGGAGAAGGCCGCCCTCATCAAAACTCACCACAATCGCGTTGCCGGCGTGCAGGAGCTGATTCAGGCCGGGCGGATCGTCGAGCCGCTCCATTCCTTCTACAAGGACGAGGTGCGCAAGATCGGCAGGCAGCTCGATCTTCCGGCGGATCTGCTCGACCGCCATCCCTTCCCGGGACCCGGTCTGGCCATACGCTGCCTCTGCGCCGAACGGAACGAGCCCGTCGTTGCCGTTGAGGATGGCTTCCAGGTGCCAATCCGTTCGGTGGGAGTACAGGGCGACTCACGCAGCTACGCGCCCATCCTGGCGGTGGAGCGCTTCCCCTCCCCGGATTCCCGCTTGCGCGAATGGGCCACGGAGACCATCAACCGCGTACGCGGCATCAATCGCATAGTGGCGCTGGTTGGCGCGCGGGCGCCTCTGAACGCGATGAGCGTTCACGCCTCCGCCCTCTCGCCCGAGCGGCTTTCACGCCTGCGAAGCGCCGATGCGATCGTGCGGCGGATGAGTCATGCAGCCGGCTTCGACCGGAACGTGTGGCAGTTTCCCGTAGTGCTCATCCCGCTGGGCAGCGCGGACGCCCCGGATTCCGTGGTCCTGCGGCCTATCGACTCGGTGGACGGCATGACCGCCCAATCGGTCCTCATGGAGGAGCCGCTCCTCCGGCGATTGGCCGCGGAGCTTCTCGAAATCGCGGGTGTCTGCGCCGTCCTCTACGACCTCACCCACAAGCCTCCCGCCACCATCGAGTGGGAGTGAGCCGTGGCGTGATACCTGCCGGGCGCTACCACTCGAGACGGATGCCCGCGCGGAAGCTGCGGGCGCCGGAGGAGTCCAACCCCGAAGTATCACCCACGTCGCTGATCACGCCGACGCTATCCGGGTTGCTGATGTTCATGTTGGGAAGGCTGTAGTTTGGGTGGTTGAATGCGTTGGTGGCCGTCAGTTCGGCTCGCGCCCGCAACCTCTCCGTAAGGTGGATGTACTTCACCAGGCCGAAATGCACAATGTTCGAATCGGGTCCCACGATGACGCCGCGCGCCGAGGTGCCGAACGAACCGCGCTGCGGGGGCGCGAAGGCGGACGCGTCGAACCAGCGCCCCGTGGATTGCGCGCCGCTCTGCAGATTGCCGTTGCGCAGATGGTCGGGACGCAGCGTGACCGTCGGAGCGGTCGTGCTGGACGTGAAGGTGATGCCCACCGGGTCCGGACCGGTCCACAGCGGTGTTAGAAACTGGCCGGAATAGTAGCTGTAGATGGCGCTGATCTCCCATCCGCCTACAACATGATTCGCCGCCCGGCCCATGCTATTCAGAAAAGGCTTTCCTTTCCCGAACGGCAACTCGTAGATCAAGTTGCCGGTAACGCGGTGGGTCGGGATGTCCGTCCAGACGCCCCGTTCACGCGACCGGTCATACGGGTTCTCCGGAGAGGCGCCGCGCTCGAGATCTCCGATGTCCCGCGCCCACACCCACGACCACTGATAGCTGAAGCCGTTCAGCCACCGCCGCTCGATCTCGGCGGTATAGGAATGGTACTGATGGCCGGCGCCGTTCGAAATGTATGTGATCGCCGGATAGCGGGGGAACAGGCGCGGCTTGCTGACGAACGGCTGGTCGCTCGGCAGTGGCGCGTTGATGTTGTACCCCCACTCGCCCTGCCTCGTGTTGGTTCCGATATAGGACATGCGGAAGCCGGTGTTCCAACGCTGGTGCTCGATGGTGAAGTTGTACTGCATCGAGAACGGCACGCGGATATCCTTGCGGATGGCCGACGGCAGCCCGATGGTTGACAATTGCCCTCCCTGATCCGGAAATATGCGAGGGAAGACAACGGCGGGGACGCCGGTTGGATTTGTGGCCTGCGGCTCATTGAGGACAAACGGCGATCCACCCGCCGACGGCGCCCGCACCACTACATCGTAGAAGAAGCCGTACCCCGCTCGAATCACTGTGTTGGGACCCAAGGGCCGCCATGCGATACCGATCCGCGGCGCGAGATTATTCTTGTCGAGGTCCATCAGCCGGCTGGACGAATACCCGGCCTGGCTGGCCTCCACGATATCCACGTATCCCGCCGGCACCAGCGGGCTCACGCGCCCGAGCGATCCATCCGGCACGACAATGCGCCCGGAGCCGATGTCGAAGATGGCAAGACGCCCGTTACGCTCCGTATAGCCCGGCTTCAGTTCGTAGCGCACGCCCAGGTTCATCGTGAGGGTCGGCGTCACTTTCCAGTCGTCGGTGGCAAAGAACTCGTACGACCACCGCGACTCATCGATCAGAAGGGGCGGAAACGCACGGTTCATGTTCGTCGGCGCCCCGAGCAGGAAGTCTCCATACGCATGGCCTGTGAACCGGTTGGAGAAGTTAACCCGGCCGAACAGAGCGTCATTGGCGTTCTGATCCTGGAAATTGACGCGGCTGACCTGAAAGCCGGTCTTGAGAGCGTGCTTGCCGCGGTACCAGTTGAGGTGCTCCTGAATCTGCTGGAAGTGGTTCTTGAAACCCGGATGGCGCCACGGCGTCTGCTGCACGCGCGTCAGCCCGACGCCTACCCAACTGACATCCAGCAGGCCGTTGATGTCCGGCAGGTCGGGAACCAGGCCGGTGATGCCCAGTTGACTGATCACCTCTTGACCCACAAGGGGTCCATTGCGCGGATTGTCGTTATAGGCATAGCCCCAGCGCGTCTCCGAGATCAGGTTCGACGAGATCGTGTGGGTATAAGACAGGTTGAGAGCACGAGTGTCGCGCGTTTGCCAGCGAATGCCGACGGTAGGCAGGTTGCTCTCGTACTCCCGGCTGTGGGACCGGTTCCAGGTCCAGCGGCCGAACAAAAAGCTCTTATCGCTGAAGCGGTGGTCGATCCGGGTTGTGTAGTAGGTGTTGGGATTGAAGTCGCGGGTGATCTGTTCGCGGTAATTCTGGGCCGCAAGGCGTGTGCTGTCGCCGAAGTTGGGGAGCGGATAGAAGCGGTCCTGATAGCGCTGGCTTACCGGGTTGATCCGGGACGCGGGAATGATATTGCCCGCGAAAGGAGCGCCGCCGGCGAAGGGGTCGCGCAACACCGCCGTTTCGCCGGAGAAATTTCCCGCCCGCCACGACGGCAGCGGCACGGTGGGATTTAGCAGTTGCAGCACCTGGCTGCCGCGAGAGGTTTCAAACGACCCGAAGAAGAAACTGCGGTTGCGGCCGTCATAGAGACCCGGAATCAGAATCGGACCGCCCGCCGAAACGCCCGGCGTGTGGGTGATGCCGGTGCCGCGCTGCGCCGCGAACGGGTCGCGGGCGCGGAACCACGGCGTGGAATAGTAGTCGAACACGTTGCCGTGAAAATCGTTCGAGCCACTCTTCGAAATGACCGTCACCTGGCCGACGCTGCCGATATCGGCCGTATTGTTGGCCATGTCAACCCGCACTTCCTGAAAGCTCTCGATGTAGCTCACCAGCGGTGAAATCTGCGTGCCGTCAAAGCCGTTACTTACGGTGATTCCGTCGATCGACTGCTCGGACTGATTGAGGCGGCTTCCGGCAAAGCGGCGCGAGGCAATGCCGTCCCCCGCCGCCACCACTCCCGGAGTCAAGCCGAGGAAGTTGTACAGCGAACGGGAGTTGAGCGGCAGAGACTTCAGCATGTCCGCGCCCTTGGTGTCGCCGATGCGCGCCGTCTCGGTCTCGATCAGCGTCGCCCCCGTCGAAACCTCAATGCGCGTTTCCACAGCGCCGACCTGCAACTGAACGTCAATCCGGCGCTGGTCGCGCGAGACGAGCTGGATGCCCTGAACAACGAACTCCTGAAACCCGGACGACACGGCCCGCAGGACGTACTCGCCCTCGCGGAGCTGCGCCAGTGTGTAGGCGCCGGCTTCGTTGGAAGCCACGGTGTATTTGTAGTTGCTGGCTACGTGCGTCGCCTCGACGGTGACGTTGGGAATGACCGCGCCGCCCGAATCCGTGATTGTTCCGGTGATACTGGCGAACGTGGTCTGTGCAACGGCTGGAACCGCGGACAAAGCAGCCCCAAGAATCCAGACGAACAGTTGACGGATGGCCTTCATAATGAACCTCGAGACGAAAAGAGACCCTGCTGCCGCCAAGCGTATAACGGGGTCTGCGGAAGGGTCAATCGTCTACCTGACTTCGTACGATTAAAGTTCATTAATGATGCGGGCGGCGAAATTTACGCCGGCGAGTCAGTCGCCTTGAATCGTGTGGCGGCGAATGGCGACAGCCTTGCCGGTATTCTCATCCACGTCGACGATGACCGAATGCAGCTCCGGCTTTCCTTTGGCTGCTTCCATGCGCACCGGCAGCCCGGTAAGAAAGCGCTGCAAAATGATCTGCTTTTCGACGCCGATCACCGAGTCGTACGGACCGGTCATCCCGACGTCGCTCTGGTAGGCAGTGCCCCCTGGCAGCACGCGGGTGTCGGCCGTCGGAACATGGGTGTGAGTTCCAATCACCGCACTGACGCGGCCGTCGAGATGCCAGCCCATGGCCGTCTTCTCGCTCGTCAGCTCGGCATGAAAGTCGACGAAGCGCACGACGATTTCCCGCGGCAACGCGGCGAGAATTTCATCCGCTTTGCGAAACGGGCAATCGATGGGCAGCATGTGGCTGCGGCCCTGAAGGTTGATGATCGCGCAGGCGGCGCCGTTGCGAGCCTGCGTTACGATCCAGCCATTACCCGGGGAATCGCCGGGGTAGTTGGCCGGGCGCAGCAGCTTCGGCTGGCGGTCCAGATAGTCCAGGATCTCTTTCTTGTCCCAGATGTGATTGCCGGAGGTCATCACATCCACCCCCGATGCCAGAATCTCTTCGGCAAGCGCGGGGGTAATGCCGAATCCCCCGGCCGCGTTCTCCACGTTGGCAATCACCAGGTCGATGCCCTGCACCGCTACAATGTCCCGGCAGTGGTCGGCCACAATCCGGCGCCCAGGCGCGCCGAAGATATCGCCGATGAAGAGCAATCGCAAACGGTGGGGTCCTCAGCGCGTTGCGACTTCAGCCTGGCTCGCCACCGAGGTCACCGCGCCTTCCGACGCAGATCCCACCAAGGCGCAGTACTTCGCGAAGACGCCTGTGCGGTAGCGGGGCTCGGGAGCCTTCCACAGGCTCAGCCGCTGGCGCAGAGTTTCGGCCGGAATCTCCAGCTCGATGGATCCCGACTTCACGTCGATGCCGATCATGTCGCCTTCGGCCACCGCCGCGATCGGTCCGCCGCAAGCCGCTTCGGGCGCGACGTGCGCGATCATGAAGCCGCGCGTGGCGCCGCTGAAGCGGCCGTCCGTGACCAGAGCCACGCTGTCGGAAAATCCCGCGCCTACAATGGCGCCCGTTACGCCGAGCATCTCGCGCATGCCCGGACCTCCGCGCGGACCTTCGTAGCGAATCACGACCACGTCACCGGCACGGATGTCTCCGCGCGTCACCGCGGCCATGGCGTCCTCTTCCCTGCCGAATACGCGCGCCGGACCGCGGTGCGTGGTCTTGTCGTAGCCCGCGACCTTGATTACGCAGCCTTCCGGAGCGAGGCTGCCGCGCAGAATCACCAGGCCCCCGCTCGGCTTGAGCGGCTTATCCAAAGGGCGGATGACTTCCTGCCCGGGCGTCTCCACCGCGGCAGAGGCCTCTTCTCCGAAGGTCTTTCCGGTGCAGGTGATAGTGGAAGCATCCACGTAACCGCCGTCCATCAGACGCTTGGAGATCACGGGAATGCCGCCCGCCTTATCCACATCCACAGCCACGAAACGTCCGCCCGGCTTCAAATCGACCAGCAGCGGGGTGCGGTTGCTGATGGTTTGAAAATCGCCAATCGCAAGCGGAACGCCCGCTTCGCGCGCCATGGCCAGCAGGTGGAGCACCGCGTTGGTCGATCCCCCGGTTGCCGCCACACCCGCAATGGCGTTTTCGAACGCTGCCCGGGTGGCGATGTCGCGGGCCTTCAATCCAGTGCGGACCTGGTTCATGACGATCGCACCGGCGCGGAAGCAGACGTCGTTCTTGCGCTCGTCCACTTGCGGCACGGATGCGGACCCCATAGGCGACAAGCCGATCAGCTCCATCACCGTCGCCATGGTGTTCGCGGTAAACTGGCCGCCGCATGCTCCCGCTCCGGGGCAAGCGTGGTTCTCGACATCCAGCAGCTCCTGGTCGGAGATCTTCCCGGCCGCATTGGCGCCCACCGCTTCGAATACGTCCTGAATGGTGATGTCGCGCCCGTTGTGCCGGCCGGGCATGATGGAGCCGCCGTACAAAACCAGGCCGGGCACGTTCAACCGCAGCAGCGCCATGGCCGCGGCGGGAATGGTCTTGTCGCAGGCCACCAGCGCGACGACGCCATCGAACATATGGCCGCGCGCCACCAGCTCGATCGAATCCGCAATCACCTCGCGGCTCACCAGCGAGGCCTTCATGCCTTCGGTTCCCATGGTGACGCCGTCGCTGATGGCGATCGTGTTGAACTCCATGGGCGTGCCGCCCGCGGCGCGAATGCCTTCTTTCACCTTTACGGCGAGCTCGCGCAGATTGTAGTTGCACGGCATGGTCTCAATCCAGGTGTTGGCGACGCCGATAATCGGCTTTTTCAGATCCTCATCGGTGAAACCGATGGCCTTCAACATGGCGCGAGCGGGCGCGCGGTCCCTGCCCTGGGTGATCGTGTAGCTCTTCAATGTCATGAAACTACCATTTTACTGCACGCCAGCCAGGTGGGTGCTGGCCGTGCCCCGCCAGAATGTCTTCTATGACTGGAGTCCGGCCGCCGAAGCGGGAGGAGAGCTGTCCTCCTCCCGAAGCTTCTCGGCTTCTTCAGCCGACACTTCCCGAATCGCGGCGGGGTCTGAGGCCAGTCCCTCAACGACGCCTGAGGGCAGCGCCGGCGGTTGCCGGTGTTCCACAGTTGCCCGCAAATGGTCTAGCAAACCCATCTGCTCCATGGCGCCCGGCTCAACGTTCAGTATCCGCGCTTCGACATGGGTTTGGTACTGGGACAGCGAATAAATGGGGTTGAGAACGTTCGGACTCAGGCCCCTTCCAGAGGTAACGGATAGCAACTACGATCACCATTACCACAAGCAACGCGCACGCTACGTAAGCCCCGAACTCAAAGGAATGCCTAAGGCAGATCCAACAGAGGGCAAGACATGCAAACGCCAGAACGCCGATTAGAGCATGCGACGAACGCAACAGACCCGTCAAATGGAGGAGGAAACTACTCGATGGTAACCGAGCCATCCAAATCTCTGGCCGGATTGAATGACGGCCAATTCACGTTCAAGTTGAAGATGTTCCATAACTTGATTATCCGGACGGCGAGCGGCCCGTACTCGATTTTGCAATTATTCACAAAAGCACATTGCTTAAGGGCGAAGGCTCCGGTTTCAGTGACTAATGTGCAGTTGTTGAAACAGCAATTGTCGAATGTGTAGCCATCCAGATGGATGACCTGATCTCTGTAATAACGATTCTGAATTCGTTTGGTGAACGACTCGACCGTCGTTTGCCGGTGCTCGAACCCAGGGGGCGGCGAGGTAGTTACCAAGCCTGTTCTGGGAGGCGGCGGAGGCGGACCGATACTTCTCTTGTACGGATTCATCGCATTTCCATGATAACCCCCTCAGTTGAATACGCGCAAAGATCAGTTGGCCAGGATTTCCAGGGCGTCCGAACCGCAAATCTGTTGCAGATTGTCCATGAACTCGCGGTCGGGCTGGACCTTCAGGGGAACGTCCAGAACCACAGTGAAGTCGCGCGGCTGCTCCAGGCGCAGGCGCACCGCCGTCTCGCCCGGCTTCCGCTCGAAGAGCTGGCGCAGAGCGGAGGCCGGATCGGTATCCCCGTTGCGGCCCAGCCAGACGCGGATGGAAATCAGGGTTGGGAGATCGATACGCGCCACGTCCAGCGGCGTGATCTCCTGCACCGAGATCTTCGGCGCGGCATTTTCTTCCGGCAGAACCGATCCGCGCACCAGAACGGCCTGATCTTCGATCAGCGAAGGCGCCAGCCGTTCGTACTGTGTGGTGAAGACCATCAACTCAAGACTGCCGTTGAGGTCTTCCAACTGCGCCGAAGCCCACGGCTTGCCCTCCTTGTTCCGGCGCCGCTGAATGCCGGTGAGGAGGCCGCACAACGCTACGGGAGCGCCCTTCTCCAGTTCCTCCAGATTCGAACTGTGGTGCGAGGCCAGCTCCTGGATCTTGGAGCGGTAGTGATCGAGCGGATGGCCGGTCACATAGAAGCCGAGCATGTCTTTTTCACCTTGAAGCTTGTCGCGGCCGCTCCACTCGGGGACGTTCGGCAACGGCCTTTCCGGCGGCGCCTCATCCATCTCAAAATGGCCGAACAGGCCTTCCTGACCATGTTCCCGGTCCTTCCCGGCGCGCTGGCCGGATTCCATGGCGCTCTCCACGGCGGCAAAGAGCTGGGCGCGCGTTCCGCCCAGGCTGTCCATCGCGCCGGCCCGTATCAGGCTTTCGAGGATGCGCCGGTTCACGCTCGAAACTTCGACCGTTTCACAAAATTCGTACAGGGTCCGGAAACGCGCTATCTTCTCGCGAGCCGCCGTAATCGCCTCGCCGGCCGATGGCCCGAGGTTCTTCACCGCGCCCAAGCCGAAGCGAATGGCATTCCCATCCGGCGTGAAGTTCCAATCGCTGTGGTTTACATCCGGCGGGAGCACGGTGATGCTCATCTCGCGGCATTCGTTGATGTACTTCACGATCTTCGCGATGTTGCCCGTTTCCGACGTCAGCAGCGCGGCCATGAAATCCACCGGGTAGTGAGCCTTTAGATAGGCCGTGACATAGGCCAGGAAAGCGTAGGCGGCGGAGTGCGACTTGTTGAAACCATAACCCGCGAACTGAGCCATCAGGTCGAAAATCTTCTCGACCTTTTTCTGGGGATAGCCTTTTTCGAGCGCGCCCTTTATGAATCGCTCGCGCTGCGCATCCATCTCCTCCGCTTTCTTCTTGCCCATGGCGCGGCGGAGAATGTCGGCTTCGCCCAGCGAATAACCCGCCAGGCGATTGGAGATCTGCATCACCTGTTCCTGGTAGACGATGACGCCGTAGGTCTCCTCCAGAATCTCCTGCAGGACCGGCAGATCGTAGGCGACGTTTTTGCGGCCGTGCTTGCGGTCGATGAAGTCATCGATCATGCCGCCCTGAATGGGGCCCGGACGATAGAGCGCGTTCAGCGCCGTGAGATCTTCAATGCGTGTGGGCTGGTAGCGGCGCAGGATGTCGCGCATGCCCGCGGACTCGAACTGAAACACGCCGCTGGTGTAGCCCTTGGTGAAAATCTCGTAGCTTTTGGGATCGTCGAGCGGCAGATCTTCGAGCACCAACTTCACGCCGCGGTGCTTCTCGATCAGCTTGAGCGCTTCGTCGATAACTGTCAGCGTGGTCAGCCCGAGGAAGTCCATCTTGAGAAGCGACAGCTTCTCGAGACTGTTCATGTCGAACTGGGTGACCACTTCGTCCTTGTTCGTGCGGGCCAGGGGAACCAGTTGCCGCAGAGGCTCGGGCGCGATAACGACGCCCGCGGCGTGAACCGAGGAGTTGCGCGCCATGCCTTCAATGCGCTGCGCCACGCCCAGCACATCGCCGACGCGGGGATCTTTCTTGGACGCAATCTCGAATCCGGGTTCGGTCTTGAGCGCCTCCTCGAGACGTATGTTCAGCACATTTGGGACAAGCTTTGTGACGCGGTCCACCTCCGCGAAGCTCATATCCAGCGCGCGGCCCACGTCCTTGATCGCCGCTCTGGCGCCGAAAGTATTAAAGGTGATGATCTGCGCTACCTGCTCGCGGCCGTATTTTTCCGTTACGTATTGGATCACCTCGCCGCGCCGGTTCATGCAAAAATCGATGTCGATGTCCGGCATGCTGATGCGCTCGGGATTGAGGAAGCGCTCGAAAAGGAGACCGTACTCGAGAGGATCGATATCCGTGATCTCCATGGCGTAGCTGACCAGGCTGCCGGCGGCCGATCCACGGCCGGGGCCGACGGGGATGTGGATCGATTTTGCGAAGCGGATGAAATCCCAGACGATCAGGAAGTAGCCCGAAAATTTCATCTGCTGGATCATGGTGATCTCGCGATCCAGACGCTCCACGTACTCGGCCAGATCGTACTTCAGGCGGCCCGCGGCGCGGCGGGCCTCCAGCCTCGGACGCCGCTTCTCGAAACCCTGGCGGGCGACATAGGCGAAGTAAGTATCGGTGGAGTGTTCCGCGGGCACATCGAATCTGGGGAACGGCTCTTTGACTTTTTCAAGCTTCACCTGGCAGCGCTGGGCGATCTCCCATGGCCGGTTCACGGCGTCCTCGAGCTCTCCGAAAAGCTGCATCATCTCGGCCCGCGACTTCAAATAAAAATCGGGATTGCTCCATCGCATGTGAGAGGGATCGCTCATGGTCTTGCCGGTCTGGATGCACATGAGGATCTCGTGCGGCCGGGCGTCTTCGCGCCGCAGATAGTGGGAATCGTTGGTCGCAACCAGCGGAATGCCGCTTTCCTGCGAGATCCGGTTCACGGCCGGGGTGAGGCGCTTATCCTGCTCGAGACCGTGATCCTGAATTTCGAGAAAAAAGTTATCGCGCCCGAATATGTCGAGGTAGGTATAGGCCAGGCGCCGGGCGTCTTCGTAGCGGTCCGCCAGGATGGTCTCGTTCACATCTCCTCGGAGGCAGGCGGACATCGCGATCAGGCCCTTGGAGTGACGTGCCAGCAGGTCCTTATCGATGCGCGGTTTGTAGTAGAAACCTTCAAGAAATCCGCTAGAGACCAGCTCCACGAGATTGCGGTAGCCCGCCTGGTTTTCGCAGAGAAGAACCAAGTGGTTATACCGGTCCGTATCGGACCGCACCTTCTGCCCCTGCTGCGAAACGTAGACCTCGCACCCGATCACAGGGTGTACGCCTTTAGCCTTGGCCGTATCGTAGAACTGGACTGCGCCGAAGAGGTTGCCGTGGTCGGTCATGGCGACGGCGGGCATGCCCTGGGCGGCCACCAGGTCCATGAGCTGTCCGATTTCGCAGGCGCCGTCAAGCAGGGAGTAATCGGTATGGCAATGGAGGTGGACGAAGGGCGTTTCCGGCATCAAACGTATAGTATCGCGCGTCGCGCATCAAACACACGAAATCCGGCGGGGTCGATCAGGATGTTGAGAATTCCTGGAAGAAGACACGGCCCAGTCCTGGGACGGGGCCGTGTCAAAAGTGCGCGCGGAACTGCAGGGGCCGCGCGGCTATCGCCCCAAGCGAGGGGGCGAAGAAACCATGGACAACAACAGGCAAACAAACACCAGCAGAGCGAGTATCGAAGCGACCGCCATTGAAGCACCCCGCAATGTGCGGTGCAATCCGAATGCCACGCTGCCAACCCCTGATTTACTTTCCGATTAGCGCAACGGGTTCGGCCAGTGTAAACGTGAGTATGCTCTCGGCGGGAATCACGGCTGCATCTCCGCGCGTCGCCAGCACGGCGCCCGTTCCGGCCCCGCCGCCGACGGCCGCGCCGACCGCCGCGCCCCGGCCGCCGCCCGCGATGGCGCCGATCGCCGCTCCAATGCCCGCGCCCACACCGACCTTGGTAGCATCCTTCTTCTTTGTGGTCCGTGCCCGGCGCGCAACCGGACTCGTCTGCAGATCCACCACGCTGCCATTCGGCAGATACAGGCGCGCCAGCCTCACCGAAATTCCCGCCACGCCCTTCACTCTGCCGCCTTGGTCCGACTCCACCACGGTCCCTTCCACCTTCGAGCCTTTAGGCGCGAATACCGTCGCACCCTCCACAATTGGCTCCTCCAAAGTAGCGGTAAACGTTTCGCCCGTTTGGGAGGTCTTGCTCGAAAGCGTGGTCGTCGTTCGCACCGCGAGCTTCGCGCCCTGCTCCAGCGTCATCCGCGGCACTGGCGGCGGCATTGGCTTCTTCGCCTGTAGCGGCGTAGAGGAGGGGGGGAGCGTTGCCCCCGGCGCCGCGCTTGGGGCCGAGCGTGGCTCCTCGACTGGCGTCGCCGTCCCTTCCGTAGTGCTCTTTTCACCGCGGCTGCAACCCGCAATCGAGAGGCAGCCGGCCAACATCACGCCGGTGAGTACACTCTTATGCATAATTCTCCTCCGCACCTGTCATTATATCGGTAGGCTTGGCCACTCTTGCGCCGTCTGCCCTTTAAAATCTCCGTCCGTCCCCTGGATACTGTAGGGCTTTGCAGCCACAATGCGTGCTATTAATGACCAATCGGGGAAGCGGACAAGCCGTAGTGCGTCCCGAAACAAACAACTTTGCAAACTGTGCGCGAATCTATTAACAGATGGTCTGAATGAGTCGCTCCGCGCACGAGCCTCTTGGCGCTATCCGTCTGCCCGACGGACGCTGCCGCTTTCTGATCTGGGCGCCCTTCGCGGCGTCGCTCGAAGTGCGCATCGTTGCGCCCGCCGAAAAGATCCTGTCCCTGGAGCGCAGCCACGAGGGATATCACCGCGTGGAGGCGGAGAACGTTCCCGCCGACGCTCTCTACCTCTACCGGTTTCCGGATGGCACGGAGCGGCCCGATCCCGCTTCGCGCCTGCAGCCGCAAGGCGTACATGGCCCGTCCCAGATCGTCGATTCGTCCTTCGAGTGGCATGATGCGCACTGGACCGGCCTCGCTCTTCCCGAGTACATCTTCTACGAGCTTCACGTGGGCACGTTCACGCCGGAAGGCACCTTTGACGCGGTAATTCCCAGCCTTCCCTACCTGAAGGACCTCGGCATCACCGCCATCGAAATCATGCCTGTCGCCCAGTTCCCCGGCAGCCGCAACTGGGGCTACGATGGCGTCTACCCCTTCGCCGTGCAGAGTTCTTACGGCGGCCCCGGCGGTCTGCTCCGCCTGGTTGACGCCTGCCACCGGCAAGGGCTTGCGGTTGTGCTCGACGTGGTCTACAACCACCTCGGCCCCGAAGGCAACTACCTCTCCGCTTTCGGACCGTATTTCACGGATCGTTACCAAACCCCCTGGGGTCCCGCCATTAATTTCGACGGGCCGTACAGCGACGAAGTACGCCGCTACTTCATTGAGAACGCGCTCTACTGGGTGACGGATTTTCACATCGACGCGCTTCGTCTCGACGCCGTGCATGCGATCTTCGATCAATCCGCCTACCCGTTCCTCAAGGAACTGCCCGACGCGGTCCACGCGCGCGCGAATGAGTTGTTGCGCCGGATTCACACCGTTCCGGAAAGCGCCTTGAACGATGTACGCCTGATTCAGGCGCCCGAAGCGGGCGGCTATGGCAACGACGCGCAGTGGAACGACGATTTCCATCACAGCCTCCGCACCCTGATTACGGAAGACCGCGATGGCTACTATCGGGACTTCGGCGAGTTCCATCAACTTGCAAAGGCCTTCCGCGAGGGCTTCGTGCACAGCGGCGAATACTCGCCGTTCCGGCGCCGCCGCCATGGCAACTCCTCGGCCGATATTCCGTCCGAACGCTTCGTCGTCTTCTGTCAGAATCACGACCAGGTCGGCAACCGTATGCTGGGGGAGCGGCTGGGAGCCAGCGTGCCCCTCGCCGCGCTCAAGCTCGCCGCCGGGCTGGTCGTTCTGTCGCCCTATCTGCCGCTGCTGTTTATGGGCGAGGAATATGCCGAGACTGCGCCTTTCCTTTATTTCGTGAGCCACACAGACCCCGGTCTAGTGGAAGCCGTCCGCCGCGGCCGGAAGGAGGAGTTCGCCGCCCATGCCTGGGATGGCGAGTCTCCCGATCCGCAGGACGAAGCGACCTTCGCCCGCTCCAAACTGAACCGCTCGCTCGCCCTGCGCCCGCCGCACCGGAGCGTTCTCGCGTTCTATAAAGAACTCATCCGGCTTCGCAAATCCTGCCCGGCTCTGGCATCATTAAGCAAGGATTGCATGGATGTCCGCGGCCTGGAGGACGAGCGTGTCCTCTTCGTACGGCGCTGGTCGGAAAGCCAGGAGCTGGTTGCTCTGCTGCACGTAAGCAGCGGAGCCGCGCGGACGGCTCTTCCCTTCCCAACGGGGCAATGGCGCAAGCTTTTGGACTCCGATGAATCGCGCTGGCACGGCGCTGGCTGCGATCTGCCGGAGACGCTCCGCGTGCCGCCTCCCGTGCGCCTCACCCTGCAAGCCTGGTCGCTTGCGCTCTACGAACGGACTGGAGACTTGTAGATGGAGCGTTACATTTGCATTCACGGCCACTTCTATCAGCCGCCCCGGGAGAACCCCTGGCTGGAGGCCATAGAGGTTCAGGACTCGGCGCACCCCTACCACGACTGGAACGAGCGCATCACCGCCGAATGCTATGCGCCGAACTCCGCTGCGCGCATTCTGGACGCGAATGGCCGCATCACCAAGATCGTCAACAACTATTCCCGCATCAGCTTCAACTTCGGCCCAACCTTGCTGGCATGGATGGCGGCCAAGGCGCCGGAGGTCTACCAACAGGTCGTCCGCGCGGACAAGGAGAGCGCCGAGCTGTTCTCCGGTCACGGCTCCGCTCTCGCGCAGGGCTACAACCACATGATCATGCCGCTGGCCAACAGCCGCGACCGCTACACCCAGATCTTCTGGGGAATTCGCGATTTCGTCCACCGCTTCGGACGCCAGCCGGAAGGCATGTGGCTGCCTGAAACGGCCGTCGATCTGGAGACTCTCGATATCCTCGTCGAGTTGGGCATCAAGTTCACCATCCTCGCCCCCAGCCAGGCCCGGCGGGTGCGTCCGGTAGGCGGCAGAGTCTGGCGCGACGTCAGCGGCTCCCGTATCGATCCGTCCATGGCTTACCTCTGCCGCCTGGGCGCCAAACGGTCCATCAACATCCTGTTTTATGACGGTCCCATCTCCCGGGGCATCGCATTCGAAAATATCCTCGCCCGCGGGGAGAACCTCGCCGACCGTCTCACGGGCGCTTTCAACGGCGCGCGCGAATGGTCCCAGCTCGTTCACATCGCCACTGACGGTGAGACTTATGGGCATCATCGCGCGCACGGCGACATGGCCTTGGCCTACGCGCTGGAACACATCCAGTCCAACAACCTCGCCAAATTGACCAACTACGGCGAGTATCTCGAAAAGCACCCCATCACCCACCAGGTTCAGATCTTCGAGGACAGCTCCTGGAGCTGCGTACACGGGGTGGAACGATGGCAGAACAACTGCGGCTGCAACTCCGGGATGAACCGGGGCTGGAATCAGGAATGGCGCGCCCCTCTTCGCGAGGCCCTGGACTGGCTTCGCGACATGCTGGCGGTCCCCTTCGAGGCAGAGGGCCGCAAGCTCTTCAAGGATCCCTTCGAGGCGCGCGACAACTACATCGACGTGATTCTCGACAGGAGCGACGGCGTTCTGGATGAATTTTTCCAGAAGTACGCAATTCGGGAGTTGGACCAGGCGGGACGTATCCGGGCGATCAAACTGCTCGAGATGCAGCGCCACGCCATGCTCATGTACACGAGCTGCGGCTGGTTTTTCGACGAGCTTTCCGGCATTGAAACCGTACAGGTGATCCAATACGCCGGCCGCGCGCTGCAACTCGCCAAGGAGTTGTGCGCGGATTCGCTCGAAGAGGAGTTCCTTCACCGCCTCGAGATTGCGAAAAGCAACATTCCGGAGCATAAGGACGGCCGCGTCATTTACGAAAAGTTCGTGCGTCCCGCCATGGTGGACCTTGGAAAGGTCGGCGCTCACTATGCCATCAGTTCTCTGTTTGAGGACTACAAGGTCAACGCCCGCATGTTCTGCTACTCGGTCCACCGCGAAGACTACCGCGTGAGCTCGGCCGGCAGCAGCACGCTGGCCCTGGGACGCGCCACCATCGAGTCCACCATCACCCGCGAGTCGTCCACCATAAGCTTCGGCGTGCTGCACCTGGGCGATCACAACGTCTTCGGAGGCATCCGCGAGCATCGCGGCGAGGAGTCGCACAAGGAACTCGTTCGCGAGGTAAGCAGGATCTTCGAGCAGGGCCAGATGAACGAGTGGATTCACGCCGTCGACAAAGGCTTCGGCTCCGGCACTTACTCGCTGCGGATGCTGTTCCGCGACGAGCAGCGCAAAATCCTTCGCCGGGTGCTCGAATCGCATCTGGCCGAAGCGGAGTCCGTCTACCGGCGGCTCTACAACGCGGAGGCCTACCTTATGCGCTTTCTCGCCGAACTGGGCATGCCCTTGCCCAACCGCTTCAAGCTGGCGGGCGAGGTGGTCCTCAACATGGATCTCCAGCGCGCGCTGCAGACCGAACGCCTGGATCTCGAACGCGTCCGTGCCCTGTTTGAGGAGGCGCAAGCCGTCCAGACACCACTCGACTCGGTGCGACTCGAATTCGTTCTGAGGCGGCGGCTCGAAAAACTGATCGACCAGTTCCAGGAGGAACCCGGCGAGCTTCAGTGCCTGCAGGAGCTGGGGCGCACCGTCTCCCTGGCCCAGTCTCTGCCGTTTCCTGTCGCTCTTTGGAAGCCGCAGAACGCCTTCTACGAGATGCTCGGAAGCCTGTTTCCCAGCCAAAGCGAGATGGCCGCGAAAGGCGACGAGGCCGCACAGGCATGGACGGGAGAATTCCAGAAAGTTGCTGATATGCTGGGACTCCAGGTACCGGCATGAAGCAGTTTCGTGCCCCCGGCGCGACCTACCGCATCCAGTTCAGTCGCGATCTTCGCTTCATCGACGCGCGCGAGCTCGTGCCCTACCTGCAAGAGCTGGGCATCACCGACCTCTACGCCTCGCCCCGCTTCCGCGCCCGCCGTGGCAGCTCGCATGGCTACGATGTCGCCAATCCGATGCGCATCAATTCGGAGCTCGGCACGGACGAGGAGTTCGACGAGCTGGCCCGGCGCCTCAAGGATTACGGCATGGGACTCGTCCTGGATATCGTTCCCAATCACATGGCCGCGAGCGGGGAGAATCCCTGGTGGATGGACGTCCTCGAAAACGGTCCCAGCTCCGCTTACTCAATCTTCTTCGATATCAATTGGCGGCCGTGGGTCAACAAAGCCCCGTTCCTGCAGGAGAACAAGGTGCTCCTGCCCATACTCGGCGATCTCTATGGCAGGGTTCTCGAGAACGGCGAGTTCAACCTGAAGCTGGACGAGAACGGATTCTACGTCCGCTATTACGATCATCGCCTCCCTCTCGACCCGAAGTCGTACGGCCCGATCCTCGAGTGCGTGCGCGCCCGCTGCAAGGAGCAGGGCGGCAGCCAGGCGAATTCCTTCCTCAGAAAGCTGCGCGAACTGCTGCACGCGGTCGGGGAACTACCCGTTTATACGGTCTCCGAATCTCCCGATATCGAGCGCCGGCGGCGCGACAAGGATGTCATCAAGCGCAACATCTGGCGGCTATATCTCGGCGAAACCTCCTTTCGCGAGCTGGTGGACGAGTGCCTCCTCCATCTCAACGGAAACCGCGAAGAGCATGGCAGCTTCGACACTCTCGACACGCTGCTCTCGGTTCAGCCCTACCGGCTGGCATACTGGAAGATCGGCATCGAGGAGATCAACTACCGCCGCTTCTTCGATATCAACGATCTCGTGAGCCTTCGGGTGGAGCTTCCCGAGGTGTTCGAGGCGCGCCACGCTCAGGTCTTGCAACTCGCCGATGACGGCTCAATCTCGGGATTGCGAATCGACCACATCGACGGCCTGCACGATCCCGCCGGTTATCTTCGCCGTGTCCACGGCAGGATTTCCGAGAACTCCCGCAGAAACGGCTTCTACTTAATCGTCGAAAAGATCCTCACCGGCCGCGAAGAACTGCCCGAAGACTGGGCCGCGGCCGGCACCACCGGCTACGATTTTCTCAACGCCCTTAATCTGGTCTTCGTCGAGGCCGCCGGTTTCGAGCGGATGGAAGAAATCTACCGTAACTTCACCGGCTGCAACAAGAGCTTCGACGAGCTCTGCTACAGCCGTAAGAAGCTGGTCATCGACCGCTTGTTCTCGGGCGATCTCAACGCGCTCGGCTACAGTCTGGGAAACCTCGCCGCGCAGGACCGCTGTGCCCGCGACCTGCCTCTCTCCGAGCTGGTGCAGGCGCTGCTCGAAGTAACCGCCCAACTGCGTGTATACCGTACTTATATCCGCTCCTTCGAGATCGCGCCGCAAGACCGCGAACGTATCGAATCCGCCCTGGAGAGGGCGCGCGCGCGCGTTCCCGACGACAAATGCAACCCGGACGCCTTCGATTTTCTGCGCCGCGTACTGCTGCTCGATCCCCCCAGTTATGCCGCAGAGCGGAAGGACGACTGGCTGGGGTTCGTGATGAGCTGGCAGCAGTTCACGGGACCCGTGATGGCTAAGGGTCTCGAAGATACAGCGTCCTATATCCACAACAGTCTCGTTTCGCTCAACGACGTGGGCGGAGATCCCGAGCGGTCGCGCGCCTGCGGGGACCTGGCCGAGTTCCACGAGTTCAACCGGCGGATCGGCGAACGCTGGCCGCACACGCTTAGCGCCACTTCCACGCACGACACGAAGCGCAGCGAGGACGTGCGTGCGCGCATCAACGTGCTCTCCGAGATGCCAGACGCCTGGAGCGAACGCCTCTCCCGCTGGAGCGAATGGAACCGGCCGAAGAACCGCGGAGCGCCCGACCCCAACGAGGAGATTTTGCTCTACCAGACACTACTGGGCGCATGGCCGCTCGACGATCCCGAGGCCTCCGGCATCCAGGAGCGCGTAAAGAACTATATGATTAAGGCGGTTCGCGAGGCCAAACGCAACACGAACTGGCATGCGCCCAACGAGGCCTACGAAACGAACCTGTCGGAATTCGTGGATGCGATCCTCGCCGACGAGCGGTTCCTTAAGGACTTCCTGGATTTCCAGGGTAAGATAGCCTGGCTCGGCGCGCTCAATTCGCTGTCCCAGGTCTTGCTGAAAATCACGTCCCCGGGAGTGCCCGACTTCTATCAGGGCCTGGAGATCTGGGACTTCAGTCTGGTGGACCCGGACAACCGCCGCGCGGTGGATTTCGCGAAACGCGAGATCCTTCTGGACGAGTTGCGCGCCAGGGAGCTCGACGACCGGCCGGCGCTGCTCGACGAGATACAAAGCAACTGGCGCGATGGACGGATCAAGTTATACCTTACCTATCGGGCGCTCAACTTCCGCCGCAATCATGCCCAGTTATTCGCGAATGGAACTTACATCCCACTTACAGTAAAAGGCTGCAGGGCGGAGAACGTTTGCGCCTTCGCCCGCTGCCATGAGAACACCTGGGCAATTACGGTCGCCCCCCGCTGGTACTCCCGGCTTGCGGGCGAAGAGGCCTGGCAGGACACCCACATCGTTCTTCCCGAAGGCGCTCCGGACCGCTGGGAGAACACGCTGACTGGCACGGAAACCGGCCTCGAACTCCGCGAAACCCTGGCCGGCTTTCCGGTGGCTCTCCTGTTCGCAACCGCCCAGTCGAGATAGTGCCGCGCAAACGGTTTCGCCGGCCTCTTGATCAGAAATCCAAACGGATGCCGAGGAGAGCGTTGCGCGGACCAGCCAGGTCGCGGCTCTGAGTGCCGCGGATGCTTCCGACCGCATTTGCGGCTGAGATGTTCAGGTTGGGAACGTTGAAGTTTGCCCTGTTCAACAGGTTCGTGAAGCTGATCTGAAACCTCAAGTTCATCCGCTCCCCGAAGGGAACCGACTTAAAGAGCGCGGCGCTGGCGGTCTGCCTTCCAGGACCCACAAGAATGCCCCGGCCGGAGTTGCCGAAATTCCCCGCGGCCGGCACGGCGAAGGCCGATGCGTCGAACCATCCGTCGATGCTCCGCTGGCCGCTGGGGAGATTCCCGTTGCCGATCCGGTCCGGGATGCCGCCTACGGTTTGCGTGTTCGAAGGGTCGGCGCCGGCGAAGGAAGGAGTCAGGAATTCGCCCGTCTGCGCGATGTAAGAGCCGCTTAGCTGCCAACCGCCAAGAATGGCGCCGGCTAT
Organism: Bryobacteraceae bacterium; assembly: GCA_040902885.1. Taxonomy (GTDB): domain Bacteria; phylum Acidobacteriota; class Terriglobia; order Bryobacterales; family Bryobacteraceae; genus JBBDWK01. The sequence goes on along the minus strand of JBBDWK010000071.1, from coordinate 73,166 downwards.
GCCCGGGTCCGACAGGTACCGCTTGCCGCGGCCCAGCGGGAGTTCCCAGATCACGGTGGAGATGAAGCGGTGCCGCGGGCTGTACTGTGCATTTCCACGCTCGCGCGCGCGGTTGAACGCGTTCTCGATGTTGGTGCCCCCTTCGACGCTGCCCGTCTCGTCGACATCGGTCAGGTTCTTCGCCCAGGTCCAGGCTCCCATGAACGAGAGCCCGGCGTGCCATTTTCTCTCGATCTGCGTGTTCAAGCCGTGGTAGATGTGGCTGCCTCCGTTCTCGCGCAGGATGATGTTGCGTATTTGCGGAAAGGGCCGCCGGCTTTGACTGAACGGAATCGTGCTGGCGGGAGGCTGGTTCACATTGCGGCCATATACGAGCTGGGTGGATTTAGTTCCGATGTAGGAGAGGCGAAGACCGATCGAGGCGCCCAGGTTGCGCTCCAACGTAAGGTTCCACTGTTGGACGTAAGGGTTGCGCACGCCGGTCGCTATTCCGGTGACGTCCACGTTGCCGGTGGTTCCCCGGTCGAGGAACGGCCGCTGGAAAGTGAGCAGCGGCGCTCCGTTCTGGATTCCATTGACAAATCCTTCCGTCACCGAGAAGGGTCCGCCGTACAGCGTCGAGAAGATATTGGCCGTAAAGTCGTCGTTGAAGAAGCCGTAACCGCCGCGCAACACCGTGCTGGTTCCTCCGAAGGGGCGCCACGCGAAACCGAAACGCGGCTGGAAGTTGTTGCGGTCGGAGGATCGAAGCGAGCGCGCGGGAAAGCCGGCCTCCTGGGCGGTCACGATGGGTACCTGGCTGGGGAAAAGCGGATTGACGTGCTGCTGGAGAACGTTCTGGTTCGGAACCACGAGCCGGCCGAGCGCCGGGTCGACGTTGAAGATGATGTCGTCCTTATCGCGCGCCGGCTGATTGTAGTCGTAGCGGAGACCGTAGCTGAGCGTCAGTGTTGGCGCGATCTTAAAGTCGTCCTGAATGAACCCGCTCAGGAAAAAGAAGCGCGCGTAACGCGACGGGCGCACGTAGTTGCGCGAAGTGGTGTTCGGCAGGCCGAGGAGAAAGTCGGCATACGAATAGCCGGAGGCAAACGCCGTGAAGTTGTACGAGCCGAACTGCGCCGGCGTGATCGCGTTGTATTGTTGCGGCCGGTATTCGACGCCTGCCTTGATCGTGTGACGTCCGCGGATGTGGGTCAATTGGTCCACGAACTGATAGGTGTTCTCGGCCGCGGCCTGTTTGTTGAGCTGGTTCACCCTGTGGAAGCCAACGATGCTGACAGAGGGGATGTTCTGCTCTTCGGGAGCGTGCTGCAGTCCCTGGATGCCGATCATCTCGACGAGGTCCTGTCCGAGAAGGTCGCCACGGGCAGGGTTGAAGTTCCTCGCGAAGCCGGCTTTGAATTCGTTGATCAGGCGCGGAGTGATGGTCCACGTATCGGAGATCGCAACCTGGCGCGCCATGCGAACCTGAACCCGATAACCCGTGAGGTCGGCGGGAAGGCCGCTGTCGAGCACCTTCGGTTCCGAGCGTTTGTACGAGACGCGCGCATACAGGTTGTTCGACGGATTCACGTTGTAGTCCACCCGGATGTCGAACTGGTCGTGCCGGAGCTGCTGGGGCACAGTTTCGCGATAATTCGCCACCGTCAGCCCGGGCGGGCCGAAGTTCGGCAGCGGAAAGAAACGATCCTGCCACGCTAACGAGCCCTGGTTGAGCAGGCTTGTGGGAATGACGTTGTTGGGGAACGGCGTTCGGCCCGCGAGCGGGTTGCGCACGATAATCGGCGACGACTGGTTGAGGAGCTGCGAGAAGTCACCCTGGCGCATGGAGGTAGTCGGAAGATTGGGCGCGATGATGGAGGGCTGACGTTGCCGCTCCCCTTCGAACGTGCCGAAGAAAAACGCCTTATTCGACTTGATAGGCCCGCCGATCGACACGCCGAAGTTATTGCGGATATTCTGGCCGCGCGCCGCCGCGAAAAAGGGACGGGCGTTCAAGGCAGAATTTTCGTGATACCAGAACAGGCCGCCATGAATATCGTTCGCGCCGCTCTTCGTGATCGCCGTGATATTCGACACCTCGCCGAACTCGGCCTTATTATTGACGATCTCGAAGCGCACTTCCTGAATCGATTCGAACGACGGGTTGGCCGGCCCGATGGAGTTGCCGAATGCCGGCGAGTTCGAGCTGATGCCGTCCACGTTGAAGTAGTTCTGGCTGCCGCGTCCGCCGCCCAGCGAAAACCGCGAGCCGCCGCCCTGATATCCGGTCGGCGTCATGAATACGTACCGATAGAGTCCGCTGTCGCCAGTTCCACTGACTGTGCTGCGAATATTCAGTGGCAGATCCCGCAGATCGCGCAGCGTCTTCGCGGCGGCAATGCTGGGCGCGTCGGTTTCGACCACGGGGGCCGACCCTTGCACCAAGACCTCGATGCCCACGTCGCCCACGTCCAGTTGGATGTCGACGCGAACGGTGCGGAGCGCTTCGAGGGCGATGTCCCTCGTCACAAACGTCTTGAACCCGGCCACCTTGGCCGTGATAGCGTACGTTCCGGAATTGAGATGGGTGAACTCGTACGTGCCGGAGCCGCCGCTTGTGGCGGACCGGCTGATGTTGGTCCCCTGGTTGGTAACCTGCAGGTCTGTGTTCGGTACCACGGCGCCGGTGGAATCCGTCACCGTGCCGGTGATGGTCCCAAACGTCGCCTGACTGTAAAGCGCGATCGGGCATAACGCCCATAGCAGAACGAAGAGTTGCTTCACTGAATCTACCTCCGTTACGAATTAAGAATCTTTAATGAAGCCTATGATGCCTCATTAGGCATCGGGCCGCAACTCGGAGGCAGATTTTTCCGTCTTGGCGTTGCGAAACTGCGGCTATTTGGAACCGCGTGAGGATTGCGGCGTGGAACTCTCTGACAGCAGCGCCTCATACCGCTGGGCGATTCCGCTTGCCGTCACGTCGTGGATGATCCGAAAGCGGTCCCGCTGTCCCGCGGCTTGATACACATCGGCCGCGGAGCGATAGGTTTGCTGGACCGTTTCCGGATCCAGCACGCGATGCAGCGCATCGACCGAGTTCTGCAGGAGCAGCGGTCTGGGAGCGATCAGTGAAGCGAGGTCCGGCAGATCGAAGTTGCGGAGGAAGCCGGGTCCGAAAGAGCTGAAGCGATGCGTGTAGAGCTCGCTGTCAACGATGGAGGAATACGAGACAAGCGCTCCCGTGGACGCCACGGAGCGAATCCGCTCATCGAACGCCGCCGCATAGAGAACAATCAGTCCGCCCATGCCATGGCCGATCGCCGAGATGCGGGATGCGTCGATTTCGGGGTGGGCAGCGAGATAGCTCACCGCGCCGAGTACGTCGCGCGTTCGCATTCCGACGACGGTCTTGCCCACGCGCATCGCGTCGTAATAAAACCCCGATTCCGAATCGTGGACGAACCGTTTAAAGTCCGTCGGTTTCGAGGAACGCGGCGTTTCGGGGTCCGTCTCGCCCATGCCGCGCGGGTCAATGGAAAAGACGGCATATCCGGCCTCGGCCAGCGGCCTGAGATGGTCGTCGAGCAGCCCCTTGGCGGCCTTTCCGTCTTCGTTGACGAAAACCGCTGCCGGGCGACGGCCTTCCTTTTTGGGAAGAAGAAGCACGGCTGGAACATAGATCTCCGGCTCGCTGTAGTAGATGACTTTTTCGAGGATGAAGGATCCGCGGTCCATGCGTTCCAGGGTGCGTGGACGAGGCGGCTCCGGCCCAAGATCCAAGGCGATATTCGATTGAATTTTATCTTTAAGATTATTGCGCCAACGCTCTGCATTTACGGAACTTGTACTCTTGCTTCTGTCCGGGGCCAGCCGTTGCGCGTGCGCCCGGTTCAGGGATGACACAGTTTCCCCGCCGAGCGACATGGTGACCTCTCCGGTGGGGGTGCAGTGCAGGTTCTCCGCCGGCTCCACGGCGGTGATCGGCTCAGCAAGACTCTCTTCGGACGGGTTCTTCCCGAAGAACCATTGGCTCAGCCAGGAGTAGGCCGCCCGATGCATGCCGGGAACGTAACCGTGAGGGCCGTCCACGACGATGAAGCGCGTCTTCTCGGGCTGCCCCGCGACCTGGTACAAGTGGGCCACTTCCTCGTGGCGCTCCTGCTTGGCCATCACACCCGATCGGGGATCCCCTGTCGCCTCGATCATGAGCAGCGGGCGGGGCGCGATGAGGGCGTCGATGTCCGTGATGCTCAGCCCGGGCCGGGTGGGATTGTCCGGGTTGCAGCCGCCATAGCAGACCGGGATGGAGACTTTAATTCGCTCGTCGATGGCAGAGAGAAGTTCGGCTTGCAAACCGCCGCCCGACGTCCCGGTGCAGGCCAGACGTTCCTTATCGACATCGTCTCGTGCGGTGAGGTAATCGAGGGCGCGGACTCCATCCCACACGAGATACGACGCGTAGTTGCCGCCCGTGAGAATCGCTTGTCCTCCGGCATAACCGTGTTCCAGCGTGACGAACCAGTGGGAGCCGCCGGGGTCGATGAGGGCGCGGCCGAGAACCGGATTGAAGTATTGCCTTCGTTCGCCTTGTCCGGGCACGTCATAAACCAGCACGATATAGCCGCGCCGCGCCAGGTAGATCCCCAGGTGCTGATATTCCTCAAACGTCTTGCCCATGCCCCAATGGCCAACGGGCGCGAGAACCGCGGGGTAGGGTGGCGAACCCTTCCGCGGGACGTAAATGTTCGCCGTGACGTAATAGCGGGGGCGGCTTTCGAAGATCACCTTCTCGACCGCGTAGCCGTCCCGTTCCAGAATTCCAGTCGTCCGCGGATTCAACGGAGTCCGGGGCGGAAGATCGCCGAGGGCAGCGCGCAGCTTGGCCCTTGTTTCGTGCTGGTAGCGCCGGATCTCGTCCGCGGACGACAAGTCCGCGATTACTTTCGAGCGCCGCTGCTGTTCTTCCTGACGAAGCCCCCGCAGATACTTCGAAAACATGCTCTGCGCATCGGCGAATTCCTTCTGGCCATAGAGAACGTTCCAGGCCGGAAGCGAGGGACCACCGGCGGGTGGATGGCCCTGCGCATGAAGGGTTCCCACGAAGCCGGCCGACGCGAGTGCGAAGGCAGCGAAGATTACAGCGAGTTCGGTACCCAGGCAGCGGTGCATGGACCGATCCTACCAGAAGCGTGACTTCCCGGCGTCTTGCGGCGTATCATTTTTCTCTGTGCTCAACGAATGCTGAGCGTTTCGCTCTCCTATCTGGGTCTCGCGCTGATGACCGGGCACGCTACCTGGCGCGGGGCTGTGAACCGAAACCAATCGCCCGGCCGTGAAGAGGGCTGGTTCTTTGGGGGCGGTTTCCTCCTTGCTCTCGCGGCGGCCATCATCCGTGCGCGGCAGGCCACGCTTTCCGCGGCCGGCGACCTCTCGGGCGAATCCCTTGCGTTGGTGATGCTCGAAACCCCCTACGGCCTGATGCTGGCCGTACACATGGCGTTGCTGTTCACGACTGGCATGGGCTACCTGCAACTCCGCATTGAGACGGGTACTGGCCAGCGCCCTCTGCTGCTGATTCCGGCAGCCGCGACAGTCGCGACCCAGGGCATGCTCGGCCACGTCTCGGCGGCCTTCGCGATTCACGCCCTCGCTGTGGTCGCCTGGCTGGGCGCTCTGCTGGCGCTAACGGCCTGCATGCAGTCGGTCCAACCGCGGCGCTTCGCACTTCTGGCCGCCGGAAGCGTGGCTCTGTTTGTGACAACGGGAGCGCTCATAGCCCGCGATCATATGGGTGGCTGGCCGATCTTTGACAACCCGTACGGCCTTATACTGCTGGTAAAAGTGCTCCTGGTGGCGGGTTCGCTCGCGATAGCCACCAATGTCCGCAGCCGCTTCGCTGTATTTACCGCGTTGATGCTGGCGATCCTGGCGCTGCTTGCGACTGCCGCGCTCTCAAGAATTCCGCCCCGCTAGCAGGAGGGTAGGGCGGCGCCGCTTGTCGACGTGTCCCACTTGTCCGGTGAATCGAACGAGGCATTACGGACAACAGGCACGCCGGAACCGCTTTTCACGACTGCCACGGATACATCCGTGCTAGCATGAGCCAAACGAGAGGTTTCGGGGTATGCTTTTCCACCACCCGCTCCGCGTCGTGGCAGTCCTGCTTTGGCTTTCCACTCTTTGCGCTCAAAAGCCTGACCCCGCCGAGTATTCAGCCGCCAGGTACGAAGTCAGCTCGACACGTGGCAACCGCGTCGCCATGCGCGACGGCGTCCGCCTCTCGGTGGATATTTACCGGCCTGTTGTCGCGGACGGCACGCGGTTGCCCGCGATCTTGACGATGACGCCCTACAGCAATTTGTTGCCCTCCGTCGTAGCTCGCTCCAAGTGGTTTGTGCAGCGTGGGTATGTGCTGGTCCTTGCCGATGTCCGCGGGCGCTATGACTCCGAGGGACTTTGGGACCCTTTCACGGACAAACACAAGACCGATGGTTACGACCTGGTCGAGTGGATCGCGACTCAGCCATGGTGCGACGGCAAAGTGGGGATGATGGGCGGCTCGTATCTCGGATGGACACAGTGGTGGACTGCCTCGCAGGCACCTCCTCACCTGAGGGCCATCGCACCGCAGGTGGCGCCGCCTTCGAGCGCCTTGTGGAACGCACCCTATCAGAACGGCATCCTCGCAAGCTGGCCCCTTGATTGGGGAGCGCGGATGGCAGGACGCGTCGAGCAAATCATCGAGCCGGGCCCTTACGGCGGCTTCACCAACTACCGCTCGAAGAACATGGCGCACCTGCCGCATGCCGACATCTTTAATTTCATGGGCGTGCGCGACGCGGACTGGTTCGAGGCGTGGATCAAGAACAACGTGGACAACCAGTACTGGCGGCGCAACTCCTACAACGACTATGAGCGCGTGCGCGTGCCGTCCTTTCAGATGACGGGCTGGTTCGACGCAAATTTTCCCGGCTCGCCGCAGAACTACCTTGGCATGAAAAAGACCGGGCCGACTCCCGAGTCCCGCAGGCCGCATTTCCTGATTGGCCCCTGGATGCACTCGATCAATGTAAGTCAAAGACTCGCCGGCATCGATTATGGGGCCGATTCTCTGGTTGATCTCGACGGCCTTATCTGCCGTTGGTTCGACCATTGGTTGAAAGGCGTCCAGAACGGCGTGAAGGACGGTAAGCCCGTGTCTGTGTTCGTGATGGGCATCAACCGCTGGTACCAGGAGGAGGACTGGCCATTATCGCAAACACAGTGGACCAAGTACTATCTCGACAGCGGCGGCAAGGCGAACTCACTTAAGGGCGATGGACGGCTTGGCACGAAACGCCCGACGGGTGCTGCATTCGATGCCTATGCCTATGACCCAGCCAAACCCACTCTCAGTCCCTATACGGGAGGCCACATAGATGGCGCGGTTGACGCCCGCCTTCCCGCAATCGGAGACGAGGTGCTTGTCTATGACACGCCCGCGTTGAAGGAACCGGTCGAAGTCACCGGGCCGATCAGCGCCAAACTCTACGCCGCCACCTCGGCGCGCGACACCGACTGGATGGTCCGGCTGATTGACGTTTTTCCGGATGGCTATGCCGCCCTGCTGTGTGACGGGGTGCTGCGAGCCCGCTACCGTGATCCCGAGAAGAATGGCGTCTTCAATCCCCACAGGCTCAGCACAATCCAGCCTGACACGGTCTACGAATACACGATCGATTTCTGGCGCGCGACCGGCAATGTTTTCCTCCCCGGTCACAAGATCCGTATTGAGCTCTCCAGCAGCTACTTCCCCTACTATCTGCCGAACCTAAATACCGGCGCCGACAACAACGCCTACGAAACCAAACCGATTGTCGCTCGCCAGAAGGTTTATCACACTGCGGAATACCCCTCGCATGTGCTGCTTCCCGTAATCCCGCAGCGCTAAACCCGACCGGCCGGAACCACGCCGCGGTTTGCCCACTCAAGAACTGAGAACGTCCAGGAAGCGGTCAATGTCGGCCATGTTGTGGTAGACGGACACCGACACGCGCATCTGATTCCATTGCTGCTTCACATCGATATTGGCCTTCTTCATCTTCGCTGTCAGTTTCGCCTGATCGGCAACAACGAAGGATGTAGTGGGCGTGGGCATATCGGCGGGCGTGAGCAGCGGATAGCCGAGCTTGGGAACTTCCTTGCGGAGACGATCCACCATCGGCTTGGCATGGGCCTGTATCCGGCTGATGCCGAGATCGAGAATGAAGCGAAGGTTTTCGACGTGTCCGGCGGCCACTGCGGTGGCGCAGTTGCCCACCTCGAAATATGCGGCCGCGCCCTTCCGCATGTCCCACGATGCCGGCCGTGGTCCGGGAGGGTCGTGTGGAAAGATGTGGTACTGAAAATTCGCAAACTGGCGGTCGCCGAATTGGAATCTCTTTGCTTCCGTGCCGAGCAGGGATTCGCGTACGTAGAGGAAGCCGAGTCCACGATCGCCCATGAGGAACTTGTAGCCGGAGCAGGCACAGAAGTCGATGCCTAGCGCCTTCACGTCAATGGGCACGGCACCCGCAGCCTGAATCACGTCCGTGTAAAGATACGCGCCGTTGGCGTGCGCGATGTCGGCGAACGCTTTGGCGTCGGCGCGCGCACCATTGGCGCAGGAGACAAGGGAGGTGGCGACCAGCCGAGTATTCCTATTTACCGCCTTGTCTACGTCGTTGGGGTCGATGCGCAGGTCCTTCATCTTGACGATGCGCAGGTCGAGTCCCTGTTTCTGCAGCGACTGATAGAGGTGCAACGAACCTTCATAGTGCAACTCGTCCGTGACGACATTCCATTTACCGCCGGGGATGCTGAGGGCGGAGACCACGATGTTCTCGCCAAACTGAGTGCTCTGCGCGAAGGAGATCTCGTCCGGAGTGGCGTTGATGAGCTGTCCAAACAGGCGCTTGGCTGTTCCCTGATAGTCGAGCGCGTTCTCATTACGGCCATCGATGGGACCATTCAACCTGAACTCGAGGTACTTCTGCATGGCCTCGATCGCCTTCCGGCGCATCGGATGCCAGCCGGCCGGATTGAGGAAGAGCTGCTTCCCGGCCCACGGAAATTCCTTGCGGATGGCGCTCCAATCCGGTTCGACCGAGGCCGGAGCCGCCAAAGGAATGGCTGCCGCGGCTGCCAGGAACGTTCGACGGTCGTGTCGCATAGCCCCACTATAATATGAGGCGGCCGGCCTCACCGGTCCGGGATGCGACCGGCATCACCAGTATTCTGCTCGCAGGTAGGGCAACCAAGGACAAGTCTTGACACAATATTATATTAGACATAATCTAGATTGATGGACGCCGAGGCGATTAAACGGTCCTTGGAAAGCAGCGGGTTGCGGTGTACTCCGCAGCGCCACGCCGTGATGGCATTCTTGATGGAACACAACGGGCATCCCACGGCTGCCGAAATTTCCCAAGCCGTGAATCGCCTGGATCCGCGTTCTTCAAGAGCCACGACTTATAACAATCTGCGGGACCTGGTGCGGGCGGGTTTGGTGCGTGAGGTGGCCGTCGAGGGCCGCGCCGCGAGATTCGATGCGAAAGGCATGCGGCATCACCACTTCATCTGTGACCGCTGCGGCAATGTTGAGGACATGGAGTGGTACGACGTGCCCAGGCCTGCCTCGGGCTCCCTCGGTAAGCGGATTCTTCGCGAATGCGAACTCATCTTCCGCGGGCTCTGCACGAAGTGCGCTCCGCGGCACCCTTCACGGTGAGTGTCGTAGGTGTGAGGAAACCGGATGAAAGGCGCGCGTCAGCAAGCAGCCGACGGCGATTGCGCGAATGGGAAAGCAGGGATGGATTCGTAGTTCGTTGCACTATCTTTTGACTGATTCGAAGGAAGAGAGGAACACATGGAGAAAAACACCGCGGCCGGGGCGTCTATCCCCGAAAATCAGGAGCAAAACATATTATCTGAAGCCAAGTGCCCCGTAGCGCACGGCCCTCGCAGACACACGGTGGCAGGAGCCCCGACGAATGCGGGCTGGTGGCCGAATCAACTGAACCTGAAGATCCTGCACCAGTACTCCCCGCTGTCCGATCCGATGGACAAGGAGTTCAATTATGCTGAGGAATTCAAGAGCCTTGACCTGCATGCGGTGATCAAGGACCTGCATGCCTTGATGACAGCGTCGCAGGCCTGGTGGCCAGCCGACTATGGCCACTATGGGCCCTTCTTCATTCGTATGGCGTGGCATAGCGCCGGTACGTACCGCATCGGCGACGGCCGCGGCGGGGCAGGCTCTGGCACACAACGCTTTGCTCCCCTCAATAGCTGGCCGGACAATGCGAGCCTCGATAAGGCGCGCCGGCTGCTCTGGCCGATCAAGCAGAAATATGGCCGGAAGCTCTCCTGGGCCGACCTCATGGTTCTCAGCGGTAACGTCGCCTTGGAGTCGATGGGGTTCAAGACTTTCGGTTTTGGCGGCGGGCGCGAGGACGTCTGGGAGCCTGAAGAGGACATTTTCTGGGGGCCTGAGGGCAAGTGGCTGGGGGACGAGCGCTACAGAGGCGATCGTCAGCTCGATAATCCTCTCGCCGCTGTTCAGATGGGCCTGATTTACGTGAATCCGCAAGGGCCTAATGGAAAGCCGGATCCGGCCGCCGCGGCGCGGGATATCCGAGAGACATTCGCCCGCATGGCGATGAATGACGAGGAGACCGTTGCGCTCATTGCCGGTGGGCACACGTTCGGCAAGACGCACGGCGCTGCCGATGCGGGCAAGTATGTCGGCCCCGAACCCGAGGGCGCCCCGATCGAGGAGCAAGGCTTGGGCTGGGTAAACACCTATAGCAACGGCAACGGCGTCCATACGATCACCAGCGGGTTGGAGGGCGCATGGACCACCACCCCAGTAAAGTGGAGCAACAACTACCTGGAAAACCTGTTCGGCTTCGAGTGGGAACTCGTGAAGAGCCCGGCCGGCGCGCACCAATGGGCTCCCAAGGACGGGGCTGGCGCGGGAACCGTTCCCGATGCCCACGATCCCTCGAAGCGGCACGCCCCCTTCATGCTCACGACGGACCTCGCTCTGAGGGTGGACCCGAACTATGCGCCGATCGCGAAGCGCTTCCTCGAGAATCCGCAGGAGTTCGCGGATGCGTTCGCCAAGGCGTGGTACAAGCTGACGCACCGCGACATGGGACCTCTCTCGCGGTACCTCGGCCCGCTGGTTCCCGCCGAGCCCCTGCTGTGGCAAGACCCTGTTCCCGCCGTGGATCATGAATTAATCGGGGAGCAGGACATTGCCGCTCTGAAGGCCAAGATCCTCGCATCCGGACTGTCGATTTCCCAACTGGTCACGACTGCCTGGGCTTCGGCGGCAACGTTCCGCGGCTCCGACAAGCGCGGTGGGGCGAATGGGGCGCGCATTCGCCTCGCGCCGCAAAAGGATTGGGAAGTGAACGAGCCGGCCGGACTGGCGAAGGCCCTCCAGACGCTGGAGGCGATCCAAAAGGATTTCAACACCTCGCAGTCCGGCGGGAAGAAGGTCTCGCTTGCCGACCTGACCGTTCTGGGCGGCTGCGCAGCCGTCGAGGAAGCTGCGAAAAGGGCCGGGCACAAGGTGAAGGTTTCCTTCTCACCGGGGCGCACGGATGCTTCGCAGGAGCAAACCGATGCGGACGCATTCGCCGTACTGGAGCCGATCGCAGACGGGTTCCGCAACTACCTGCGGCTGGGAGACCAGAGACCGGCGGAGGAGCTGCTGGTGGATCGGTCGCAGTTGCTGACTCTAACTGTCCCCGAGATGACGGTCCTCGTCGGCGGTATGCGCGCCCTGAATGCTAACTCCGGGCAAACCAAACACGGCGTCTTCACCAACCGGCCCGAGACGCTGACGAACGACTTTTTCGTCAACCTGCTCGACATGAATACGAGGTGGCAGGCCTCCTCATCCGAAGGTGTGTTTGAGGGGCGCGATCGCGCGATGGGCGAAATCAAGTGGACCGGCACCCGTGTCGATCTCGTTTTCGGTTCGAATTCCCAGCTCCGGGCAATCGCGGAGGTCTATGCATGTGACGACTCGAAGGGGGCGTTTGTGAAGGACTTCGTGGCTGCGTGGAACAAGGTGATGAACCTTGATCGCTACGACCTTGCCTGAGCTCGGCGGAAAGAAGAGCTGTCAACTTCGTACTGCTCCCGTTGTCTGAATCGGCTAAACCGAAGTTCCTCGCTTTTGTGACTGCGGGGGCAGCATCGCCTGCCCCCTGATTCTGCTACGGTCTTGATCGCTGACGTCACCGAGTGGCTTGGAGGCTTTCGGTCGATCAGGCGATGTTGAGTTACTACTATCGAGCGGCGGCCTGAACTCATTCCAAGCCACGCCAGTAAGCCATTGGGATCTCTCTTGGCTCGTATCCGAATGGTGTCCCTAAACCGAAACTGCCTTCGCGTTTTCGGGCCGGCCACACGGCATTGACACGGGCCGACACTTTAATTAAATTCAGTTGACTGAGAAAATCGAGGTAGCGATCTCATGTGCAGGCGAACAGTTTCTCTGTTGTTCCTGATTGCTCCAGCCGTTTGCCCTCAGGACTTTCGCGCCAGTCTCACCGGACTGATTACAGATCCGGCGGGAGCCGCGATCTCCGGCGCCGCCATCCGGGCTTCCAACCGCCAGACAAACGCGGTCTCGGTGGGAACCTCGAATGAAACCGGGCGCTACTCCATCTCGTTCCTGATTCCCGGCCAATACACCGTCGAGATCGAGGCTCCGGGATTCAAGAAGCTGGTACGCGAGAACGTGGAGTTGCAGATCAGTGCCCGCATTGCGCTCGACGCGACGCTCGAGGTCGGGGCGATGACCGAACGCATCACTGTCAGCTCGCAGATTTCCCTGCTCGAAACAGAGACCGCTTCCCGCGGCGGCATCGTCGACAGCGATCTGCTGTTGAGCGTTCCGAATCCGGGCCGGAGCGTCTACCAGCTCGCCTTCGCGATGCCCGGGGTCTACAAGCCTTCGACCGATCAGAATACTGCGTTCAGTCTCGACGGACTGGCCAACTCGAGAACTGCCATCAACGGGGCGCCGTCAGGCACGGCGGGAACCGAAGCCAACACCGACATCCTGATCGACGGGACGAGCGATGCCAAAGGAGACCGGCAGGTGGTGATGATTCCGGCGCTCGACTCGGTCCAGGAGTTCCGGGTCTTGACTAATATCTATGATGCGCAATACGGCCGGACCGGAGGCGGCATCATCACGACGACGACCAAATCCGGAACCAACTCCTTCCACGGAGCGGTTTTCGACCGCTACCGCGACAGCCGTCTCGACGCCAATTCCTGGTCCAACAACCGGCAGAGCGTCCCGAGGCCGGAAATCGTTCAGCACAACTACGGCTTTCACAGCACCGGTCCGGTCTGGGTTCCCAAGCTTTTCGACGGCCGCAATAAGTTGTTCTACATGGTGAGCTACGACTCCAGCCCCTCGGCCAGCCTGTATACCAGCCAGTTCACGACGCCGCTGCCGGAGATGAAGCGGGGAGACTTCTCCAATCTTCTTGCCGGCACAGGGGCCCCGGTGACCATCTACGATCCGAATTCGACGCGGCTCAGCGGCGCGAACTACGTTCGGACGCCGTTCCCCGGCAACCGCATTCCCACGGATCAGATTAACCCGGTGGGCGCCAAGCTGGTGGGGTACTATCCCGATCCGACGCGGGAAGGCACGGGCCCCGCCCGCGTCAACAATTTCTTCCAGACCAGCGACAACAGCGGTGAGTTGTGGCAGTGGACCGGACGGCTCGACATCCGGCCCGCCGACCGCCGCGCCTTCTTCGGACGGTACGGGGAAACGAACATGACCCGATGCTGCGATCGGCGGTATCCTGAGGGCAATCCGGCGGAGAACAGCACCATCCTGCCGCGAGGGCGCCGCGGCCGCACGCTCACCATCGACTGGACGGAGATCCTGAGCGCTTCGACGACCTTCAACCTGCGCGCCGGCATGGCGCGTCTGGAGAATCTCTCCGGGAACGATCTGACGCTGGCGTTCGATCCCAGAACCCTGGGCTTCTCGGATTCGCTGGTGACGCAGTTCGCGCGGCCCCAGTACCCAACAGTGAACATGGGGGCTTACATGGCCCAGGGCGCCAATCCCAATACCCAAGCCGACGACACCTATACGATCGGCGCCTCCGGCGGCAAGGTTGTCGCAGCACATGTGATGAAGTTCGGCTTCGAGGTGCGGGAGTTCCGGACCAACATTCAGAATTACGGCGCAGCCGGGGGCTCATTCGCTTTCTCCAGGCTATGGACGCAGGCAGATCCGAACCGGGCCGACGCCTTTTCCGGCAACGAGATCGCCAGTGCCCTGCTCGGCTACCCCACCAGCGGCTCCGTTGTTCTTCCGATCATCCCCGCGTATACCAGCCGCTACTACGCCGGCTTTTTCCAGGATGACTGGAAGATCGCGCGCCGGCTCACCTTGAACCTTGGACTTCGCTGGGACTACGAAACGCCCATCGCGGAGCGGTACAACCGGCAGACGCGCGGATTTGCTTTGGGTCAACCCAGCCCGATCGCCGACGCGGTCAGGAACAGGCCCGGCGTTGAAAACTGCGCTGTCTGCGGAAACTTGACCGGCGGGCTTCTCTATGCGGGCTCCAGCGGATCGGAACGGTATGCCTTCGCCCCGGATCGCAATAACTTCCAGCCCCGTGTCGGCGTGGCGTTCATGCTGGACAGCAAGACAGTGCTCCGCGGGGGCTTCGGGTTGTACTCGCTCGGGCAGTGGGCGCTCGGCGGCTCCACGGGATTCAGCCGCACCACTCCGATGATCACCACCGTTGACGGTCTCACGCCGTCGGCGACGATGAGCAATCCCTTTCCCGGCGGGCTGCTGCGTCCGGTGGGATCGAGTCTGGGGCTGGCCACGGACCTGGGGCTCGGCGTGACCTTCGGCTATACGGACCGTAGCCTGCCCATCTCGAAGCAGGTGTCGTTTGGCATTCAGCGCGAGTTTCGGAGCGGTCTGCTCGCCGACATTTCCTACGTCGGCAACTATTCGACCGGCCTGGCCATTGCGGGCTCGATGAACTACAACCCGGCCTCCGAACTCGGGAGGCCCGCAAGCTATTACGCCGAACGCGTCACGAACCCAATGGCCGGGCTGCTGCCCAACAACACGGCGCTGAACGGCGCCACGATCCCACGCTCATCGCTGCTCATCGCATTTCCGCAGTACTCGAATGTGTCGGTAAATAATGTCCCGGCCGGACGAAACCGCTATGACGCCGTTCAGATCTCCATCAAGAAGCGGTTCGCCAACGGCTTGAATTTCCAGGCCAACTACATGGTGTCCAAGAACCTGGAGCGGTTGACCCTGCTGAACCCGCAGGATCTGAATCTCAACAACCTCCTGGATTCGAAGCTGGAAAAACGGTTGAGCATCTTCGACGTGCCTCAGAAGCTTTCCGTACTCGGCACCTACGAGCTTCCCGTCGGCCGGGGACGGCCGTTTCTCAATTCCATGCACCCGGTGGCGAACGGGCTACTGGGCAACTGGAAGTTCGGCTGGAACGTGACGGTCCAGGGCGGCTTTCCGATCGACTTTCCGAACGCCGCGCCGCTCGAAGCCCGGAGCGCCCGGCTTCCGTCGGACCAGCGCACGCTCGAACGCTGGTTCGATACCTCGTTGTTCCCGCGGGTGGCGGGGCCCGCGCCGTTCACGCTGCGCAATTTCCCGACGCGTTTCCCCGACGTCCGCTTCATGGGCGTTCACAACTATGACTTTTCGCTGCTCAAGGACATTCCGTTGGCCACCGAACGCGTGAAGGCGCAGGTGCGCGCCGACTTCAGTAATGCCTTCAACCGGCCGTTCTTCACCAGCCTCGTGGGCAATCCGCCGAACGTGACCAACGCGAACTTCGGACAAATCACTCCGGAGCAGGATAATCAGCCGCGCGTGATCTATCTCGAGTTTCGCCTGACGTTCTGATCTGAAGGCGGGGAAGCACGATAGTCGCCGCTCCTGACGGCATAAACAAGGGGATTCCATGACTCAACTTACCCAACTTAGAGAAAAAGCCTGGTTCTGGTATCTTTTCCCGGCGCTGGCCATGGCGCTGGGGTGGATGCTTCGCGGCTATATCGGAGGCAGTTCGCTCGGGGCGATGATCCCTGGTTCCATGATTGGCTTGGCGCTGTGCCTGCTGCTCAACCGCCACCGTGACGCCGGTCTCATCGCCGCGTTTGCCGCGGTGGGGATCGGCTTCGGAGGCCAGGAGACCTATGGCCAAACCGTTGGTCTCAGCGTCCAGCCCGAAACATTCTATTGGGGTATCCTCGGTTTTTTCATAAAGGGCGGCAAATGGGGGCTTCTCGGCGGAGCCCTCATCGGCATCGCGCTCACGCGCGACCGTTACTCCGACAAAGACCTTATCGCCTCGTTCGCACTCATGGTGGCCGGCACTTACGCCGGCTGGAAACTCCTGAACGAACCCAAGCTGATTTACTTTTCCAACCCAATCGACCAACCCCGCGCTGAACTTTGGTTTGGCCTGCTGCTTGGCGCCATCGTCATGCTGCTCTACCTAAGTTGGCAAGGCGGCGCCGCGCTCCCTTGGCGCTTCGCCCTATGGGGGGCCTTGGGTGGCAGTATCGGGTTCGCTGCCGGAGCCGCCGCCCAAGTGTGGGGCCGCCACAACATGCCTGTCTTCCCGTTCGGTTGGTGGAAATTCATGGAGATGACCTTCGGCTTCCTGCTCGGTCTTGGCTTCGGCATCTGCGCTTGGCGCAACCGGAAGGAGATACCCGCGCAACCCGCGCTTAGCCCGCCCGCTTCCGTGCTGCCCTCCCTCGGCTGGGCCGCGCTCTCCATCGCGATCGCCATCGCGCTCCACCAGTCGATTGCATCGCGGCTCGACTACACAATTGCCGGAGCGCTCCTGTTAAGCATCGCGCTCTACTCCGAAGAGTTCTGCTGGCAGACCGCGATCACCGCCACTTACTGCGCCTTCGCCATCGATCTGCTGCGCTATCGGCCCACCTATCCGGCGCCGGTCATGTGGACGCTGGTTATTCTCACCACGATTGCCGTTGCCGCCTATGTGGCGCGCACGCCGCGAGCAAGAAATCTCTTCTTGCTTATGACCTGGACCAGCACGCTGATGGCCATGCTGAAATCTTTCTTGCCGCCGGCCAAACTTGACAAGCCAATCGCCATGGAGATTGTGTTCCTTTCCTTCGCGGCGATCCTCACGCTATGGCTGCACGAGAGGAGTGGTATGGTTGTGACTCCCCCAGAACGAAGCGCCCGGCGGCGTGCGCAGACAGTGCTGCGTTAACGCCCCAGTCTCCGGTTCAAAAACTCAACCGTGCTAGGCACGGCTAGCGGGAACCAGTTCGAATCGCAACCAAGTATCGATCGCCACGGATGAAAATCCGGCCATCCGATATCGCGGGCGAAGCAATCACCCGCATGTCCAGTTTGTTCTTGGCGAGCACTTGTGGTGACCGTCCTGCGTGGAGCACGAGTGTTTCGCCGTTTTCGCCAACCAGATAGATCTTGCCGTCCGCCAAGACAGGAGAAGCGCTGTAGATACCACCGAGCCGCTCCCGCCACACACGTTCACCCGTCTTGCCGTCAATACAACTCACGATGCCCATTTCTGTTGCCATGTACAGCAACCCATCGTGGTGCACGATTGAAGAAGTGTAGGGCGCGCCGGTTTCGACGTGCCAAAGCAGCTTCGACTTCGGCACTACGCTCCGTTCGCCGGCCTTCAATGCCCAGTACGGCCCGCTTCTGTATCCGCGACTCACGTAGACGACGCCTTCGTGATAAACCGGCATCGGCACCGCGAACCGAGTCGGTTCAACAACTTTCCACAGCGATTTACCTGTCGAGGGGTCAAACGCCTCAACGCTGTCGTTCGAATTCACAATGACCTCGGTGCCCTGGGCTGTTTCGATCACCAGCGGCGTGCTGTAGGATTTTACGCCACCCGCCTGATCGACCCTCCACAATTCCTTGCCGGTCCGCTTATCGAGTGCCAGGAGGAATGCGGCCGATCCTTGATAGCAGAGAAGGATCAACCGGTCGCGGTACACTGCCGGCGAACTGGCATGACCCCAGTCGAGATCGAAGGGCGAGTACTCTTGTCCGAGGTGCCGCATCCAGGCGGGCTTGCCATTCATATCCACGGCTGCGAGTTGCCCGTTGCTGAACCAGGCATACACACGCTCGCCATCGGTTACCGCGCTCGATGTCGCCAGGTTTCGCTTATCGTGTACCTCAGGCAGCTTACCGACGGCGTCCATCCTGTGTTCCCAGAGCCGGCCTCCGTCGGTCGTGCGAAACGCGGCGACCGCAAGACTGATCTTTTCATCCGGAGCTTGCGCGCGCGCGCCACCCAAGGGAGTCTCGCCTGCATCGGCGGGATTCCCTTCCTGCACAAATGTGGGATGCCGTCCCTGCCTGAGCGCTCCTGCGCCGAGCTGGTAGGTCACGAACACCTGGTTTCCCCACACGATCGGCGAAGAAACTCCCAAACCCGGCAGTTCTGCCCGCCAAGCGATGTTCTGCTTCGGGCTCCATTCGGTTGGCAACCCCTTTTCCGTTGAGATGCCCGTCCCGAGAGGACCGCGCCATTGCGGCCAGTTCTCACCGACAGCAGACGGAACCAACAGCGAAAGAATGATTAATATTCGCATTCATGTTCTCCTGTATCGGGCACATTGGCGATAGCCCAGTGTTACACACCCATCTGTTTGGCCAAGTGGACCGCATCGGTGGAAACGACATCGAAATCGCCGGGGTTGGCTTTGTATGCCGCGCGTCCCGGACCGAATTCATTTGGGCGATATATGAACCCGGTGCGCAGGCCGCAGGATCGGGCGGCTTCCAAGTCTCCGCGGTGAGCGGCCACCATCATGACTTCACTCGGTTTCACACCGAGAAAATCGGATGCCGAAAGGTAGACTTCGCGATCGGGTTTGTAGCGTTTGACCAACTCGGCGCCTAGGATAGCATCCCAAGGCAATCCGGAATGTTTGGCCATGTTCGTCAGCAGAGCGATATTGCCATTAGAGAGAGGCGCGATGACGTATTTCTTCTTGAGCCGCGTGAGACCCGGAACGCAATCAGGCCACGGCTTGAGTCGATGCCAGACCCGGTTCCAGCGGTCTTTCTCCTCTTCAGTCAGTCCCTCGATCCTGAATTCCTCGAGCAACTGTTCCAGAACCATACGGTGCAAGTCGTCGATCTTTGTCCAGGGAAGCTCGCCCTTGCGGACTTTATCCATTGCCGGGCCATATCCCTCGCGCCAGCGATCGACAAAGCGGGCCCAATCGATCCGGGATTGCCTGGCTTTGCCCCAGGCCAGGCCTTCACGAATGATGGAACCGCGCCAATCTACGATCGTTCCGAATACGTCGAAGACGAGTGCCTTCACTGGTGCCAAGTCCCCTCCAGCCTCCTGCGCCCGAGCGGCGTACCATACCGGAAATGATATCGCTGTCGCCGCGGCGGCGCCCTTCAGAAAATGTCTGCGATCGACTCTCATACCAGACTCTCCATACAGGGCAATCGGCAGTTGCGTTGCCGCAACACGCCGTCGGTTCTCTTGTTAATATGATCGCAATGACGCGAAGAGAATGGCTCGGTGTCGCAGCTGGCGCCTTGAATCTGCCGGCGGAGCAACAGCGGCCGAACATCGTGCTGATCCTGGCGGACGACTTGGGTTATATCGACCTCGGATGCGCGGGCAACTCGTCGATCCACACGCCGCACATCGACAAGCTCGCATCGCAAGGCATCCGGTTCACGGACTTCGTCGTTTCGTGGCCCGCCTGCACGCCTTCGCGTTCCAGTATTCTCACCGGTCGCTATCCTCAACGAAACGGTCTCTACGACATGATCCGCAACGACGAAGTGAATTGGAAGCATGTCTTCACTGAGGAGGAGTATGCAGTCAGCGAAGAGATGACACTCGGGCTGGACGTGCGTGAGGTGACCATCGGTCAGGTGATGAGGAGCACCGGATATGCAACCGGCGTGTTCGGAAAATGGGACAGCGGCCGGGCCAAGCGCTTCCTGCCGCTGCAGCGCGGATTCGACGACTTTTACGGGTTCGCCAATACCGGGATTGACTACTACACGCACGAGCGCTACCGCGTAGCGTCGATGTTCCGCGGGAACGAGCGCATCAAAGAGCAAGGTCACGCCACCGATCTATTCAAGCGTGAAGCTTTGCGATTCATTGATCGGAACCACCGGCGACCGTTTTTTCTTTATCTGCCGTTCAACGCTCCGCATGGGGCGTCTACGTTCGACAAGTCCGCGCCACAGGTGCCGGAAAAGTACCTCAAGATGTACGCCGGCGACCGGCGCGCTCAGTACAAAGCGCTGATTACGCACATGGATGATGCGATTGGTGAGATCCTTGCGCGTTTGGATCAGTACAGGCTATCGGACAACACACTGATTGTGTTTGCGAGCGACAACGGTGGCACGGGAGATCGCAACGGTAAATTGCGAGGCGGTAAAGGCACGCTGTGGGAAGGCGGATTCCGCGTCCCGATGATTGCGCGCTTCCCCGGGCGGATTCCGGCCGGCGTTGTCTCTGACCAGTTTGCCTCGACGCTCGAGTTCCTGCCAACGTGCGCCAAGCTTGCGGGCGCGCATCCGCCGAAGGGAGCGCGGCTTGATGGTTTTGACATGATGCCGTTACTCGAGAACCGCGCGCCTACTGAACGACGAGAGATGTATTGGCAGCGGCGCGGCGATAAGGCTGCTCGCGTCGGGGAGTGGAAATGGATCGAGTCGGCAGCGGGCGGAGGATTGTTTCAACTGTCTTCCGACCCCGGCGAGCGGAAGGATCTGTCGGCGGAAAAGCCGGACGTTCTGGCGATGGTCAAGGGGAAGTGGAGGGCGTGGCGGAAGGAGATGGATGAGTCCGAGCCAAGAGGGCCGTTCCGCAACTATTAGCTTCCGGGGACATTTCACTCCTCCCTCGCGGAGCGGGCCTCGATTCGTCGATAGCGCATTGCGAACACTGCCGATAGACCGGCGTCTCCGCCGCTGCCTAGTACCAGCAGCAACAGGTCGCGCTTTGCGTCATAGACCAGGGCGCGATTCTGGTTCCCCCGCTGCCGGGGCGCCACCTCCGTCATGGGAGGAATGTCCACCAGGCGCCAGACGTTCTCCGCAACGCTGTACTCCCACATGGCGGGCTTGGTGCGGTCCCTACGCGCCGGACCATAGATCAACACGACGTCGTCGGAAGGGATATAGACCGACTCGCGCGTGCACGTCGGTGCCGGCGCTCCCTCGGGCGCGACGACCTTCGGCTGCATGTTTCTCCACTGGTTCGTTTTCAGGTTGAAGATCCACAACTCATCGCGATTCCTTCCGCCTCCGTGCAGGATCACCTGGCCGCGCCGACTGTCGTAGGCGAGGCTTGTCATCTCGTACAGGTTCCCCGGAGACGCCTGCGGCGGGCCCAGCCGAGTCCACTGGTTCTTCGCGGACTCGAAGAGGTAGAGAGGATTGTCTTCGGCCGGCGGTTCGCCGGTCTTCAAGTAGCCCGCGCGATCGAGCCGCGATCGCCATGCCACGGTCGCACCGATCACGCCGAGCGGCGTGCTCACCAGCGCGGTGACGCCGGAAGGCGCCGAGGCTTTCCGCTCCCAGTTCTGACCGACAGGGTCGTAGGCCCACGTGACGCACTGAGGGCAGGCCGATGATTCCGATTTCAGCCACTCCGGCTGGTACCCGTCGGTGAGCCCGAGGGGGCGAACCATGATCATCCGCTTGCTCACCGGATCGTAGGCGTAGATCTTGCGACCGTGGACCGTGAACGGCCTGCCGCCGAAAGTTACGCCCGCCAAGCTCACGCCTTTGTCGAAGCCCCGCCCTGGATGTTCCGGTTCCAACTCTCCACGCCACGTGTGCGCATCCACCATATAGGCGTCCACGTCGCTGCCGCTATAGCCGCAGTGCTCGCCGCCCCAATAAAGAATGGAGCCACGATCGCTGTCGAATGTCGCGGTGCCCCAGGTGCGCAGCGGCGCCACGCGTCCGGGGTCGGCCAGGGACAACCAGCGATTCACTGGCATGTCGCGCAGTCGTCCGGCTTGAGCCGTTGTGCGTCCCCGATCGGGCTGGGAGCCGGACAATTCGTTCGGATCGCGCTTGGGCATCGCGTTGTGTCGGGCAGGGGCGGCGTCGCGGTGCATCGTGGTTGTCCGCGCCGGGCGGGGCACTCCCTCCGCCGATTCCGCCTCGCCGCGCATGATCGTCCGGCGGCTCCCTGTGGTAATGCCCATGTAGATTCCGGGGTGATAACCCATCGGGAGTTGCTTGCTCCATTCGGCCTGTTTTTCCAACGGCAGATGATTCTGCCATCGCCCCGCCGAGGGGTCAAAAAAGACCATGTCGTACTCGGGAATCTTGAGCAGACGATTCTGTTGCAGCGCGTCCGGATCGTCATTCAGGAATCCCCAGAGAAAGAACGCGCCAGTCTTAGAGGCATAACGGATCGCGCTGCCTCGCCGTGCACCGGACATGTCCGTGGAAAGCTTCGTCCACTGGTTCGACGTCTGGGCGCAGGCGCAGGCCGCCGCCAGCATTAGCACTAGTTTGTACTTCACCGATTCAGCTAGAACTCCAGTCGGAGATGAATCTCCATGAATGGCTTGCTTGCGCCCAAACCGCTCGTGATGCCCTGGGTGTTCGTAATCTTTCCGAAGTTCTGCGGGTTCCGGAAGTCGACCACCGAGTTCGGCTGGGAGAAAAACGGTCGTTTGAACGGGTTATTGTAATCCAGCCGCAGCGTAAACTTCATCCGCTCTGTCACGTCGAATTTCTTGGACGCCGACAGTTCGTGCCACAAGACTCCCGGAGCGTTGATGATGTTGCGCCCCACCTGCCCCGGGGTAAAGGAGGTCGGATAGGCGAACACGTTGATATCAGCCCAGGGCTCGGCACAGGCGACGATGTGACGACAGGGTCCGCGCCGGTCCCATTCCAGCTTGATATCGTCGTAGGTCTTACCGGCAACCATGTTGGGACGCTGAATCATCGGCAAGTAAACATTGGCGCTTCCCGTATGGGTAAAGTCAAAGGGCGCTCCCGTTTCGGCTGTCTGGATCATCGCCAGATCCCAGCCTCCCAGCAGGGCGTTCACCAGCCCACCCCTGTCCGAGAGGAACTTCCGCCCCCGGCCGACGGGAAGCTGATAGGTGGCGAAGGTGACCCAGCGATGAGCGACATCGTAGTCCGAACGCGCCTTCTCCAGCCGGCGGTTGTAGAACGTCACTCCACTCGCGGCCCCATCGCCGCTCGCTTCGTCGATCGCCTTGCTCCAGGTGTAGAAGCTCGTGAAAGACAGGCCGTGCGAAGAGCGTTTATCGAACTTGAAGGTGCCTGAATGGAAGGAGTTGTGCCCGTAATTGCCGTAATGGAAGATGTTTCCGAAGTGCGGCCACGGCCTGTAGTTCTGGGCGCTCCGCCGGATCGTATCCAGTTGTTGGAAGGTGTCCGCGATGTCGAGCGGGACAGCATTGATATCCCAGCGGTTTAACAGACCGACTCCCGCGGAACCCTGGTAGCCGAACTCGATAACCGACGAGCCGCTCAACTGGTATTGGAAACCGCCGCTCCAGTTCATGACGTAGGGAGACCGCATATTGGGATCGTACAGGGATGCTGAACGGCCGCTGTAGTTAGTCCCGACGAAAGGTACCGTCCCGTCGGCCAAAACGTTGAACTGGATTGGCGGAGGCCCTTGCGAGATCCGAAACGCCACATCGGGGTTGCCCGGCGGCGGTTGTACAACCGCAGTTGCGAAGTATTCCTCGAAGTTTTCGCGCAATCCGGTCGTCCAGATGTCGAGGGTGTTGACCGCAAACCCCGCCCGAAAGACCCATTTCGGATGGAAATTGTAAGCCAAGCCGAGGCGGGGCTGAAAATTATTCCGGTCGCTCGACGCCAGACGCGTCGTGGGATGCAACAGCGCACCTTGACGCCCGGTGAGCGGATCAATCGCTGTGAAGTCAAATTGGGTCTGCTGCCCGTACTTCGTGTCGTAGGGGGTCTCGTATTGCCAGCGTACCCCCAGATTCAGCGTCAGCTTATTTGTGGCTTTCCAGTCCGTCTGGAAGTACAAGGAGTTGGTCCACCAGCGCGGCAGCCACGTGGCCCGGTCACTCGTGAAGTCCGCGCGCACCACGCCGCCCAGGAGGAACGAGGCGAAGGGATGTCCGGTGTTGGGAGTGAACGGAAACTCGGTGCCGCCGAAGCGGTACACACCCGAGGGCTGCGACATGATCTTCGAGTTCGCGCGGGTGCGAAGCAGTTCGTACCCCATTTTGAAGGTATGCCGTCCGCGCACCATCGTCAGGTTGTTCTGCAGGCTTATGTTCTCCGTCACGTCGGATTCGAGCCCTTCTTGAAAGCGCGCACCGAACAAATGCCCGCCGCTGGCATCACGAAAACCCGGCAAAGTCGCAGGATCGACGTTGGGAATCCCCAACTTCGATCCCCAGCTCTGGCCCAGGGTTTGCGGGCTCCGGGTGAACTTGCGACGGTTGGCCCCCAGCCGGAACTCGTTGATCGTTGTGGGATTGATCGTGATCGAGTCTGACAGGGCAAGCTGGTGCTGGTCCGTGGGAATAGGAACGAAGAAGTAGTCGAAGAGGCGGTTGTCGAACTGCACCTGCCAGCGCCCGGCGAAAGAGCGATGGCGGTAGTTCGAATAGCGGCCGAAGAGCTTGTGGTTGTCGCTGAAGGAGTGGTCGATCTTGTAGTCGAAACCGGTCCGGTAAGAGCGGTACACAGTATCGGCGCTCAGATTATTCTGCGGCCCCTGGCTGTTGTAGAACGTCTGGTTGTTGCGGTTGTTCGGTGGGACGTAAGGGCCGAGCGCCAGAAAGTTCTTCGCCACCGGATCAAAACGGCTTTGCGGGATTAAGTTGTTGGGAAACTGCGTCCGCGAATATGTCCCGTTCGCGAGCTGCGTCAGCGAGAACGGGTCGTAGATGGGATCGACCCGGCCGCCGGCGGCAAGCTGCTGCGGAAAGCTGAAGTCGCCCGCCAGCATCTCCGGACTCGGCACATTGCGATCGTTGTTCTCCGAGGAACGCTCCATGTGGCGCTGGAAGCCGAAGAGCCAGAAGGTCTTGTTTCGGCCGTTGTATATTTTCGGCAAGACCACCGGGCCACTCAGGGTGCCGGTGAGGAAGTGGTAGCTGACGTCGTTGGCCGTGACCGCGGGTTCGTTCCAGGAACGGTGCAGCATGTCCTTGTGGCGATAGCGTTCCTGCGCCACACCGTGAAGCTGGTTGGTTCCGCTTTTGTAGGTCACGTTCATGACGCCGCCGCCGGAATGCCCGTACTCTGCGGGAAGCACGGTCGTCAGAATCTTCACCTCGGCCATGTTCTCCGTGACGGTGTTGAGGAAGCGGTCCGTGGCGACTTCTCCTCGTACTGGCTCCATGCCGGACACTCCGTCCATGGTCGCGTTGAAAGCCCGGGCCCGCTGCCCCGCAACGTGACCGAAGCCCCCCTGGGAAGTAACCCCCGGCATGCGGAACAGAATGGTCTGTACCCTCTGCTGAGGAGACGGAATGCGATTGAGCGTGATTCCTGAGACGAGATGACCCGTGGTCGAGGTCTCGGTCTCGAGGAGCTCTGTCGCTGCCGACACCTCCACCGATTCGACGACCGCACCTACCTCGAGACTGACGTTGAGCCGAGTGGTCTCCGTGGAACGCACCTGCACATTGCTCTGCAGCAGTCTCCGGAAGCCCCCGGCTTCATAGGTGACCTCATAGAGGCCCGGATTGAGGTAAGGAACGCGATAGATGCCTTCCTCGTTCGTGACCGTGGAACGTGCAACTCCGGTCTCGACATTTCGGACCGTGACCGACACCCCCGTAAGGATGGCGGCTGTCGAATCTGTCACCGTTCCGACCATCTGGCCCTGCCCTGTCTGTGCTGGCAGGATCGATACACTCAACGAGATTGTCAAGACTAGAACAACCAAGCTCCTTGTGCACGATGGCTTTTGATACTTCATGGCGAATCCTCGGGGACTTGCCTGCCCTCGAACCGGGCTAGCCAAGTACCCTGTTATCCTGCGACTTCGTTATGGAAATTCTCTGCCGTATGCAAGCCAGAATTCCCGATTTCGGACCCGGTGCCTGATGATACCTTCCTCCATTTGCTGTCGCAAGGACTCATTCTTTGCGCGGTTCGCTGAGGCTGAAAGCGTGTACGATGTTTGGCATGGCCAGGAACTCCCGCCGCAATTTCCTGAAGTCGGCCGGTCTTGCCGCCGCTTCGTCCTCCGTTCCCACTCCGACAGGCGCCGCCGCCCCACAGCCCGGTCCGGCGCCGAAACCGTATCGACGCACCCGCTCAAATCAGCGAAGCGGTGGTCGAGATGAGAGGCATGATCGTTTGAATGAACAGCTTCACCCCTGGCTAATCGCGGGATAGACCTTTCGAATTGCCGCCAGAATGTCGTCGATCTCCCAGCTCGTGAACTTCGGATCCATGAGGACCCCGGCGAACCGGCTCAAGATGTCGATCGTCCGCGGGCAGGAGGCGGCGCCGTATCGAATCGACCGTCCGCGTTCGGAAGTGAAGGAAGGCCAGGCTGGATGCACGGTCTGCTTTTTTTCGATATGCGGCTGCGTGGGCAGTAGAACGGAACCGGTTGGGGGCACCGCCGGCACATTCTCCGCCCTCATTGCCGCCATGAAGCGGTCGCGAACGTCCTTGGCTTTGAAGCCCAGGTAGATTCCTGAGCCCAATTCCCCAGCCGGATCCGGGAGCCGCCGCAGATTCAGTCCCGGCAGGTCGCGGATGCCCTCGTAGACGCGGCGCGCATTCGCGCGAACGTCCTTCACCACCGTATCCAGCTTCCGCAACTGCGCGAGAAGGACAGCACCGGTAAACTCACTCATCCGGAAATTCGTGCCCGGAAACGATTCAAGACGTCGGCCGCCCGCAACCTTTTCATGCGGCTGGCGCAGAGTTCCGAGATCGTGGAACCGCGAAGCGCGTTCAAACAAGACGGGATCATTGGTGACCACTGCGCCGCCTTGCCCGGAGGTGATCGTCTTGTTGAGTTGGAGGCTGTATATGGAGATATCGGCCATGGAACCAAGCGGGCGGCCTTTGTAGCTGGCGCCGACGCTTTGTGCGCAGTCCTCGACCAAGCGGCAGTTGTGCTTGCGGGCGATGGGCAGAATTCGATCCATGTCGCAAGGATTGCCCTGCAGATGTGCCACCAGGATGGCTTTTGTCTGCGGGGTAATCTTACTCTCGAGATCGGCCGGCTCGATGTTGAACGACTCGTCAATTTCGGCGAAAACCGGGAGCGCTCCGGCCAGCACGATCGCGTTGAAGCATGAGTGCCAGGTCCATGCCGGAAGGATCACCTCATCCCCGGGCCCGATCTCCAGGGCAGCCATGGCGCACTGCAGCGCAGCCGTCCCTGACGTTACGCCCAGCGCGTAGCGCGTCTGCATGCGGGCGGCGAATTCTTTTTCAAAAGCGGCCACCTTCGCGGGCGGCTCGCTGCCTGGGCCGTACCATCGAAAAGGCCGGCCGGCCGAAAGAACATCCATGAGCTGCTGTTGTTCTTTCTCGTCGTAATACTGAGGACCCCAAAAGTCGGCCCTTAGGGATGTCGCTCGCACGGGAGCGCCGCCCGAGACAGCCAGTTTTTCTTCCGCCTTGGATGCTGCCGAAGACAGGGCCGCGGCAGCCAGAAATTTTCTGCGGTGGATCATGATGGATTCCTCGTCCTTCTAAGGGACCCGTGCTTTCAAGCCTCGCTTATCTGACCCCTACTACCCTCACATGTCCCATGTTTGTGCCCGCTAGCCGGCGATGTGGCGCCGTGCAGACCAGCGGGCCCGGCCGTATTCGCCGAGATCCAGATCGCCGGACATTGTGTCGCCGGTGACGCGGCCCGAGAATCCGTACCGCAGGCGTTGGCCGCCAACGGGCAACACCGTCTTAAGCTCTACTTTGTCGCCATCCACAACACCGGTCAACTCCCCTTCGAAGGCCCACCCCACATGCGTGCCCGAAACCTTATTCTTGTTCGTGCTCAGAAACAGCTTGTGATTGGCGGAACCCGATTCATACTGGACTGAGACGTCCCACCTGCCGGCGATCTCGACACTGGGGACCGCGGGAGCGGGCTTCTCGATGCCCTTCGGAGCAGATCGAAAGATCCGCGCCAAGCGAGTGGCGACCACTTTGTAGTCGTCCGGCCGCATCGCTACCGGCCGGATAGCAAACGAATATCCATCGCCCGAGGCATGCGACATGATCCGAGGTTCACCGTCGAGCAGCAGACGGCCGACCTGCTCCGCAGTGAGACCCACTTTGGCGGGGTCCCAGGAAACCGCTAGCGTCGGGAACGGACCTCCCCGTTGCGGACCTCGTATCTGTGCTCGTACTCCGGGTATTTGCGTGATTTGCTCAGAGATATGCGCATACCAGGACTCCCACTCCCGGAACTCGGACTGTAGGTTTCGCTTGCTTACAAAGACCTCCACCGCCACCAGCATGCCTGCGACCTCTTCTTTGCTGACCTTCATGGCCCGGCCGAAGGCATGATGAGGCGCGCTGTTGACCCACGCGGCGCGGACTAGGTCCTTGCGTCCGAGCAGAAGGCCTGCGGTTTGTGGGCCCCGGAGAATCTTGCCGCCGCTATAAGCGACGAGATCGGCGCCGAGAGCGAGATAGGGATTCGGGACGATCAGGTAGTCGGCGGCCGCGTCGACCAGAATAGGCACTCCAGCCTTTTTGGCGATGGGCGCCACCTCCGCGAGTCCAAAACGTTGCCTTCCGAAGTGCGATCCGAGGATTTGAATCATTGCGGTCCGTGGACCTAACGCCGATTCGAGCTCCGCGGCCGAATTCACTTCGATGATCTCCACGCCCAGCGCCCGTGTGGC
This sequence comes from Bryobacteraceae bacterium, assembly GCA_040902885.1. GTDB lineage: Bacteria > Acidobacteriota > Terriglobia > Bryobacterales > Bryobacteraceae > JBBDWK01. The sequence continues at coordinate 44,219 of JBBDWK010000071.1, read as the reverse complement.
ATGGTCATACACGTTGCGCGATTCGCGCGGCATGATTACCTGGTTCTTCAACCCGCGCAGGTCAGGCAGCTGCTGCATTTTTTCGGGATCCGCACCTGCAATGCACGCGGCGGTAGCGTGGGATAGTGCCGCGGCGGCCCCCGACGTTACCATTCCCCACTCCACCTTCAGAAGCTCGGCGAGCCGCGCTCCCGCCTTCTCCATCAACTCATCAAGATTTACGTGGAACTGTGATGCCTGCTCGATGGCCGCGATGACCTCGGGCAGCATCCGCGAGCCGCCGTTGATGGTCAATGTAGCGGTGGCGTTGATAAATGGACGGACGCCAAGTCGGAGGTAGACGTCGGGACTTACAGTTGTCGCTGGCGCGGCCGGGGCGTCTGATGCCGCTGCGATCAACGCCGCTGCGCCTCCCGCTCGGAAAACATCACGCCGTTTGATGCCGTTTCGCCTTGGCTTCGGTTCAGGGTGCACCGCGTTCTCCTTCATGCTGAAATTTGGCCGAGATCCATTAGGTAAGGTACCAGATCGCCATCGTACTGCATGAGTCAATTTCGTTTGATGTCTGGACGAGGATCGGCGACGAAACCGTCGCGATTAGGCATCCGAATCTTGGGCAGCGTCCTGGCGTTCAAGACCTCGTTCTCGCGCACGATCTCGTTTAGATGCAAAATATAGGCGACCGCAGCATAGACCTGCGAATCGGTAAGCGAGCCGGGTTCGTTAAAGGGCATGGCCCGGTTCACATAATTCCATAATGCGGTTGCGTAGGGCCAGAAGCTACCCACGGTCTTGAGCGGTTTAGGTGTCGCCAGGCTTCCGCGGCCACCTACGAGCGGGGGTCCCACATCCCCCGCTCCCTTTTCGCCATGACACTTCGCGCAACGGAGCGCAAACAACGCGCGTCCCTCCACCGCCGTTCCCGAGCCTTCGGGCAGCCCTGTTCCGTCAGGCGCGACCGTAGCCCCTAACGCGCGGATCTCCTGATCCGTAGGCGTTCGCCCGACACCGTACCTGGGCGACTGCGCCAAAAGCCCGGTCGCGAAGAAACACGCGACCGCCAATCCCGCTATGCGAGGCGCTCTGCTAAACATCGGCGTTGGTCACCATTCCTTCGGCGGAGATCTTCCACAGCTTGATCCCGTTGAAGTGGTATCCCGAGTTTGTGCCCCGGGCTGCGATCAATTCCTCGCGTGTTGGCTGAACATATCCGGTCTCATCGGTGGCGCGCGAGGCGATGGTGGCAGGCTTGCCATCCCATCGCCAAGGTAGACGGAAACGCGTGAAGGCCAGCCGGAAACGCGGCTCGTCGAGCTGCGCGTCCTGCCAGCTCCGGCCGCCGTCGAACGTCACTTCCACTCTTTCTATGCGGCCGCGGCCCGTCCACGCGAGACCCGTGAGCTCATAGAGTCCCGGCCCGGGCAGTGTCTGTCCACCGGAAGGAAACGTTACCACGGACTTGGCCTCCTGCGGGAGCGTGAAGATGCGTGCCTTTCCATCGGGCATCAGGTCGCTGTACTTGGAGGTTTCATCCCGGGTCATATAGGGTTGATCGGTAACGTGAAGACGCCAGAGCCACTTGACCTGGGCGTTGCCTTCCCAGCCCGGCGTCAGAAGCCGCAATGGGAAGCCCTGCTCGGGACGCAACGGTTCCCCGTTTTGACCATAGGCGAGCAGAGCGTCGTCGAGCGCCCTCACTATCGGCATGCTGCGCTGCATGCGGCAGGCGTCGGCGCCTTCGGCGATGAGCCAGGATGCATTCCCTTTCAAGCCCACCTCGTCGAGCACAAGGCGCAGTGGGACTCCAGTCCACTCGCTGCAACTGGCCAGACCATAGGAGCGCTGCACATCCGGTCCTGTCTTGGCGCCCCATTCGCTGCCGCTGTTGCCGCCGCATTCCAGGAAGTGAATGCGCGACACAGAGGGAAGGCGACGGATGTCATCCATGGTCAGAACCAGGGGGCGCTCGACCAAGCCATGAATCGTAAGCCGATGCAGGGCCGGATCAATCGCCGGGACGCCGCCGTGGTGCCGCTCGTAATGTAGCGCCGACGGAGTGATGATGCCGTAGGTTTCTGCCAGGGGCGTGGAGCTGGATCCCGCTTCCGGTGTCCGCGTCTGGCGCGTTGCACGGGCGGATTTCACAAATTGCGATCGCTCGCCATAGCCGCTGAGCGGTTTTCCGAGAGTGCGCGCCTCTTCCGCGCGCGCCAGGAATCCTCCTCCCAGGGCAGCACCGAACTTGAGCGCTTGCCGGCGGTTGGCCTTTTTCATGGTTTGATTCTACTCGATCCGCCAGACGAGTCGAACAGGACGGTCAACGTGTTTGCTATTAGTGGTTCAAATGAGATCGCTCCTTCTCCTGGCGCTGGCAGGTTCGGCCTTCGCCCAGCCATATGACATTGCCATCAACCACGGCCGGGTTATCGATCCGGAATCCGGCCTCGATGCTATCCGCCACGTCGGCATCCGCGACGCCACAATCGCCGTCATCTCGGACGTGCCGCTCCAAGGCAAACGCGAGATCGACGCCCACGGACATGTCGTCTCACCCGGCTTCATCGACTTGCACCAGCACGGCCAGAACGAAGAGAACTATCGGGTCAAAGCTCGCGACGGATGCACGACGGCTCTCGAACTCGAAATAGGAGTAAGTCCGGTCAACCGCTGGTATGCCGAGAGGGAAGGAAAGGCGCTGGTGAACTTCGGCGCCAGCGTTGGCCATATTGGCTCGCGCATGATCGTCATGAAGGACACCGGAGTGTGGCTGCCGAAGGACAACGCCGTCACCCGAACCGCCACTGCGGCTGAGCAGAAGGCCATCCGCGGCCTCATCGAAGAGGGACTTTCCCAAGGCGGCCTCGGCATCGGCTTTGGCTTCAACTACACGCCCAAGGCCATGCAGGAGGAACTGCAGCATGTCTTCCAACTCGCTGCCGACTGGCAGCGGCCGGCGTTCATACACATGCGCTACGGATCGCACGGCGACCCTGGCGTAGCCGCTTCGCTGCATGAGGTGATCGCTTATTCGGTCGTCACCGGCGCGCCCGTGCACGTTGTCCATCTCGGCGCTTCCTCCACCGTCAACTTTCCGTTTGCGATCGCCATCGTCGAAGCCGCCCGCAAGCGCGGCATCGACATCACCGTCGAATCGTATCCCTACACCGCTGGCATGACGCGCATCGAAACGGCCATATTCGATCCGGGGTTTCGCGAGCGGCTGGGTCTTGACTATAAGGATATGCTTTGGGTCGCCACCGGCGAGCGCCTCACCGCCGAGACCTTTGAGAAGTACCGCCGGCACGGAGGTCTCGTTGCCACCTTCACGAACACAGAACAGATGATTGAAATGAACATGGCCCATCCGCTCGTCATGGTGGCTAGCGACGGCATCCTCGAAAACGGTCTCGGCCATCCCCGCGTTGCCGGCACCTTCGCCCGCGTTCTCGGCCGCTACGTGCGCGATCGGAAAATGCTCTCTCTGCCCGATGCTATCCGCAAGATGTCGCTGCTGCCTGCCCGCCGTTTGGAAGCAATGGCGCCGGCCATGCGCAACAAAGGCCGTATCCGCCCGGGGGCCGACGCGGACATTGTCATCTTTAACCCCGATACCGTCATCGACCGCGCTACGTTCGAGAAACCGAACCTGCCATCCGAGGGCATCCCTTATGTATTCGTGCAAGGCACGTTGGTGGTCGACCGTGGGGAGGTCGTCGAGGGCGTCCATCCCGGCAAGAGCCTCCGGGCCACAAATCGGCGCGTACCCGTCCGTTAATTGGCGTCAATCAAGACAATTTCTGGAACAAAATGTGCCCTTCAAACGTCTTGCACAGATAGTTCACAGCCAGCTACGCCATACCCGTGGCCTGTAGAGTGTCAGCCGTGGGGTCGGGCGAGCGTAACGAAAGGGAATCGGCATGACTGTCCGTACCAAGGTTTATGGCTCCCTTGGATTTCTGCTGCTGGCCGGCGCGGGAGTGTTCGTATGGAAAGTGAAGCCGTCCTGGCTGCCCGGCTTGGCCACCGCGAAGGCCGCCGTCGCGGGTAAGGGCGAACAAAACAAGGGACAAAAGGAAGCGGTCCCGGTCGAGCTCGCGACCGCCCGGCTTGGCGAGATCTCCGCCTTTGTTACAGCTACTGCGAACCTCCGCGCGCTACGCGACGTAGCAATCGCGACTCAAGCCGAGGGCATCGTCGAGTCCGTGCTGGTCGAAGAAGGTGACACCGTGAAAGAAGGGCAACTCCTGTGCCGGCTCGACGACACCCTGCACCGCATCCGGCTTGAACTGGCCAGGGAAAAACTTGCCCAAGCGCGGCTCCAGATGGAGAAGGCCAGTATCCGGGATCAGAAAGCAACGGCGCAAATGGGCCACGCGCAGGCCGAGGTTTCACGTTATGAAGAGGCCTTCAAGGAAGGTGTGGTCAGCGACAAGGAACTCGCGTCGTACAGATATCGGCTGGAAGAACTACTGCACGACCAGAGGGTGTCCTCCTCGGAAACGAAGGAACTCCAGCACCGCGTCGCCGAGCTGGAAGCTGAGATCGAGCAGAGCAACCTCGAAATCTCCCGGACCCGCGTAAAGGCGCCCTTCACTGGACAGATCACGCAGCGCACCGTCAACGTTGGGCAACGCCTTCGGGCCCTGGAGAGCCTCTTTAACATTGCTGCCTTCACGCCTCTCCAAGCGGACGTCCACCTGTCGGAGCGCGACACCCGCCTGGTCCGACCCAATCAGGCCGCAATCGTCCGACTCGGGAGCGACGAAACCGCGACCGTGCTGGGCAAGGTGGAGCGCATCAGCCTCGTGGTCGACCAGTCGAGCGGCACCGTCAAGGTGACGATCGCGCTACAGCCCGCGCCTGGTTTCCGGCCCGGCTCGTTCGTCCGCGTGGACATCCGGACCGATACCAAGGCGGCTGCGATACTCGTTCCGAAGCGCGCTGTGATCGAAGAAGACGGACAGAGCTACATCTTCATCGCTACTGGCAACGACTCCGCCAAACGGACGAAGGTGGACCTCGGATACACCAGCGAAGGCATGGTCGAGGTTCGGAGTGGCGTGCAACCCGGGCAAAAGGTCGTGGTCGCCGGGCAGGGCGCGATCAAAGAAGGGTCCAAAATCAAAGTCATCCAGGGGTAGGAGCCTGCTAAATGAACATTATTAGGGGTGCGATTCACCGCCCCGTAACCGTCGCGATGTTCATTCTGGCGGTAAGTCTCTTCGGCTATATCTCGCTCGATCGCCTTGCACTCAACTTGCTCCCCGACATCTCTTACCCTACGCTGACTGTTCAAACCGAATACCAGGATGCGGCGCCCGAGGAAGTTGAGAGCCTGATCACACGGCCTGTCGAAGAGGCAGTGGGCGTTCTGCAGGGACTCACCAGGCTCAGTTCTGTGTCGCGCTCAGGCGAATCCGAAGTGGTGCTCGAATTCGGCTGGGGAACAAACATGGACCTGGCGAGCCTCGAAGCGCGCGAAAAACTCGATGTCGTGCAACTCCCGCGTGATGCCCGGCGGCCCACCATTCTCCGGTTCGATCCGACATACGACCCCATCATGCGTTTGCGGCTCTCCGCCAATGGCCTGAGCCTCGCGCGCCTGCGCTATGCCGCGGAGAAGGAGCTCAAGAAACTGCTCGAATCGACCGAAGGCGTGGCGGCAATCAAGGTGATTGGCGGCCTCGAAGAGCAGATCCGTATTGAGATTGACGAGAAGCGCCTAGCCGAGCTACGGATCCCGATCGGCGAGATTACGCAGGTGCTTGCGCAGGAGAACGTCAATCAGGCTTCGGGCAGCCTGTACGACCTGGACTCCAACTACCTTGTCCGCATCCTGAATCAGTTCCAGTCCGTCGAAGAGATCCGCAACATCATCATCCGGAACCAGGACGGCCGGAAGGTGATCCTCGGTGATTTCGCCGATGTCCACCGCGGCGCCAAAGACCGCGAAGTCATCGCCCGGCTCAATGGAAAGGAGAGCGTGGAGCTGGCGATATACAAGGAAGCGGACGCGAACACGGTCACGGTGGCGGAGCGGCTTCAGTCGAGGCTCAACTCGCTTAAGCAGGCGAGTCTGATGCCGAAGGGCGTCGACTACCAGGTGGTCTTCAACCAGGCGGAATTCATCAAGCTCGCCATTGACGACCTCCTTGACTCGGCCATCATCGGCGGATTACTCGCAATCATCGTTCTGTTCATTTTCCTGCGTGACGCTAAGAGCACGCTGATCATCGCTTTCACCATTCCCGTCTCCATCCTCGGCACCTTCGGCCTGATGTACCAGACCGGCATTTCCCTGAACCTGATGTCGCTTGGAGGTGTCGCTCTCGCGGTCGGAATGCTGGTTGATAACTCCATCGTGGTGCTGGAGGCGGTCCACCGTTACAAGCAAAGCGGCATGAGGGTCGCTGACGCCGTCTATCGAGGAACGAAGGAAGTCGCAGCGGCCATGGTCGCATCGACCTTCACCAGTATTGCGGTGTTTCTGCCGTTGATCTTCGTGATTGGTATTGCCGGCCAGCTCTTCCGCGACCAGGCGCTTACGATCACCTACGGCCAGCTCGTTTCCCTGGTGGTCGGCTTCACGCTTACTCCAATGATCCTAGCCATCCGCGGCCGTAAGCCCGTGGTCGAAACGAGGGTGCGGCACTCGGCTGAGGAGCGTCCGCCGAGCGGACACCCATGGGCGAGGAGGCTCCATCTCGTCTCTGATTCCATCCAGCACAGAGCCCGGGCTGCGCTGGCCTTCCTCTCCCAGGATGCCGCCGAGGTAATCGTCAGCGACCTCCGGCGGCTGTTCCGGTTCCTGGGCCGGCTCGCCATGAGGGTCGTCAGCCCGGTACTCAATGGCTTCGAACGCGTCTATTCGCGATTCTCGAAGCTGTACCCCCCGGCACTTGATTACGCCCTCAATCACAAGGGATCTGTAATATTCGGTGCGCTGGCTCTCCTGGTGTTTGCCGGGTACCTCGCCCGGTTCCTGGGCGCCGAACTGATTCCTTCCCTGACGCAGGGCGAATTCTCGTTTGAGATCCGGCTGCCGGAGGGGAAAGCCCTGACCCAGACCGATCGTGTCATCCGTGAAATGGAAACCGAGGTTAGCCGGTACCAGGAAGTCAAGTCGGTCTTCTCGAGCGTCGGCGGCAGCAATAAGAACCAGTTCGCCCGGGAATCGCACGAGGAGAACGTAGGCCAGCTCTATGTGGTCATGAAGGATAAGCAAGACAAAGCCGCTGAAAGACGCACGATCGAACGCATTCGCTCGAGGCTCCAAGAGTATCCCGAAGCGACGTTCACATTCAGCCGGCCGACGCTGTTCAGCGTCAAGACACCGATCGAAGTCGAAATATATGCCTTTGATCTCGACGCCCAGCGGCGAGCCGCCGACCTGGTTGCTCAGCATCTCCGGGCCATCAGCGGATTGAGCGACGTCCGCACCAGCACAGAGATGGGAAATCCGGAGATTCAGGTGAGGTTCGACCGTGAGAAGATCGCCCGGCTGGGTCTCGATGAAAGCCAGGTCGCGAACGCAGTTCGCAGCAAGATTCGGGGCGACGTGGCTTCACGCTTTCGCGAGGACGACAAGCAGATCGAGATTCTGGTCCGAGCCAACGAGAGCCAGCGCAATACCGTTGAGAGCGTTGGGAACCTGTTGATCAACGTCGCTTCCGCGAATCAGCCCCAGCCGCCTTTGACGGACGGCAACCGCGAAGTGAATGGAGCGCCTGGCCAGAGCCGGCAAAGCCCGCGGAACGCGCAGCCGCCAGTGCAGGCTTCGGCGCCGTTGGCGTCGTCGCCTAACTCGCGTCAAAAGACCATCCCCATTCGGCTCGCGTCGATTGCCGAGGTTGTGATCGACCGCGGGCCGAGCGAGGTGCGCCGCATCCGTTCACAACGCGCCGCTGTCGTGTCAGCCAATCTATCCGGCCGTGACCTCTCCAGCGCGTCCGACGCGATTCGGGCGGAGCTTCAGGCGATTCGAGGCCAGATTCCCCCCGACGTCACCGTTGGCCTCGGTGGCCAGAACGAGGAACTCAACACTTCGTATCGAAGTCTGCTTTTTGCATTGGCCCTAGCGGTGTTCCTCGTCTACCTGGTGATGGCATCCGAGTTTGAATCCCTCATCCATCCGTTCGTGATCCTGTTCAGCGTGCCCTTCGGGCTCGTGGGTGTAATTCTATCCCTGGCTATCACGCAGACAACAATCAGCGTCATGGTGCTGCTTGGCGTGATTATCCTCGTCGGCATTGTGGTCAACAACGCCATCGTTCTGATTGACTATACCAACCAGCTCCGGTCCGAAGGGTATTCGCGCCGCCAAGCGCTTAAGACCGCCGGAGAGGTCCGCCTGCGGCCGATCCTCATGACCACACTGACAAGCGCTCTGGGGCTGGTGCCGATGGCTCTAGGCTGGGGCGAGGGCGCTGAGATACGTTCGCCCATGGCCATCACGGTCATCGGCGGGCTGACATTCTCGACGATGCTGACGTTGATCTTTATCCCCGTAATGTATGAAGTGATGGACCGGAAAGCCGGTGCGGGCGACCCCATCGCGGCGCAAGCGCCAGGCCAGCCCGAGGAAGCACTCGCCGGGTCAACCGACTAGCCTATGCAGCCGCCCGACGAACACCGGACCTTTGGCGATCGCCTGGTGCGATTCGCGATCGAGCACCCGGTTACCGTGTGCATGGTGTTTGCCTCGTTCATCGTCCTCGGATTCGTTTCGATGGCGCGCATTCCGGTTGTCCTCACGCCCGACATCAGCTTTCCATTTGTCGGTGTCTACCTTCCTTATCCGAATGCAACACCGGGACAGGTGCTCGAATCCATTACGAAGCCTGTCGAAGAGGCTCTCAGCACGGTTCCCAATGTCCAGCGTCTCAATTCCCGCTCCGGTGACGACGGCGCATGGGTGGATATCAGCCTCGATTGGGGCAAGGACGTCGACATGGTGTTGGTTGATGTCCGCGAGAAGATCGATCAGATTCGAAACGACCTGCCGGGCGACCTTCAACGCGTCAATGTCCGGAATTGGAGCACCAACGATGAGCCGATTCTGGGTGGTCAGTTCTCGTCGAATCGCGATTTGCGTAACGCCTACGACTTCCTGGACGCGAAGGTCAAGAAGCCGTTGGAACGTATTCCTGGTGTGGCGGAGGTCGAGCTGTTCGGTGTTCAACGCCGCGAAGTGGAGATTTACCTGCGCCTGGATGACATTCGCCGCCACCGCGTCGACATCGGCGCCTTGTTCCGGCGGCTCGACAGCGCGAACATCAATCTCACGCTCGGCCGTGTCGTAGATGGACCGAACCGTTACGAGGCGATAGCGCGCGGGGTGATCCGCTCGCTCGACGACCTGAAGAATTTCCCGGTCGACGGCCGCGGGCTTGTACTTCAGGACATCGCCGATATTCTCTACGATCGTCCGCTCCGCAACAACGGGCGCCACCTCAACGGTAAGTACTCAGTCGGCCTTGACGTACGTAAGACGTCACAGGCGAATACGGTCGAAACCGTCGCGCGCGTCAAGGAAGCACTCCACGACATCGAGCGCGACCCGGCAATGGAGGGAATCAGCATTCAGACATGGTGGGACTCCGGCCGGGAGATCGTGAAAGCCATCAGAGGACTGCTCGAAGCGGGCACGATCGGAGCCATTCTGGCCGTGGCTGTGCTGTATTTGTACCTCCGGCGTCTGAGTCCGACGCTCGTGATCGGCTTCGCGATTCCCTTCTCGATCATCGCCACCGTCGGGTTCCTCTACCTGGGCGGCAAGACGTTAAATGTGCTTTCGATGATGGGGTTGATGCTCGCTTGCGGCATGCTTGTCGATAACGCTGTGGTCGTCCTGGAATCCATCTACCAGAATCTGGAAAAGGGGCGGAACCGCGTCACTGCGGCAATTATCGGAACGAAGGAAGTAGTCAGCGCAGTCATCGCCGCGACCTTCACGTCGATCGTGATCTTCGTCCCTCTCGTTTTCGGCAAGAAAACGAATTACTCGATCTGGCTCGCCGATACCGGAACCTCGATCATTGTGGCGCTTCTCTGCTCGCTGTTCGTTTCGCTTGCTCTGATTCCTCTAGCAGTCGCGCGATTCCTGCCCGAGCGCAACATCGCCTTTGCGGCCGAACGGAAGCATGGTGTCCGCGACCGGTACCTCAAGACGGTGTCGTGGTCGCTGCGGCATCCTTTCCTGGTCGGTTTCATTCTTGTTCCCGCGATCGTCGCCGGCTCTTTCCTACAGTTGAAGAAGGTCCCGGACAATTCGCCGGAAGCACAGGACCTGCAAGACCTCACCATTCAGTACGACTTTTCGGAGAACTACCACTACGCCAAGATCGAAACCGACTACGTGAACCGAGTCGAGCAATTCCTTCTTAAGAACAAAGACCGGTTCAAGGTGAAAGACGTCGCGAGCTGGTACGGCAACAACGAGGCCAACACGCGGGTGCATTTTGACAAGGATCGGATCAATCTGGAAGAGCTGAAGGAGATCCGGAAGGAGATCGCCAAGGACCTGCCCGTCATCCCTGGCGCTGAAATCAAGCTGGGCCGGCAGGAGGGCGCCGAGAGCCAGAACTGGATCGGCGTCAACTTATTCGGCGACGATCCGGCGAAGTTGCAGGCCCTGGCGAAGGAGGGCCGAGCCCGGCTGCGCCAGCGTGCAGGTTTCTCTGAGATACACACCGATCTCGAGCGAGGCCGGGAAGAAGTTCAGATCCGCCTGAATCGAGATCTCGCCAAGAGATACAACATCTCGACACAAACGCTCGCGAATATCCTGAGCATTGTCGTCCGCGGACAAGAAATCCGGGGCTACCGGACGCCAGAAGGGGAGGTCGACATCTGGATGCGCCTCCAAGCGAGCGACCGGAATGATCTGACCGACCTGAAGGCCATCGTCGTTGGATCAGGCCCGGACGAACGCGACATCACGCTCGAGCAGGTGGCGAAGCTCGAAATCGTAAAGACCCCTGGTGTCATTCAGCGCGAGGACCGGCGTACGTATACCTGGATGTGGATTGTCTACGGCGGCGACAAGAAGGATGACGGCAAGAAAATCATCTCCGAAGTGATGGACAGTCTCAGCTACCCGCAGGGTTACGGATGGACGTACGGATTCTGGACCCAGCGCTCCGAGCAGGAGGACAACGAGTTCCTCTTCAACATTGTGTTCGCGCTTGCCATGGTGTATTTTCTGATGGCTTCGCTGTTTGAGTCGATCGCGCATCCGTTCTCGATCCTCCTCTCGCTGCCTTTCGCGATGGTCGGCGTTGTCTGGATGCTTATCCTCACCGGAACCCCGTTCAACCTCATGGCGAAGATCGGGCTGATGGTGCTGGTGGGCGTGGTGGTGAACAACGGAATCGTGCTTGTCGATCACGTGAACAACCTGCGTCGTAAGGGCCTGACGCGTTCAGAGGCCATTCTCGAAGGCTGCCGAGAGCGTTTCCGTCCCATCCTTATGACGGCCAGCACGACAATTGTCGGCCTCATCCCGCTGGCCGTTGGAACCAGCGGCATCTTCGAGCTTCGCTACTTCCCGCTGGCGCGCACGGTGATCGGCGGACTGATTTCATCAACCGCTCTGACGTTAATCGTCCTGCCAACGTACTACGAACTGTTCGACGATCTTGCTTCGTGGGTCAAGCGCGTGTGGTACGAAACGGGTCCGGCTGAGGCCGATCCCGGCGGTGCCCCCGGTGAGCATGACCGTGAAATCGGACCCGTAGAAGCGTGATCCGAAACACCCGACCAATCAACGTCGCGCTTGTATTCAGAAACCTGCTAACCGGGCTTTGGCGTCGCCGAACTCCGCGAGTTCGACGCCCATCCGATCCATGATGCTCAGGTACAGGCTACACAACTTGCGGTTGTCGTCGCCCGACTCGAAATAGTCGAGCGCTCTGCCAGTTTCCAGCTTGCCCCCCAGGCCGCCGATGGTGACCACCGGCACCTTCTTGTTGTCGTGCTTCGTCCCGGACCACATGTTCGACAGGAAAAGCAGGCAGCTGTTGTCCAACACGGTGCTCTCCCCTTCCGGCATTGCGTCCAGGCGCTGGGCCAGATAGGCCAGCTGGCTCACTTGGAAGTGCACTATCTTTTGATAGTCCTCCTCGGTGTCGTAATGGGAGGCGCCGTGATGCTGCTTGCTCACGCCGAGGAACGGATAGTAGAGCGCGGACAGGTCGCGGGCCAAAAGCAGCGAGGCCACGCGTGTCTTGTCGGTCTGAAACCCGAGGGCGACGATGTCGCACATCAGGCGTATGTGATCGCGGATATCCTCGGGCAGGCCATCCTGCGGGCGCTTCATCGCAAACAGCGGGCGCCCCGCGTCGCGGGCTCGCTCTTCGGCCTTGTCCTTATCCGTTCGCATCCGCTCGATGCTGCGTTCGACCTCGCGGACGCTGGCGAGATACTCTTCCAGCTTGAGTTTGTCAGCAGAACCGATCCTGCCGCTCAGCGCCAAGGCATGGTCCTTCACCCGATCCAACACGCTCGTGTTGCGCAGTCTGCCGCCGTTCTCGAACAGGCTGTCGAAGGCCAACGAGGGATACATCTCGTTGGGCACCGGCGATTCGCTGCTCTGCCACGAAATATGCGAGCTGTAGGCGTTGGAAAAGTTCGATTCATGGAATCCGGTCATGGCCCGCTCGCAGGCCAACACCGTGCTGGGCTGGGGTGTCTCCTGCCCGATCCGGTTGGCCAGCACCTGGTCCATGGTGATGCCGCCTTGGATGATCGAACCTTTGCGGATCGGCACGCCCGACAACATGTTGCCGGTCATCGCCGGATGAATCCCCTGTCCGGTGGCCGCCTTGTTGAACAGGCCGTCAATGACGTTGATCTTCTTCTTGAGCGGTTCGAGCGGCGCCAGTGATTCGCTCAGTTCCATCCCGGCGCCCGCCCCTTTAGCCCACCAACGGCCGGGACTGATGCCCGTGCCCATGAACAGCACGGCAAAGCGTTGGGGCGGCCCGGCAGTAGTGGCCGCCGAGGCTGAACTGACGCCGAAACCCGACAGCGACTCCATCCACGGCAAGGCCATGGTCACGCCGGCTCCGCGGAGAAAGGTCCTTCGGGATCGCTGTGTGTTCATCAGCTGTGTGTTCATCATAGGTCACCTCTCATTGGCCGTCAGTTGCTCGGGGCCGCGCTTGTTGAGAAACTGGCGGCTCGTAACGATGCTATCAATTACGGTTTCAAAACAGCAGCCGTCTTTGCCAAGCTTGCTGCCTACCTCCTGAATCAGAAGGTCGTCGGAGAGCGCCAGGCTGCGTCCCAAACCATAGGCCAACAGTTTGCTGATAAAGCCGCGCACGAAATGGTCTTCGCGGTGGCCGCGAATGTACTGCCGGATTCCCTGCAACCCCTCTCCTTCGATGCCTCCCGGGAAGGTGGCGCGAGCATCGACTGTGCGCCCGCCCAGATCGGAGGTTCGACGCCTGCCGACCGGATCAAACGTTTCGAACGCCAATCCGAAAGAGTCGAATCGCGCGTGACAGGCGGCGCAACTCGGGTTGGCGCGGTGCCGCTCCAGCATTTGGCGCAACGGCAGGTCCATCTTGGCCTCATCCGCCGGCAACTCGGGGACCACCGGAGGAGGTGGCGGGATCTGGTCGCCCAGTATGTTCTTCGCCACCCAGTAGCCGCGTTTCACCGGGCTGGTCCGCAGGCCCGGCGCGTTCTTTGTCAAGAACGCGGCCATGGACAAAAGGCCGCCCCGGCCGTAGCGGTCGGCATCGGGGACGCGAACCCAAGCGCTCTTATCGCCCGCGGCCGGCGGCATGCCGTAGTGGCGGGCCAGAACAGGATTCACAAACGTGTCGCGGGCATAAAGAAAGTCAAGGATCGAACGGTTGTGACGAAACACGTCCAAGAGGAAGCGAATCGGCTCCTCGAACATCGCCTCTCTCAATTCGTCGTTGAATGAGGGAAAGCGCTCGCGGTCTACGGTACCGATCTGTTCGAAATCGCGGAAGTCCAGCCAGTTGCCCCCGAATTCGACCGCCAACGCCCGGATGCGCTGGTCTTGCAGCATCCGCCGCGCCTGGGCTTTGATGACCTCCGGCTTGCGCAGGTCGCCTGCCGCGGCGTGCTGCAACAGCTCCTTGTCGGGCATGCTCGACCACAGGAAATAACTGAGCCGGCTGGCGAGATCGAAATTCGATAGCGGCTGAACTCCGCCGCCGGCTTCGACAAGGTCTACGCGGTAGGAGAAATTCGGAGACGTCAAGACCAGAACGATCGCCTCGCGGATCGCCCCCTCATGGTCCAGGGCGTAGCGCTCCCGGGCTTCGCGATAGAAAGACAGCAAATCGGCGCGATCCGCCGGCGACAACGGCCGTCGATACGCGCGGGCGGCGAAATCGTAGAGTGACTGCAAGTGACTCGGCTCAGCGTCGCGGCGGGCTCGCTTGACCCAGCGGATGCTTTCGTTGGCGCTGTCGAAGAAGTCTTTGACCGCTTGGATCGCCACGCCGCTGCCGCCCTTGGCGACTTCCAGGTAATCGGTCTCGAGTTTCCTGATCTTCGCTTCCGAGATGATCTCCTCCACCTCGATCTCTCGCACCTCGGGCTCGCCGTCTTTGAAGTCGTCTCGCGTTCCGCGGGTCCCCAGCTTGGCGAATTCGACGTAGGTGCGGATGTTGATGGAAGCGACGAAATCCATCCCCCACCACATCTTGTCCAAGGTAGCCTGCTGCTCCTTGTCGAGCAGCAATTCATAGAGCGGCTGATCGTCGCGGAAGTAGCCCATCACGTTGTGGAAGCCCGCACTGAGATAGCGGCCTTGATCTTTGCCCGTCCGGAAATAGTTTCGGCCGCGCGATTCCTTGTAGAACATGTCTGGAAAGATGCTGCAAAACCGGCCCCACGCCGCTTCGTAGCGTGCGCGTTGACCGGCCGGAACGAATAGATCCGGATCGCCGGGCTCATTTTCGACCAGGATCGTCTTGCCTGGACCGAACGGATTATCCCATTCGGGCTCGACCACGTCGTCCTGATTGAACGGCGGCTCGCCCTCGACCTGCAACTGCCTGGGATCGAACTTTCGGCGATGCGTCGCGTATTGCGTATTTTTCCAAATCAATAACGGCTGCCAAGCCGTACCGATGGGGCCCGCAGTAATGTTGATAAACCGCGGCTCTACCTTCTTGCGCACCTTGGCGATGTAGGATCGCATCTCCTCACATCCGGCTCGCGCCACGTTCGACTGATCCGCCTGCGGCTCGGGCAAGGCTCGCCACATCGCTTGCAGGTTCACCAGCGGGCCGACCTCTTCGGCGCTCTTCAGGGTCGACCAGACGATCTCCAGATACTTGGCTCTGACGCCGTATTGCCGCGCGAGTTCGGCCAGCGTGGCGTTGGGCTGCCCGAGCGCCGCCCGGTGCCGGAAGCGCCAGGCGGTTTGAAAATAATCGGCGTAGTCGATGTTCTGCGCGTGATAGAAATCGATGATCTGATGCACGGCGAACTTGTCGCGGTCGGTTTCGACCAGCATCGGATGCGGCGCGAAGGCAAATCCCTCCTCCTTCAAGTACATGTGGCTGGCCACTTCACGTGCAGCGGCCAGATATTTTTTCAGGAGGGTGGGCGACATCATCAGCGTTTCGCCGGAGTTGTCAAAGCCCGCCGTGTTGGCCGGATCGACAGGAAACTCGCCGGCAGGGCGGATGTCAACACCCGTCAGATCGCGGATCGTGTAGTTGTACTCGGCATTGCTGAGGCGCCGCGCCAGCACGACGCCTGGGTCGCCGGCATTGCGGCGCGTTTCGTGTTCGCGGACGGCATGGAACCAATCGACGGCCACGCGCCGCTCCTGCGGCGTCGGATGCCGCGCTCCCTTAGGCGGCATCTCCTCCGCTTCGAGACGCTCCAGCATTTGGCTCCAACGACGGCCGTCCTGCATTAAGGCCGCCATCGTCGTGAATCCGCTCAGATCCATCTGCGCCGCGGGCCGCTGCTGGCCGTGACAGCTGATGCAATACGTCTCAAGGAAAGGTCGGACGGTTCGGGTAAACTGGCCCTCCAGTTCGGCGGGTACGTCCTCTTGGCCCCGCACGACGCTGAGAACCGCCGTTGCCGCCAGGACTAAGAAAAAGCCCGCCCAACGGGTGGTCAATTCGATCCGATCAGTCCGCCTCCGCATTGCCCGTTTCCAGACTCGATTGTCGGTCAGCGACGACGTGGCGTCAACTGACTCCGAAAGTCGAGTTACAACCTGAAGTAAAAGCCAATATACTCATATGGATGCATTTTTGATCGGGAGGGAATGTGATTCGTCTGCTCTCGTTTAGCGCTTTCCTAATGCTCACCGCGACCGTGGTCCGCGCTCAGACGCCCGCCTCCAGTGCCAAAGCGAAAGTGGCGCTATACGCCGCGGTTGGGCCGGAGCTCACGACGTACAACGTAGGCGTCGAGGCCGCAAGCCTCGTCAAGCAAGCGTCGGTGACGCTTCCCCAGAATGTGCAGGAGGCGTGGCCTCATCCTTCGCGCCGGTACCTTTACGTCACCTGGAGCAACAACGTGGGAGGCACAGGCGGCCAGCACGGGGTGACGGCATTTCGCATCGATCCTGCCAGCGGGGCTTTGCAGCCGCATGGCCAGCCGATTTCCGTGGCTGCGCGGTCGGTTTTCATGACCGTCGATATCCCGGGGAACCACATTGTGGTCGCCTACAACGAACCTAGCGGGGCGACCGTCCACCGGATCGCGGACGACGGCACGCTTGGCGCGGCGATGACCCAGGCGGCGGATCTCGATTTCGGAGTCTATGCGCACCAGGTGCGGGTCGACCCCTCCAATCGGATGGTCATTGTGATCACGCGAGGCAATGGGCCGACGGCGACGAAGCCGGAGGACCCCGGCGCGCTAAAGGTGTTTGGGTACAAGGATGGAGTGCTTACCAATCGCGCCTCGATCGCGCCTGCGGGCGGCTACAATTTCCAGCCGCGCCATCTCGAGTTCCATCCGACACGGCCGTTCGTCTTCATCACGCTGGAGCGGCAGAACAAGCTGCAGGTCTATCGGAAGCTCAATGGGCCGACGCTCAGCCCCGCGCCTCTCTTCACCAAGGAGACGTTGGTTGATCCGAGCCGTCTTGCCGGCCAGGCGACGAGCACGATCCACGCTCACCCGAACGGCCGCTTCTTGTACGTGGGGAACCGGGGTAGCCGCACCATCGATTTCCAAGGCAAGCGGGTTCTGGGCGGCGGCGAGAACTCCATTGCGGTTTATTCGATTCACCAGGAGACCGGCGAACCGACGCTGATTCAGAACGCCGATACTCGTGGGGTGCATCCGCGGACGTTTGCTATCGACCCGAGCGGGCGGATTCTGGTTGTCGCCAACATGCAGCAAGTTCTGGTGCGGGACGAGGAGGAAGTGCGTCCGCTGCCCGCGACGCTGTCGGTGTTCCGCATCGGGAGCGACGGGAAGCTGGAGTTCGTGAAGAAATACGATCAGGACACGAGCGGCGGGAGAAGCTTGTTCTGGACGGGGATGGTGGCGTTGCCGTAGTCGCCGGCAACGGGCGCCGGGTTGAGTTGCGGAGAGTGGCGGGGAACATGACTCGCAGGGATTTCAGTTCGCTCGGATTAAGCGCGCTGCCAGCACTGGGCATCTTGACCGGGTGCGGTGACACCTCCGTCTCTTCCACGAAAGAATCCGCCGCTGGCCCTTCCCGGCCCGAGTTCACCCGCATGACCGTGCACTGGCAGGACTACGTGCGCCCCGGCTACCTGGAATTCCTGCGTGATATTCAGCCGGAGATCGTTCAGGTCGGTTTCTATGGCGCGGACTTCTGGACTCTGGCGCATATGCCCGATACTGCTAAGGGCCTGTCCGGGCCGCTGATGCCCTCGCATGCCGGTGTCTTCAAGGCCGCTGAGCCCGCCGAGCGGCTTAGGCGCAGCGCCGAGTACTTCGAGAACCTCAATCACCAAGTCAAGAAGCTCGGCGCCAAGGTCATCGGCCACTTCGACGTTGTGAAATACCTGTTGGGGGACAAGAGCAAGGATCCGGCCAACCCCGAAGGCGGATTCTTTGAGTTCTACAACAAGCTTTGGGACGAGCAGGAGCTGGGACCGAAGCCCGTCGCCGATCCTTTGGACCTCCTGCAGAAGACCCGGGATGGTTCACCGATAGTGCACGACGACGCGGACGCCGAACCGTACGGAGTCTATTTCGGCTGCCTCAATAACCGCTTCTGGCGCGCCGTGTTAAAGGCTTGGGTCAAGCGCGGCATCGAGCGCGGGCTGGACGGCTTCGTCATCAACTACTTCTATCGTCACAACTGCACCTGCGAGCACTGTCAAGCCGCCTTCAAAGCCTACTTGAGGGAACGCTTCACCAAAGAGCAATTGCGGGGCAGCTTCCAGATCACCGACCTCGACCGGCATACTTTCGATGAGATCGTGGCCCGGCACGATCCGAGACAGTCCACCCCCCTGCGTCTTGAGATGCACCGGTTTTCCGATATCTCGAACAAGAGGAACTTCGATGACGTGTTCATCGACTACGGCCGGAAGTTGAAGCCTGACCTCATTCTGGCTCAGTGGCTCCATCTGTACGACTTCCGCTATCCTGCACACGGGCCGACCGATGAGCGCCAACTTCTGCCGGCTGATATGTGGTCGAAAGGCGAAGATTACATCTGGTACTGCGTCGGAGGGGTCCCCAAGCCCACAGGCGTGGACAAAGGTATTCTCGGCGATGGTACGCTGGCCATGCGTTATATCCGCGGGGCCGCGGACGACAAGCCCTTCACGATCTGCCAGTACGAACGGACGCGCGTGCGGACGATCTTCTCGGAGGTGGCCGCAAACGGCGGAGCGGCGATGTCGAACTACACCGAGTTTTTCGACCCGGCCAGCCGCCGGGAACGCGTCCGTTATTACGGTTTCCTGCGCCGGTACGACACCATCTTCCACGCCAACCGGCCACACGCGGAAGTGTTGCTCGTTTTTCCCCGCACCCGGATCCATCAGGGCCTTTATTATGAGTCGATGGAGCCGTTTCACCGACTGGCACTTGAGTTGATGAACCAGCACATTCTCTTCGACGTCAAGCCTGACGACATCGTCGACGAGAGCCAGAGAGCGGCTTATCGGAGGATCTATACCATCGCCGACGTTGACAGAATCGATGCGGAACAGTTCAAGGATCTGAGCTACTTCGACGCGCCGGCCACGGTTCGTGTCGCGGCGAATCGCCCCGCTAAGGGAGACGAGATCGACATTCATTTCGTCAACTACAACCGCGACGAGTCCCAAGACCCTCCCAAACGCGGAGTGGAAGACGAGCGGCCCATTCCCGTCTCCCAAGTGAAATGTGACATTGTCATTCCCGCGGGGTTCCGAGCTTCCAAGGCGGAGTTCATCTCGCCTGAGGAACCCGAACCGAAGGTCCTGCCGCTGGAGATCGCTCAGAACCGCGTCCGTTTCACAATGCCTCAGTTTCTGGTGTATAGCGTCGTCCGCATCTATACGCAGGCTGTGAGTGAGGCAGCTCGGGAGGGTGCCGCGTCCGCGCCTTCACCTCGGCGTGAGAAACAGGACACGGCCTTGCTTCGGCAGAGCATCCGCGAACAGCATGCCCGGGGGAAGGTCCGCAGCGCGCCGTCCGAACCGTTCGATCATGCCGAATGCTCGCGCTCGTTCTGACAGAATCGGGACGCGTTCCGGCACGAATAGCCGGACGGGTGTCTCCACTGTCCGCCGTTTGTGTCAGACTATGCGTGTATGAACCGGCGTAGATTCCTTCAAAGCGGCGGGCTCGCCGGCGTGCCGCTGGCGGCGGCGCAATCGCCGGCAAAGAAACCGCTTCTCATTACATCCGCGGGGAGCGACCTGGCGCGAAAGCTGGCGGCCGGATTGAGTGCACAGCATGCGATCCGGCTAACGGAGCGCAAGGCCGTCCGTGTGGAGCACGAGTTTGTCGAATGCCCGCTCGGGCACGATTCGTCGACGAATGACGCGGTGCGCGGAGTGGAGGCGATCGTGCACGTGGCGGAACCGTTGCCGGAGGACAGGGCCGAGCAGCAAATCGACCTAACGACGCGCTGCACCTACAACCTCCTGTTCGCCGCGGCGGCGGAGGGTGTTCCCCTCGTCGTCATGCTCAGCACGCTGGATGTCATGGGCGGCTACGATGCCAATCTGACCGTGACCGAGACGTGGCGTCCGACACCGGCGGCGGAGCCCCGCGTCCTGGCGAAGCATCTGGGAGAATTCACGAGTCGTGAGTTTGCCCGCGAGGGCAAGGTAAACGTGGTCGTCCTGCGGCTCGGAAAGGTTGTGCGCTCCGAGGAGGTCACGGATCGGCCGTTCGATCCGCTGTGGGTGGACGAGCGCGACGTCGTGCACGCGGTCTCATTAGCACTGGCGTCGAAGCTCGGGAGGTTTCAAGTCTTTCACATTCAATCCGACTCGCCGAAGGCGCGCTTCGCGGTGACGCGCGCCACGCGCGCGTTAAAGTATCGGCCTCAGCACCAGTGGTGAAAGGCGGCGAACGATGAAAGTCCTACTGCTGGGCGCGAACGGATATCTGGGGCCGCACGTGGTGAAGGCGCTCGAACAGCATCATGAGCTGCGGGTGACCGACATCAGGCCGCCGGCCGGGAAGAGCCGGCATGAGTATGTCCGTGTGGATGTAACGTCGCTCGATCAGATGCGCGCGGCCGCGAAAGGGATGGATGCGATCGTCAATCTTTCCGTCCTGCGGCCCGACCGGAAACTGGCGTTCGACGTGAACACGCGCGGCTGTTACAACATGATGCTCACCGCCGTCGAGTACGGGATCAGGCGCGTAATCAACACCGGTCCGCACCTGGTGGTGTCGGGACCGCCGTACGACGGGTTCGACTTCGGGATCACGCCCGAGTCGCCTCCGCAGCCGGGAACGCATCTGTATGGGTTGAGCAAATCGCTCGGACAGGAAATCTGCCGCGTCTTCACGCACCACCACGACATTTACGTGCAAGAGTATCTCTTCTATGCATTCCGTGACGCGGACAAGCTCACGCCGGGGACGGATGCAACACCGTTCTCGATCTCGTGGGGCGACGCGGGCGAGGTTTTCCGTCTGGGGCTGGCCATCGATCTTGCAAAGCTGCCGTCGCGATGCGAAGTGTTTTTTGTTTTCGCCGACATGCCCCACGGCAAGTACACCAACGACAAGGTGAAGCAGCTGCTCGGACTGCGGTTCCGGGACGATCTTTCGGTGTTGTGGCGCAAGAGAGGCTGATCGTACGTGAATAGACGCGCCTGGCTGTGGATTGCGCTGTCGACAGCGCTCAGCCCGCAACTCCGCACCGAGCAGCACCCACACCGGGCGCGCGTGGTCGAGATCGAGGATTTGACGCACGATACGAAGCGTATTCGCTTCCGCCTCGTGGATCAGAAGGGGTTTCGATTCACGCCGGGCCAGTATCTGTTTCTCAACGTTCCGGACGAATTCGTGGCCAAGTGGAACGAACGCTACAAGACGAGCCACAAAAAGATCGTCCGTCCGTATTCATTCGCCAGCAGCTCGAGCCGGTTGCCGGAGTTCGACCTCATGATCAAGCTCGCCACGGCTCCGCCCGGTCAAGACGCACCGCCGGGAGTGGCGTCCTCGTTCGTTCACACTGCCTTGAAGAAGGGCGATGAGGTGAGCTTCAGCGCGCCGGCGGGCAATCTGTATTTGCGCAAGGATACGGGCCGACCGGTGATCATAGTTGCGGGCGGCACAGGTGCGGCGCCGTTCGTTTCCCTGCTCGAATACTGGTTCGAGAATGGCTTTGAACGCAACAACCAGATTTACTTTTTCTTCGGAGTGCGCGCAAAACGAGATCTGTTCCTGGACGAGCGCTTTCGCGCCTGGCAAAAAGAGAAGAAGATTCGCTACTTCCCCGCGTTGTCAAACCCGGCAGCCGACGACCGGTGGGAGGGTGAGACCGGCTTCATACAAAGCGTCGTCGAGAAGCATTTCCCGGCCGCATCCGACGCGGACGCGTATCTGGCCGGCCCTCCGATCATGGTTCGCGAAACGGTGAAGGTTCTGAACGCCAAGGGGATCGGCAAGGACCGCATTCACTTCGACGAGATCGCCGTTCGATGAAACTACTTGCCTGCACGTCATTGACGATGGGTCTTTACTTTTTGCCTGTTGGCTTCACCAATCCCCGGTAAGGCACATGCATGGCAAGGGGCCCTCGCCACCGCCGCGGGCCACGTCCGGTTAGGCACCAGTGGAGGGCGTTGACCGTCAAACGCTGCACGGGCTCAACGGCGAAATCTTCCGGGTGCCCGAGCGTTGTAAAGAACACCCGCCCGCCGTGCCGATTCTTCCATGTCCATGCTACCGGGTTCTCCTCGGCTGGCTTATTCGGGTTCACCGCTTCACCGGTCAACAAAACCTTTGCATCCGAAGGAGGCCACTTCGGACGGACTCGATACAGCCACGAGCGGACGTCAAAAGGCGCCTGCACGCCTTCGAGGATCGGATGACCGGCGTTCGCCTTCTCGATTCGCACGTTCGTGCTGGAGTCGTGTCCGAAGTGCGTGTGCCCATCGGCGCCCCAGCCCGGAGGCGCTCCAAACGCCTCGGCGGCCCATCCGTTCCAGGAGACCAATTCGTGCCCTTGCGGATAGTTGAAAGCGTGCGAGGAGGTCCGGAAGCCCATCATGGGCTTGCCGCTGCGCATGTACGCATCGATGAACGCCACCTGCTCTTTCGGAAGCTGCCGCCAGCGCAGATAGAAGACCGCCAAATCCGCCGTCTTGAGAGCTTCGAGCCCCGGTATGTCGGTCTCGCCGTTTTGATCGGGCGCCGATTTCAATACCGTGCAGGCCAGGCCGTAGCTTCTCTCCAGTTCAGCCGCAAGAATGGGTAGCGTGATCTCGCCGCTGTACTCATGATCGCCGCACACAAATACAACGCGCGTCTTCACCGCCGCCGGGGCGCGAAATGTGGAGGCAATCGCCGCGGAGAGCAACTGCCGGCGGTTGAACAGAGTCACACGTCGAATTTCCGATGCTCCGGATGATCGCAGCCGGCAAATTCCTGAGCCGCCGTGTTGCCCCGGTAACCCATGTGCTTCTCCATCCCGATCTCCGTGGCGTGGTAGCCGGCAATGGTCATTGACTTGAGCGTCCGGAAGAAGCGGCCCAATTCATCATTCGCATCGTCTTCTTTCCGGGCTGCCATGGCGACAATGCGGTCCTGTCGATCTCGGCTCAACGACAGAAACCGCGCGCCAAACTCAGCCTGCGCGGCAGCATCAATCCGCTTCAAGCCACTACGGTAAGTGTTCTGCAATAGCTCGCCGCCGTAGAACGTCATCAGGTCAATATAGCGCCAGACCTGTGCCTCGCGCGCGCCCGGAGAAAGCTCGTCTGTTGGCAGAATGATGTCGCAAAGCGCATCCACCGCCTTCATCTGCTCGGCCGTGAAGAACTTCGAGGGCGCCGAGGCATCCAGCGCTGTCGCTGGTTTCGCGTCATGACGATGCTGCGCGGAAGCCAGTTCCAGCCCCGCCGCGCCGGCTGTCAGTATCTTGAATAGCTCTCTTCGTTCCATCAAGCCAAATCTCCCCGCTTCGCCATCTCCGCCAACCGCTCGCTCATGCGCCATGACAGCGCGATGTTCGTCAACGTCGGGTTCTTCTCCGGGTAAGCCGCAAACACCGACGCGTCGCCGATGAAAAGATTCGGTATATCGTGACTCTGGCCAAGCGCGTTCACCACCGAAGTCTTGGGATCGGCACCCATCTTCGCCGTGCCCACCCAGTGGTTGAAATCGATCACCAGTTCGTCGGCGGTGATTTTGCCGGGGCTGGAGATTACTTCTCCGCCGCCCGCGCGGACGATCTCTTCGCACCGTTCCACGCAGTCCTGGGCCATGTTGATGTCGCTCTGCTCATAGTGCAGGTGAATGCGCGAAACACTCAAGCCGTATGCGTCCTTCCTGCCCGAGTCCAGGTCCAGGAATTTCTTCGGTGACGTCAGCGTCGTTCCTTGCATGTTCATCGAAGCGTGCCCAAGATTCACTTCCCGCAAGCGCCTCTTCAAACTCGAACCGTAGCCGGGAAGATACCGCACTCCCATTCGCTCCGGCGTATAGCCGGACCCGACTTGAACCTGATATGTGCCCTCAAAGTTCGGATTCGGTTTATCCCAATACAGCGAGGTCAGAAGCCCGTGATAGTAGCCGGTCCCGTCGTCGTTCGAACCGTCGCGGTTCTTCAATTCGGGAAACCATCCCACGACCGTGATGCCGAAATGGCTGGTTAAGTTGCGCCCCACCTGCCCGCTATTGTTGGCGAGACCGTTCGGAAACCGGCGTGTCGTGTTCAGCAGCAGTTGTCTTGGAGTCTCAATCGAATTGCACGCCAGCACCAGCACACGGCAGTTCACGCGCTCCACTTGGCCCTTGGGATTCGTATACTCGACCGCCGCGACACGCGTCTCCTCCTTGTTCATGAGTATGCGCGTCATCATGGCTCCACTCACCAGAGTGAGATTCCCTGTCTTCAGCGCCCGCGGAATTGGGGTATTCGCCGAGGTGTACTTGGCATCCACGCAACAGTTCCCGCACTTGCCGCAGTAATGGCATAGCGCACGCCCGGACGAGTGCGGCTCGGTCACCATCGCCTTGCGCTGCGAAACGTACTCCATCGTCCGCCCTTGCTGCTTCAGGCGCGAGACGCCGCGCTTCAACAGCATGTCTGGACAGCGCATCCTGACCGGCTTCAGAAACTCGCCATCGGGCATGTTGCTGAGACCGTCGCGGTCCCCATATACGCCCATCAAGCGCTCGGCGCGGCCATAGTAGGGCGCCACGTCCTCGTACGAAATCGGCCATTGTTTGTAATCGAGCGGCCCGAAACGCAACGAATGGCCCGCCCAGCAGAGAGACCGTCCGCCGACGGCCTTCAACCAACCATGGCCGGGGCGATCCCCCACAGGCGTGAAGTGATTCCTCTCCCCTCGGTCTCGAAACAGATTCTCATAGGGGGAGACGAATCCCGCCTTCAACCGCTTTTCGAGAACTGCCATTGGCGCGGAGTGTACGCCGTAGTCGATGCCCGCGCGCAGGCGCGGCCCGGCCTCCAGCAACGTCACCTTCAGGCCCGCGGTGGCCAAAACAAAGGCCGCGATCCCACCACCCGGACCGCTGCCCACCACGCAGACATCACAAGAGCTTGGCATACTGCATCCAGTCTACCTTCACGACAATCGGCGCGGACATAGCAGCCTTCGTGGCCGAAATGCGTCAGACCTACAATCCAGACCGCTCGACCAGCTAGGCGGATCTCATCATCTCGTCCCAGGTGACCTCCCGCCGAAGATCGATGGCCATCTGGCCCAGTATGCTGGTCAGGGTGCTCTCGGCAGCGCGTACACCGGCATTCTCCGGTTTGCCTTCCGACACCCGGCGCACGAACTCCTTCAGGGCGTCGATGGTGATATCGTACTCGGACTTCTCCGTAGTCGGGCCATTGCCCGTGTTGTACGTCCAATACTCCCGGGCCGTTTCAATGAAGCCCTTGTCTCCGATATAGCGCTCGCGGTTAGAGCGGAAAAACCGCGGGGTCATCTGCGAACCGATGAACGTGGCCTGCACTTTGTCCGGATAGTCGTAGGTCACGCTCAAATGGTCCAGAAGATCGCCGCGCTTTTCGACGGTCCGTCCGCCGGTGCCGAGCGCTTTTACCGGGTGCGCGCCCATAAACCAATTAATCGCGTCCAGATTGTGGACGTACGTCTCCACAATGACTTCTCCAAAAGTGGCGCGCCAGAGTTTCCACTGGCGGAGTTTCTCCTCTTCGGTTCTTGGCGCCGGTGGAGTCGGTTCGTCACCTCTGAGTGCGAATTTGAGAAACTCCCCGTGCACCTCGCGGACCTTTCCGATTCCGCCGGAATCGAGCATCTGCTTCGCTTTGACGTACACCCCTCCGTATCGCTGCTGGAAGCCGAAGGTGATGTTCTGCCTGCGATCGGCTTCGTCCGCGATTTTCATCACCCGCTTGCAGCCGGCGACATCCAAGCCGGCGGGCTTCTCCATGTAGACATGCTTTCCGGACTTCACCGCCGCCTCGAAATGCTCCGGATGCAGATATACGGGTGTCGCGATCAGGACCGCATCCACGTCACTCTTCAGGAGGTCCTGATAATTCTTGAATGTCGTGGAATCGGGCGCGGGAATCCTCGCCTTCGCATTCGCAATCTGTTCCTCGACCACGTCGCAAACGGCCGCAATTCTGGCCCTCGGATCCTTGGCGACGATCCGCGAGGTGTAGGTTCCGCGGCTACCGGCGCCGATCAGCCCGATGCGCACGGCACTGTTTTGAGCGGTGCCGCGCACCGCCTGCAACGGAACGAGCGTAGCCGCCCGGACCAAGGTGCGTCTCGTTGGTTGTGGCATGGTTACTCCTTCGATACCCATCTCACAGCATGCCGCACACGCGAAGTAGAGTTTCGTGGGCGACAAGATCGTGTTCGGCAGAATACGAGGGCCGCTGCCCGGTTCGGATGATCGCCGCCATCTCCCGAAAGTCCGGCGTATAGGTGAGACCGGGCGGCGGGGGCGGTTCAAGAGCCTGCTCGCCGGCTTTGTAAGGCCCAGCCGCTTCCGAGAGATCCACTGTCAGCCGCGACGGAAACGAGTACGGCTGCACTCTGGCGAAGCCGTTCGTGCCCAGAATCTCCAGAAATCGATACCGGCTGCCGTGCGCATGAAAGCCGGCAAGCGAGATTTCCGCCACGGCGTGATCGTACTCGAGCACGGCTAGCGTGTTGTCTGCCAAGCCGTCATGAAGTGTCGAGTCATGACGGAGGAAGCCCGTTACTTTTTTCGGCTTCCCGAGCACTGCCACCGCACGGTCGACCAAGTGGCAGCCTTCCGAGAACATCATGCCGCCCCGAAATTTCGCGAGATGGCGACGCTCCTCCGGTAGTACCAGCTTATCGATGGAGGCTCGGAACCGATAGATCCTCCCCAGCCAGCCATTGCGGGCAGCTTCGACGGCGGCCTGCATCGCGGGGTGGTATCGCCACTGGTAGCCCATTTGTACGACCCGTCCGCGCTGGGCCGCATTCGCCAGCAGCTTTCGCAGTCGTTCCAGGTGGGCTCCGGGCGGCTTGTCGAGGTGCACGAATCTGCCGGCATGCACGAATCGCTCGGCATGGTCCAGATTGCGGTCAACATCGGCGGATTCAACGGCGACCAGCTCAATCGACGCGTCGTCCAGTATCTGGTCGATCGAGAGCCACTGCACATTCCGTAAGGGTTCGGCCTGGGACGGCTCGCTGCGATCGGGACGGCAGACGCCGGCCAGGTCGTACTCCTGCATGGTGCGCAGCGCGCGAATCTTGCTCAGAGCATGGCCGTGACCCGTGCCCACAACCGCCACGCGGATCTTCCCGCCGGACGCGGAGAACGCAGGCGTCGCGGCCATTGCCGCGAAACTTCTACGAGTGAGGTCGCCGCGGTGCATGCGTTATGAGCCCGCTGGTGGCGCTTGGACGTGAATCACCGTGGTCTCCTGCCCCGGTGCGGCAGTCACGTCCAGTTCAGCCGGTCCGGTGACGAACACGGTATCCTTCTCGCCGGCAGAATACCCGCCCGTGCCGTCCTTGACCTGGATCGAGCCGCTCCGTACGAACAGCAACTGCTCGCCGTCGGCCGCGACCTTCACCTTGAAGGTCTCCGATGACTGGAGCTTCCTGTGCGCGAAGGCAGCTCGCCGCGATCCCATGACCGGAGATGTCACGAGCCCGTTCTTGCTGCCGAAGTTCAGGAATTTCACCGCGTCGGGAGTGATGACACCCTTGGGGGGCTCCGCGCCGCGCTTCTTGGAGTCGCGCGCTCCGGTATAGAGGATCAGGTCGGGAGGGTTCTGAAAGCTGATCATGATTGCCTCGCCAGTACCTGCCGTGATCGTCCCGTGAATCTGTCCGGCAGGCACGAAGGCGCATTCGCCCGCCCGAAAGCGCTTCCGCGAGTCACCCTGTCGAAGATCCACCTCGCCCTGCAAAACCAAGATGGTGTCGTCAGAGGAGTCGTGGACGTGCTGCGCGAACTCGGCTCCCGGTTTGGAAACCGAGTAGTTCAACGTTGTCTTCTTGGCCCCTATTCCCGGATGGACGATACGCCGTGAAGTGACCTCGCCCATCTGAAACGGGCTGCCTTCGGAGAATCGGACAACCCGGACGGTCTGTGCGCCGGCAATAGGACAGAGCGCAAATGCCACCAGCGATCGCGCAATGACACGCCGCCCGACACGCCGGGACTCCGTCCTGTTCCAAGGCATGACAACATAATACTCCTTGGGATCGGCGAATTTGAGGCGTTGTCAAACCCGCCTGCCGACCCGACACCCTACCGTAGGCCGACGTCCGGGCTACCCGCAAGTATTCCGATTTTGGGTGGTGTACACTCTAGTGCAGATCGGTTCAGTTAGGTGCCGCCAAACTCTGGCACACCAGGTTGCATCGGGGGAAAATGAGGAGGTTCGCATGAAACCCACCTTGAGCCGCTTCGCTGCGGCCCTGGCTCTCTCCGCATTAGGCGCCAGTCTCGCCCTTTCGCAGAATGTCACAGGCTCGATTGCCGGCGTTGTGCGGGACCCTTCCGGCAGCGTGGTGTCTTCGATCACGGTGCTGGCGGTCAACGAAGGCACCGGCGCGCGTTTCCAGACCACGACCGACCCCGATGGTCAGTACACCATCCGGGCAGTGCCCATCGGCGTGTATAGCCTGACCGCCGAGGCACAGGGCTTCAAGCGCTTCGAGACCGCAGGGGTCCGGCTTCAGGTGAACGAGATCGCGCGAGTTGACATCAATCTCGCCATCGGCGTCACGACGGAAACAGTAACCGTGAGGAGCGACGTCGTTACCGTCGACACTACGACTGCCGTGCTCAAGTCAGTGGTTGATCAGAAGCGCATCGAAGAGCTGCCGCTCAATGGACGGAATCCGACTCAGCTCATGAGGCTGATCGTCGGGACCGCCACCGACTGGCGTGCCGATACCACTTCCGGAACAACCTATCCTGGCGTACGCGGAGGCGTCTCGGTGAACGGCAGCCGCTCCAACGCCGTGAACTACATCCTCGACGGCGCGCAGAACAATGACCATTACTCGAACGCGCCCAACCCGATGCCCAACCCCGACGCGCTCAACGAGTTCAGCGTCCAGACCAACAATTTCAGCGCCGAGTTTGGGCGCCAGTCCGGCGGCATCGTGAACGCGGTGACCAAGAGCGGAACGAACCAGTTCCACGGCAGTGGGTTCTGGTTCGTTCGCAACCAGGCAGTCAACGCCGCCAATTTCTTCTCGCCGATCGTCAATGGCGAGAAGCGCCAGGACGGCCTGAAGCGCAACCAGGCCGGCGCGACCGTGGGCGGCCCCGTCCTCCTCCCGCGGCTTTACAACGGCAAGGACAAGACCTTCTTTTTCGTCAGCTACCAGTCCACACTCGAGCGCCGGACTCCAAACGAGGTCGGCATCGTCGTGCCGAGCGCCGCCCAGCGCCGCGGCGATTTTTCCGGTCTCTCGCGTCAGATCGTCGATCCGGCAACACGCCAACCCTATCCCGGCAATCAGATTCCCTCGGCGCAGCTCAGCCCCATTAGTCTGGCGATTCTTGAGAAAGTACCAACGCCCTCAAGCGGTAACCAGATCTTCACCGCCGCCCCTAACAACTTCGATGACGATCAATTCCTCGTCCGGATCGATCATCAGGTAACCACCAACAACCGCGTTACGGGCCGATTCTGGAATTCTTATGCCGAAACGCCGGCGGTTCTCAATCCATCGAACTATCTGGAGGTAACCGTCGGCCGCACCTGGCTCAATCGCAGTGCCAGCATTACGGATACTCACGTCATAGGCGCCAACCTCACGAACCAGCTTTTCTTCAGCTTCAACCGCACCGACGGCAATAACGTTCCGGCATTTCCCGATCGCAGTATCGCGTCTCTTGGCAGCAGATACTTTAACGATGACAAGCCGCAATGGCACGTTACCGTCGCGGGATACTTCGGTACGCTGAACACTGGCGACACGAACCAGTTTCTTCGCGACGAGTACCAGTTTGGCGATACCGTGCGCTGGACCAAGGGTCGTCATCAGCTCACCCTGGGCGGCGAGTACGGCTATGGAATCGGCGACGTCGTCAATAATTTCACGGCGAACGGCCAGTGGAATTTCAACGCTCAGGCCGGATTCACGGGTGATGCCCTCGCCGACTTCCTCCTCGGCCGCTTCAACACCCTGCGTCAAGGCATCGGCGAATACCGCCAATCGCGGTTCCATCGACTGGGCCTGTTTGCGCAGGACTCCTGGAAGGTGCACCGCCAGTTCAATCTCGATCTCGGCGTTCGCTTCGAGCCCTTCTTCCCTTATCGCGAGCTTGACGGCAAACTAGCCGCGTGGCGTCCGGGGCAACGGTCCACGCGCTACGTCAACGCCCCTGCAGGCGTTGTGTTTCCGGGCGATTCGGGGGTCCCCGAAGGAGGCTTCGACGTCGCTCTGGGTAACTTCGGCCCTCGCCTCGGGTTTGCCTGGGACCTGTTCGGCGATGGCCGAACCTCCGTGCGCGGCGGCTACGGCATCTTTTTCGATATGCCGAATACGATCACCTTGAACAATCAGTCCAACCAGGCGCCCTTTGGCACTCAGGTCACCATCAACGGCAACGCGCAGAACAGCTTTGCCGATCCGTGGGCCGGCACTACCAATCCATTCCCCGGCACGACGACGCCGCCGAGCGATGTCGCCTTCCCGGCATTCGCCAACCAGGAGGTGTTCGCCCCGGACTTCCGCAACGGCTACGTCCAAAGCTGGAATCTGACGCTCGAGCGTGAAGTCGCTTTCGGTTTTGTCGCCCGCGCTTCGTACGCTGCCTCGAAGGGGACCCGACTCCTCGTCAAGCGTGAGATCAATGCCGCCGTTTTCGCTCCCGGCGCAACCACGGCCACCACCAACCAGCGTCGTCCGCTGCAGCCGGCCGGCTCCGTCGCACTTTACGAGCCGGTCAGCAACTCCACGTACCACGCCTTGCAACTTACCGTGGAACGCCGTTTCGCCGCGGGTTTTTCCGTCCTGGCCAACTACCAGTTCTCCAGAGCGATCGACGACTCCTCCGCTGTCAAGGGCACGGGCATCACGCGCACGAATCCGTTCGACCAGAGCTTCGACAAAGGTCCCGCGGACTTCGACAAACGGCACGTGGTCAACATTTCCGGATTGTGGGATCTGCCCATCCGGCCCCAGGACCGTGTCCTCAACAGTCTCATTGGAGGCTGGAGCCTGAACGGTGTCGCCAGCTTCTGGAGCGGTTTTCCGTTCACGGTCACTTCCGGCGTAGATAACGCGCGTACCGGCACGGGCAACCAGCGCGCAGACCTCATCGGCGATCCCTACCTTCCCGAAGGCCGCAGCCGTGATCAGGTAATTGCGGAATGGCTGAACAGGGCCGCATTCCGGACCGGCGGCGCCACATTGGGCACCTTCGGCAACCTTGGCCGCAACGTCTTCCGCGGTCCTGGCTACGCTTCTGTAGACCTCGGCTTGTTCAAGCGGTTCGCCATCACCGAGCAGGTCGGCGCGACGCTGCGCTTCGAGGCATTCAACGTTTTCAACCGCGTCAATCTGCAAGGGCCGGCTGCCTCTCAGAACAGCGCGACCTTCATGCGAACGACCGCTGCGGAGGACCCCCGCATCCTTCAGTTCGCAATTCGTTTGACCTTCTAATCGATGAAAAAAACAAATCGCAGAGAGCTACTTCAATTTGCGGGCGGCGGCTTACTCTGGCCGGCCGGCGCACAGGCTGGGCCAGGTGTTGTCCGCGCGGGTATTCTCGGAACCAAGCACAGTCATACCACGGGCAAGCTGAAGGCGATGCAGGACTCGCGGGACTACGAGGTCGCCGGCATTTGCGAGAGCGATCCCGCGGCCAAGGAGCGAGCACAGAAAGACCCGCGTTTCAAGGGCCTTCGATGGATGAGCGAGGCCGAACTCCTGGCTGATCCCTCCATTCATCTCATCGTCGTCGAATGTCAGGTCTGGGAGGCGTTGCCTTGGGGTAGCAAGGTTATCAGAGCCGGCAAGCATCTGCACCTGGAGAAACCCCCCGGCAATGAGTGGGCGCCTTTCAAAGAATTGGTGGAGGAGGCCCGCCGCAAGAAACTGCTTTTCCAGACCGGCTACGTATGGCGCTGGCATGCGGGCGTTAACGCGGCGCTCGACGCCGCGCGGAACGGTTGGCTCGGAGAAGTCTTCATGGTCCGCGGAACGATGAACTCCGACCGCGATTCCGAGCAGCGGGCGGTCGAGGCCCGATATCGTGGCGGAGGTCTGTTCGAGCTGGGCGGGCACGTGATCGACCGGATCGTGGAGCTGTTGGGCCGACCCAGAAAAGTGCAGAGCTGGCTTCGCCACCACACGAGCGTCCCCGATAAGCTGGCGGATAATAATCTCGCCGTACTGGAGTACGACCGCGCACTCGCGACGATCGCACAATCAGCGCGGATGGCAGGCGCCGGGGACCACCGCTCCCTCGAGCTGATCGGCACTGACGGAACCGTGATGGTCTGGCCGGAATCGTCACCGCCAAGAATGCGAGTGCACCTTCGCAAGCCCCAAGAGCCGTATACCGCGGGCTGGCAGGACATCACCCTGCCGCCGCAGCCGCGTTTTGTCGGGGATTTCCAGGAGCTGGCGCGCGCGATCAAGAGTGAGCAGCCGCTGAAGCTCTCCTATGATCATGAGCTTCTGCTGCACGAGACTCTGCTGCGGGCTTCCGGCGAGATGAGCTGAGCGGTGGCGCCGGCGTCGCGAGGTCACCTGGGACGAAATGATGAGAGCATAGTGGCCGAGCAGAGGTGCACGCGTCGCTACATCGCCAACGCGAGAGCGCGGGTCTCGCGGAGTGTCGTCATCGCGTCCTTGGAAGGCACGTACTCCATGGCCACGAAATCCGAAAACCGCGTCTCGCGGATGGCCTTAAAGACGTTGCCATAGTGGATCTCGCCCGTACCCGGTTCGTGCCGGCCGGGAACGTCGCCGACGTGGAAGTGCCCAATGTCGCGGATGTTCTTCCGGATGGTCTCGATCAGATTTCCTTCCATGATCTGCACGTGATAGATGTCGTAAAGAACCTTGACGTAAGGACTGGCGACCTCTCTCAGGATCTCGAACGCCTCCGCCGTGCGATCCAGATAGTAGTTTGCGTGGTTGTCGCCTTGAGGATTCAGCGGCTCTACCGGCGCCAGCGTATTGATCGGTTCGACGATCATCGAGACACCATGCCGGGCGACCACGTCATGACCTCGCTTCAGGCCCTCGACGATGCTGGCGTGTTGCTCCGCGCGCGACCGGCCGGGAACCTTGAAGCCCGTCAAAACCACCAGGCGGGTGCTTTCGAATCGTTTAGCCGCTTCTGTTGAGGCGCGAAGCTCTGCCAGAAACCCTTCCCTCTCGGCAGGATCGCATAAGCCCATGCCCTTCGGATTCACTCCACGATTTCCCACCAGGCACACGCATTCAAGACCCAGCTTGTTCTTCAATTTCGTGATCTGATTGGGATCCGCGGCGCGCCAATCGCCAAACTCGAATCCTTGGTACCCAGCTTCGGCGACCTTTTCGATCTGCACCGCGAGGGAAAGCTTAGGGAATAATGGCTCGACCCTTACTGACAGTTTGAATCCGGATGGTCTGGTCTGGGCAAGTGCCAGAACCGGCATCTGGAGCAATGCTCGACGCCTCATTCCGCTTAAGCTCCCACGAAGATTTCCTGCAGCCGTTTGGTGACGATCCGGTGCTCCCCTGGGCGCATCATCCAAACGGAAATCTGCAGAAGGCGGTCGCCGCGGCGGGAAATAGCGATGGGAGGATCACCCTCCATTAATCGATGGACCACGTCTCCCGCTGTAGACTTGAACCCTTGTTCGTTCCAGGTCAGCCGGACATGAGGAACACGATTGGCGATCTCGGGCATGTGCCGTTCCGCGGTTAAGCCGGGAATTTTGGAAAGAACGCCAATCATGTCCGACGCGCGGGCTTCCAGTTCCTTCATCTCGCGGTCGTGGTCCACCGTAAGATAGCGTTCCACAGCGGCGAGCAGCCCGACCATCTCTTCCTTGCCCACCTTCATTCCTCTTCCGATGCTGGCGTACGGGTTGGTGGCCGGCAGCGCCGCTTCGATCAGATCTTTGCGCCCCATCAGCAGGCCCGAGCACTGCGGACCTCGCAGGGCCTTGCCGCCCGAAAAAGCCACTAGATCGAACCCTTCGCGCACATACTGCGAGAGCCTGCCCGCGGGAGTCGCATCGGAGGCGGCATCATTGAATGTCGGAACACCCCGCTCCTTGCCCACGCGAATCCATTCGTCGCGTCCGATCTTGCCCTCCGGTTCCATCTCGTTATAGAAGAACATCATCGCGGTGCGTTCGTTGATCGCCCGATCGAGTTCCTCGCGGGTTTCCACCCAAACGATCTTCGTGCCCACAAGCAGCATCTGCTGTTCGTACCCGCCTCGATGGCTTTTCTGCTGAACAATCTCGTTCTTCATGCCCGTCGTGTCGGGCAGCCGGCGCAGTTTCTCGGCGTCGCCGCCGGCCACGCAGGCAGCCGTTCCCAAGGTGATGGCCGAAGCGCAGCCTCCGGTGACCATCGCAGCGGGTGCGTTCAGTAGTTCGGCAATGCGGGCGCCGACCTTCTTCTGTAATTCCGTCAGCGGCACAAAATGCCTGGACGCTTCTTCCATCGCGCGCACAACTTCCGGCGGCATGATGGAACCGCCCAGATGCGTCACCACGCCCACCCCGTTGATGAGCGGACGGATGCCGAGCCGCGAATAGATGCTGGTGTCAGCCGCGGCGAGCCCAGGCCCGGCCAGCACGCTCCCAGCCGCTCCTGCCGTTGCCGTCGCCGTCAGAAACCGTCGCCGGCTCGAATCGTTCGTCATGTTTTTCTCCTTAAATGGATCAACGCGTCCGCCTGCCCGTGATTCTGGTCCCATCCCACGACCGGTCTCCTTGCGCCTTGTAAGGGCCGAGCCGATCCCAGCTTTCGCGGGTGATTCCATTCAGATCGTACACCACCAGACCATCGTGAATCGTCAGTTCACACGCCAGGCGGCGGTTGCCGGCCATACGCGCGCCGTAGGAATCGACAAATCCGAAATCGCCAGTCTCAAGGCGAAGTACCGCGATATCCGCGAGTGCGCCCACCGAAAGGTGTCCCAACTCCTGCCGTTGTATCGCGCGGGCCGGATTCCAGGTGGAGCGGAGGATGACGTCGTCGAGCGGCATGTCCATGTTCAGGAATTTAGACATCACGTTCAACATATCCTTCATGCCGGCGAGCAGGCTGCCCGCGTGAACATCGGTCGAGATTGAATCCGGCGGGAAGCCCTGGCGCATGGCAGGCACTGCCTGCCGGAATATCATTGCGGCGCCCCCATGGCCGACATCAAACAGGACGCCCCGTTGGCGCGCCTCGAACAAATACGGAAGCAAGCGGTTCTTCTCATCGAGCAGAGGAACGGCGCCGTAGTACGCGTGAGTATAGATGTCGCCCGGGCGGAGCTTCTTGAGAACAAGATCCTGAAACGGGCGCTCCGGACGGAACGTGCCGAAATCGACGATGACAGGCATTTTCGCGAGCGTGCCGGCCTCCACCCCGCGCTCCACCGGAGTCCAGTCCGGTCCTTGATAATGCGCAACCTTGATCCCGACGATCGTGTCCCGATTCGCGATGGCCAGTTCCGCGGCCGCCTGCGCGTCCATGTCGTCCACATCCTGTTCGGAATTATCGCCGGGCATCCCCGCTCCCAGGATGTTGAGGAAGGCAAGTACACGGGTCCGCGCACGATCGATTACCGCCCGCTTGAACTGTGCGAAATTGCGGCGGCCCGAAGAGCCGGCGTCCACAAGCGTGGTGACGCCGGTCCGGAAAGCGAACGTATCGGGAGAAATGCTCCAGTTGCCGCCGGCAAGCATCGGGCCGTTGTCGCCGGCGAAGACATGTGCGTGAATGTCGATAAGTCCGGGAGTCACGTAAAGGCCGCGAACGTTGACGACCTTCCGCGCCTGCGAGACGGGGATCTCCGGTGAGACCGCAGCCACCTTTCCATCGCGGATTGCGACATCGCGAACCGCGCTGGTGCGGTTCTTTGGGTCGACGACATGGCCGCCCTTGAGCAGCAGGTCGTAGGGAGATTGGGCGAGCAAGGCTCCGGCCAAAGAGAGAAGAAGCGTGAATTTCATAGTGCTGTGACTATGTTAGCTTCGTGGCCGACGCTGGCCAGCGAATATCTGGCTAAGAAGCGCGGTCTGGAAATCGGCCGCGAGTCGCTGCGACAATTGATGATGCGGGCTAGAAATCGATGTGGAAGTCCTTCCACTCAACGATTTTGCGGTTTACGGAGGCCTCGTGGGCCAGGATCGAAGTCAGCGCGGCAGTCGCGCCGACGACGGCATCGGCCGGCGAAGGCTTGCCCTGCTGGATGCAGTCATAAAACGCGGTCACGTGCGCATGCTGTGGTTCCTCCTGCTTCGGGGCGAGCGGCGCCGGCTGTCCCTGCCCGTTTCGGGGGTAAAACATCGTCCCGCCGAGCAGGTCGACCGCCCCCTTGCTGCCGTATACATAGATGTACTGGTTGCCGGCTGGTAGACCGCGTGGATGAAACACCATTTGCGTGAACGACAAGTTCACCCCGCGCGGGTATTCGAAGCTCAAGGTGCAGGAGTCCAGGATGTCCCGGCCAGGCGGGTCATTCTTATAAAGAACAGTGCCGCCGAAGCCGCTGGCTCGGATGGGATGCTCGCCGATCACCCAGTTGCAAGCATCCAGATTGTGAACGGATTGCTCGATCAGATAACCGCCGGACTTGCTGAAATTGAAATACCAGTCGGCCGAGGAGCCTTCGTGGTTGAGATCCGCAGACGCGTGGCGCTGCGCCTTCACCATAAGGACTTCGCCAATGGCGCCGTTCCGGATCTTTTCAACCGCCTGCCCAAGCTGCCGGAACGAGCGCATCTGCTGGCCGGCGACGAAGACCTTGTTCGAGGCTTTCGCCGCTTTGAGCAGTTCCCGAATGGAAGCCGGGGTGATGGCGATCGGCTTCTCGGAGTAGACGTGCTTCCCTGCCTTCAATGCGGCAATGGCCATTTCGGCATGGAGATGCGGCGGCGTGGCGATGAAGACAGCATCGATGTCCTTGCGATCGATGATTTTGCGCCAGTCGTTATAGGTCGCCGGATTGTCCTTGGCCGCGATTGTCGCTGCGCTGTCCAGCCGGTCCGGCTTGATGTCGCAGAGAGCCACGACCTTGGCAATCGGTTGCTCCAGTACGCCCCGAAGCACGTGTGAACCGCGATTTCCGGTGCCGATCATGGCGGTGCCGATGCGGTCGTTGGGGCCACGCTGGGCGGAGGCCGCATGGGCCGCCGCCGCGGAACTCAAAAGAAAATGCCGTCTGTCCATAAAATCTCCCTATCTATCATTTCAGTACCTTCACGGCCACGTTCCGGTAGTAGACCGGCCAGCCCTCAGACTGCAGGCACACGTTGCCATCCTCAGGCGACGCTGCAGTGCCCTCGTTGACCAGCTCGCCATTGAGCACAACCCTGATGGTGCCGTCCTTTGAGGTGATTTCGTAACGGTCCCAGGAGCCGAAAGGAGGCCGATTCTTGACGAACGGGCCGCGCTTCGCCCCGGTAATCTTACCGCCGCGAACGCCGAACAGACTCCCGGCCTCCCCGAAATAGCCCTGAACCTCGAGCGACGTCGGCCAGCCGTTTACGATTTCCCGCGCGAGAATGAAGAAACCGGCATTCGGCCATTCGTTACCACGGGGCGGCGGCTCCCAGCCCTCCTGAAATCGCCATTCGGCACGGAGAATAAAGTTGCGATAGACCTTCTTGCTGCGCAGAAAGCCGTTCGGCTGGCCGGAGCAGCCGATGACACCGTCGCGGACGGTCCATGCTTCCGGCGGCGTCTTGCCTTCGACGGTCCAGTGCTCGCGGATGTCTCGTTTCGGCATCAGCGAAATGAATCCGTCATCCGCATACACCAGGGCGGAGAAGAGAAGAAGTAAAAGCGTTTTCCTCATATCAGCTCACCATGCCGCACCAGCGGCAGACGAAACATAACAGCGTTTGGGCGGCGTGGACGACGGAGTCGATGTCCAGATACTCATCGGCATTGTGGGTATTTCCTCCCTTTGCGCCCCAGAGCACGGCCGGCGTCTTCGTCACCTGATGAAAGACGTACATGTCGCACGGGCCCTCGATACCGACGACGGGAGGCTCCGAGCCTATTACGTCGCGCGCGCACGCCGCCAACTCCGTGACCAGCGGGCTGTCCCTTTCAATAGAGGAACCCGGAAGCCATCGGATCGGGAACTCTACCTGCGGCCTCTCGGGGAACAGGTGGGGGGCCGTGCAAACCACCTGCTCCAGCCAGTCGAAAAACTCCTGCTCGATGTCCTGCTGCGTCTCTCCAGGCATCGCCTGCCAGTACAGTTCGATTTTGCAACTCTCCGGCACCGTCATCGGCTCTTTCATGCCCCAGGGACCCGTGAACATCTTGGTAACTGTCACCGGCACCGGATCGCGGTGGTGCGCATAGAGCGGATGGTTCGGCGCCGTCCTTCGCCGCTCGGCGGCAAACTCTGGAAGCCTATTGAGAAAGTGTCGTAGCTGCTCGCTGACGCCAGCGGGGAAAGCCCCATCTGTGAGAACTCCGCCGGCGGCGGCGGTGAGAGTGATGAAGGCGACGCGGCCGCCGCGCTGTCCCGCGCAGATGCGCAGGAAAGACGGCTCGGAAATGATCGCGGCGTCGCCGCTGTATCCAGCCAGGCGCCCGGCGAGAGTGCCGTTCACACCCCCGAATTCCTCATCCACGACGGACTCGACAATCAGTTCGCCTTTCAATTCAATGCCCAGCCGGGCGATGGCCTCGGCGACGAACAGATTCGTGGCTACGCCGCCCTTCATATCGTTGGAACCGCGCCCATAAAGCCGGTTACCCACCACCTCGCCGCTGAACGGCGAGCCCGTCCACGGCTGGGCGCCCGCCGGCACAGTGTCCATATGGCCGGACAAAACCAACGACCGGCCGCCGCCCGCGCCTGTCCGGCGCGCTCCGACGTTCGGCCGATTGTGATAACAACGGCCCGGCCAGAACAGTGGATGCTCCTGCAGGCCCGGCACCTCGTCGAGTCCATAAAGCTTTGCATCCCATCCGCACGCATTCAGGAGTTCCGCGGCATAAACCTGGCACTCGAGTTCCTTGCCCTTGGGAGGTGTGTTTTCAGAAGGTATCCGCACGAGATCCGCAATGATCTGGACTAGGCGTTCGCGGTTCTGCTCGGCGTACAAACGAATCGAGTTCTCCTGAGCTGACGTGACCACTGCCAATATTTCCCTCCTTTTTCAAAGCTAACGGCCTGGGCGAGTTTCCGAAGAAACCGTTCGCGGCTTTTCCTTTTTCGCGCGGTTCGCGGATTGCGGGCGGACACTCCTCTTGCGGTGGCCGCCGCTCGAAAAGAAATCCTGGAAAGCCAGCGAGAGCGAACCCGCCAGCGGCGCGTCGTGACCCATCGAGCAGGGTCGTAAGACCAAGTGACGGAACTGGAACAACTCCGGATCGGCCGGGAACTCCTGCCGTATAGCCGGCGCCAGG
Source organism: Bryobacteraceae bacterium (assembly GCA_040902885.1). Classification (GTDB taxonomy): domain Bacteria; phylum Acidobacteriota; class Terriglobia; order Bryobacterales; family Bryobacteraceae; genus JBBDWK01. Next base: position 4,533 of record JBBDWK010000071.1, on the reverse strand, counting down.
ATCGGCCACGCTTCTGTCAACACTCCATCCACCACGACCGCCTCTATATCCAGGGCCCAGACGATATTTGTGATGGCGCGGCCCAGATAGCGCCCGGCACGCTGGATGGTGGCCGCGGCCGCCGCGTCCCCGCTCAGCGCGAGCTGGCAGATGCTGCGCACCCTGGCGCTACTGTCTCGCAGCGGGCGGGCGCCGGATGCGCCATTTCGGCCGGCGTAGGAAGCGCAAATCGCGGGGTTGGCCGCCAGTTGCTCCAGGCATCCGGGTCGGTTGTGTACCGCCTCGCCGGGCAGGTCCGCCAACGTCATCTGGCCGATCTCGCCCGCCGCCATACGGGGCCCGCGGTACAACTGCCCATTGAGGATCAGCCCGGCGCCCACCCCCTCGTCCACCCTCACGTAGAGCTGGCTCCGATAGCGTTCCAGAGACCCGAAACGGTGCTCCTGCAGGGCGACCGTCCGAATGTTGTTGTCTACGTGGACAGGGATCTTCAGCCGTAGAGAAAGCAAATCGCGAACCGGCAAGCCATTCCACTTGGCGGAACTACCTAACTCCACCACGCCTGTTTCGCTGTTGACAATTCCGCGAAGGCACACTCCCAGGCCTTCCACTTTCTCCACCGGCCATTTCCGCAGCCATTCGAGCAGGGTGTCCGCAAGGAGCGAAATCGCATCGCCCGGCTTTTCCGGGGTGGCGAACTGTTTTCTCAGCAGCACGCGGCCGGTGACGTCGCCCAACGCAATTTTGGTCTCTCCTTCCTGAATGTCCGCCCCCATCGCCAGCAGCTCGGAGGAATTCAGTTCCAGCCGGATGGCAGGTCTTCCGCCGGTATCGCGCTCCTCGCCGCGCCTCATCAACAGGCCATCGCGCACCAGTTCCGCCACCACGCGCGAAACCGTTCCTTCAGGCAATCCGGTTCGCCGCGCAAGATCAACTCTTGAAAGCCCTTCTGGGCAGCCGTGTAAGAGGCGCAGAAAGAGCGCCCGCTTCTCGTTCCGCTGGCCGGCGCCCGGCCGGGCGCCGGGAGCGCGGCCCCGGGGATCTGTCGCCGCAATGGTCAAAATAGTTGCATTATACATGTAACCATCCGGAGTCAACAGAGGAAACTCAAAATTTTCCCCAGAAAGTGTTGACGATTTATTTGCACTGTGTAAGTATTCTGCTATACAGGACGATTCCTTGTTCTGGGAGGGGTTTTTGTGAGGAAACTGCTGGCAGTACTCTTTCTTCTTGCCAATGTAGGATTCGCGCAGACCAGCGCGACCATCAGTGGCTACGCCAAAGATTCATCCGGCGCCTTCGTCGGCTCGGTGCGGGTAACCGTCGCCAATGAGCTTACCGGCGCTGTCAGGCAAACTGTTACGGATGCCGCCGGGTTCTACCAGGTTCTGGCGCTCGTCTCCGGAACCTACACCATTGATGCGGAAAGTCCGGGATTCAAGCGGTATCGCAATACGGGCGTCGTGCTGCGCGTGGACGAAAACGTGCGCGCCGACATCAATCTGCAGATTGGCGAAGTGACCGAGTCCGTGGAGGTAACCGCCGACGCGACGCTGATCGACACGCGTTCGTCACAGACCACGGCAACCATCGACGACCGGCGCATCGTGGATCTGCCGCTTAACGGACGCAATGTATTTCGGCTGGCGGCGACGCTGCCCGGCGTTCTCGGCGTGGTTGCGCCCGATAACAGCGACATGAGCGATACGCGCAGCGGCCCGCGTATGAACGTCAACGGCGGCCGTCCGAATCAGAATTACAACCGTTTCAATGGCACCTACTTCAACAACGCGTCGCGCAATACCGGCATGAACGTGCCGCCTCCCGACGCGGTGCAGGAGTTCAAGATTCAGACCAGCGTGTTTTCGGCGGACAGCGGCCGCAATCCGGGCGCGAATGTTACCGTGGTGAGCAAGCAGGGCACCAACGAGTTCCACGGCACCCTCTGGCAATTTCATCGCAACGACAACCTAAACGCCCGCAGTTTCTTCCAGGCTGTGCGCCCGCAACTGATCCAGAACCAGTACGGCGCAGCCGCCGGCGGTCCGGTGATCCGCAACAAGGCGTTCATTTTCGGGACCTTTGAAGGCGCCAAGGACCGCCGGCAGGCCTCCGAGGTAACGGCCATCACGCCGAGTCAGGCCGAGTTGAACGGCGATTTCTCGGCGCTCTCCGGCCGGCAGCTCGTGAACCCCTTCGACAACACGCCCTTCCCCGGCAATCGCATCCCGACGTCGCTGTTCGATCCGGTCGCTCAGCGGCTCCTCCAGTTCGTGCCTACCGGCGGAAGCATCCAGGCGCTCGGACCGGCCAACCGGAACTCGGAGCTGTTCATGCTGCGGCACGACCTGATTCTCAGTTCGCAGCAAACCCTTTTCGTTCACTATTACTTCAATAAAAACCGCTTGAATGAAAACGACCTCGCATACGGCAGCAACGTCGCGGGCTGGACGGGACGCAGCCGCGGGCCGGAGGCGCAGAACGCCGGTATCAACCACACCTGGACGCTAAGCCCGACGCTGCTCAACCAGCTCACGCTGGGCTTCACGCGGTCGTTCTCGCTGGATACTCCGCTGGTGACGCGCACGCCTGAGGAATTGGGCATCGCGGGCATGCCGGCTTACACCAACGGAGGCAGCCCGCAGTTCAATGTGGCCGGGCGCTTCAACCTCGCCTCCGGCGGCCCGGTAAAGTTCGCGCAGAACACCTATCAGGTGCAGAACCAGGTGAGCAAGATTCTGGGCAACCACACCCTCAAGTTCGGATTCGAGTTTCTGGACCTCGGTTTCTTCCAGGCCTTCCTTGGGCCGCCGGGGTTCTCCTTCAACGGACAGCGCACCGGCGGCGGCCTGGCCACGCGCGGTGACCCGCTGGCGGATTTCCTGCTGGGCGCTTACCAGCAGTTGCCGATCACCAACGGCGTCCGGAACAATGACGGCGCGGCGCGCTTTTACGCGGGTTTCGTGCAGGACGACTGGAAAGTCTCTCCGCGGCTGACGTTGAACCTCGGGCTCCGGTATGAGCTCTCGACGCCCTGGAGCGACAAATACGACCGTCTGAACACGGTGGTTCCCGATCCTTCGGTGCGCTCGGGAGAGTTCCCGAACGCGCCGGTGGGCATGCTCTTCCCCGGCGATCTGCCGCGCGGAATCTATGCCACCGACCGCAATAACTTCGCCCCGCGCGCCGGATTCTCCTGGGACGTTTTCGGAGACGGCAAGACCGCCGTCCGCGGCGCCTACGGCATCTTCTTCGACACCTTCAACACCGACACCATCGCGCAGGAAAACCCGCCATTCGTTGGCGGCCGCCGCACATTCCGCGACGGACTGCTCTCGAATCCGTTCGGCTCCGTTGGAGAAGCGGCGCCGCCGGCTTTCATCGATCCTGCAGCTTTCACCTTTGTGTTTCCTCTCAACGGCCTGTGGAGCGGCCAGGGCGAAGACAGCTTGCGGACAACCTACGTCCAGTCGTGGAACTTCACCATCCAGCGCCAGTTTCTGCGCGACTACGCCTTTTCCGCCTCATATATCGGCAAGTCGAGCACCAAGTTGATCGCCTACCGGCCTTTCAACGCGGCGCCGTACATTCCCGGAACGGACGCCCAGGGCCGCCCGCTATCCACCGAGACCAACGCCGAAAGCCGCGTGCCGTTCGCGCCCGGCATCTACGGCCCCGAAGGATATTACCTGGATGACAGCTTCACCGGCTCGTATCACGGCATGCAGGTGGAGTTGAATCGCCGCTTCGCGGGCGGTTTGCAATTGGCGAGTTCCTACACCCTCTCCAAATCACTGGACTCCAGTTCCACCTATACGCTGGGCGGCTGTACCGCCAATCCCTTCGACCACCGGGCCGGCAAGGGACGTTCCGACTGGGACCGCCGCCACGCACTGGTGGTCTCCGGCGTCTGGACACCGCCTGTGTTCGCCAACCGGAGCGGCGTCGGGCGCGTCCTGGGCGGTTGGAACCTTTCGGGTATCGTGACCGCGCAGAGCGGAGCGCCCGTGACCGCCGCCGCCGGGCAGAACCGCGCCTTCGATGGCACTACTTGCGCCGGCTCATACTATCCCGACATAGTCGGCGATATCCAGCGCGATCACGCCTCGCGCGACGATATGATCCAGCAGTTCTTCAACCGGTCCGCTTTTGCCCTGCCCGGCGTCGGACGCTACGGCACGGCGGCGAGGGGAATGTTCTCGGGGCCGGCGCTGGTGAACACGGACCTCGCAATCCTGAAGGACATTCCGGTCACCGAGGGAACGCGGGTCCAGCTTCGGGGAGAGTTCGCAAATCTGTTCAATCAGGTGAACTTCAACAACCCCGTGGCGAACCTGGCTAACGCGCAGTACGCTCGCATAACCGGGTCCGCTCCAGGCCGGGCGGTTCAAGTCGCCGTCAAGGTCCTGTGGTAGTGATCCCGGAATAGTGCCTCACAGCGATCGACGGTTATCTCGCGCTCAACAACCGCTCCCTCTCGGTCACGGCTTCCATGAGAAAGCCGGTCCTTGTCAAGCACCGCGCCCCCGTAAA
>JBBDWK010000070.1:0-20613 GCA_040902885.1 Bryobacteraceae bacterium | reverse complement strand
AAGGGGACACTTCTAATGAACGGAACATGGGGACATTTCTAAAAACCGTTGACATGCGTTTTGGAGCGGCTTGTTTATCGGGATGTTGGGCGGTACACTGAAAGATTCGGGGCGTGGCTCAGCTTGGTAGAGCGCCTGGTTCGGGACCAGGAGGCCGGAGGTTCGAATCCTCCCGCCCCGACCATCTCGTTTTCAATAACCACACATTAAGCCTTCTGGAGAAAGTGCCCGAGCAGACCAGGAGATCCTTGTACCGCTTCCTCCAGAGTCGCCGCCTGATTGGTGACTATGAGCCGTGATCGCTCGTTGTTGCTGCTCACCTTCGCGTTTGAGGTCTAGCCGGTCACGGACGGCTCGCCCGGCAGGGCCCGAGAATCGTCATCAGCACGATGGCGTGGCGGAGGCCGTGGGGATTCCGGAGGCCCGCAACCACCATGCGTCGCCGCGCGCTCCGGTGGCCTCTCGGAGTTGGCGCCACTCGCCCGGCGGCGTCGGCGTCTACCGCCGGCGCCCGCTCGCGAGCGGCCATCACATCTGACAACGGGCGCCGCACTATTGCCGGGCGCGGCGGCGCATGCGGCGGCGGCGGTTCCCTCAATGGCTGACGCGCGGGAGGCGGATGCCCCTCGGCCCGCTCCGGTGTACGCCGATTCCGCTTACGCGCCTCCTGCAAGAGCTGAATCAGCGGCAACAGGATGAGGACGACGATTAGCACCAGGACTTCAAACGACATGGGTCAGCGCTCCAGAGGGATGCTATCGGTTCGGCGGGGTCGGTTCGTCCCCGCCTTCGGCGATCGACTCGCGCATCGACGAGTCCGCCTGAATGTTCTTCATACGGTAGTAGTCCATGATGCCGAGGTTGCCCTGCCGAAACGCCTCAGCCATGGCCCGCGGAACTTCCGCCTCAGCCTCGACGACGCGGGCGCGCATTTCCTGCTCGAGCGCAACGGCCATCGCGCGGCGCTCCTCTGCTTTTGCCTGCGCGATCTGCTTATCGGCATTCGCCTGGTCGATCTGCAGCTTGGCCCCGATATTTTCGCCCACATCTATGTCCGCGATGTCGATCGACAGGATCTCGTAGGCAGTGCCCGCGTCCAGGCCCCGGCTGAGGATGTTCTTGGAGATGTGATCCGGATTTTCGAGCACGTCCTTGTGCGTCACCGCGGAGCCGATAGTGCTCACCATGCCTTCGCCGACGCGCGCGATGATCGTCTCCTCGCCGGCCCCGCCTACCAGGCGGTCAATGTTCGTGCGGACGGTCACGCGCGAGACGGCAATCAGCTGAATCCCGTCCTTCGCCACGGCTGCAATCCGCGCTGTTTCGATGACCTTCGGGATCACGGACATCTTTACGGCCTCCAGGACGTCACGTCCCGCCAGGTCGATCGCCGCCGCGCGCTTGAAGGGCATCTCGATGTTGGCTTTGTCCGCCGAGATGAGCGCGTTGACCACGCGCACGACGTTTCCACCAGCCAGATAATGCGCTTCCAGATCGTCGATGGACACCGGCAGCCCCGCCTTGGCCGCGCTGATCCGGGCGGTGACGATCGTCGCTGGAGGCACGCGCCGGAGCCGCATGCCGACGAGTGTCAGCAGCCCCACGTAAGCGCCGGACGACCATGCCGCGATCCAAAGAGGAATGGGGACGATGTACAGGAAGACAACCAGCGTTAACAGGGCCCCAATGAGCAAGCCGAACGCGCCGATGGCAGTGGGATCGAATTCATTCATGTGTATTCTCCTGATGCGCCGGCAAGGGCCTGATTACGATCCGGTTGCCGTCCACGCGGGTCACTACGATTGGGGTGCCGGCGTCGATGAATCCGCCATCCGATACGACATCGACGCGAGCGCCGTCGATCTCCGCAATACCTGCCGGCCGCATGGGCGATAGCGCCGTCCCGGTCCGTCCCAGCCACTGTCGGTCACTCTCCGGGGCGGAGACGTAGCCGAGGCCGGCTTGCATGCCGGTTGCAAGAACGAGGCGCCGCCCGAACGGCAGACGGGGCAGCACACGGAGGAGTGCGAACGCGCCGGCCATCGCCAGCAGAAGCGATAGAGCGACCTGTCCGAGCGCACTGATGATAACGGACGCCGTGGCGCCCGCGCCGACCAGCGTCATGCCCAGTCCCGCCATGAGTGCCACACCGCCGGCAATGCCCGCCAGGGTCGTTCCCGGAAGCACAAATACCTCGAGCGCGAGCAGCAGCACTCCGATAGACACCAGCAGCAGCTCCTCCCAACCCGCCAGGCGGACAATCCAGTGACCCCAGAAGAAAAGGCCGAGCGAGAGCAGGCCAACCGTGCCCGGCACGGCGAAGCCCGGCGTCCGGATCTCCACCAGCAGACCCAGCAGGCCCACTGTCATCAACAGCGAGCTGACAACCGGGTTCGTCAGGAAGCGGACGAGAGTCTCGGCCCATGTTTGCCTGGCGCGGCGCACCTCCGCGTTCGGTAGTCCGGCAGCCTCTAGTGCCGCCTCTACTGTCGGCGCCTTCAGATCCGCCACCTTGTGCTCGAGCGCTTCCGAAGTCGTAAGTGTGAGCAGTTTGCCTTTGGCGACCACCCCTGCGATCTCTACATCGGCGTCCACCATCGCTTCGGCATACTCCGGCGGACGCTTACGGACCTCCGCCGTCGCGCGGAACTCCTTCCGTACATAGGAGACCGATTTTTCGTCCGCGGGCTTCGTCTCGTTGTCCCCGCTGAGCACCGGTGCCGCGGCGCCGATCGTGCCGCCCTCCGTCATGACCAGGGTGTTGCAGGCGAGAGCGATGAGCGCGCCGGCGGAGATGGCGCGCTGGTTGACGAACGCGATCGTCCGGACCGGCGCGTTGAGCAGCGTGTCGCGCATCGCCACCGCCGCATCCACCCGGCCGCCGAAGGTATTAATGTCGAGCAGCACGGCCGCGGCGCCGGCCTCTTTCGCCTCGCGAATCGTGCGCGACAGGAATGGCGCGAGGCCGAGGTCAACTGTACCCTCGATCGAGATGACGTAGACGACAGGCGCGGAGGTCTGCGCGACGACGTTGCGCACGCCGGAGGCGCCCGTCATTGCGAGCAGGAACGCCGTCACGCCGCGGAGTGCAAATCGCCGCCTCATGTCCCATTATGCCGTTGTTTCCAGTCCGGGAACAATGACGGATGGAGCGGTATCTCTCGATCATCCTTTGGGGACGCCCCTGCCCGCGAGCCGAAAGCGGCCACACAACGCATGTGGAAATAGACAGTTAGATATATCCACTTGTGTATAATTGAGGCGATTCGAGAGGCGGCGTAAGTGCTGCACTGCTTTCTGAAAAACACGAGGACCACTCGCCAGACGGAAATCGAGATGATGCAGAAGATGGGCATGAAAATCGTTCGGGACGGCAACATCACCAAAAGCAGCGGCAACGTTTTCGCCGACCTTGGTTTCTCATCCGCCGAAGCCCGCAACTTGCGGCTGCGGTCGCAAATGATGACGGCCTTGCGGAAGTTCGTTGAGAAGGAAGGCTTGACGCAAGCCGGCGCCGCCAAGCGGTTGAAGGTGACTCAGCCGCGGATCTCCGATCTCAAGCGCGGCAAGATCACCCGCTTCTCGCTCGATGCGCTGGTGAATATGCTCACGGACGCGGGCCTGGAAGTGGATTTCCGGATCAAAGCGGCCCCCCGGCGCGTGGCGTAGCGGATTCGTCAACTGCGGCCGGCCTCGGGCTCCTCAACCCCCAAATCGGCTGCAATCTGAGAGAACTGATCGAGGGCGGCCTGCAGGTCTTCGATGATTTCTGCGGCGAGAATGGCCGGGTCCGGGAGATCGGAGGAATCGCCGAGGCTGTCATCCCGGAGCCAGAAGATATCGAGGTTGGCTTTGTCGCGTTTGGTCAGGTCTTCATAGCGGAAGCACCGGAAGCGCTCGGTTTCGGTCCGCTGGTGGCGGTTTTCGGGGTTGTAGCAGCGGACGAAGTCGTCCAGGTCGGTGCGGGTCAGGGTGTTCGTCTTCAGCGTGAAGTGCTTGTTGGTGCGGAGATCGTAGATCCAAAGCGTGCGGGTCCACGGAGTCGCGCTGGCTGCCTTGCGGTCGAAAAAGAGCACGTTGGCCTTGACGCCCTGGGCGTAAAAGATGCCGGATGGAGCGATTCGTACGGTAAATCACAGCATAGCGCGTCGTGTTCATCGGTGTTCATAGGCAGCTTCGAGTGTTTCACTCCACCTCCGTCACCCCGCATAGCCAAAAACATCTCCCGTCCCTGCACCGGCTTCCACCTCGCCGCCCTCTGCCAGCCCGGTCCGTCTTTATAACCTGGAATCGTATGGCCGCGGAAAAGCCCACAAAGGCCTTTGCGCATAGGATGTTAGAGAATTTTGCCGAACAAAGCCAATTTGGGCCTGCCCGCCGGGCGCCGGTCCCCATTCGACAGTACCGAGCGCACCGTCTTCCCCCGCTCCGAATTCAAAAGCAAGAACCGGAGTGCCGGGGCCGCGAGCCGCTGTTAAATTCGTAATAGGAGAAGGGAATGCATATGAATCAGCTCGCAGCCGCCACGACGAACGATAGCCGCTGGGCATCCGTTGCCGCCCGCGATCCCAAGGCGGACGGGAAGTTCTACTACTCCGTCAAGACCACGGGTGTGTACTGCCGGCCCACGTGCGCCGCGCGTCTGCCGCGTCCGGAGAATGTGGGGTTCCATGCAACCCGCAAGGACGCCGAGAATGCCGGGTTCCGCCCGTGCAAGCGCTGCAAGCCGGATCAGGCCTTGCCGGCCGAACGGCATCCCGCGAAAATCGCGCACGCATGCCGGCTTATCGAGGAGTCGGAGAATGTGCCCAGTCTCGAACAACTGGCTCAGCACGCGGGATTGAGCGTCTATCACTTCCACCGGGTGTTCAAGGCGATTACCGGACTGACGCCGAAAGAATACGCGTCGGCCCATCGCGGCCGGCGGGTGCGGAGCACGCTCGGGAAAAGCGCCACGGTGACCGAAGCGATTTACGACGCCGGGTACAACTCCAACGGACGGTTCTACGAAACATCGGATCGGGTGTTGGGCATGACGCCTTCAAACTATCGCGCCGGCGGCGCAAGAACGGAAATACGTTTTGCCGTGGGCGAGTGTTCTCTCGGGTCGATCCTGGTCGCCAGGAGCGAGCGCGGGATTTGCGCCATTCTATTGGGCGACGATCCGGACAAACTGACACGCGATTTACAGGACCAGTTCCCACAGGCCAACCTGATCGGTGGGGACGCCGGGTTCGAGCGGCTAGTCTCGAAAGTGGTCGGCTTAGTCGAAGCGCCGGCACTGGCGCTGGATCTGCCTCTCGATATCCGCGGCACTGCTTTCCAGCAGCGTGTGTGGCAGGCGCTGCGGAAGGTTCCCGCCGGCTCGACGGCGAGCTATACCGAAATCGCCAGGCGCATCGGTGCGCCGAAATCCGTCCGGGCGGTCGCCCAGGCCTGCGGCGCGAATGCCCTTGCGGTGGCGATCCCTTGTCACCGTGTTGTGCGCCATGACGGCGCACTGTCGGGCTATCGCTGGGGCGTGGAACGCAAGCGCACGCTTCTCGAACGGGAGACGCGGACTAAGCCACGCCGGGTTCTTCAATCGTGAGGTCGCCCTTGTCCGCGTCGAGCGACGCCATCACGCCCAGCGGCAGGGTGAGCTGATCGTCCGTATGGCCGATGGTGAGGCCGGAAAGCACCGGAATCTTGAGCTTGCCCAGGATGTTGTCCACCACTTCGCCGGTCGAAAACGTGGATTCGAAGGAGGGCTGAAACTCGCGGGGCCGGCAGGAGCTGCACTCGCCGAAGATCACTCCCGCGGCCTCGTCGAGCTTGCCCGCCAGCCGGAGCTGGGTCAGCATGCGGTCGATGCTGTAGGGCTGCTCGCCAACATCTTCCAGAAACAGAATGCGTCCGCGTGTGTCGATCTCGTAGGGAGTGCCCATGGTCGTCGAGATGAGCGTCAGATTGCCGCCGATGAGGGGACCGCGCGCCCGTCCGCCGCGCACCGTGCGCAGCATGTGCGACGGGCGCAATGGGCTGGAATCGGGCGGATTGGTTAGCCTGCCGAGCGGCTTCGGATAGAAGAGAGCGCGGCGGAAGTGGGTTTGCGTGAAGCTCGAAAACGAGGAGAGCGTAACCGGGCCGTGAAAGGTCACCAAGCCCGAGCGCTTCTGAATCGCGAGGTGCAGCGCCGTGATGTCGCTGTAGCCGAGAAACACTTTCGGGTTGCGGCGAATCAGGTCGTAGTCGATGCCGTTCAGAAGCTGCGCCGCGCCGTAGCCGCCCCGGATCGCGAAGACGCCGGAGACCTTCGGATCGCGGAACATCGAGTGCAAGTCTTCGAGCCGCTCTTCGATCGATCCGCCGAGGTAGCCGCTGCGCTTGCGCACGTTCGCCCCCATCTTCATGCGCAGGCCGAAATACTTCATGGTGCGCTCGGCGAGCGCGAGGCGGTCGGGATCGGAAACGTAGCTCGAAGGCGTGATGAGGCCGACCAGGTCGCCCTTCTTGAGCGCCTTGGGGCGCAAGAGCGGCGATTGCGCGGCGCACGCGACGCCCATGCTGGCAACTCCACCGATCAACGTGCGTCTCGTAAAGCGAGCCATAGGCCGAAGAAGTACATGGACGGCTATTGGGCGGCGTGCGTTGCGGCCGGCGCTCCGAGCCGTTCCACAACCGCATCGGCGACTTCCGCCGTGCTGCTGGACCCGCCCAGGTCGGGCGTGCGGATCGGGGTCTCGCCGAGCACCGCGGCCACGGCGCGCTCCACATCGCGCGCGCCGGCTTCCAGACCAAGATGGTCGAGCATCTGCGCGGCGCAGAGTATGGTCGCGAGCGGGTTGACGATTCCCTTCCCCGCGATATCCGGCGCGGAGCCGTGAACCGGCTCGAACATCGACGGGAAGCGGCGGGAAGGATCGAGGTTCGCGCTCGGGGCGAGACCCATGCTGCCAACCACGATGGCCGAGATGTCGCTGAGAATATCGCCGAACAGGTTGGAGGCGACAACGACGTCGAAGCTCTCCGGCCGGCGGATGAAGTTCATCGCGGCGGCGTCCACCAACAGGGACTCGGTCGAAATCCGGGGATATTCCGCCGCGACCGCCGCAAACGTGCGGTCCCACAGCACCATGCCGAAGCCCTGGGCGTTGGACTTGGTGATGGAAGTCACGCGGTTCTTGCGGTTGCGCTTCACGGCCAGCTCGAACGCGAAGCGGATGATGCGCTCCACGCCGCGGCGCGTGAAGACCGACGTCTGGATGGCGACCTCTTCGGGCTGCTCGCGATACACAAAGCCGCCCACCTGCGAGTACTCGCCTTCGGTGTTTTCGCGGACCACCACCATATCGATCTCGCCGCCCTTGGGCTTCGCCAGCGGAGACTTCACGCCGGGGTAAAGATAAGCCGGGCGCACGTTGGCGTACTGATCGAAGGCGCGGCGAATGGGAAGAAGGAGACCGTTGAGGGTGATGTGATCGGCGATCTGAGGATGCCCGACCGCGCCGAGGAAGATGGCGTCGCAGGCTGCCAGCAGTTCGATTGCGTTTTCGGGCATCATGCGCCCGCTGCGGAAGTAGTAGTCCGAGCCCCAGTCGAAATCGCGATACTCAAAGGCGCAATCGTACCGCCCCGCAATCCTGTCAAGTACCCGCTTGCCTTGCGGGATGACTTCCTGGCCGACACCGTCGCCGGCAATCACCGCGATTTTGAATGTTTGCATGAACATCCAATTTTACAACAGGGAAGCATTTTCGCTTCCGTTAGCTGTGATATACTCCCTCCACTTGAGCGCCCCGGAGGTCTTATGTCTCTGAATTACCGCTTACTCAGCCTTTTTCTTCTTCTGTCCCTGGTCTCGTTTGCCCAGGTCGACACGGCAACCATCACCGGCGTGGTAATCGATCCGTCCGCGGCCTCCGTAACCGGTGCCCGCATCAGGGCAACGAGCCAAACGACCGGCCTCGACTACCGGACGACAAGCGCCGATTCGGGGGTCTACGTGCTCACCGCCATCCCGATCGGAACGTACGATCTCGAAGTCAGCGCCGACGGTTTTCAGACGGTCCGCCGCCGCGGCATTACGCTGAACGCGGGCACTCGCGCCAAAGTCGACGTCCCGATGGCGATCGGCCAGGTCGCCGAGGTGGTCGAGGTCACCGGACAGATACCGCTTCTCGAATCGGAGACGTCGAACCTCGGCCAGGTAGTCGAGAACCGGACGATCACGCAGATGCCGCTGAACGGCCGCAATTATCAGGACCTGGCGGTCCTATCGGCGGGCGTCCTTCCCTCGCGGGCCCAGAACTTCGTCGAAGACGCATTTAGCGCCAACGGAGCCGGTTTCGACCAGAATGTGTTCACGCTTGACGGAGCGGACAACAATAATTACTTCAGCGGCATTGTCGTCGCTTCCAACCAGGTTGTAAAGCCGTCGATCGACGCGATTCAGGAGTTCAAGATCGAGACGCACAATTACGGCGCGGAGTTCGGCCGCGGCGGCGGCGCCGTGGTGCAGGTGACGACGAGGTCGGGCACCAACGAGTTCCACGGCGCGCTTTTCGAGTTTTTGCGCAACGACAGGCTGGATGCCAATAATTTCTTTAACAGCGGACGGCCGAAACCTCCGTACCGCCAGAATCAGTACGGCGGAACACTGGGCGGGCCGGTCAAGCGCGATCGCCTGTTTTTCTTTGGCAGCTTTGAGGGAACCAATATTCGGGAGAAGCTCACGCGCCTGAGCACGCTGCCGACCCCGGCGCAAGTGAACGGCGACTTCTCCGGCGGTCCTGTTATCGGCGACCCGGCGACCCAGGCGGCCAACGGAAGCCGGACGCCTTTCCCGAACAATGTGATTCCGCCGGCCCGTTTCGATCCCGTCGCCATCAACGTCCTCCGGCTTTACCCCGCTCCGAACCGGCCGGGAATTCAGAACTTTCTGTTCAACACGCCTCGCAATCTGGATGCTTACAAGTACGACGCCAAGGTGGACTGGCGAATCACCGACTACGACACTGTGTTCGTTCGCCTGAGCATTCTCGACTGGTTCCGGCTGGAGCCCGGAAGCTTGCCATTGCCCGCGAGCGGCGGGGACACCAATGTACGGACATCGGACGCCAAGAACGGCGTAATCAACTGGACCCGGGCATTTCCCAACGGCTCGATGGTGAACGAGGCCCGGCTGGCTTACAACAGGTTGGTGGGAACCATCAATACGCCGAACACGCAACAGTATTGGAAGGAATTCGGCTTCAAAGGCACGTTCGACCGGGCCGACATTAACGGCATACCATTATTCCAGCCGGCTGGGTATCGGGCTATTGGCGACCGCAGCTTCGCGCCGGATCCCCGCAAACAGGACGTCCGCCAGTTCGTCGACACATTCTCCTGGAACCGCGGAAAGCACGCCATTAAGCTGGGGGTCAATATCCGCAACACCGTCCAGTACACCGGCATCACCAACTTCGCCCGCGGCGTGTATTCTTTCAATGGCCAGTTCACAAGGTCGGTCGCGGGCACGCAGACCGGCGGCGATGCCATGGCCGATGCGCTGCTGGGCTTGACCAACAACGCGCAATTGAGCGCCGTGCTCGATAATCGCCGTCACGGCTGGTCGCATGAAGTATTCGTTCAGGACAACTGGAAGATCACCCCGAAGCTGACGCTGAATCTGGGCTTGCGCTACGAGTTCCAGTCGCCGTATGTGGAACAGAACGACCGAGTCGCGAACTTCGTTGTCGATCCGTCCGATCCCGAGTTCGGCAATCTGATCTTCCCGCGCGGGGACGGCGTCGAGGAGCGCTCCTTCCGGCAGCGGGATTTCAACAATTTTGCGCCGCGAATCGGCTTCGCCTATCAGTTGACCAGCAAGACCGTCCTGCGGGGTGGATATGGAATCTTCTACCTCGGCACCTTCTCGCTGCCTACCGGCGCCACTCCGGAGTACAACCCGCCGTTCTTCCTGCAGGTGAACATCCCCACGCAGGCGGCGGCAGCCAACTCGGTCCACATCATCCGCGACGGCTTCCAGCCGGATGCGTTGAATCCCACCGTGCTCGACGGGCGGTCGCTTGCCGCCATCTGGCCCTATAACTGGTCCGACGGGACGACGAACCAGTGGAACTTCAACATCCAGCACACCCTGCCCGGAAATTCGCTGGTTTCCCTGGCCTACGTAGGTTCCAACACCGTGCATGGCATGTCCAGCACCGACATCAACCAGCCGGTGCCCGGCCCCGGAGGAAACAATCCGCGGCGCCAGTTCCCGCGCTTCAGCAATATCGTGACGCTGCTTCCGGTATCCGGCGCGAACTATCAGGGGCTGGAGGCCAAGTTTGAGCGCCGGTTCCAACGAGGGTTCTCCATCCTGAGCGGCTACACGGCCAGCAAGACCCTCGAAAAGGGGATCGGGCAGCAGAGCAGCATTCTGGCGCCGGAAAAGCGGCTTTCCATCCAGCATCTGCCGCACCGGTTTTTCACCGCCGCGGTTTGGGACCTGCCGTTCGGAACAGGACGGCGTTGGGCGTCACAGGGCATTGCCTCGCATATCGCCGGTGGCTGGCAGATCTCTCCGATCTTTTCGGCGCAGCGAGGACTCACCTACACGCCGGCGGTCAACGGAAACCCCGCCAACACGACCGGCGGGCAGCGGCCCGACCGGCTGCGGGACGGCAACCTGCCGCGTGGCGAGCGCACGCCCGAGCGGTGGTTCGATCCTTCGGCGTTCGCTCTTCCGGCGCCGTTCACCTTCGGTAATTCGGCGGCCAACGTCCTCGAAAGCCCGGGCTTGATCAACCTGAATATGTCCGTCGCCCGCACCTTCCGGTTCAACGAGCGGGTTTCACTCGATTTTCGGTCCGAGTTCTTCAACGTCTTTAATGAGGCGCAATTCGCGTTTCCGAACGCGGTTGTCAATACAGTGAACGCGGGAACAATTTCGGAGACGGCGAGTTCGGCGCGCCAGATTCAGTTTGGGCTGAAGCTGGTTTTCTGATGCGGACGGAAGCTTTCAGCGATCAGCGGTCAGCTTCAGTAATTAGCTGAAAGCTGAAGGCTGATAGCTGATGGCTGACTAACCGACGTACTGCACCTCTTCCTCGAGTTGCACTCCGAATCGGTCCCCGACGCGCTGCTTGAGCTCGCGGATGAGAGCGCACAAATCGCGCGCCGTTCCCTGGCCCCCGTTGTAAATCAGGTTCGCGTGGTAATCGGCGACATGAATATCGCCGAGGCGCATGCCCTTGGCGCCTACCTGCTCCAGGAAGTATGCCGCCGGAACTTTTCCTTCGCGGACCACAGCCGCTGGCACCTGCCCTGCCACGGCCTCGGGCAGCTCGGCCAGCAGGAAATTCTTGAAGATGCTGCCGGCGCATTTCATGGCGGGAGGAAACTTCTCGTTGCGCACTTTCACGATGTCGCCCGCGATCCTGCCAAGCTCGGCGGCATCGCCGCTATCGAGCAGTAGCTCGGTTGAGAAGATAATCCACTCTTTGTGCCGCTTGAAGACGCTTTCCCGGTAGCGGAATTCGCACTGCTCGTTGTCGAATACGCGAACGGCTTCGCCATCGAAGAAGCGGACGGAGCGCACGCGCTCGGAGATGGAGTGGCCGTATGCGCCGGCGTTGCCGTACACGGCCGCGCCTGCCGAGCCGGGAATTCCCGCCAGCGTTTCCAAGCCCTTCAGACCGCGATCGACGGTGCAATCGACCAGATTTTGCAGCACCACGCCCGCATCGCAGGAGACGCGGCCCCCGGCGAACAGAATGCGGTCGGCGACGAAGCGGAGCACGATTCCGGGGAAGCCCGAGTCGGCTACAATCAGGTTTGTGCCGTTGCCGATGACCATCGCCGGCAGACCGCTCGTACGGGATGCGTGCAGGGCCGCGATGAAGGATTCCACGCTCTCCGTCTCGGCATAGATCAGCGCCGGTCCGCCGATGCCGAAGCGGGTGTAGCGTGAAAGAAGGGTCCCGGCCGAGACGAAAACGTTGGGTATCGCGGTGAGACGCTCGCGCGTCTCTTCCGTTATTTCCATTAATTTGATTATAGGAGAGTCGCAACGGATGAAGAACGGATTCCCCGGATTCCCGCGAGAGGCCGTCGCCTTCTTCAAGAATTTGGAAAAGAATAACCGGCGCGAATGGTTTCAGGAACGCAAGCCGTTCTACGACGAAACAGTCAAAGGCTCGATGACGGCCCTGATCGAGGCGCTGACGCGCGACATGATGGAGTTCGCGCCCAATTACGTGACCGATCCGGCAAAGGCGATTTACCGGATTTACCGCGATACGCGCTTCAGCAAGGATAAAACGCCTTATAAAACGCATATCGCGGCGGTATTTCCGCGCAGAGATCTCGGAAAGCACTCCGCGTCCGGTTTCTACTTCAGCGTGTCCCATAAGGAGGTTGAGGTGGCGGCCGGAATGTACATGCCAGCGCCGGAGATCGTGCTGGCGGTCCGGAACCGCCTGGCCGAACATCACGAGGAGTTCCGTGAAATCGTGGACGCGAAGACGCTGCGCGGCTTGATGGGCGATTTACAGGGGGAGCGGCTGACACGGCCGCCCAAGGGATTCGCGAAGGATCACCCGGCGGCGGACCTGCTGCGGTACAAGCAACTGCTGTATTACAAGCTGCTCGATCCGGGGATCGCGACCACGCCGAAGCTGTACCCGGAAATCGTGAAGCGTTTTCGCGCGCTCACGCCGTTCGTGGAATTTCTGAACAAGCCGTTCGGGATGGCCGCGAAAAAAGCGGCCTCGTTCCTCCGGTAGAAAACCGCTCCCTCACGGTCGCGGCTCAGCTTGCAGGCAGCACGATGATAAGACGTTACCGAGCCGCGACCGTGAGGGAGCGGATCAGCTCACAACGAATCGGGATCACGCGCGGAGCATGCCGAGCACGGCGTTCACCATGATGGAGACCATGCCGATCGGGATCATGTATTTCCAGCCGATGTTCATGAGCTGGTCGTAGCGGAAGCGCGGGAACGTTCCGCGAAACCAGATCATGAGGTAGATGATCAGCGCGATTTTGAACATGAACCAGAATAGACCGATGATGGCGGCATTCACGGCCGGAACCAGGAACGGAAGGGACAGCACGACCAGCAGCAGCGACGCTCCTATCAGCACCTTCTGCTGCGTTGGGTCTTTCAGACGCTTCACAAGAGGCAGGCTGGCGAGCCCGGAGCCTGCCAGCAGCAGCGCGGGAAACGCATAATTGAGCGGGATCTCGAGCCACCCGACGCTCGGGAACGGACGCAACCAGCCGCCCCAGAAGACCACCACGGCCACTGCCGACACCACGAAGATGTTGGCATATTCCGCGAGGAAGTAAAGCGCCCAGCGGAATCCGCTGTACTCGGTGTGGAAGCCGGCAACAAGCTCGGATTCGGCTTCCGGAAGATCGAAGGGCGCGCGATTGGTCTCCGCCGTAGCCGCGATGATGTAGACCACGAACGGAACGATCATGAACAGATAGTTGTCGAAGACGAACCAGACACCGCGTTCCTGCTGCGCGCGAATGATGCCCTGCATGCTGAGTGTTCCCGCCGACATCAGCCCGCTCAGCAGCGCGAAGCTCAGCGCCACTTCGTAGCTGACCAGCTGCGCCGCGCTGCGCAGGGCGCCCAACAGCGGATAGTTGCTGTTGGAGGACCAGCCGCCCAGAATGATGCCGAGAATGCCCACCGAGGACATGGCCATGATCACCAGCACGCCCACGTTGACATCCGCCACGTAGAGCCAGGAACTGAATGGCAGTACGGCGAAGGCGGTGAGAGCGGTGACGGTGGAGATGACGGGCGCGATCCAGAATAGGGTCTTGTCCGCGCCGGCCGGAATGATGTCTTCCTTCAGCAGGAGCTTCAGCGCGTCCGCGATGGGCTGAAGCAGTCCGTGCGGTCCGACGCGCATGGGCCCCAGGCGGACCTGAAAGTCGGCCAGCACTTTGCGCTCCACCAGCACGATGTATCCGGCCATCAGGGGAAACACGGCGATCACCACGAGGGTAACCGCGAGCGGTATGAAAAGTGGATGCTCGAAGACGGTCTGCATAGGCGTCTATCGCAAAATCGAGGTCTGCGCAAGGCGCAGGAACGGCTCGGGGTAAATTCCGATCGCCAGCGTGAGCGCTCCGCTTACGCCGAGGGCCACGCGAAGGCCGAGGCTGCTGGCGAGCGGCGCCTTCGCCACCTGCTCTCCGATGAACATGCTCCGAACAATGCGGAAGTAATAGTAAACGGCTACCGCAACGTATAGCGTGGCGAGAACCGCCAAAAGGTAATGCCCCGTCTCCATCAGCGCCAGAAAGATGTAGTACTTGCCGAGGAAGCCGGCCGTGGGCGGTATGCCGGCCAGCGAGAGCAGGAAAACCAGCATCAGCAGCGCATAGCCGGGACTGCGGTGGGCCAGGCCCGCGAAATCCTCGATATCCTCGCCGATGAGGTCCTGGCGGCGCAGCGCCACCACAACCGAGAAGGCGCCCAGATTCATGAAGGCGTATACCAGCACGTAAACCGCGATGCCTTTGATGCCGGTTTCATTACCCGCGATCAGGCCGAGCAGCATGTATCCGGCATGGGAGATGGAGCTGTACGCGAGCAGGCGCTTGATGTTGGTCTGGCTGATGGCGGCCAGATTTCCCACCGTCATCGTGGCAATGGCGATGACCACCAGCAGCGGCTCCCACGTCGGCCGCAAAGACTCAAACGGCCCCAGAAAGAGGCGCAGCAGGAGCGCGAAGGACGCGGCCTTGGAGGCGACCGAAAGGTAAGCGGTCACCGTCGTGGGGGCTCCTTCATACGCGTCGGGCGCCCACATGTGAAACGGCACGGCGGAGATCTTGAACAGAAGGCCGATGGAAGTGGTCGCCATGGCGAAGAACACGATGGGGTCCCAGGGATCGCGGCCGGCGAGCGCGGCGGTGATGGCGGAAAGCTTGGTGGAACCGGAGAGACCGTAGAGGAGCGAAAAGCCGTACGCGAGAAAGCCGCTTGAAAACGCGCCCAACAGCAGGTATTTCAGCGCGGCCTCATTGGAGCGCTTTTCGCCGCGCAGGAAGCCGACCATTACATAAAAGCAGAGGGCCATCAGCTCCAGGCCGATGAAGAGCGTCACCAGATCGGTTCCCGTGGCCAGAAAGAACATGCCGCATTGCGCGAACAGAATCAGGGCATAGTATTCGCCGTGATGCTCGCCTTCGATATCCAGGTACTTGTACGAGACGATGGCGACAATCAGCGACGCGACAATGAAGATCCAGTTGAAGAAAAGCCCGAAGCCGTCCATGGTGACCGAACCGTTGAGCGCCGTAATTTCGCTCAAGCTGTTGGCCGTGAGGAAAGCCTGCTGCCGCCACAAGCCATAGCCGGTGAAGGCCAGGCCGCCGATGAAGAAACCCAGCAGCCATTTGCGGTCTTTGGGATCCGGGAACAGCAGGAAATCGAAGAGCAGGATCGCACAGCCGAACAGAGCCAGCATGATGGCCGGCACAAGCACAAAATGGTCGTTGGTTGTGTAGAACTCGCTCATCGGGCTCCTCCGTCCGATCGGATTGGGGGCGCGCTGGCCTGGACGCCCTGATAGTAGCCGGGGCGCACGCGCTCCACGATCTGCTGCACCGGCCGCTCGAGGATGTCGAAATAAGGCTTCGGATAGACGCCGATCCAGATGGCCCAGGCGATCAACGGCAGGAAGACCGCCAGCTCGCGCGGCCGCAGATCCGGAAGGTGCAGGTTCCGCGCGTTGGTGATCTGACCGAGCATGGTTCGCTGATAGAGCCAGAGCAGGTAGGCGGCGCCAAGGATCACGCCGGTGACGGCGAAGGCCGCCCACGTCCAACTGGCCTCGAAAGCGCCTTGCAGGATCGTGAACTCGCCGATGAACCCGTTGAGCAGCGGCAGTCCGGCCGAGCTCAGCATGGCGATGGCGAAGACGATGGCGTACTTCGGCATCACGTGCGCCAGGCCGCCATACTCCGCGATCTCACGCGTGTGGCGGCGCTCATAGATGACGCCGATGATCAGGAACAACATCCCGGTGGAGATGCCGTGATTGATCTGCTGGATGATGCTGCCGGCGATGCCGTTGGGATTCAGCGCGAAGATGCCGAGCGTGCAGAAGCCGAGATGGCTCACCGACGAGTACGCGATCAGCTTCTTCCAGTCCTGCTGCATCAGGCTCACGAGCGCACCATAGATGATTCCGATGATGGAGAGCACCGCCAGCACCTGCACGATGGTGCCGTGGATGGAAGCCTGCGGCAGCAGCGGCAGCGAGAACCGCAGGAAGCCGTAAGTTCCCATCTTCAGCAGAACGGCGGCCAGAATCACCGAGCCGGCCGTGGGCGCTTCCACATGGGCGTCGGGCAGCCAGGTATGGAACGGGAACATCGGAACTTTGATCGCGAAGCCGATAAAGAAGGCCCAGAAGACCCACTGCTGCGTGCCCAGGGCGAGATCCAGCCGCATGAGGTCTTCAATGGCGAAGCTGTAGACTCCGAACTGGCGGAAGTGCTCGAAGTATAGGGTGAGGATGCCGAGCAGCATCAGCACCGAGCCGGCCAGCGTATAGAGGAAAAACTTGATGGCCGCGTAGAGTTTTCGCGGGCCGCCCCAGACTCCGATGATGAAGTACATCGGAACCAGCACGATCTCCCAGAACACGTAGAACAGGAAGAAGTCGAGGGCCATGAAGACGCCGATCATTCCCGTCTGCAGCAGGAGGAACATCGCGTAGTATTCCTTCAGGCGCTCCTCGACGGCGCTCCAGGAAGACAGCACGGCGACGAAGCCCATCACCGTGGTCAGCATGATGAGCAGAAGGCTGATGCCGTCGATTCCAATGGCGTACTGGACGCCCATGCTCGGAATCCAGTCGAAGCGCTCGACCATTTGAAAGCCGGAGAGGGAACGGTCGAATCGCGAGACCAGCGGCAGGGAGACCAGGAAGCCAACGAAAGCGACGAAGTTCGCCCAAAGGCGAATCACGTTCGAGCTTCCCTTAGGAATGAACAGCAGGATTAGCAGTCCGGCGAGCGGCGTGAACAGCACGATGCTGAGCAGATGCTGGTCCATGACTACCTCCCCACCATGTAATATCCGAAGAACAGGGCCGCGCCCAGCACCATGAAGAGCGCATAAGCCTGAACCTGCCCGGTTTGCAGGATGCGCACGGGATAGGATGAAATCTTCACGGCGAAGCTGGCGAACCGCACGGCGCCGTCAATGATCCAGGTGTCCCACCATATCGAAACGCTGGAGGAGAAGCGCGTGAGCCATCCGGCGCCGTTCACTCCCCCATCCACCACGTTGCGGTCAAACGTTCCGAACGCCCTGCCGCCGCCTTTGCCGAGTCCGTTGACGAACAAATAGTCGTAAATCTCGTCGAGATACCACTTGTTGAGCAGCGTGGTGTGCAGAGGCTTGAAGGACTGTTCCAAGCGGTCGGGAATCGCCGGGTTGTCGTGGTAGAAGCGGCGCGCGATGTAGATGCCGGTAATGGCGACTGCCACCGAGATGCCCATGAGAAGCCATTCGACGCTGGTATCGTGGTGCGCGGCCTCCGCTGCGTGTCCGGCAGCCGCGTGCGTAGCGAAGACCGGCTCGAGCCAGTGCTCGAAAAGACGGAACGGCGAATCGGGAAAGATCGCCCAAAGCTTCGGCACGCCGATCCAGCCGGCCAGCACGCTGCCTAGAGCGAGCACCTGGAGCGGAATGGTCATGGTCCTGGGCGATTCGTGAATGTGCGCTTCCACTTCCGGCGACACGCGGGATTTGCCGTAGAAGGTCATGTTCATGAGCCGCCACATGTAGAAGGCGGTCATGCCAGCGGTTACCAAACCCACCACGAAGAGTGCCTGCGAACCCAAAGGCGAACTCCAGGTTTGCCAGAGAATCTCGTCTTTTGAGAAGAATCCGGCGAGGCCCGGAATGCCGGCAATGGCGACGGAACCGATGAACATGGTGCGGTGGGTGACGGGAATTTTGTCCTTGAGCGCTCCCATGTAGCGCATGTCCTGCTCACCGGACATGGCATGAATCACGCTGCCCGAGCCGAGAAAGAGCAGGGCCTTGAAGAACGCGTGCGTAAAGAGGTGAAACACGGCCACCCAGTACGCGCCCACGCCCAGCGCGAGGACCATATAGCCGAGCTGACTCACCGTGGAGTAGGCAAGAACGCGCTTGATGTCGTACTGAACCAGGCCGATGGACGCCGCGAGAATGGCGGTGAACGCGCCGACGACCGCCACGATGGTTGAAGTCTCCGGAGTCAGAACAAACAAAGCGCTGGAGCGCGCCACCATGTAGACGCCCGCGGTGACCATGGTCGCTGCGTGGATGAGCGCGGAGACCGGGGTGGGGCCTTCCATGGCGTCCGGCAGCCAGACGTACAAGGGGAATTGCGCGGACTTGCCGGTTGCGCCGATGAAGAGCAGCAGTGCCATGGCGCTCAACACGCCGAAGCCGGTCTCCACGGGAAACTGGCCGCCGCGCAGCAGATCGTTGACTTCGACGAAGCGCACGGTACCGAGCACGGCGAACATCAGGAGCATGCCGAGAATGAATCCGGCGTCGCCGATGCGATTGACGATGAAGGCCTTTTTGCCGGCATCCGCGGCGGATTTTTTATGGAAGTAGAAGCCGATCAGCAGGTAGCTGCAAAGGCCCACGCCCTCCCAGCCGACGAACAGCAGCGTGTAATTGTTCGCCAGCACCAGCATCAGCATGAAGAAGACGAACAGGTTCAGGTAACCGAAAAACCGGTAGAAACCGGCCTCGTGTCCCATGTAGCCGGTGGAATAGACATGGATGAGGAAGCCGATGCCGGTGATCACCAGGATCATGATCGAGCTGAGCGGGTCGAGCAGGAAACCCCAGTCGGCAGTGAAGGTCGCGAGCCTGCCGCTAAGCGTATGGAACGGGAGGCCGGCCAGCCAGGTGAACTGGCGGACTTCATGCAGGCGCTCCGCGCTCCCGGCTAGCTGTATCACCGCGCCCAGGGAAAAGATGAATGAGAGGAGCACCATGCCCGGGCAAAGCAGACTCACCAGAGCGCGCATACCGCCGCCGTGACCGTGACCATGGTCGTGATCGTGGTCGTGATCGTGGCCATGATCGTGATCGTGACCGTGGGAATGGCCATGGCCGTGATGGTCGTCATGGTCATGAGTGTGTTCAATGCCCGGTGCAAGCGCTACGGCGGACGCCGGCTGCGGATCGAGCTTCTTGCCCAGCAGCAGCATCACCGCCGCCCCGAACAGCGGGAAGAGCGGGATCAGCCAGATCAGATCGAGGAAATTTACCATTTGAGCAGGTCCACCTCGTCCGCCAGAACAGTCTCTTTATTGCGGAACAGCGCGATGAGGATGCCGAGGCCCACTGCCGCTTCAGCCACCGCAACGGTGATGACAAAGATGGCGAAGACCTGCCCGTTCACGTTCCCCAGATGGTGGGAGAACGTAACCAGGTTGATGTTCACCGCGTTCAGGACCAGCTCGATGGACATCAGAATAATCACGATGTTCCGGCGCGTAAGCACCCCCACCGTGCCGATCAACAGGAGTGCGGCGCTTAGGGCAATGTAATGAACCGTGGTGATTGGATGCACGTCAAATCCTCTTCTTCGCCATGACAACCGAGCCGACTACGGCCACCAGAAGCAGGACGGAGGCGATTTCGAACGGCAGGAGGTATTCGGAAAACAGAACGTCAGCCACTTGCTCCACGTTGCCCTGTGAGGCTGTGGAGGCGGCAGCCGGCAAGCCCGCCGCCAGTTGGAAAGAACCCGCTCCGAGGTTGATGAAGTAGGCCATCTGGACGCCCACCAGGACAACACACGCCAGAGCGATCCACCGCTGGCCGTTGAACTGCCGCTGCCTCGCCGCCTGATCGAGATTCACCAGCATGATCACGAACAGGAACAGCACCATGATGCCGCCGACATAGAGGATGATCTGAACGGCGAACAGGAACTCGGCGCTCTGGAGCAGATAGAGACCGGCGACGCCGATAAGGGAAACGATGAGGAAGATGGCGCTGTGGACGGCGCTGCGGCGGGTTACGGTCATTATTCCGCCGCCCAGGACCATCAGCGCAAAAAGATAAAACGAAACGGTATCGATCATTGGCTTGCTCCCGCGCACCGGGCGGTCTTAGTAGCGATACTGCGTAGGCCTGGGGCCTTCCTCCAGCATCTGGCGGTCCCAGATCGCGCCCTCGCGCGTGTAACTGGCCAGCTCGAAGTCCTGGGTCAGCTCGAGGGCATCCACCGGGCACGCATCTTCGCACAGACCGCAGAACATGCAGCGCGAGGTGTCGTAGATGAACGTGGTCAGATCCTTGCGGCGGGTCTGCTCGTTCCGTTCGCTGCCCACGACAATCAGATTCTCGGGACATGCCAGCGCACAGAGGTTGCAGGCAATGCAAAGAGTTTCGCCGTTATCGGGATTGATATTCAACCGCGGAGCGCCGCGGTAGCGCTCGGCCACGTGGGGGCGCTCGGCGGGATACTGCTCCGTGTAGATGAACTTGGGATGCTGGTTCCGGAACGTTACCCACAGGCCTCCGAGCAGGTCCACCAGGAAAACAGATCTTAGAAACTTACCCATAATTACTCGTTATTGCCGGGG
>JBBDWK010000069.1:0-21292 GCA_040902885.1 Bryobacteraceae bacterium | reverse complement strand
AGGACCCTTCGGAAGCGCGAGCCTTCGGCGCGCAGCTTCCAATAACACATATTATGTCAAATTACTGAGTGGAGAGCCCCCAAAAAATAGGGCCCGCCCAGCGGTAGTCCCAGACGAGCCCTTAGGGAAGAACTTTAAGAATCCGTGTTATCGGTCGCGGCCTCCGCCTCCCCTGCCACCGCGAGAGCCGCCCCCACCGCGAGGACCGCCGCCCCCGCCGCCCGATTGGGCCGCTGGCCGGCCGCCGCCCGATTCGCTCCGGGACACGCGCCCGCCGAAGCCTCCGCCCCCGCCGCTGCGTATCCGCGGCGAAGAGCGCTCCCGCACCATGGGCGGGTTGATCCGGAGCGGCTGCGTTCGCTCGCCACCCCCTCGATTAACACTTCGGCCGGAGTCGCGCGGAACCCTGTCCGAAAACCGCTCCTGGTTGCGCTCGCGGGAGCGCGATTCCCGTCCAATGCGCTCGGACTGCCCCGGCCTCTGTGCTCGATCCGCTCCGGGATCGCCGAATCGCCGCCATGAGCCGCCTCGGTCACGGTTGTTCGCTTCGGGGCGAATCACACGTCCGGCTTCACGCGGAGTCCTGACGGAGTTCGCACCGGTTACCGGTTCGCCAAATCGCCGCCAACTCCCGGTTTCGCGGCGCACCGATTCACTGCGGCCGCCTTCCCGGGTCCCCGCATCGCCAGCCGAGCGCCATCCCCTGCCGTTCTCTCCCGCACGGTTCACCCGGGCATCGGACTGGACAGGCGATGTCCCGCGTCCCGGTCCCTCCGCGCGGCTCAACCTCTCGATACTCCGGCGCTGGTCCTCAAACGAGACACGCTCCACACGGGCCGGCGCGCGACGCGAGGAAAAACTCCGTTCGCCGGAGTTTGCCGGTATGATTCCGCGCCGCACTTCACGATCCGCCATCCGCAGGTTTTCTCTTCCGGGAGTAATGGGCAACTGGCCTCTCACCAGGCTTGCATTTCGAAAACCATCCTCGGAGAGCCGGGCAGCCCGGCCGCCTCTGCCACGCCCGAAATCCGAGTTGTCCACTACAGTCACGGCATCGCCGATGCGCGCGTTCCTATAGACGTTCCTAATGTTCACGTTATTCGTGATGTTTACGCTTCTATCTATATAATTCCGATTGCGATAGCCAGAATAGATGCCGCGTCCGTACCAGGGATGATAGCGCTCGCGCGGAGCGAGGGGTATCCAACCCACCCGGCCGAATCCGAGGCCTGTCCGAAAACCGCCGAAACCGACGAAGGCCACCAGCGCGGGGCTCCAGCGATGCCGCGCGAAGCGTCCTCCCGGATACCAGCACCAGCCGACGGGCCGGTGATAGAACCAGCGGCCGTAGTGATAAGGCGCCCAACCCCAAGGTTCGTGGCTTACCCAGGTCCAGCCGTACCAGTCAACCCAGACCCAACGCCCGAGGCGGTAAGGAGCCCAGCCGACAGTCACGCGCGGCGACCACACGTGCCCGTAATCCGGAACCTGGACCCAGCGGCCATGCGGGTCCAGATCTTCAATGCCATAAATGTCGCGATGGGCGTAACGATAGCCCGAGGAGCGCAGAAGGTCGCTGTCGCGGCGCTCGTTCCACCGGTCCCAGTCGTCCTTCTCGAGGGCGGATGCAATCTGATATTCTGGGTCCGAGGCCGTCCCCCGGGCCTGCAACGTGCGGCCCGAGCGCAGCCGCTCGACGCCCCTGGGCGTGAAGACTTCCACCTCCCCGTTGCGGACTGTGACCTCGGTTTCGCCGTCCTCCCGCACCGTGATCCGGTACGTGCCCTTCTGCGCCGGACGCACGGAGACGGTGGGAGTGTCGATTTCCACCTCGGCATCCGAATCGCGGAGCACGCGGAAAGTGATCGTGCCGTTCGCCAGTTGCAGTTGATAACGCCTATTCTCGAGTCCGGACAGGCGCAGCTCGGCGGAGGAATCGATCCGCACGAAGTTGGCGGAATCGAATTGCACTTCGGTCCTGGAGTTGGGGCCGGTGGCGATACGATCCTCCACCACCAGCGGAGCGTTGACGGCTGCGGCCACCCAGTCCCCGGAATCGCCTCGCCGCACGGTGACATCCCCGTTGATGAGACTGATGCGGGCGACTCCCCTGCCCGCTTCTTCCTCTTGTCCCAAAGCGGGAATCACGCTAAATACGACTGCTACCACTACCGTGACAGGTCGCATAATGCTTCCGTGGCGGCACTTACTATGCCAAACGCCAAGTTGATGGAAATCAAAGCTCTTTCGATCTGATTACTGCCGACACTATGGCCGAAAAGCACCACAGCGGTGAGAATGGAGCGGTCAGGGCCGTATGCACTAACGCAGTGGCTTTAACTTTGCGCCATCCCGATATACTCCAATCCAGTGGTTTGTAAATCGAAGCGGCGGCTGTGGGGAGATCATGGGCATATGGCAGTCGATGCAATTGGCGGGGGTCTGCGCCAGGCACGCCGGTTTGGGCGGGCGTCCGGGGTTGGTGTGACACAAGGCGCACTGCCGGTTATAGTCAGCGGCGCGCTTCCGCCCGGCCGGCTCATGGGGATCGTGGCATGTGAGGCACGACAGGCCGCCCTGGCTCCTTCGAAGGCTCCTTTGGAAGCACCGGCTTTCATTCAGGTAGACCGGCTGATGGCGCACGTTCCAGGAGTAGTTCCAATCGATGTTGACCCCCGGTGCGGCGGGCGGGCGGTGACAGCGCCCGCAAAAATCGTTGATTTGCGCCGCCGAAAAGTTTTTGGGATTCCGGACTCGTCCCTTCGAGGGATTGGCGGCATGAGCGGTGCCGTCTTCATGGCAGGCTTCGCAGCGAACGCCTGGTTCGGTAAGCCCGACTTCGCCATCGGGACCAAACGATACCGGCCCTGTGGAGTGGCACTGAAAGCAGCCGGCAATGCCTGTAACTGGATCGCGGATCTTATAGAGCACGCCTGCCGCTTCGGCCAGGGACTTCGGCTGGACGGCATCCTGGCCGGGAGTGGAGGCGTAAGAACCAAGCGCTGGATAGTAAGTGGCGTAGTGCTCCACATACCAGTCCTTGTTCACTCGCGTAACAAACGTGACAGCCTGCCGGCCGGCGCCGAACGCCCATTCGATCGGCAGGTCCATTAGCCCGCCCGAGCCCGAGATACGAACGCGGAAGTCGGGCGCGAAGGCGAACTCAAATTTGAAATCCGGCTTGCGCGTCAGCTTATTCCCGGCGGGAAACGAGCGCACCAGGGGATGCTCCGCAATGGGACGGAGAGCCGCCGCGTGAGCGCTCTTCATCTGCCGCCGAAATTGAGAAGGATGACATTGCGCGCACTGGCTCGCGTCCGCCAGAGCCGCCAGGCTCGCCGCTAAGATGCCGAGGATCGGAGACAATCCCGTCAGAATAAAAATCTCAAAGCGAGCTGCACTTCGCGGGGCTTCGGGTTGAACGCGGTCGCCGTTACAACGCCGAAGGTTGCGGAATTCAGAGCGCGGCCTGGGGTATCGAAGGTCGGTGTGTTGGTCACGTTGAACGCCTCCGCGCGAAGCTGAAGCTGCATCTTCTCGCGAATCACAAAGTTCTTGAACAGCGACAGGTCCATGTTGTAGAGACTGTCGCTGTGAATATTGGGAAGCGTGCGGGAGACATTGCCGAAGGTGTAAGGCGCGGGATTCGAGAACGCCGCCGGGTTGAACCACTGTTCAATCGCCGGGCTGTCGATCTTCGCGTCGGCGCCGGGCGCCACATTAGGACGGTTTCCGCCGCCGGTGACAACGGCGGAAAGCGAAATCGGCGTGCCGCTTTCGATGGTCTGGATAGCGTTCAGTTGCCATCCGCCGGCAATATGGCGGGTCAGAGGGCTGCCCGTCTTGCCGAAGGGCAAGGCCCACAGCGCGCTTACCACGATCCGCTGGGGAACGTCCTCGGCGCTCTTGCTGCGCTCGGCGCGCAGGTTGTTCCAGTTCTGCGGAACGGTGACCATCGCCGCGCCGGGCCGGACCTGGCTCGAGTTCGCGCCGTCATCCAGAAGCTTCGAAGCGGTGTAAGCGACCAGCACCGAGAATCCGGAGGAGAAGCGTTTCTCCACCTTCACCGCGAGCGCATGGTAGATGGAATTATTGAGGAACGAATAGCCTCCCGTGGCTGTTGTGAACTGCGGGTGCGGGAGGAGGCTCTGCTGCCGAGTGATGGTGGCTCCGCTGAGAGGACCGGTGGCGATAATGCCGCGGAATGGATTGGGAATGGTCTGCGCCAGTTCGGTTCCCCGCGCGAAATCGGCTTCCGAGAGAAAATTCAGGTTGCGGTTGTTGCCAAAGAGCCGAACGCCGTGGTTGCCCACCCACGCGGCTTCAAACAGCCAGTTGTTCCAGGGCTGGTGCTGCACGGTGAAATTCCATTGCTCGGTGTAGCCGCGCTTGACGTTGCGCAACTGGCCGGCGGCGCCCGCGCCGATACCGGTCAGGGCGCCCAGGGAACTGCCGGTGGGCGGCGTCAGCCCGTTCGGGAAGGGGTTGCTCAGACGATCCTGTGGCGTCAAACCGCCATCGATGCTGGAGACGAAGGGGGTGTCCTGGGTATAACCCGTGCGTTGCAGAGCAATGGTGACCGGGATGTACATGATGCCGAAGCCGCCTCTGACCACCGTCTTGGGCCGGGCCTGGAACGCAAAGCCGAAGCGCGGGCCGAAGTTCTTGTAACTGGGATCGGTGAGATGCCGGGACGCGTCGTTGACGCCGGGGAAAGTGTGTCCCCCGCGCAACGCCAGACCAGGCACGTTCAATGGCGACTGGATGTCCGGGTCGAAGTTGCTAAGGACGTTGTAGCGGTCGGTGGGTGGCGCTTCATACTCCCACCGCAAACCCAGGTTGAGCGTGAGCCGCTGCGTCACCTTCCAGTCGTCCTGAACGAACAGCGCCTGGTAGTGGACGCTGGCGGTTCCATCGGTCTGAAGGCGTGCGTAGGCGGTGGCCGGCGTACCGAGCAACAGGGACGCGATACCGTAGCCGGCATTGGCGCTGGCCTGCAGCGGGTTCGGACCCTGCGTGAAGGCGCGGGTGAAGCTGTAATTGCCGACGGAGTATTCGCGGCCGTAGTCGTTCGCGACGTAGAAACGGTGTTCGTATCCCGTCTTGATGGAGTGGGCGCCGGTGATCTTGGTGAACGCGGCGCTGGCCAGCGTGGTGTGGGAGGGGCCCCCTCGCGACGCGATTGCGCCGAACCGCGTAGCATCGGCAACGTCGATGTACGGGAAACGGCCCGTGTCGGCGCCCTTGCCCACATAGGCCTGGCGCTTGAAAGCTTCGGGCATGCCGAGCGAGGCGATGTCGAAGCCTTCGCTGGGCGTAAAGAAGTGTTCGTTCTCACGATTGAAGCCGGCTCGCGCTTCGAGCAGAAGAGTGGGAGAGAGGGCATCCGTGTAGTTGATGGAGGCGCTGTTGCGGGGAATGAGAACCGCGCGGCCGTCCGGTTCCGCGGCGGTGCCCCAGATTCGGGCGAATTGCCAGTTCAGGTCGTCCCAGGTGTAGCGTCCGCCAAGGCGGCGCGAGGAGCTGATGTTGTAATCGATTTTTCCGGTGATGGCGTTGCGGTCAATCGGTCCGGCGCCCTGGAGAAAGAGATTTTGCGCCCGTGTGAACTCCTGACCCGGAAGATTGGGCAGCGGGTAGTGGGTGAGTACGTTGCGGCCGGCCGGGTCGATGCGCGCCTCGGGAATGCGATTGCCCGCAAACGGGGTGCGAATGAACCCGCCGGGCCGGCTGGGATCGGGGCGCGTCGTGGAGGGATCGTAGATCTGGATGAGCTCGCCCGTCCGGGTCCGGGTTTCTGAGAAGTCTCCGGCGCGTTCGAGAGCAGTGGGCGAGGTGATGGTGGATTGGCTCAGGCGGCGCTCGCGGAAGGCGTCGTAATTGAAAAAGAAAAAGAGCTTGTCGCGTTTGATGGGTCCGCCGATGGTGCCGCCGAATTGATTGTAGGCGAGAGCGCCCAGCCTGCGGCCGGCCTTGTTGGAGAAGAAGTCGTTGGCGTTCAAGTTGTCGTTGCGCAGGAACTCGAACAGATTTCCGTGGAACTCGTTGGTCCCGCTTTTGCTCACGATGCTGATGATGCCCCCGGCGGTGCGGCCGAACTCGGCGGAGATGGCGTTGCTGAGGACCTTGAATTCCTGTGTGGAGTCGATGGAAAGGAACGTCTGGGTGCCGGCGACGGTGATCTTTTCACTCGCAATGCCGTCCACCAGGAAGCCGTTGGCAAGAGGCGGGCCGCCGCCGATACTTACCGCGGCAAGACGCCAACTGGAGAGCACCTGGCCGCCGAAAAAACCGATGCCTCGCACGGTAGGGATGAGGTTGGCGAGGCCGAGCGGGTTGCGGCCGTTGAGCGGAAGCTCTTCGACTTTTCGTTGGTCCATGACCGTGCCGAGGGAGGATGTATTGGGCTCGAGCAGCGGCGTGCCGGCCTGCACTTCCACAATTTCCGTGACTGCGCCGACTTCGAGAGCGATAGGAACCGACAAGGACCGGTCCGCTTCGACGATGATGCCCTCGCGCCGGACCGCCTTGAACCCCGACTGCGATACTTCGATGGTATACCGGCCGGGCGGGACGACCAGAAACCGGTAGTTGCCGTCCGCGCCGGTGGACGCCGTGCGCAGCATTCCGGTTTCGGGATTGGACAGACGGACCTCGACGCCGGGGATGGTGGCTCCGGAGGAGTCGGCGACGTGGCCCGTGATGGTGCCGTTGACTTGTTGCGAAAGGGCGGGAATTGCCGCGAGCAGCACCGCGGCGAGCGACAAAGCAAGCGTTTTCATGACACCTCCGATGGGGTGGCAAATTCAAACCGGGGTTTAAGGCTGATAGATTGTAGAGCCGGCCGGGGATGCCGTCAAGCGAAGTTTGAAAAGTTGTGGCGGTCCACGGGCACGGCCACATAAGCGCTAACTTAACGTTTTGCGAATGTCGGTCGTGAGCGTTGCTCGGCCCAAAAGGATCAGCTTCCGATAGCTCCGTACCACGGGCGCCAAGGGTGTTCGACCCGTTTTGAACAGTTCTGCCGAGCTCTGTTTAAAGTCCACACACCCTCCGCATCCAACGTGAGCGGCTGAGTTGAATTGAATGGAGATCTGTCCTTGACGGCCTCGAACGGAAACCCCTCGGTTCTAAACAGAATTAGGTATAGTGTTTAACAATGGGTGCAATACGGATCGAGCAGGGCGGACCGAACCGCGAGAACGCCTTTGCGGTCATATTGGACGATACGTACTACGCTTCTCCGCAAACCGATCACGAAGGCCTTGCCAAAGCCATTAAGAACACACCGGGAGCCAAACGCGGCGAGTTGTATAGCGAAGCCCACGCTGAATTAGACAGCCGGGATGAATACCTTCTCGAGATTACGCCAAGTAACGCCGCTGCACTTTGGAAAACCGGCTTCCGGTGGGAGGCTGAGGCCATGAGGTGTGCGCTCGACGCTGTAATGCCTATCGTAGTTGGCTCTCTTTGATAGCAGAGTTTCAAACGCTATTGGCAATAATGTTTAACGCTCATTACCGACGCGGCCACCGGTTATAGCCGATGGCCGGATCATTTGACCTGAACAGCCTTATGTATTCGATTTCCTTCCGGGCGACTTCGGAATCCGTGGCGGTTTCGGACTCCCAGAGAATCTCTCTATGGATCGTAAAAACTTTACGCTCCTCTCGGGTGAAGTCCGTCGCGATAAGAGCATGCTTGGCGCTGCCGAAATAGTTGATGCTGTCGGTCAAATCCTTCCCGACATAGATTTTGCCGTTCGGATAGGTAATTTTGTAGATCACCTTCATGCGCTCCGGCTTGCCCTCAGTTGTTCATCATAGGCAACTTCACCCCGGCATCGTTAAACAGACTGGGCCATTCTGTTTAACTGGGCGAGTCTGCCGCTGGCCTCGATTGAAGCCAACCGAAGTCCACTGTTGCTGTGCTCGCGCCACTGCGCCAGCATTCCGCCCGTATAGTCCCGTTCTCGAAGTGGCCCACGTCCCCACCCAACCGGGGGGATGGACGGGAACGCCAGTCTTCCCTTGTGTTGCGGCAGTTTCCCTGAAATCTGCCGCCATTTCCTATCCGCGCCGGCTATAACGCTTCCGTGAAGATGTACTCGTGCTGCCCCTCGCGCACAATGAGAGCTCGCTTGTCGTTGCGTTTGCTTTCCACAAACTCAAAGCCGGCTCCGCCCGGATCAATGGTCATGAAGGAGATCGTGCCGTCGTCGTTTTTGCGGGAAGCCACGGAGCTGCGCCACTCGCCGAGATCGAAGACCGTGGAAGATTTCTGGCGGCGAACCGCAAGCTCGCCCAGCTCGGGACTCGTGTAACGAGCAGCCAGTCTGCCGATGGCCTCCTCGTCCGCAGGCACAACCAGGCGCTCGCGGAACTTGGCTTGAACTGCTCTATAATTCTCGGCAGCTTTCGCCAGATCCTCCGCCGCCTCCGGATTGCCATCGAATAGCACCTCAAGGAACCGGCGCCTGAAGGAGCCCAGCATCAGTCCGCCGGTATCCGCGTTCGTCAGAATAACGGCGCCGACGCCGTGCTCGGGCAGGAACAAGATGTCGCTCTTGAATCCGAACAGGCTGCCGCCGTGAAATACCACCGGCGTGCCCCAGCGATTCTCGACCTGCAGGCCCATTCCATAGCTGCCGTGGGCTCCCACCTTTACGTACGGCTTGCGGCGGGCCAGCAGGCTGGTCTCGGAGACGAGGACTTTGCCGTTCGGGAGCTTGCCTTTCGCCAGCTCCAGTTGAACGTACCGGATCAAGTCGTGAGCCGACGTCCAGACACCCCCGGCAGGACGATGGGGGTGCACCGAGTAATTCAGGTCCATCGAGGCCACCAGCTGCTTGCCGTTCACATCGTAGGAGTGTGGGCTGGCGTGATTGCCTTTGAGCGCACGGGCATAGTCGAACGTCGTCGACTTCATCGCCAGCGGTTCGAAGATCTTCTTCCTCATGGCTTCGTCATAGGCCGCGCCGAGTTCGAGCTTCGGATTGTACAGGTATGCGGCCACGTACCCTGCACCCGAGGCCATGATGTTGCTGTACTGGAAGACTTCGCCAAATCCGCTGGTCGGCTGCATCTTGCCCAGCATCTCCATGGAGACCGCGGCCGTGGCCTTGCGGAACTCGAACAGCCACGGCAGATCCTGACGGGGCAGCCCCGTGCAGGCACAGATGAGGTGCTCGATGCGGACCTGCTCCGTCGTCTGCGCGTCGCCAAGCTTGAATCTGGGGTAGGCTTTGGTGACAAAGTCGTCCCACTTGACCTTGCCTTCGTCGACGAGTTTTGCCAGAAGAAGAGTCGTCATGCCTTTGGTGTTCGAGGCGGCCATGAACAGTGTGTGGGCATCCACCGTGCCCGGCTTGCCAAGTTCCTTTACCCCATGTCCGCCTTCGTGGACGATCTTGCCGTTCTCGATGAAGGCCACGCTGACGCCGGGAACGTCGAGCTTCTTCATTGCCATCTCGACGAAGTCCTTCATCTCCGCTAACCGCTCGGCATTCAGCGTCCCGGCTTTGCGTCCCGCGAAGGATTCGCGCTGGTACGTGGCCGGTCGCAGACTCCCCAGAATCTGGCCAACGGCGGAGCCGCGCTTTTCGAAGGTGGGCTGCTTGCCGTTCACGATGACGACCGTCCAGGTATTCTTCGCACGGCGTGCCACCGATTGCACGACAACCCGCTCATTGGGCGACGTTTCGTAGAGGTAGACCTGAACCTCTTCCCAACCTTCGCGGGCCGGGGGCGAGAGCTTCTGCTTGACGACGCGTTTTTCGTCGCGTTTGTATGCGGCCCAGGCGGCGTCGATGGCGGCTTCCGCCGTAGCGGCATCGGAATCGAAGATAACGACGTGCGAGTCGGCTTCCGGCGGCTCGACGACAATGAGCGGACCGGAGGCAGCCATCGACCACCCGCCTGGAGCCGTAAAGGTGGCTCCGCCGGATGTGGTGACTTCTTTGTCGGCGGCAAGTTTCTCGGCAGGGGATCGAGAGGGTGTCTGCGCGGCAGCGACAGCAGCCCAAGCCATCGTGAAAATCAGCAGTAGTGCAAACTTCATATGCGCAATTCCTCGATTCGGTAGACACGAGTCTGACAGAGCAGGCGCGGAGCGTCAATCAACCGGAGCGGAAGCTGGACGAGGAGTCAGGCAGCGCTGCGGGGTTTAATTTGGGAGATCGAATCCGCGAGTGCATCCTGCGCGACTTCCAGCTCATAGCGGGACTGCAGGTTCATCCAATATTGGGCCGACGTACCCCAATAACGCGCGAGTCGCACGGCGGTGTCTCCGGTGATTCCGCGCTGCCCGTTGACGATCGCGCTGATCCGGTTCATGGGAACCTGAAGGGCCTTCGCCAGTTGGTTCATGCTAATCCCCGCGTCGCGCAGGTCCTCGGCGAGAACCTGACCGGGATGCACCGGGGCAAACTTCTTAGTGGTAGTCGGCGATTTCGACATCGTGTGCTCCTTCTCCTTCGATCCACCTACGATCGGCGAAGAATGTCCGGGACCGGGCAGGCTGACTTTCCAGATCTGCCGTAGCGGAACGGCGACTGCTTCACGCGATGTTCCGTCGCCTCGCGGTCCTCGAAATTGCGGCCAATCCTCGCCGGCGGATGGGAAGCATGCCAGGCAAAAGCTAATTGCCAGTCTGCAGGAAGTCCGCATACACCGCCGTTACCGGCTGTCCGGCGCGGCGCGTCGATACTCGAATGTTCCGGCCGGCGAATGCGCGTTCTGTTTCGCTCTGCGCCACAGGCAGTCCGAGCGGGTCCACGGCGTTCGCAATCCAGACCGGCCTTGGCGCAATGGCTCCCGCGAGATTCGGCAGATCGTAGACGCGCAGCGCACCCGGAACCACGCTCTCGAACATCTGTCTATGGATGGGGTAGCGGATGACCGAATCGTAAGAGAGCAGCATCCCTTCCAGGGCCACTCGCCGTATGCGTGCATCGAAGAGAGCGGCGTGCAGCATCACCAGCGCGTCGGCGTCCTTGCCAAACCCGAAGATTCGCTCCGGTTCGATCTCGGGGCGCGCGGCCAAAGCATCCACGCCCCGGGCAATATCGGCCGCGCGCATGCCCACCAGTGTCCGGCCTAACTGGAACGAGGTCATCGCCAGATCGTACTGGCCGAAGTAGCGGGTCCAGTTATCGCCCTTGGTCGCCTCGCGGGTCGCGGTCTCTCCCCTGCCCCGCAGGTCCACGGCCAGAACCGCGAATCCCGCTCGCACCATTCCCTCGATGTCCCCGCCAGGGGCGCCCTCCTCGGCTTTGCCCCGGCTGTGAGCGTAGACAATGGCCGGGCGCTTCCCACCGCCCTCGGGAAGGAAGAGAAGCGAAGGAATCGGAATGCCCGGCTCGCTTTCGTAAACCAGCTTCTCGATTGAATAGCCGGGACGGCCGAGACGGCCGTAAAAGTGAACCGGCGGCGGGCCGGACGCGGGCGCGTAGCCCGTGAGCCGCTTGACCTCGCTGAGCAGTCTTTCGCCAGTCGCGAAGCTCTTGCGCCACTGCGCCGTGCGCTGCTGGTTCAGCGTAAAGACGGTCTCTCCCTGCAGCGAGGTGGCCACCTGTCCGGTCGGCGTGCAGAAAAGCTCAGCTTCGGTGAAAGGCTCGATCTCCGGCTCGTTCCGCGTGGGATCGTCGGGCTTCAGCCAGCGGCCGAACCACTCGTAGGCCGCCTCGCGCCGGGGCTTGCTGTACCCGTGGCCGTCGTCGGCTTCCACCATGTGAACCTTCTCGGGCGCGTCGGCGACGGCGTAAATGCGCTTCGCTTCCTGAAACGTTTCGCGCGCGCCGGAGATCGAAAAGAAGTCGCGAATGGCCGAAAGGATCAGGTACGGCTTGGGCGCGAAGGCATGCACGAAATCGCCGTGGTCGAGCCCGGCTTGAAACCAGGGCAGCAGAATCTGCTCGGCATCCTGCGGCCCGATGGTTTGCAACAGGCGCGGCCAGCTCGTGATGTAACAGGAAGGAGCGGCCACGTGGATGCGGTCTTCGAGCGCCGAAAGATAGGCCGTATGCGTACCGCCGCCGGAGTTGCCGGTGCACGCGATCCGCGTGGCATCGACCTCTTTCCTCGACAAAAGATAGTCGAGCGCGCGGATGCCGTCCCAGATCGTATAGCGCGCGATGCTGTCGCCGTTGAGAAGGCACTGCGCGCCGAGGATAGTGTGCTCGGTGGTGGACGAGACGACCTTCGACTGCTTGAGGTCCGGATCGTAGAGTTGAACGCGCTCACCCTGTCCGAGCGGGTCCCAGGTAAGCGCCACGAATCCCTTGCGCGCCAGCGAGCCGAGCATCTGCTGCCAGACCGGATAGGATTTGCCTCCCGGCTCGTGACCCAGCGGATAGAGCACGGCCGGGTAGGGCGCGCGGCCGCGCTCCGGGACGTACAGGTTGGCCGCCACGTAGAAGCGGGGTTGACTCTCGAAGACAATCTTCTCGATCCGGTAACCGTCGCGCTTCAAAGTTCCCACGACCCTCGCATTGAGCGGAGTGCGCTCGGGAAAGCCGCCCACAGCCTGCACCATCTTCTCGCGGATGTATATGCGCCGGGCGGTCACGTCGGCGGAAGTCTCGAGTTGCTCCAAGCGCGCACGACGCGCGGCGAAGGACTCCGCGGCCAGCCCGTCGAGATGAGCCGCGACGCGGTCGGCCAAACCGCTGCCCTCGCTGAGCGAAGTGAGAAAGTTGAGTTCGTTCGTCGTCTGGGCGTGCAGAATCGTACCCAGTGCCAGGCCGGCTACTGCGATCCGCAAGAGCATGTCCTGTAGTATAGAACTGTCCGGTGGGCTATGATCGACGACGTCTGGAAGGCCAAAGAAGCCGACACTTCGCCGAGCCGCACATGTCCGAGTTGCGGATCGGCCAAAGTTCGTACTTCGCATCGCCGTGGATTCCTGGAACGTCTCATCTTGCGCTTCCTCGGCATCGCTCCCTATCGTTGCCGCGCCTGCCGCTCCCGGTTTTGCGCGCGAGCGGCCGTCGCTAACGACAACCAATAGCAAAAGCAAAGCTTGACGCCGTCCAGAGGCCGTGTTAACTATAGTTAAGTTAATTCGCCCTGCTGTGGACACCAAATCAGAGTACCGTTCGCTCGCGGAAGTCCATTCCTCGGTTCCGACCGCCCACCCCTCGTGGTGGCGCCGCATATTCGCCTTTGCCGGTCCGGCCTACCTGGTCAGCGTCGGTTACATGGACCCTGGCAACTGGGCCACGGACCTGGAGGGCGGAGCGCGCTTCGGTTACCAACTGCTATGGGTGCTGGTCATGTCCAACGCCATGGCGGTGCTGCTCCAGACCCTGAGCGCGCGGCTGGGGATCGTGGCGGGGCGCGATCTGGCACAGGCCTGCCGGGAAAGCTATCCGAAGCCCATCACGTATGCGCTTTGGTTCTTGTGCGAGATTGCCATTGCGGCCTGCGATCTGGCGGAGGTTCTGGGGGCGGCCATCGGCCTCAACCTGCTCTTCGGCATCCCGCTGCTCGCGGGAGTCGTGCTCACCGCCGCGGATACCCTGCTGCTGCTCTGGTTCCAGAGATTCGGCATCCGCACGATCGAGGCCTTTATCCTTTCGCTCATCAGCATCATTGGAGCGTGCTTCCTGCTGGAAATGGTGCTGGCAAAGCCGGAAGCCGGGGCAATGGTTGCGGGCCTCGTGCCGCGGCTGAACATGGACAGCCTGTATGTGGCCATCGGCATCCTCGGGGCCACGGTAATGCCTCATAACCTGTATCTCCATTCGGCGCTGGTACAGACCAGGCGCATCGGGCAGAGCGAAGAGCGCAAGCGCGAGGCGTGCCGCTACAACCTCATCGATTCCGTGGTGGCTTTGAATGGAGCGCTGCTGGTGAACGCGGCGATTCTGATTCTCGCCGCTGCTGTGTTCTACCAACGCGGAATCGTGGTAACGGAAATTCAGCAGGCGCACCTGCTGCTGGCGCCGCTGCTGGGGACGGCCGCGGCCGGTGTGGCCTTCGCCATTGCCCTGATCTGCGCCGGCCAGTCCTCCACGCTGACCGGCACCATGGCCGGCCAGATCGTGATGGAAGGATTCCTCAACTTCCGCATGCGGCCCTGGCTGCGCCGGTTGATCACGCGCCTGGTGGCCATTGTGCCCGCCGTCATTACCATCACGATTTCCGGAGAAGAAGGCACCTACCAGTTGCTCATCCTCAGCCAGGTGATCCTGAGCATGCAGCTTCCCTTCGCCATCATTCCGCTGATCCAGTTCACCGGCGACCGCAAGCGCATGGGCGCCTTTACCAATCGCGCCTGGGTCAAGCTGCTGGCCTGGATCGCCGCGCTCATCATCGTCGGCCTCAACGTTGGTTTGCTGGTCAGTACGGTCGGGGGGTGGCTGGAAGCCGCCGGCCAGTACCGTATGTGGCTGTGGGCGATCCTGATTCCTCTGGGCGGCGGGCTGGTCTTCCTTCTCTTCTGGGTGAGTTTTGAACCGCTGGTCGGCGGGTGGATTCGCCGCTTCGGCGGGTCGCCGGTCCGCCTTCCCAGCCCTGAGGTGGCAGGCATGCCGGAGCCTTTGTACCACCGCATCCTGGTGCCGGTCGACCACACGGGCCTCGACCGGCAGTCGCTGGCGCACGCCGCCGCCATGGCCCGGCTGCACCGCGCCAAAATCTATCTTTTGCACGTGGAGGAGGGCGTGACCAGCCAGGTGTACGGAGCGCTCGCGTCGGACGCCGAGGTGGAGGCGGGCCGGAAGTACCTGGACGAGATTGCGGACGGCCTGCGCAAGCAGGGGATTGACGTGGAGGCGGCCATGCTTCACTCCACGAATCCCGGCAGGGAGATTGTTCGCTATGCGCGCGACGTGAAACCCGATCTGCTGATCATGGGCGCCCACGGGCACAGGCGCTTGAAGGATTTAATACTCGGCAACACCATCGACCCCGTCCGCCACGAGCTAAACGTGCCGATCCTGATTGTGCGCGAGGGCGGCAGGCCGGACGAAGTGTGACAAGCCGCACCGTTTGCGTGTCGATGCAACACAGCCGGTGGCGCGGCGGCGCCGCTAAGTGTTTCTTTCTTTGGAGCGTCTGTAAGGCAGGCCAACTGCACCAATCCGTCCCATGAGGTGGATGCTTACAGTGGCGCTCTGTTTGGCGCTACTCTGTCTAACCGGCCTCGGGGCGGCAACCCTGGAGCGTCTCTCCCTGGAGGAGATGACGCAGCAGTCCACGGAGATTGTGCGCGGGCGGGTAGCGGCATCCTCAGTGATTCCGCAAGGCTCCATCCTCTACACGACGTCAAAAATCGAAGTGCTCGAGCGCTGGAAAGGACCGGAAACGGGCCTTGTGGAAGCGGTTGTACCCGGCGGCTCTCTGGGAGGCGTTCGCCAGACCTTTTCCGGCGCCCCCAGTCTTAAGGAAGGCGCGGAGTATGTGCTTTTCCTATGGAAGAGTCCGAGCGGTTTGAACCATGTGATCGGACTGTCCCAAGGCGTGTTCGACATCCGGCGCGACGAAAAAGGCGGGAAGGTTGCTTTCCGGGCGGCAAGCGCGGAATTGATGCTCGATTCCGAAACCCACAGGCCGGTCCGCGATGAATCCGTCCGGGTCCGGCTCGGCGACCTGGGCGAGCGCATCGCTCAAGAGTTGAACGGGGGAGCGCGAAAGTGAAGGTCCTTTCTCTGGCCGCGACAGGGTTTTTGCTCGCCTGCTCGTCCGCTCCGGCCTATTATCACTTCATTCATTACACAAACCGTTCAGCCCCGTTCATAGCCGCTCCGGAAAAGTTCGACCTGAACGCGCTTCCCAACAAGACCGTCTCGTTTCTGGTTTCCGATCTGGGACCTGCCCAGTTTGCGGGATCGGACAGCTTCCCATCGGTTCTGGCGCAGATCCGTCAGGCGGCCGAAGCGTGGAACTCGGTGGAGACCTCCGACTTACGCGTAGCCTTCGGCGGCCTGTTCACGGCGGGAACCACCCAGGCGACGCCGGCCGGTGAAGTAGTCTTCGAAGAGTTGCCGCCGGGAGTGCTGGGATACGGCGGCCCCGCGGCGCGGCTCGATGCGGTCAATAGGGAGACTGGACCTTTCGTGCCGATTGCCAAGGCGATCATACGGCTCAACCGAGACCTGACGGTAAGGCCGGGTCCGAGCTTCAGCGAGGGCTTCTTCCTGACCGTTGTACACGAGATGGGCCATGCTTTGGGCCTGCAGCACACCATGACTTCGAGCGTGATGTCCACCGACGTGACCCGGGCGACGACGCGCACCAAGCCCCTCGACACCGACGACATCGCCGCCATTTCCCTGCTCTACCCCACGCGCAGTTTCGCCGCCACAACCGGGACCATCGCAGGCCGAGTCAACTCGGAGGGACTCGGCTTGCATCTGGCCTCGGTCGTGGCGCTGCGCACTGGCTACGGCGCGGTCAGCACGCTGACCGCGCCGGACGGCAGTTATCGCCTGGAGGGCCTGATTCCCGGGCAATATCTTCTTTACGTCCAGGCTCTGCCGCCTGCGCGGCAACCCGGGCTGGGCCCGGCGGACATCGTGCTGCCGCTCGACCCGGATGGCCAGCCCGTCCAGGCCAGCCAGCCATTTGAGACCGTCTTTTTTCCCGGAACGCGCGACCCGCAGCAGGCCTTTCCGATTCCCGTGACGGCCGGCGCGACTACCGCGGACATCGGTTTCAGCGTCGCCCCGCGCGATGCGGTTGCGGTCCAAAGGGTCTCGACCTTCAGCTTTCTGGATCAGGTAACCATCAGGCCGGCGTTTCTGAATGCCAACTCGGGTACGGGGCTGCTGGTGGCATCCGGCGTCGGGCTGGTTCAGAACGGCGCTCCCGCGCCCGGTCTCGGCGTGCGTGTTTTGGGCGGAGCGGCGGTCGTGCGGCCAGGAGGCGTCCGCCCGTACCAGTTTGCGCCGTCCTTTTTGGCCGTGGATCTCGAGTTCGGCCTGTTTGGAAGCGGGCCCAGTCACCTGCTGTTTTCCCTCGCGCAAGATCTCTATGTGCATCCCTCCGGATTGCACGTGGTGCGCCGCCCCCCACCCGCCATCGCATCGGTGACGCCGTCGCTCAGTCCCAATGGCGCCCGCACTGTAGTCCTCACCGGAACCGGGTTGGATTCCGACAGCACGGTTTACTTCGATTCCCTTCCCGCGACGATCCTGAGCCGCAACGAGGCCGCTGAAAGAATCGTGGTCGCGCCTCCGCCGGGCGTTCCGGGGCAGCGCGCGGCCATCACGGTCTTCAATCCCGACGGTCAGAATTCGGCGTTCGTGCAACCGCTCGAGAGCGCGCCTTCCTACACCTATGAAGACGGAGCCGCTCCCTTCGCGACCATCGCTCCCGCTGCATTGCCCGCCGGCGCCGAATCCATGATCGAGATTACCGGCGCGAACATGGCCTTCATTGCGGGACGGACGCTGCTTGGATTCGGATCGAGCGACGTGACCGTGCAACGCCTTTGGGTCATCAGCCCCACCAGGGCCATTGCCAATGTCCGGGTCTCTCCAAACGCCACGCCCGGATCGGTCAATTTAACCGTGATCAACGGGTTCCAGGTGTTCTCGCAGGCTTTTGGATTCCAGATTCAGCCAGCCGATCCGCGCGCACCGGTGCTCAACTCTCAGCTGGCTGCGGCGGATGGACAGGGCATCTACGCCGGCACGCAGGTTCTACTGAGTGGCGCCAATCTGCTCAATGAATCGGGGCGGGCGCCGGCGATTACGGTGAACGGCCGCCCGGCTGGGATCTCCGCGGCCGCTCCTAGCCAGATCGCGTTTCAGATTCCGCCGGGGCTTCCGAGCGGGCCGGTCATCCTCCGGCTCACCTATGGAGACGTCAGTTATGCGGTGGTACTCGCCCTGCAACCGGCCCCGCTGCTCATCAGCGCGGTTTCAAACGCGGGTGGAGCGGTGGGCGGCCTGCGGCCGACCCGTGCCGGAGAACGGCTGGACATCATGGTTGGCGGCCTTTCGGAAAGCGAGGCAGCCGCCTTCACCGGAATGCGGGTGACGATCGGGGGCGCCGAGCACACGGTGGCCTCCGTTGTTCCCACGCCTGGGCAGCCATTTACCTACCAGGTCCGTATCCAGCTCGAGCCGGTGCTGCCCTTCGGTTCCGCAATACCGCTGATCGTTCGCCTGGACGGCCGCCTGTCCCTGCCATTCGTGATTCCGGTTGCCGGTGCAGCTGCGTAGTGACAGGTGCGAAAACGGCTCCGCTATAAATGGACACGACGTCTTTATCTCTCAGGATCTCTCAGGCGAAAGGTGCCGCATCGATCTCAGGAACGTAAGCGGATCCATAATCTCCAGACCCGGACATTCCTCCCGAACGCGACGAGAGTCTGTGTCGGAGGAGGTGGGCACGTCAAGCAGGTCGGCGTCTCTGCTGACGAGGTATTGGGCCTTGGCCACTCGGGCGAGATTGATGTATGGCTCGTCTTTCGGATCTCGGGAGAACGCAAGCTGCCGCGTTACGTCGGCAAAGAACGTTGAGAAGCCGCTGAGCGTTTGCAGAAATTGCGAAACAAGCTCATCGGTCAGCGCTGGAAACTTTGCCCGAAGCCTCGGCCGGTGTAGCACATCGCCAACCTCATCGAGAATCGCCGCACTCAGACAGAGTTCAACGAAGCCTTTCTCGGCCAGCATGAGACACAATCCGGCTGGACCGTCGCCGCGAGCGGCGCCCTGGAGGAAAACCATGCAGTCGTAGACAACACGAACGCGTTCATTTGGCAAACCCATGCCGGGTCAAACGTTTCCTTGTGCGTCCGCTTCGTCGCGGGCGGCTCTGAACAGCTCATCTAAATCTC
Source organism: Bryobacteraceae bacterium (assembly GCA_040902885.1). Lineage (GTDB taxonomy): Bacteria > Acidobacteriota > Terriglobia > Bryobacterales > Bryobacteraceae > JBBDWK01. The sequence goes on along the minus strand of JBBDWK010000069.1, from coordinate 2,503 downwards.
GGTCGGCGATACCACTCGCGGCTACTTGTTCTCTGAAGGCGGCGAGAACTTCGTTAAGCGTCTGCGGGGCGTTCAGTTCCCTGGACAGAATCGCGCCTACGTACTCTTCGCGCTCCAGCCCGGCAGAGCGGGCTTTTCTCTCCAGCACTGGAACCAGATCGTCCGGAATCGGCACCTTGATCGTCACACTCATATTCCTAAGCCCGACACCATTATCGCGTGATCTGGAAGCGGCGCGAAAGGTCATAATCCGATGAGATTCATTAGACCTGCAATCCCGCACCCTCCGCCGTGATCAGCCGCCGCATCCCGGCCTCGATCACCCGCTGCGCCCGCAGCCCGTCAACGTGCGTTACCGGAAACGGCCGCCTCTCACGGCAGCACTCCACAAATGCGTAAATTTCTGCCCGGTATGCCGGCCCGAACCGGTCGAGAAACTCCGGACCGTCCGCCCTCTCCTCCGCCATCGAAAACGTATAATACGCGATCGGCTCCTTGTCCTTCCGCCGCCCATACGCCTCCACCACGACGTCCGTGGGCCGTTGATCGAACCGTCCGACGTGAATCTGCCCCTCTTCTCCGAAAACCACCGTCTCCACTCGATAGCCCGATACGTGATTCCGGCTCACTTGCACCTGGGCCACCAGATCCTGTTCGAACCACATCAGCAGCAGCGCGTCATCGAAATCCTCCGCGCAGGTGGACACCCGATGCCCATACACCCGCGACCCGATGGCCACCGCCGCCTTGGGCGTGCAACCTGTGAGCCACAGAATCTCGTCAACGTTGTGCACCGACATATCCGCCAGAAGGCCGCTGCTCCGATACCCGTCCGGCGGCGGTCCCGAATCCTCCAGCGCGGAGAAAATCTTGAACACCCTCCCAATGCATCCCTTCTCCAGTAGCTCTTTCGCATGCCGCAGCGGCGCGTCAAACCGCCGCTGGAACCCGAGCATCACCGCCCGCGGGTAATCGCGATCCAGCGCGGCCGCAAACGCTTCGTCGGCCTCGATCGTCCCCGTCAGCGGCTTCTCCAGCAGAACACGATAGCCCGCCGCGATCAGCCTCTCCGCGTGCTCCCGGTGCATCTCCGTCGGCGTCGCAATTACCGCGCCTTCGCATATCCCGGCTTGCGCCAGCTCCCCGAGCGATCTCAGCACCATCGCCTCGCACCCGTGCTCCCGCGCGAACCTCCGCGCCCGCGCCTCGTCCGGATCCACCAGCGCCGCCAGCCGGCACGCGCCCGTCTCCCGCTCCAGCTCTAACAGGTTTCTCGCGTGCACGGATCCCATCCGGCCCAATCCGAGCACCGCGACTCGCAGCCCCTCCGCCATGTTCTCTTATCCGTGCCGCGGCCGGCAGGCGGACGCCCGCACCACCAGCTCTCCCGGTACTCGTATGCTCGACCCGGCCCCGCCGCCACCGGCCGCCTCGCTCCCACTCAGCTCGCTCCGACCCAGTAAGTTCAGCAACCTCTCCGCCGCCATCCGCCCCATCTCTGCTTTGGGCTGCCGTACCGTTGTCAGAGGCGGCTCCACATACTGCGCGATCGGCAGATCGTCGAATCCCACCACCGACATCTCCTCCGGCGCCTTCCACCCCTTTGAGTGCAGCGTCCGCAGCGCCCCGATGGCCGTCATGTCGTTGTAGCAGAACACCGCCGTCGGCGGATCTCTCAGCGCGAGCAGCGACTGCATCGCCACTCTTCCGCCTTCCGCCTTTCCATCCCCATGCGCCACCAGCGCCGCCGAGAAAGCCAGCCCCGCGCTCTCCAGTTCCTCGGCATATCCCATCTTCCGGTCTTCGTCGGACTGCAAACCGTACTGGTCGGCGACGTACCCGATCCTCCGGTGCCCCAGCTCGATCAAATGCCGCACCGCCATTCGGGCTCCCCCCCGATCGTCAATGCTGATTGCGTGGGCGAACTCACCCGGATACTGGTTGTCCACGAGCACGATCGGCACGTTCAACTCCTCCAGCAACGGCAGATACAGCGAACCGACCCGCGAGGCCATCACCAGCACCCCGTCCACGCGCCGGTCGTGAAACGACCGCACCACGCTGATCTCCCGCTCCGGCTGCGCGTTGCTGTTTGCCAGAAATACTGCGTAACCGCGGTTGTGCGCCACCTCCTCCACACCGGCGACCACCTCTGCAACAAACGGATCCGCCACCGTCGTTACCACCACGCCGATGGTGTCCGTCCGCCGCGTTACCAGGCTCCGCCCGATCGAGTTCGGCCGGTATCCCATCTCCCGCGCGATCTGCTGCACCCGCTGCGCAGTGTCCTGGTTCAGGCGGCGCGGATTCTGGAGCGCCCTCGACACCGTCGAGTGCGACACCTGAGCACGCTGTGCCACATCCTTAATTGAAACTGCCATGGCAATCGTTTTCCATCTCAGTCTAGCGCAGTTTACCGTGCGGCGAGTGTTAAAAAACAGGTGCTTGCCTGTTGCGCGTTTTTGATAATGTCCCCTTGAGCGTTCATTAGAAATGTCCCCAC
>JBBDWK010000068.1:0-105067 GCA_040902885.1 Bryobacteraceae bacterium | reverse complement strand
CTTCCAACCGCCTCACAACAAACACCTTCAGCTCAAAAAGGGCAAGAACTTCGGGTTAGAAAAAGGGTGTAACCCGAGCCGCGGCAAAGAAACCGTACGTCGGCGTGCGACTGGCCAAGATTAGCTTCAAATCTTAAAGGTAGCTCGCCGTAGCTGGCGGCATAACCCGCGCCGATCGTAAGAATAATCAGGATCGGCAGGGTCAGAATGCGGCGCGGCATCATGAATCCCGTTAGTGCATTGATTATGATGTTGCCGTCTGGCGGGCGTCAAGGTGTTACCCCGAAGGAGAGGCTCTCCGGTTCCGGGGCCTCGCCAAGCGCGCTTTCAGCCGTTCTTCGCGCTTCCGAAGGGCCGGCGAGTCCACCAGCGCGAGCGCCTTTCGCGTCATTTCGAGCGCCGCGGCACAATTCCGCTCGTTCCGCTCATAGTGCTTCGCCATCTCTTCGAGGGCTTGAACTCGGCAGGGATTGGGCGATACCGCGAGATCCGCGAATACGGCCAGCGCCGCCTCGGCGCGCCCCAGTTTCTTCTCGATCATCGCGATGTCCCACAGGGTCCGGAAGAGCAGAGAATCCGGCAAACCCAGATCCACGCCTCGCCGCAACAGCCGAAGGCTTTCTTCGAACCGCTCGTCCTGGATGAGCCAGCGTGCGAGACCGATGCAGTCGGCGCCGTGCGCGAGCGCCGCCTCCTCAGGCTTTCGAAAGGCAAACGGAGCGACGGCTGTGAGACAGGCCAGCGAGAGAATGTCCGTGGCGTTGTGGTGGAAGATGGGAACCAGCCGGAAGGCCTGCTTGCTGTGCAGATAGTCGAAGTAGTGGTAAGGAATCATCTCGCCTGGCAGATCGCCCTGGCGCTCCACGCCCAGAATCCGGTTCTCCAGGTCTATGAGCCGGCAGCTTTCCAGGCGCAGCTTCCACAGCCGCCGCGCGCCGAACAATAAATCCAGATGCTCCAGACGGGCGAATGGCGAATGTAACCGGGCCAGCCTGTAGCGCCCTTCGAGCAGCGGCTGGTCGTAAGCTTTGCCGTTGTATGTCACCAGCACGTCGAAGCGCGCGAGGTGTTCCGCCACTGCGTGCAGGAGCGAAGCCTCATCGCGCAAATCGCGCATGAAGAACTGGCGTATCCGGAAGCCGGCCTCATCGATGCCGCCTATCCCCACCAGGAACGCGTATGTCCCGGCGCCGCCCGCGAGACCCGTCGTCTCCGTGTCGAGAAATGCCCACCGTGTGGGGTGGCAGCGATACATTCCGACTCCGGACAGCGACTCCAGGAGATCCTCCGGAAGCTCGATCAGGTTGGAAAGATCCATGCTTCCGTGCCGCCGGTGGCGCTCGTACAGCTTCTCGGTCTCGAAATGCGCGCCGTACGCGGTGTCGGCTACCTGTCCGGTTATCAGGTCTTCAACGAAGTAGCGCGCCGGCCTGGAATCGAAGCGGGGCGGCGGCGCGACCTGGGCGGGCTTGCCCGCGTATTTCCGGTCGATGCGGGCGATCCTTCTGCGTAGCAGGGAAAGCTGTTCCTGGACGTCCATTCTTCGCTTTTTCTTTGCCCAGTGTACTCTACTTTCCCGGCAGGCTAACTTAGCGAATTTCCATCGGCCCGAAAACCGGCGCGGCCATGTCGGCCTGGTCGCGCAAATTGCAGTAGGGATCTTTGCCGAAGCCATAGTGGAGCGTCGCTCCCTCTGGCAGCTTGCCTCCCACGTGCAGCAGCACCGCGGAGGAATCCCCCGGATCGACACGGGCTTTGTAGATCATGGGTCGCGGCGCGCCATCCCCGGCGTGAATGCTAAACCCAGCGATGCGCCCATCCGCACGAAGGCCGCCGTTTACATCGGAGAACTCCACGCGGACGACGCCGTTGTTGAACGCCGCCGAAACCGGGCGCGGGCCGCGCTTCACCTTCCCGTAACGTTCGAGTTCCGGGAAGAGGTCGCGGCACGCCAGGTTGGCCATGCGCCGCCCCAGCCGCTTCAGATCCCCGGTGCCCACATGAATCCCATCGTCGAGAGACGCATCGATCGAAGCCACCATCGCGCTGCGCGGAATGGCGGCTTCGGCTTTGCGCTGGGCGTCCTGCACCAGGTTCCACTCGGTTACATTCGCGTCGTTGACATGGCGGCCAATCTGCACATAGTAAAAAGGCAGATCGGGCTGGCCGAAGTCGTCGCGGATCGACGTCACCAGGCGCTCGAACTTCCGCTGGAACGCAGAAGCCGCGCGCGGATTGGCGTCGGATTCGCCCTGATACCAGAGCACGCCCTTCACTTTGCCGCCCGCCGCGCGCACGCGCCGCAGCATGGAGCCGTAGAGCGAATCGCCGGCCTTATCCTTCAGCGCCGGGTTCCATTGATCCATCGACGTGCCGCCGTGAGCGCAGGAAAGCAGACCAATCGGAATGCCCGTCCGGCGGACCATCTCGACCGCGAACGGCAGCCCCAGGCCCGCGCCCTTTTTGCGGTTGGCGACGTATTCGGTCAACCGCGCGCCTTCCAGCCGCTCCGGCTGCTTCTGCGCGTTCATGGGCCAGTGCACACGGTCGGCGGCGTTGACCAGCGTGTGCAGCGGCTCCTCGGCCACCATCCAGTGATCCGCCATGCCGAAGTTGTGCACCAGATCGTGCGGCTGCTGCACATCCACCAGATCCCCCACGCCCTGCATGTTCGACTGGCCGGCGAGCACCCACAGGTCGCCTACCAGAACGTTGTTGACGGCCGCCGAAGCCTGTGTTCCCGGAACCCGGATCTCGATGCGATATGGCCCGCCCGCCGGCAGGTCGCGAACCGTCGCGCTCCACTGCCGGCCGGAAATCTCGCCCGCCTTCGCCCAGTCGAATCCCGGCACAGCCATATGCTTGCGGATGACGCGAGCTTCCAGAGGCCCGCTGCCAGCACCGGAAGCCGTGCCCGTCAAAACAACTTCGGCGCGCCCGGCAGCGTTGCGCTGGAAGACCTGATCGTCAACCGCGCCGCCCGTGACGTGAAGGGTTTGGGCGTCCAGTTGGACCCCCAGAACGAAAATGACGGCCGCACGGGCCATCCATACGGTGGATTTCATTGGAATTCCTCGACCTTGCATTTTACCTCGTACCGTGGCCTTTCCTTGATATAATGAACATGGATGGCTTTGTTCCACCCCGCTTCGGCGGTATCCCGATTCCAGCAACTCCCTCACGAGTCGGCCTTGCTTCGGCCTTTTCCAGCCTGAAACGACATGGAGGTATCCAGACCCTAATTAGATGAAAGCCAGCGTGCAAATCAGCCGAGGCATTGAAAGCCTTTTCGGCACCCGCGACGAAAATATCCGCCTCATTGAGAACGGCCTCAACGTCAGCACACAACTGCTGGACAACGCTCTCGAAATCGAAGGTCCTCAACCCAATGTCGACCGCGCCGAAGAGATCCTGGAAGATTATGCGGCGTTGGTGGGCGAAGGACACGTCTTCACCAATGGCGACCTCAACAGCTATCTTCGGGTTGTGACCGAAGACCCCGAAGTTACCCTGCGTTCGCTCGTCGAGAGCGGGCGCCAGCGCAATTTCGGGAAGAAGGCGTTAGCCCCCAAGACAATCAATCAGCGGCGCTATCTGGAAGCCATCGAGCGCCGGGACCTCGTATTCGGCATAGGTCCGGCTGGTACGGGTAAGACTTATCTCGCGGTGGCCATGGGCGTCTCCGCGTTGCTCAACAAGAAGGTCAACCGCATCATTCTTACTCGTCCCGCCGTCGAGGCCGGGGAGCATCTCGGCTTTCTGCCCGGCACTCTGCAGGAGAAAGTCGATCCTTACCTGCGTCCCCTTTACGATGCGCTTTACGATATGCTGGACGCGGAGAAGGTGGAGAAACTGTTGGAACGCAACACGATTGAAGTGGCGCCTATCGCATTCATGCGCGGGCGCACGCTCAACGACAGTTTCATCATTCTCGACGAGGCCCAGAACAGCACCCCGGAGCAAATGAAGATGGTCCTGACCCGGCAGGGTTTCGGCTCGAAGATGGTGGTGAACGGCGATATCACCCAGATCGATCTCCCGCCGGGGAAGCGCAGCGGCCTTCTGGATGCAATGGATGTATTGCGTGGAGTCGAGGGCATCAGTTTTGTTCAGTTCGACGATCGGGACGTCGTACGGCACACCCTGGTGCAGAAAATTGTGAAAGCATACGAAAAGCACAACGAGATGAACGGCGCCTCAAGACAGTTGATTCTGAAGCTGTCGGAAACCGTGGCGGAAGGGAACGGGAACGGCAGCGCCGGCGCGGATGCGGAAACTCCCGCGCTCTAACTGCAACCGATGTCTTCAGACGAGCCTCCTCATAACCCCCCACGCGGTCCTCTCATTCTGTTCCGGCGCGCTCCCGCCGGCATCGACCGCCCTCGCTTACGGCAATTTGCACGGCTTCTGCGCGAACGCGTCGCCGATGGGCGGCCATTCCAGTGCCTGATCGCCGACGACCGCGAACTGCTCCGCCTCAACTCACAGTTCCTCTCCAGGGACTATCCGGCCGACGTGCTCTCCTTTCCTGAAAGCGACGCGGGGAAGCCGGAAGCTTTCCTGGGCGAAGTAGCGATCTCGAGCGATCGCGCCGCGGACCAGGCCCGCCGGCTGGGGCACTCCACCGAACAGGAGATGTGCATCCTGATGCTGCACGGCGTCCTCCACCTGACGGGCATGGATCACGAAGCCGATTCGGGCGAGATGCGCCGCGCGGAATCGCGTCTGCGCAAACAACTTGGCCTGCCCGCGGCCTTGACGGAGCGTGCGTCGTGACGGGACTCCTCTTTGCCGCCGCCTTCCTGCTGGCGCTGATGCTGGTTCTGGTCACGTTCGTGCAGATGCTGTACCTGGAGAGCCTGCGCCTGCGAACGCGCGAGCTGCCGGCGCTACAGTTTTTCAAGGACACGCTGGAAGACCGGCTGGGCATGGAGACGGAACAGGGAGTTCTGGTCTTCTCGCTCATCAAACACACTCACGTGCTGCTGCTGGCGCTGGCCATCACCGGCGGGTTTGTCACCTCCGGGAGCGATCCCCTGTGGCAGTCCTTGCCGGAGGCGGCATTTGCGGCGTGGCTCAGCATGTTGGCCGCAAGCTATATCGCGCCCCAGCTTTTGTATCGGCGCACCAGCGGCCGCTGGGTGCTGGCGTTTGCGCCGCTGCTCAAGGGAGTGGCGTTCGTTTCCCGGCCGCTGACCAGCCTGCTTCGATTCCTGGAATCGGTGGCCAAGCTGACCGATCAGAACGGCAACGCGGAAGAGACGCCGCCAACGCCGGCCGAGAGCATCGAGGCGTTTATCGACGCCGGCACCGAAGAAGGCCTCATTCATGAGGACGATCGCAAGCTGCTCCAGTCGGTAGTCGAGTTCGGAGAGACGCGCGTGCGCGAGGTGATGACCCCGCGCCCAGAGATTGTCGGCATTTCGGCCGCCGCAACGCTGGACGATCTGCGGAATCTGGCCATCAACGAACAGTTCTCGCGCATTCCGATTTACGAAGGCTCCGTCGACAACATCACCGGCTTTGTGCACGTCCGCGACATGTTCGAGCTGAACGAAGAGGAGCGCGCCCGGCGCACGGTCAACAGTCTGAAGCGGCCCATCGTCGCCGTCCCCGAGACCAAGCCCGTGGACGACCTGCTGCGGGAAATGCAGCAGACCAACACGCACATGGTGGTGGTCGTGGACGAGTACGGCAATACGGCCGGCCTGGCGACCATGGAAGACCTGGTCGAAGTGATCATCGGCGAGATCCGCGACGAGCACGAGCCCGGCACGGACATCGCCGAAGACGGCCACGGCGGATTTATCGTGTCCGGCAGCTTCGATGTAGGCCGCCTGTTCGATGTGGTGCACTTCCGGCCCGCCGGCGAGACCGAGTCGACCACGGTGGGGGGACTGGTGAGCGAGTGGCTGGGCCGGGTGCCTCAGACCGGCGAAAGCGTGGAGCGCGACGGTCTCCGTATCGAGGTGCTGGCCGGCAACGAGCTGCGCGTGGAGCAGGTGCGGATCAGCCGGACCGAGACCGTGGCGCATGGCTGAGGAAAATTCCGCCCCGCGTCACGTATCCGGATTCGTCTCCATCCTCGGACGGCCCAATGCCGGCAAGAGCACTCTGCTGAACGCGCTCGTCGGGACCAAGGTCGCCATCGTCGCCGACAAGCCGCAAACCACGCGAACCTCGATTCAGGCGGTGCTCACTCTCCCGGACGCGCAGATCGTCTTCCTCGACACTCCCGGCATTCACCGCTCCCGCTCTCTGCTCAACAAGCGCATGATGGATTTCGTCCGTGAGGCCCTCGACGAGCGCGATCTTCTGCTGTTCGTGGCCGATGCCACGCAGCCGATTGGCCCGCGGGACACGGAAGCCGTGAGCCTCCTGAAAAAAACGGAAACGCCCTGCATCCTGGCGCTGAATAAAATCGACCGGGTCCCTAAGACCGCACTGCTGCCGCTCCTGGCCGAGTTTCCGAAGCTGCACGATTTCGCCGCGTATGTTCCGATTTCGGCCACTGAAGGAACGGGATTGGACATTCTGCGGGATGAGATCCTGAAGCGTCTGCCGGAAGGTCCCGCCTATTTCCCGCCCGATCATGTCACCGACCAGCCGGAGCGCTTTCTCGCCGCGGAGCTCATCCGCGAGCAGGTCGTCCGGGAGACCCGGCAGGAGGTGCCCCATGCGGCGGCCGTGATGATCGACCGCTGGGAAGAGACGCCGCGCCTCACGCGTATCTACGCCACCATCTTTGTGGAACGGGAGGGGCAGAAGGCGATTGTGATCGGCGCGCGCGGCAGCGTTTTGAAACTTGTCGGGACGGTGTCACGCCAGGAGATGGAGCGCCTCTTCGGCCGCAAAATCTTTCTGGATCTGCACGTCAAGGTGGAGCCTGGCTGGCGCGAGCAGCCCATGTTTCTCCAGGCGCTCGACTGGCGTACAATGACCGGGAAGGATGATGTTTAAGTTTTACCTCTTCGTTTGGCTGGCTCTGCCGTTCGTGGCGCCGCCGCCAAATTCCGCTTCGGCCGCCGAGAAGCGCCTCTCCGACGACGAGATCCACGACGCCGTCAGGCGCCGGCTGGCGAACGACTATGAGATAAAAGGCGCGCTCCTGGAAGTGGAAGTAGCGGAAGGTGTGGTTACCCTAAGCGGGACCGTGGAGCTGGAAAAGCACAAAGCCAAGGCGGAGCGGCTCACCAAGAAGGTCTCCGGCGTCAGGAGCGTAGTGAATGAATTGCGCGCCGCGAGAAAGTAATTTCGGCGGCTTTGCCGGAATTCTGGTAGTGCTGCTCGCATCTTCCGCCCCCGCCCAGGATTTCGACAAAATCAGCATTGAAAAAGTGGCCGCGGGTTACCGGTTCACCGAAGGCCCCGCATGGTCGCGGGAAGGCTTTCTGCTCTTCAGCGACGTTCCGAACGACAAGATCCTGAAGCTGACGCCTGGCGAAGGCGTCTCGGTCTTCCGCGAGGCCACGGGAGCCTTGGGCAACGGCAACACGTTTGACGCCCAGGGTCGCTTGTACTCCTGCGAGAGCCGTACCCGGCGCGTGACGCGCACCAATAAGAAGGGCAAGATCGAGGTGATCGCGGAACGGTGGGAAGGCAAGCGGCTGAACGCGCCGAACGATATCGTGGTGCGTCGCGACGGCCATATATACTTCACCGATCCCGCCTTCGGACAGCAGTCGGAAGGGCGCGAGCTGGATTTCTACGGCATTTACCATGTCACGCCCCGGGGCGAGATGAGTCTCGTCGCCAAGCCCTCCGGACGGCCCAACGGCATCGCCGTCTCGCCCGATGGCAAAATCCTTTACGTCGCCATTAGCGACGACCGTACCATCGTGGCTTACGATCTGGGCCGCCGCGGCGACTCTTCCAACGAACGGGTGCTCATCTCCAATATCGACGGACCTCCCGACGGCATTCGCGTGGACGAGAAGGGCAACCTCTACGTTACGGCGAACGAGCTTCCCGTGTACACACCGGAGGGGAAGCTGCTCACCACACTGGAATTGGCGGAAACGCCGCGCAATTGCGCGTTCGGCGACGCGGATTTCCAGACCCTGTATATCACCGCATATACATCCGTGTATCGGGTGCGTTTGAACGTCAAGGGGTCGGTGCAGTACTGATTTCCATTTCAGAAATTTCATGACGGACGACCGCCGCTACCCAAAGCGACCCATCCTCGGTGTGGGAGCCGTCGTCCTCGACCGCGACCAGGTGCTTCTCGTGCAGCGCGCGGGCAAGCCGCTCGAAGGCTGGTGGTCTCTGCCCGGAGGCGTAGTGGAAACGGGCGAGCGCCTGGAAGAGGGCATCCGCCGTGAGGTGCGTGAAGAAACGGGTCTCGAAATCGCAGTGGTGGCCTTGGTCGAGATCTTCGAGCGGATCATCCCCGATGCGCAAGGCGTCGCGGAGTATCACTACGTGCTGATGGACTATCTTTGCCGGCCTCTGGGAGGCACGCTCCAGGCGGCCGATGACGCCGGCCTCGCGGAATGGGTGCCGCGCCGCAGGCTGTCCGAATACCGCATCACCGAAGGCACCGTCCCGGTGATCGAAAAAGCATTCCGCATGAGGCGTTCCCGTTTGTCGCCCCGGACGGGAAAATAGAATCATGAAGGCAACAAGCGCCGGAATTCTCGAGTTTGCCGCGCTGAAAGAGCTGGTGGGCCGCTACGTCTCGAGTCCCGCGGGCCGTGCGGAGATGGAGAAGCTGGCGCCGGATTCCGGCCGGGAAGCGATTGAAGGCGCTCTTGCCGATGCCGCCGAGGCGGCGCGGTACGTGCAGACCAAAGCCGGCCCGCCGCTGAATTTCGGCTCCCTGCCCGATTTGAGCCTCGCTGTCCGGAAGCTCCATATCGAGGGCGCGGGGCTCGATCCCGAAGAGATCGTCCACCTGCTGCAGTTCCTCGACCTCGCGGCGGACTCGAAGTCGAATCTGACGGCCGCCGCCGGCCGCTTTCCGAAACTGGGCGAGCGCGGCCGCAGGCTCGGCGACTTCACGCAGCTCCTCAAGGACCTGCGAGGCAAGATTCTTCCCGACGGAACCGTGCCGGACGATGCGAGCGTGGCTCTGGCGCGCATCCGGCGCGAGATCGAGAAGCAGCGCAAAGCGATTCAAAGCTCGCTGGAGCGCTTTCTGCGCGCCCATCGGGACGAAGGCGTCCTCCAGGAAGACTTTGTCGCCATCCGCAACGACCGCTTCGTAGTCCCCGTCGTCGCCGGCCAGCGCGGCAGGATTGGCGGCGTGATTCACGGCGCAAGCTCCAGCGGACAGACACTGTTCGTGGAGCCTCTGGAAACCATTGAACTGAACAACGACCTGGTGCGCCTCACCGAGGACGAGATGCGCGAGGTGCATCGCATCCTGCGCGAGCTGACGGCCCGTCTTCGCCAGCAGGCCGCCGAGATTCACGCCACCCTCGCGGAGATCGGCGCACTCGATTTGATTTTCGCCAAAGGCCGCTTCGCGGTTGATTTTCGCTGCTCGACGCCGCGCTTCGGCGAGCGGCTTCTGCTGCGCGAGGCGCGCCACCCGCTGCTTGAAGACGTGTTGCGGCGCCAGCGCAAGCCGGTCGTTCCGATTTCGCTCGAGCTCGATGCCAAGTGCCGCACGCTGCTCATCAGCGGTCCGAACACAGGGGGCAAGACGGTCTCTTTGAAGACCGTCGGCCTGCTCGCGCTCATGGCGCACGCGGGCCTTCCAGTGCCCGCGGAGGAAGCCGAATTTCCTGTGTTCGATCAGGTGCTGGCGGACATCGGGGACAACCAATCCATTCAGGAGAACCTGAGCACGTTCTCGGCGCACATCTCGCGCATCCGCGAAATGATTCTCGACGTGACGCCGGATTCGCTGGTTCTTCTGGACGAGATCGGCGCCGCGACCGATCCCGAGGAAGGCGGCGCGCTCGGTGTGGCGGTGGTCGATCATTTCCGCGCGGCCGGAGCCTATACGCTCGTCTCCACGCACCTGGCAGCGCTCAAAATTTACGGCTCCAGCACGCCCGCCGTGTTGAATGCGTCCATGGGCTACGACGAGGAGACGCTCCAGCCGACCTACCAGTTGCGCGTGGGCTTGCCGGGCAAGTCGGCGGGCCTCGATATCGCCACGCGCCTGGGGATGCCCTCTCACGTCATCGAGCGGGCGCGGGCCGCGTTGACCGGGCGCGAGGAGGAGGCGGCCCGGTACATTGCGGGCCTGCACGCGCGCCTGGAAGAGATTGAGCGAATTCAGAAGGGCCTTCAGGAAAAGGAGGCCGAGCTTGGGCGGCGCGAAGAGCGGATCGCCTCCGACGCTGAGAAGCGCGAAGCCGCGCGCGCCCGCGAGTTCGAATTGCAGGCCGAGCAGGCGCTTCGAGGCTTCGAGCAGCGCGCGCGGGAGACAATCGAGAAGATCGCCGCTTCCGTGGGGCAGCGAAAGGCGGCCGAGAAGGCCGGGCGAGAGATCGCGAAGATAGGGCGCGAGTTGCGCGAGCAGGTCGCTTCCGTTCTCCGTCCCACGGAGGCGGGAGGAGCGCCGCCTGCCATCCCGAAAGTCGAGGAGGGCGCGCGTGTACGGCTCAACGGGGTGCGCGAACCGGCCCGCGTGCGCCGCCTTTTGAACGACGGCCGTCTCGAGGTGGAAGCGGGCTTTCTACGAATGCAGGTTACCGTGGACGACGTGCTCGAGGTTCTGCCCGAATCGCAGCCCGCCGGATCGAGGCTTCCCGCCAACGTCAGCTACAAGCCCGCGCCGAGGCTGAATCCGGCGGTGCGGGAGATCAACGTGATCGGAGAGCGCGCGGAAGAGGCCTGCGACCGCGTGGAAAAATTCCTGGACGAGGCTGTGATGGCCACCGCCAGCCGCGTCCGCATCGTGCACGGTCACGGCAGGGGCATTCTGCGCAAGGCCATTTCCGGGCTTCTGGGCGCCAGCCCGCACGTGGAAAAATTCTATCCGGCTTCGCCCCAGGAAGGCGGAGCGGGCGCGACCATCGTAGAGTTAAAGGAATAAGGAAGAACTCTCTTTTGTTTCGAAAGGTTCTCATTGCGAACCGTGGCGAGATTGCCGTGCGCGTTATTCGCGCGCTGCGCGAGATGGGCATCCCCAGCGTCGCCGTGTACTCGGATGCCGACCGGGCCTCTCTGCACGTTCGCATGGCCGACGAAGCCGCGCACATTGGGCCGGCTCCCTCGCCGGAGAGCTATCTGCGGATCGACCGCATCCTTGACGCCGCGCGACGGCACGCCGCGGACGCGATTCATCCGGGCTATGGTTTCCTGAGCGAGAATCCGGCGTTCGCCTCCGCCTGTGAAGCCAAGGGGATCGTATTTATCGGACCCAACTCGAGCGCGATTGAAACGATGGGATCGAAGACCAGTGCGCGCCGCCTCGCCCTGGAAGCGGGCGTGCCGGTGGTGCCTGGAACGGTCGAGGGCCTCGGCGGCGTCTCCGAAGCGAAGCGCTTCGCGCGCGAGTTCGGCTACCCGATTCTGCTCAAAGCCGTGGCCGGCGGCGGCGGCAAGGGCATGCGCCGCGTCTACTCGGACGAGGAGTTCGAAGCCGCATGGCGCGAGGCCGGGAGCGAAGCCGAGCGCGCCTTCAAGGACGCGTCGCTGTATATCGAGAAGCTGATCGTCGAGCCGAGGCACATCGAGATCCAGTTGATCGGCGACCGTCACGGCAACCTGATCTCGCTCGGCGAGCGCGAGTGTACGCTGCAGCGGCGGCACCAGAAATTGATCGAGGAATCGCCATCGCCGCTGGTAGCCGCGCGGCCCGGAATGCGCGCGCGCATGAGCGAAGCAGCGCTCCGCGTGGCCCGCGCGGCCGGCTACGACAACGCCGGAACGGTAGAATTCCTTGCCGACCAGCAGGGAAGCTTCTACTTCCTGGAGATGAACACGCGCCTCCAGGTGGAACATCCCGTAACCGAACTGGTGACGGGGCTCGATCTGGTGAAGCTGCAGGTTCGCATCGCCGCCGGCGAGAAGCTCCCCGTGAAGCAGGAGGACGTTGTCCTGAACGGCTCCGCCATCGAGTGCCGCATTTACGCGGAGGATCCGGACAACGACTTCGTTCCATCGCCAGGCCGGATCGCGCATCTGAGTCTGCCGGCGGGGCCGGGAGTGCGCATCGACTCGGGAATTTACCCCGGCTGGACGGTGCCGCTCGAGTACGACCCTCTGCTCGCCAAGCTGGCAGTCTGGGCGGAAAGCCGCGACGAAGCCATCGACCGTATGTTGCGCGCGCTGGCGGAATGTCAGATTTCGGGCATCGTCACCAACACGGAATTCTTCCGGCGGCTTCTCCGGCACCAACCGGTGCGGAAAGGGGACCTCGACACTGGCCTGGTGGACCGTTTCCTCGCGTTGTCTCGCGAGGAGTTGGCGGACGACGCGCTCGAATCGGTCGCGGCGCTCGTGGCTGCCGTCCACCACAGCGAACTGATGAAGAACGCCGAGCCATGCGCCGGGAACGGCGGCTCGCGCAGCCTTTGGCGCGAGGAAGGCCGGGAGCAACTTTTTCGATGAAGCTTCTGGTGAACGGCCAGCCGTTTGAGTTCGAACGGCAGGACGATATCGTACGCTTTCGCTGGCGCGAGGAACCCGAGAAGACCGTGCAACTGTGCGAAGTCGAACCCGGCCTCTACTCGGTGCTTCTGGATGGCGCGAGCTATGAGGTTCGCGTCGAGAAAGACTGTGTCTGGATTCACGGTTGGCGCTTCGCCATGGATGTGTGCGATCCCCGCCGCTCCGCCAAACGCGACGCCGCTCCGCCCAGGCGCGGTAGAATAGCCGTAGTAGCGCTCATGCCTGGCAAAGTAGTGCGTCTGCTGGTTGCCGAAGGCGACACAGTTGAGGCCGGGCAAGCTGTCCTGGTGGTGGAGGCGATGAAGATGCAGAACGCTCTGCGATCGCCCCAGGCCGGACGCGTCGTATCGCTTCTCGCTCATGAAGGAGCGACAGTAGCGGCCGGCGAAACGCTCGCTGTAATCGAGTAGTTTCGCCCGCAACGAGGGAGTAAGAGCGTGAGATTCTGGACATTCGGCGGGCTCACGTTCGGGGAACTCGCGAAGCAGATTTGGGACGACTTCTTTCGCGACGACATCATGGGCCAGTCGGCAAAGCTGGCTTTCTACTTTCTGCTCGCCCTTTTTCCGCTGCTGATCTTCTTCACCGCGCTGCTGGGCTTATTCGCACAATCGCCCGGCCTGCGCGAGGACCTGCTGGCATATCTGGAGAACGTCGCCCCGCCGGCCGCTTACGAATTGATTTACAACACGCTGCTGCAGATCACGGAGGGGGCCAGCGCGCGGCTGCTGTCGTTCAGCATTCTGGCCGCTTTGTGGGCGGCATCCACAGGCATGCTCGCCGTAATGGACAGCTTAAACCGCGCTTATGCGGTGGAGGACAGCCGCCCGTGGTGGAAAGCAAGACTGGTGGCGATCGGGATTACCTTGGCGTATTCGGTGGCCGTCATCGTGGCGCTGGTTCTGGTGCTTTACGGCGCCAGCATCGGAAATCTTCTGGCGTCCGTTCTGGGTCTGGAGGACGAATTCACCTTCGTTTGGAACATCGGCCGCTGGCCCGTGGTTCTCGCGCTGGTCATTCTTGCCCTCGATCTGCTGTACCGTTACGCGCCGGACCTGGATGACAGCAATTTCCAGTACTTGACTCCGGGCGCGGTGCTCGCACTGGCCTTATGGCTGCTTGCGTCGATGGGCTTCCGCCTTTACATCGCGTTCTTCGGCGAGTTCAACGCCACCTACGGCTCGCTCGGCGCGGTGATCATTCTGATGCTGTGGTTCTACCTTACGGGCATGGCAATCCTGATGGGCGCCGAGGTGAATTCGGTCATCGAAAAGGCCGCGGCGGAGCACGGCGACCGAGAGGCGCGTCTCCCCGGCGAGAAGTATCCGGGCGAACGAAGAGCTGCGTAGGCTCGCTGGCGAAAGCCGCTACGATAATACCGTGCCCGCTTTCTCCGCCGACGCCCTGAACGCTACCCTGGCGCTGATAGGAGCGGTGATTGTCGTTTCGGCGCTGCTCTCCGGCCTGATCGAGCGCAGCGGTCTTCCCCAAGTGGCGGTCTTTCTGGCCCTCGGAGCCATGCTGGGCATCTTCGGCCTGGGATGGCTCAACGTCCAGCTCGACTCTCCGATATTGCGCGTGGTGGCGACGCTGAGCCTGGCCCTGGTCCTGTTTACCGACGCCCTCTCACTCAAGATTCCAGAAGTGCGGCGCCATAGCACGCTGGCCGCGCTTATGCTCGGACCTGGCACTCTGCTCTCGGCGGCGCTGATTACCCTGGCCGGCTGGCGGCTTCTGGGTCTCCCTGTGGCAGCGGCGGCCATCCTGGGAGCGGCGCTGGCATCCACCGATCCAGTGCTGCTGCGAGGACTGCTCAAAAGGCCGGAAATATCGGGCGCCGCGCGGCAGGCACTGCGCCTGGAAAGCGGCATGAACGATGCCGTGCTTCTCCCCGTGGTGCTGGTTGCCATGGCGTTCCTGCAGCATGACGCCCCGCGCGGCGCGGAGGATTGGGCTCGCCTGGCCGTTGATCTCTTGTTGCTCGGTCCGGGCGCGGGCATCGCCGTGGGACTGCTCGCGGTGGGCGCTCTTGACCTGGTACGCAGGCGCATCGGCGTGCGGCGCGATTACGAATCTCTCTATTCGCTGGGGGTGGCCTTCACCGCTTTTGCCGCGGCCGAGGCGGTTCACGGCAGCGGCTTCCTTGCCGCTTTTGCCGCCGGCCTTACCATCTCGGCTTTCGACGTGGAGTTGTGCGACTGTTTCCTCGAGTATGGTGAAACGACGGCCGAGATGGCGCTGCTGTTCACCTTTGTGCTGTTAGGCAGCTCGCTGATTTGGAGCGGCTTCTCCGTGCTGAGTCCGTGGACTGTGCTGTTTGCGGCGCTGGTGCTGCTCGCGCGGCCCGCAGCCTTTCTGCTCTCTCTGGCGGGAACGCCGCTCGTCCGGCGGGACCGGCTGGTCATCGCCTGGTTCGGGCCTCGAGGCCTGAGCTCGCTTCTGCTGGTGCTGCTGCCCGTGTTCGCCGGTGTGCCGGGCAGCGGCTACCTGTTCGCCGTCTGCTGTCTGGTGGTTCTGTTCTCCGTGGTGCTGCACGGTTTCTCGCCCATGCTGCTTTCCGGCCGGACGGCGGAAGCGCCCGCCGTCGCGGAACCGCCCGCCGCGGAGGACACCATCGGCGTTGAGGAGTTCCAGCGGCTCCGCGATTCCGGAGAACCGGTGGTAGTTTTGGATGTGCGCACTTCGCGAAGCTACGACGAAAGCGATCTCGACGCTCCGGATGCGGTCCGCGTCGATCCCGAGGACGCACGCCGCCAGGTAGACGCGCTCGGTATTGCCAAGGATGCCCATCTGATCCTCTTCTGTACTTGAAAGAACGAAGCTACCAGCGCCCGTGTGGCGCGGGAACTCAGATCCAAAGGATGGAGCCGGGCGAAAGCGCTTGCAGGGGGATGGGACGCATGGCGCAACGCCGGGCTCCCGGTGGCCGGGCGCGCGCGGTAATCCGGTTGCTTCCGCCATCTGCGGAGAGGCGGCGAAGACTACTACACTGATAGAAGAGGCATTAATGGCTACGCGAATCGGTGCGCCCGGAAGTTTGCCTGCGGAAATCCAAGGGCACGCCGGCTTGGACCCGGAAACCCTGGTTCGCGCCTTTCGCCTGATGCACGCCTCGCGGCGCCTCGACGACCGCGAGATTGCCCTGAAGCGGCAGAATCGGATTTACTTCCAGATCAGCGGCGCCGGCCATGAAGCGGTTCAGGTTGCGGCGGGCTTGTCGCTGCGCCCCGGACACGACTGGATTTACCCGTACTATCGCGATCGCGCACTGTGCCTGACCCTGGGTGTGACTCCTCACGAAATGCTTCTGCAGGCCGTTGGCGCCGCATCCGACCCCGCTTCCGGAGGCCGCCAGATGCCCTCGCACTGGGGTTCGCCGCGGCTCCACATCGTCAGCTCATCGTCGCCCACCGGCACTCAGTTCCTTCAGGCCGTTGGTTGTGCGGAAGCGAACCGTCTCCTCGATCCCCGGTCGGATGTCATCACGCTGGTCTGCGCTGGCGACGGGGCTACGAGCGAAGGCGAGTTCTGGGAAGCCATGAATGCGGCGTGCCTGAAGCGGCTTCCCGTTCTCTTTCTGATTGAGGACAACGGCTACGCGATCTCCGTGCCGGTCGAGTGCCAGACCGCGGGCGGCAACGTCTCCGAGCTGCTCGCGGGTTTTCCGGATCTCTACCGGACCGAGGTGGATGGCACGGATTTCATCGCGTCCTACGCAGCGCTGACCGCTTGCGTGGACTATTGCCGCAAAGGGAACGGCCCGGCGCTGGCGCACGCGCACGTGACCCGGCCGTACTCCCACTCACTGTCGGACGACGAGCGTCTTTACAAGACGGAATCCGAGCGGGCGGCGGAATCCGAGCGCGATCCGGTGGTGCGCTTTCCTCGGTGGCTGATTTCCGAAGGGGTGCTGGACCGGCGCGCGCTCCAGCGTGTGGTGCATGAGGTTGAGGAGGAGATTCAGGAGGCCACCGGGAAGGCGCTCCAGTCGGCTCCGCCCGAACGCTCTTCCGCCATGGCCCACCTCTACTCCTCCGTCGATCCGGCCTCGGACGCCTTTGCGAGCGAACCGCATTTTCAGGGCGAGCCGCGAACCATGGTTGATTTGATCAACGCGACGCTCCGGGAAGAGATGCGGCGCGACCCGCGCATCTTGGTCTTCGGCGAGGATGTGGCCGATTGCAGCCGGCCGGAAAATCTGGCCGAAGTGAAGGGCAAAGGAGGCGTGTTCAAAGCCACGCTGGGATTGCAATCCGAGTTCGGCGAAGAGCGCTGTTTCAACACGCCGCTGGCCGAAGCGGCCATCGCGGGGCGCGCCATCGGCATGGCGACGCGGGGCCTGAAGCCCGTGCCCGAAGTGCAGTTCTTCGACTACATCTGGCCGGCGATGATGCAGATCCGCGACGAGATGGCCGTGCTGCGCTGGCGCTCGAACGGCGGCTTCTCCTGCCCGCTGGTGCTGCGCGTGCCGATTGGCGGTTATTTGAATGGCGGAGCCATCTATCACAGCCAGTGCGGCGAGGTGACGTTCACGCACATTCCGGGTCTTCGCGTGGTGATGCCATCCAACGCCCTCGATGCCTGCGGCCTGCTGCGGACGTCGCTGCGGTGCGACGATCCGGTGCTTTTCCTGGAGCATAAGCGCCTTTACCGCGAGCCTTACAACCGCTCGCCTCACCCCGGGGAAGAGTTCACCATACCTTTCGGGCGCGCGCGCGTGGCCAAGCCCGGCGAGGACCTGACGATTGTGACGTACGGCGCCGTGGTGCAGAAGGCCATGCAGGCGGCGGTGCAGGTGGAGCGAAAGCACGCGGACCGGACGATTGAAGTGATCGACCTGCGAACGCTCGCGCCGTACGACTGGGAAGCCATCCGCGAGTCGGTCGAGAAGACCAGCCGCGTGCTCATCGCCCATGAGGACACGCTCTCCTTCGGCTACGGCGCCGAGATCGCGGCGCGCATCGCCGACGAGTTGTTCACGAGGCTCGACGCCCCCGTGCGGCGCGTGGGGGCCCTGGACACGTGGGTCGGCTATCACCCGCAGCTCGAAAACGAGATCCTGCCTCAGGTAGAGGATCTGGCGCGTGAAGCGGAGAAGCTGCTGGAGTATTAGCGGGCTGCATCCACGAGCGTAGTTGAGAATGTTCGAATCAACGAACATTTTGTCGATGATGCAGGGCGTCTCGGTTCATCGTGATGTTCTGCTTCATGACTCCCTGACTTCAGCTTACGCGTAAAATATGTGAACGGCCAGCGAAAGCCGAACGGCAAGGTCAGGAACTCTTCAGCTCCGCGTCCAGCCAGTTCATATAGTTGACCGAGCCTTCCACAATCGGCACCGCGATGACTTCGGGCACCTGGTAGGAGTGCAGGCTTTCGATGGACCGTCGCACCTCGTCCACCCGGTCGCGGGAAGTCTTGATCAGCAGGAGCCACTCGGAGGACTGCTCGATCGCTCCCTGCCACCGGTAGTAACTGACCATCCCCGGCAGCACGTTCACGCAAGCTGCAAGCCGTTCCTCCACCAGGCGGCGCGCAATCCGCTCCGCTTCCTCCGCCGAGGCGCACGTGCTGTAAACAACAATTTTGTCCGTCATTGTAGTGGCTTGATGATACTATTCTCTATTGAGACGTGCGCGATGAGAACTTCGGCGGCGAAGATTGCTTACACCGCGGGTCTGCTGCTGGCGCTGGCCTACGCGATAGTGACCATTCAAGGGCCGCGGGGCATCCCGGCGTGGATCGACAAGCGGCGGGAGATCCGGGAGCTCGAAGAGAGCAATGCGGCCCTGGCCCGCGAAAATCAACTCAAGCGGGAGCGCCTGGAGCGTTTGCGCGGCAGCCAGGCGGAGCAGGAACTGGAAATCCGCCGCCGCCTGAAACTGGTCCGGCCGGAGGAGAAAGTGTTCATCCTGGACCGCCAGAAGAGCGGCCACTAGATCATCTGCTCCGCGCCCGCCGTACCGCATCTTTCCATCCGCCGAATAAGGCTTCCCGCTTGGCTGGCTCCATCCGCGGCTCGAAGCGCCGTTCGGCCCGCCAGAAGCCTTCCACCTCTTCCACGTTCTTCCAAAATCCGGTAGCCAGACCGGCCAGGTATGCGGCTCCCAGGGCCGTGGTCTCGGTATCCACGGGACGGACGATCGGCCGCCCCAGGATATCCGCCTGAAACTGCATCAGGAAGTCGTTGCGAGCCGCGCCTCCATCCACTCGAAGCTCGGAAAGGCGGGCGCCGGAGTCGGACTCCATGGCCTCCGTCAACTCCCGCGTTTGGAAAGCGATGCTCTCGAGCGCCGCGCGAACCAGGTGCGCGGGACGCGTCGCACGGGTAATCCCATGGATCAGGCCGCGCGCATCCGGGTCCCAGTGCGGCGCTCCCAAGCCCACGAATGCAGGCACGAAATAAATGCCGCCGCTGTCCGGAACCGAGTGCGCGACATCGCCCGACTCGCCCGCCGATCTCAAAAATCCCATCTCGTCGCGCAGCCACTGAATGGCCGCGCCGGCGATGAAGATAGCTCCTTCCACGGCGTATTGCGCCGCGCCCCCGGGCGACGCCGCGCGTGTGGCCAGCAGCCGGTTCCTGGATTGGGCGATTTTCCCGCCGGTGTGCAGCAGGGCGAAACACCCCGTGCCATACGTGTTCTTGCAGAGGCCCGGGCGAAAGCAGGCCTGCCCCGCAAGCGCCGCCTGCTGATCTCCGGCAATGCCGGCGAGCGGGATCTCCGCGCCGAAATGTGCGTCCGCTATGGTGGCCGCGGCGGCGCTGGAGGGGACGATTTCGGGCAGCATGGCCCGTGGCACATCGAAGTGCGAGAGCAGATCGTCGTCCCATGCGTCGCGCGTCAGGTCCATCAGCATGGTGCGCGATGCGTTGGTGGGATCGGTAGCGTGTACGCGGCCTTCCGTCAGGTTCCAGATCAGCCAGCTATCCACGGTGCCGAACAACAGCTCGCCGTCGCGCGCCTTCGACTGTCCGTCGGGAATACAGTCGAGCAGCCACCGCAGCTTGCTGGCCGAGAAGTAGGCGTCAATCACCAGGCCCGTCTTCCGCTCGATGGACGCGGCCACGGGAGAGGCGGCGAGCTCCGCGCAATACTTTGCCGTGCGGCGGCATTGCCAGACGATAGCGGGGGCGGCCGGTCTGCCGCTCGCGCGGTCCCACACCAGCGTGGTCTCGCGCTGGTTCGCGATTCCCGCGGCCACGATCTGCCGAGGTTCGATTCCCGTTCTGGCGATGACTCGTCGGCCGGCTTCCAGTTGCGCCCGCCAGAGCGCCACGGGATCCTGCTCCACCCAGCCGGGCTCCGGATAGCCGCACTCAACCGGCGCCGACTCCATGGCCGCCGCACGGCCCTGCTCGTCGTACAGAGCGGCGCGCGCACTCGTGGTCCCTTCATCCAAAGCCAGTACGAACGGCATTGGGGCATTATAATGGGGTTAAGGACTGCACCCAAAAATGTTCTTTCGCCGCAAAGCGGTTATTCCGCCTACCTTCGCCGAACGCCTGGACGCTCTTCGCCAGGCTGGATTCGCAGTCGAGATGCTGGGCGGCGCGCGCGCGAGGGCCGTTCGCGACGGATGCGCCGCCACGCTGGCGGAAGGCCCGGACGGAGCGCCGCGTGTTGTCGAGAGTGCCGGGCTTCTTCTGGACGGTGGTATTGCGGCTCTGATTGACGGCGGTTATCAGAAGTTTTTCCAGACGCCGGACGGCAGGCGCAAACCAGCCCTCGCCGAAGATCTGAAAGCCATCCACGCTTTCCAGGAAGACCTGCGCGAGACGCTCGGACTGACGAGCCTTTACAACGAGTCTCTTGGCACGGTATCCAACAAGTACCTGTACGACCGGGTGGAGGACCGCGACGCCGGCGTTCCCCAACGGCCCTGGGAGCGGAACTGAAAGCTCTATTTGTGAGCCGCGATCACCCGCGAAGGGTAGCCCGACTGGCGGACCGTTCTGTCTTGAAGAATGGTGAACTCCCGCCCCTCGATGACCGTCGGCACATGCTCCTCCACCTGCCGTCCCCAGAAAGCGGGGGCAACCTTGCCGGCAAAGCGGTACATGCGGTTGAACACCGGCGTGTTCTCGCCGATGAGCACCAGCACAAGCTTTCCACGATTCCGTAAGACACGATAGAATTCGTCCACCGTCTGGACGATGTCCTCGGTAGCGAGCAGCTCCAGCAGGTAGCAGCACACCACGGCGTCGAACGATTCGTCGCGGAACGGCATCCGGCGGGCGTCGACCGCCTGACAATAGGCTCTGGAATACGGGTAGGTTTCGCGGACCCGCTTCTGAGTTCGGGCGGCCATGTTCGGCGAAAGATCCACCCCCATCGTGAAACCGTGCCGATTCGCCCGGACCAGACGATCGAACATCTCGCCGGAACCCGTGGCCACCTCCAGCACGCGCATTCCATTGCGGATGCCGGAAATCTCAAGCGCGCAGCGATGCGCGTTCGAGTGGAAGAACATGGTGGAGAGGGGATATACACCGGCTACCAGATCGTAAACTCGTCGGGTCTTTGCACTCAATGTAGCCGGGAACCCGTTAGTTGGCCAGGCGACAGTAGATTCTTCCAATTTCTTCAAGCGCTCAATTCCTCGTTTTCAGCGTTCTGCGTGCGTAAAAAAAATCAGGAAACTGCTGCCAGATCGGTGTGCAACTCGGGAAACTCGATCTCAATGCGCGTGCCTCGCCCGGGGCGGCTGTCGATCCACATCCGAAAATCGGAGCCAAAGAGCACCTTCAACCGTTCGCTGACGTTGCTGACGCCAATGCCCTGCGCCATCAGCGTGGCCAGCTTTTGTTCGGGAATACCCACTCCGTCATCCTCCACCTGGAGGTGCAATCGCCCGTCCAACGTGTGGCTCCGCAGCCGTATCAGGCCGCCCTCCACTTTGCCGGCCAGGCCGTGTTTGATGCAATTCTCGACGAGCGGCTGCAACAACATGCTGGGCACAAGCATGTCGAGCGTGTGCGCATCGACGTCCTGTTCGAATCGCAGCTTGTCGCCGAAGCGGACCAGCTCGATCGAAAGGTAGTCCTCGATAAAAGAAAGCTCGTCCCGCAGGGAGCTGAAACTGTCCTGCTTCCGCAACAGCCGCCGCAGAATGTTGGAGAGCTTGTAAATGACCAGACGCGCCTGTTCCTGATTGGTGCGGATCAAGGAGGAAACCGAGTTAAGGGTGTTGAAGAGAAAATGGGGGTTGATCTGGCTGGTGAGAGCCTGAAGCCTGGCCTGCATGAGGAGCCGTTCCTGCTCTTCCAGTTTCTTCTCATTTCGTGTATTGTTCCAGATCTTCAAGGGAAGGATGATGGCAAACAGTGTAGTGGCGTACACACCGAACACGATCAACGGATGCCCGTCCCAGGCGGAGATATGGAAAAGATGATTGCCTTTGAAAAAGTAGGCTAACGCCTGGCGCATGAACTCCGCAAACAGGATCGAGAAAAGAAAGATCAGCTGAAAGCCCGCGCGGCGGTTGAAAGGATTTTTCCCGCGTCGAAGCAGGCGGACTAAGTGCAGCTCGGGAAACGGACTGAATCTCCAGATCTCCTCCGTATCCGGCGCGCAGTCGCGGAGCAGGCCTCCGAAAACGCCGACGAAGGCCAGCAGCGGCATGGACAGGTATTCCCCGTTCAGCATCGCGGGGATGGAAATCAGAACCCCGGATATCAGCCCGGTGACATAGCCGCCAAGGATTCCCGCGAGCAGGCTGCCTTCCAACCCCAGATCCACGGCCTGATAAGTGCCCCTGGTTGCCACGCGTGTAGCCACGCCCGCCGCGAAGATTCCGGAGAACCACAGCGCCAGCTTCAGCCGCTGGCCCATGGTGCGCGTTTCCTGCAGCAACATGCCCTTCACGACCGTGGAACGGACCATGATGCTGGCCAGCGCAGCCACTACTCCTAACTTTACCAGCAGTATGACCAGATACCGTTCCAGCATGCGGACCCGCCGTTCATTATAATAATAGGTTAACGGCCGCCAAAGCAGTTCAACATGAAATCCCCAGCTTCGTTTAGAGTAGTCAAGGTCGCCGAAGCCGACTTTCCCACCCGTTTTGGCTCCTTCCGGATCTATGGATTTGAAGGCCGGATTTCGGCGCAGGATGGCCGCGATGTGGCCAGGGCCGAGGAGGCCGCGGTATTGAAAATGGGGGATCTCGACACGTCGGGCGCGGGCGCGCCGTTGGTTCGCATCCATTCCCAGTGTTTGACCGGGGATGTCTTCCATAGCCTCCGTTGCGACTGCCGGTCACAACTCGAAATTGCGCTTGAAGCGATTGTGGAAGCGGGGCGGGGCCTACTCATCTACGAGCTTCAGGAAGGGCGGGGGATCGGATTGTTGAATAAGCTGCGGGCCTATCAGCTTCAGGACCACGGAGCGGACACAGTGGAGGCCAACAATCGCCTGGGCTTTGAGGCCGACCTTCGCGACTATCGGCTCCCGGGCGAGATTTTGCGGCACTTTGGGCTCTCGACGATCCGGCTTCTTTCGAACAATCCAGAGAAGGTGCAGGCGGTAGAGCGGGCCGGCATCCGGGTGGCCGAGCGGGTTCCCTGTGTGGCCGCGGCTCTCGATTCCACCGAAGCCTACCTGCGAACCAAGAAGACCAAGCTGGGCCATTTGCTGGAAGGGGTTTAGGGGGCTTGGGCGGGCTTTAGGAATTTGACCCCCTCCGCCCGTCTGCGATATCCTGAAGAGTCGAAGATTGTTGCGAGGAGTAGTGTACCTTTAGATGGCTAATCATTATTCCGCACTGAAGCGGGTGCGGCAGACCGAAAAGAAAACCGAGATCAATCGCAGGAGCAAAACGCGGCTACGCCACCAGATCCGGGCCATGCGCCGCGCCGTTGCCTCCAAGGACGCTGCCGCTGGCGTTGCGTTGCTTCCCCAGACATTTTCCGTCATTGATCGTTCGGCCAAAGTGGGCTTGATCAAGAAGAATACGGCGGCCCGCTACAAGTCGCGCCTGCACAAGCGGGTCTTGGCGCTCAGTGCGCCAGCCGCATAATCAGCCGCTCCATCACAATGCGGTCGCTGGGATTCGCGCCGCGCATATCCCGGTCGGCTTCAAATACCAGCTTGAGGCCGCGCTCGAGTTGGTCTTTCGAAAATTTCCCCGCCGTCTGCAGCACCTGCTCCGCCCGAGATCCCCACATAGGTACGCCCGACTTTGAGAAGTGACCCTGCACCTGCTGCGGCGTCTTGAGCCCCGCTTCCTTCGAGGCGAGTGCGAAGCGAAGCTGCGTCGAGAGAAACGCCAGAGCCAGCGGGAGGTACTCGCCTTCACGCATCAGCGTGTCGAGAATCCGCAGCGAACGAGCGCGATCGCGCCGCGCCAGCGCATTCACCAGAGAAAAGATATTCGCGGCGCGCGCATCCGGGACCAGCGCGGTGATATCGTCTTCGCCGATGGCTCGGCCCTCCGGCGCATACAGCGCGAGTTTCTCGATCTCGACCGCAATTCGTGCCGCCTCGCCTCCCAGGGCCTCCACCATCAAGTCCAACGCCGGCGGCTCGATCCGCAATCCGGCACGCCGCGCCAGAGCCTCAGCCTCCTTGCGCGCATGTTCCAGCGAGTAGCGGCGCATCTCCACTACTTCGACGCCGTTGTAGAACTTCAGCAGGCGCTCCTGTTTCTTCTTGTCGTCACCCTCGAAGTCGTACCGGGCCGCATCGAAAAGCAGCACAACTCCCGGCGAGGGGTCTTTCAGATACCGAAGAAGCGCGTCCGGCGAGCCCGCCGCGGGCGATTCCTCTTCTTCCTGGCCGCGCTGCCGGGGAAGCGCCGCCTCGGCGTTCGACGCGAAAATTACCCGGTTGGACGCGAAAAGGGAAAGAGATCGTGCGTCGTCTAGTAGCTCGGCGAGCGACACCTCGTTCAGATCGTGGCGTGTAACGCCTGGATGGTCGGCCGATTCGGGCCCCAGGACAGCTTCCAGCAGGGCGCGCCGGCAACGGTCCCGCCGGTAATTCTCGACGCCCAGAAACAGGTAGGCGGGAGCGAACTGGCCCGCGCCGGCCCGCGCCAGGAACTGTTCCGGGGTCATGGCCTCAGAAATTCTCCAGAATCGCGCTCACCAGGCTGCGCGCCACGTCGCGGCTCA
Source organism: Bryobacteraceae bacterium (assembly GCA_040902885.1). Classification (GTDB taxonomy): domain Bacteria; phylum Acidobacteriota; class Terriglobia; order Bryobacterales; family Bryobacteraceae; genus JBBDWK01. The sequence goes on along the minus strand of JBBDWK010000068.1, from coordinate 80,376 downwards.
GCCGTTCCATGGCGGTGTCGCTCTCCTCGAAGTAGGCGCGCTGGTCCACGCTGATCTCATACCGTTCGCGGATTTGCATGGACGGCCGCGTGAACAGCACTTTCCCCGTAGCCCGTTCCTGGAGTGTCACCTGCAGTGTCACGCTTGCCTGCACGCCGGCGGCGCGGTTCGTGATCGGATCGAAGGTGGTCGGGTACGCAAAGTAGTTGACCACGGCGCCGGTCAGGATCGCGTCCGCGGCATTCGGGTCCGAGACGATGTCGTAGCGGGTGCGCGAAAGAAACTCGCGGGTGACCGCTCCGGGAAGGCGCTCGGCTAGCTTGTAGCGCATGGTGGCGTTCTGGAAACCCGGTATAGCGATTACCTTGATGGATTTGGGCAGCAGATCCGCCCTCCCGGCTACATGATAGCCGCAGCCCGGTGCGGAGAGGACGATGGAAAGCAGGGCCAGACAGGAGAGGGAATGACGCCTCTTCATGTCCGGTCCGTTAGAAACTCGTGAGCCACGGCAACCCCATTTTCCGCCGGCAGCCTCACGTTGTCGAGCACCATCCAGAACCAGAACGCCTGGGGATTGTTCCTGTCGGGCGTAACGGCTCCCACAAGAATCTCGTGCTGGCCCGCGACGCCAACATTGGTGGGCGGGTCCTCGGCGGCTTTCCAAACCTCGATGGCATCGGACTGGAGCGCGCGCTCCAGCGCGGCCACGTCAATCTTCTGTTCCAGCTCCACCCAAGCCGAGATGCTGTAACCGTGAAACACGGGGGCCTGGATCAGCCGCAGCGACGGCGGCGGTGCATGGCTCGAGAGCGCCAGCAGCGAAGCCACATGCCTGTCGATACGGGCTTCCACATCCTCCAGTGCGAGAGGCGCCTCTTCGCCATAACGCGCGAGCATGTTGAAGCTAAGCTGCGCGTCGAACAAACCCTTGGGCACACTCTTGAAGGAAAGCAGATTGATTGTCTGCTGCTGCAGTTCCTTGATGCCCTGGCTGCCGCGCTCGCTGGCCGGCTCGAATACATGCATCACGGACCGCACCACCGGATATCGCCCGTGCAGCCGCGCCAGTGTGAGCGCGACCGCAATCGCCGCCGGGTGGGCCACCATGTGAATGGCGCCGGCGGGAATCGGCAACCCCGGCGGTTCCATCACGGGAGCGCGCAGGCGGACGTTTTCGCGTTCGTCAGAGGCATAGGTGAGATCGATCAACACGGGGCCCGACGCCAATTCCAGGGCCTTTCGGGAGGACTCCTGCGAGCCGGCCAAAAAGACCACGTCGGCGTCGTTCAGCGCGAGAGCGTCCAGGGGCCGGACCACTGCCGGCTCGCCTTCCTGTTCGGTCAGCGTCACCGCTTCAGCCTCTTCGCCGGCAATCAGCCTGAGATCGGCGGGGAGAACGGTTCGGGCGAAGATATCCCGGATCTCGCGGCCCAGCAGCGAGTCGCCGCCCACAACAGCGGCGGTGCGGCGTCTGACTTTAGCCAACCTGGTGCTCCGGATGCCGCGGCGGCGCCGGACGCAAATGGCGGCGGACCAGCCCGCCCAGCCGCGTCACTATGCCGCTGCCGACATAAGTCACGGCCATGGCCAGAAGCACGGGCTGCGAGTAATTCCAGACGAGATAGATGAGGCTCCCCAGCAGGATCACGCTGAGGGGCGAACGCGGGCGCAGCAGATTGATGTCCTTAAAGCTGTAGTACCTCCACGTGCTGACCATGAGGAAAGAGAGCAGCGCGAGGAGTCCGAGCCAAACCAGGGACACTGGCCAAAGACCCACAGGCACGCTGTCCGCCGCGTAAACCATCGCCGCGACCATCCCGGCCGCGGCCGGAATCGGCAGTCCTACAAAATACTTCCGGTCCGGCCTTCCTGGGTTCTTGGGAATCGGATTCTTCTGCACGTTGAAGCGGGCCAGGCGCGCCGCGCCGCACAGCAGAAAAAGAAAGGCCACGAAGTAGCCCGCGTTCACAATATGGGTCCGCACGCCCTCGGCGATGCCATAGTTCACGAACTGAACGCCCCACACGAAGGCCAAAACAGCGGGCGCGATCCCGAAACTGATGACGTCGGCAAGAGAATCGATCTCCCGCCCGAACTCACTGACGGTGTTCGTCAGACGGGCAATGCGCCCATCCAGCCCGTCGAGAAAAACGGCCAGTCCGATGGCCTTGGCGGCCACTTCGAAATTTGCGCTCCCCGAGCCCCCGGCGGCTTGCGCCATCGCACCCTGAAAGCTTTGAAGTATCGCAATATACCCCAGGAAGACGTTGCCGGCGGTGAAGAAGGTGGGCAGGGCGTAGGCGGCCCGGCGGGGTCTACGGTCCGGCGAGTTGGGATCGATCAGGTGTCTTCGAAGATTCAAGCTTGCCATTGTCCTAGTCCTGCGAATCCGCTTGCTTACGCGCGCGGTTCCGTGCCGGCCCCGGTTCGTCTTGCAAGCACGCTCGAGCCTGCCGAAACGCGAATCCCGGTATCGACCGCGACCTCCCACTCCGGCCCAAAAATCACATCCACGCGCGAGCCGAACTTAATCAGGCCGACGCGCTCCCCGGCCCGGACCTTGTCTCCTTGTGCCCTATAGAATACAATTCTCCGCGCGATCAACCCGGCAATCTGCTTGAAGACCACCTGCGTGCCTTCGCCGGAGACTGTCACCGTGTTCTGCTCGTTCTGCGAGGATGCCTCTTCGCGGCTCGCCACCAGAAATTTTCCCGGCTTGTATCGAACCGACTGGATGGTTCCTGAGATGGGCGTCCGGTTGACATGCACATCGAAGATGTTCAAAAAAATGCTGATACGCGTCTGGCTGCCTTCCCGTTCGACTGCCACCACCTTGCCATCGGCGGGGGACACCATTACCGGACCGGCGGGAATGGGCCTCTCGGGATCGCGGAAGAAGTAAAGGCAGAAAATACCGGCGAGGAACAGGGGGACCGCAAGCCATGGCCCAGCCAGGTAAGAAACCAGGGCCCCCCCACTCCAGAGAGCAAGCGCGTAATAGACGCCATCTTTAACGACGGGCATGTTTACCAACGAGCAGCGGCTATGGGGCGGATCCCGTGCCAGCGCCCGCCGCGGTCGTCAGGCGCGCTCGAATCTGGTTCATGATGTCCGCGGCAAGGAAGGGTTTACGCAGAATCGGAAAATCCGACTCCTCGCAGATAGCTTCGTCTTCCGGAGGCAGCACCGAACCGGTCATGATGATGACCGGCAGCGAAGCGGCCATCTCGCGAACTTGCAGCGCCAGCTCCACGCCGTTTCCGTCCGGAAGCATGTAGTCCAGAAGGGCGGCGTTTGGCTTGGTTTGGGAAACCACCTCGCGGGCTTGGCTGGCGGTCTCGGCGGTCAGGAGCTTCCAGCCTGCCTGGGCCATCAACCTCTCCAGAAAGCGCAGCAGGTCGACGTTGTCGTCCACGATGAGTACGATGGGATGTGCCGGCGGCTGTACCTCCTGCCGCGGGGCCGTCCGCATCGTCAGCCCGGATGCCTCTTCGTTCAACTCCACCACCACCCGCGCGCCAGGCTCAATCTGCCCGGTCGCCACCAGAGTCGCGAGCGGCTGCGTGAGCTGCCGGTGAATGGTCCGGTTCAGCTCCCGGGCGCCGTACTCCGCGCTGGTTCCCAGACGCAGCAGAAACTGCCTGCTCTCCTGCGGAACTTCGATGGTGAAGCAGCGCGGCCCCAGACGCGTATTGACGTGTCTCTGCAACTCGGTGATCTGGTGGTCCAGAATGGCTTCAAGAGATTCGGCGTCGAGGGGCTGGTAGGTAATGACACAGTCGATGCGGTTGACGAATTCCGGGGAAAAACGCTTCCGCACCGCGCCCAGCGCAATACTCTGCAGCTTGGTGCGGAGCTCCTGGGGATCCGCGCCCGGCCCTGCCCCGAAGCCGAAGTGCGGGTTGATCTCCTTCATCATCTCCCGCGCTCCCAGGTTGCTGGTCAGGAAGACGATACTTTTCTCGAAATTTACTACGGAGTTGTCTCCGAGGCGCAAGGTTGCCTTGTCCAGAACGCCCAGCAGCAGGCGGGTCATGGACGGCGCCGCCTTTTCAATCTCGTCGAACAGGACAATCGAGAGACTGCACTTATCGCTGGTGACCGCGTTCAACTTCTGCTGGGTGAGCATCGGCTGGGTTTCGCGGTGTCCCAAATATCCGGGAGGCGCCCCAATCAGCTTGGCCACCTCATGTTCCATCTGGAATTCGCCGCAATCCACTTTCAGGACGTTTTTTTCGCTCCCGTGAAGGATTTCCGCGAGGGCTTCCACCGTCTTGGTCTTGCCCGTTCCGGTCGGACCTAGGAGAAGGAATACGCCAACGGGTCTTCCTTCCGGAGCCAAACCGGCCTGGAACATTTGAATGTAGGGAACGATTACTTTGGTGGCGTTGGGCTGTCCCATAACCTTTTGGGAAAGCACCGTCGTCAAATCCTCCACCAGGTCGAATTGCCTCTTCGGCCGGCCCGGTGGCGGGGCGGGTTTAACACGTTCGGCCATACTGTATTTATTATACGTGGCCTGGAAGCGAAAACGCTGGAAGGAAACGGCGGGCGAAGCCGGAGAGACAGGATCTCATTACAATTATGATGGTTATGCGACCCGAAATTTAAACGGGCGCTTGGGCATTTAGTAGGCGAGCCGGCCGGAACGGGCCATGACGTCGAATCTGATTTTAGAGGGAAATTAGCCTACCGGTGCCGGAAGGTGATTCTGCCTTTGGTGAGATCGTAGGGGGAGAGTTCGAGGGTGACCTTGTCGCCTGCCAGAACGCGGATGCGATTCCGGCGCAGCCGGCCGGCCAGATGCGCCAACACTACGCGGTCATGCTCCAATTGGACGCTGAAGAGTCCGCTCGGAAATTTTTCCAATACGGTTCCCGTGACTTCAATATTGTCTTCCTTACTCATCAAACCTCCATTTTATTTCCCGGCTGCAACTCCCGCGCCATCGCATTCCAGGCGGCCCGGCCCCCCGCAGGGCGGGCCGCCGATCGAGATCCTACCCCATCGTCACGTTAGCTGCCTGCAAGCCTTTCGGACCGCGTGTCACCTCGAATTCGACCCTGGCGCCCTCGTCCAGGCTGCGGTAGCCTTCGGTCTGAATGGCTGAAAAGTGGACGAAGACATCTTCGCCATTCTCCCGCTGGATGAATCCATAACCTTTTGCTGCGTTAAACCACTTCACGGTACCTTTTTCTTTCATCGGTGTTTCCTTTTTGCTTTGATGCGTCCCATCTTCGCGCTACCGGGGGTCCACAAATAAAAACGGAGGCCGCCGTCTCGATCACACCGGCAACCCCCGTCAAAATCTGGAACCACACGGTATACAAGAGTCAAACGCCACACTATTATACCCTAAGGTTTTGAATGCAACAGTTCCCCTGCGCGGCCCGTCCGGACCGGCACATTTTCGTGAATTATCGGCGGCCGTTAGGCCGACTTGATCTCGGTCCAGAGCCTGTCTCGCAGCCGTTGCGCCGCGGCCGGCAGCGCTTGAAACCACTCGCCCCGCGCGAGCACCTCCGCGGGCGGATAGAGCGTCGCGTTCGTTTCGTTTAGCAGACGCCGCGCGGCGCCGTTGGCGGTGGCCGTTCTCGTCGCGGCCACCACGCCCACCGCCACCTCGGGTTCGAGCAGGTAATTCAGAAACCGGTGCGCCAGCTCGAAACGCCGCGACTCGCGCAGAATCCCCGCGCAGTCGGCGTAAAGCGCGAATCCTTCCGATGGGTATACAAACTCCAGTTCGCTCTGGGCATCCATGGCCTGTTGCGCGGTGGTCGCCCAGAGATGCGCTGCCTGTACGTCGCCCGCGATCAGCGAATCGCGCACCTCGGCGTTCAAATAAGCACGAAGCATGCGTTTCTGCGCTACGGCCTCGCGTTGCGCAAGCCGGAGTTCTTCCGGATCGGTGGAATTGATCGAGTATCCCAGCTTCTTCAGACACGCGCCCAGCACCTCGGCCGGATCGTCCAACATAGTGATGCGTCCCTGCAGGTCTTCGCGCCACAAGCCGGCCCACGAGGTGAGTTTCGGCGCGATCTCGCGGCGGAAGACGATCCCGCTCGCTCCCCACATGTAGGGGAGCGACCATTCCAGGCGCTCGTCCCACGCCGGCGCGCGGAACCGCTCGTCCAGATTGCTGAGGTTGGGCAGCAGGGCGCGGTCGAGCGGGGCGAGAAGTCCCTGCTCTCGCATCGGCCGGATCAGGTAGTTGCTCGGGAACACTACGTCCCAGCCTGAATTACCGCTCTGTACGCGCGCCAGCATCTCCTCATTGCTTTCGTAGATGCCGTAACGCACGTGTACTCCGGATTGCGCCTCAAATTTTCGAATTGTATCCGGCCCCACGTAGTTCGACCAGTTGAATACATTCAGGCGCGGGCCGCCGCTCGAGCAACCGGTCAAACCCATAAGAAAGACGCGGCGTTTCATTCTGCGCGCAACCGCTCCGAAACTACGATCAACGCGCCGAAGAAGACCACAATCAACGTGGAGATGGCGTTGATCGCCGGATTGGCTCCGCGGCGCGCCATGGCATAGATCACCATGGGCAAAGTCTCGGAGTCGACCCCGGCCACCAGACTCGTGATTACGTAATCGTCGAAGGAAATGGTCAGCGCGAGTAGTGCGGCGGCCGCGATGCCAGGCGCGAGCGCGGGCAGCATCACGCGCCAAAAGGCCGCCCACTCCGTCGCGCCCAGGTCCATGGCCGCTTCTTCGAGCGATGGTCCGATGGTGCGCAGCCGCGCGGCAACCACGATCGCGACGTACGCGATGGAGAACGCGACGTGCGCGAGAATCACCGTGTGCATGCCGAGTTGTACCCCGATGAAGCGAAAAATTCCCTGGAAAAACGCGAGCAGCGCGACTCCCACCACAATCTCCGGGGTCACCAGCGAGAGGTAGAGTCCCCCTGAAAGCGCTCTCGATCCCCGCTTCCAGAGACCGTAGGCGCACAGCGTTCCGGCGGCGGTGGAAAACGCGGTTGAGAGCAGCGCGACGATGGCGCTGTTGAGCGTGGCCTCCAGAAGCTGCGGGTCGCTGAACAGCGAGACATACCAGCGCAGCGAGAAACCTTCCCAAACCGCGAACCGCGAACCGTTGACGCTGAAGACCGCCAGCACCAGCAACGGCAGATGCAGGAATGCGAAAACCCCCGCGGCGTAGAGTGAAAGAACGCGATTCACAGCACTTTCTCCCTCTGGCGGAGCGCGGCAGGCAGCAGGAGGCCTACCGCCAGCAGGAGCAGGAGCGAGACCGCCGCGCCAAACGGCCAGTCACGGGCCGTGGTGAACTGGCTCTGCACCAGGTTTCCGACCAGTACGGTTTTGCCTCCGCCCAGCAGATCCGGGGTCAGGTATGCACCCAGACAAGGGATGAATACCAGCGCCGCGCCTGCCCGAATACCGGGAGCCGCAAGCGGCACAACCACCCGGAACAGGGTGTCCCAGCGCCGGGCGCCGAGATCGGCCGCGGCTTCGAGCAGGCTCGGGTCCAGGCGTTCCAGGGTCGCATACAAAGGCAGCACCATGAAAGGAAGGTAGCCGTAGACCAGCCCCAGCAGGACGGCTCCGTGGTTGTAGAGCAGCGGCAGCGGCTCGCGGATCAGACCCAGCCCCAGCAGGACCGTGTTGACCAGGCCTGTATCGCGCAGCAGAAACATCCATGCGTAAGTGCGCACCAGAAAACTGGTCCAAAAGGGCAGGATCACCAGCAGCAGGTACAGCCGCCGTCTCGGTCCCGAGCGCGCGAGGAACAGCGCCAGGGGGAAGGCCAGGACGAAACACGCGGCCGTCGCCGCCCCCGCCATGACAAACGAGCGCAAAAGGATTGCTCCGTACAGCGGATCGAACAGCCGCGCCCAGTTCTCGAGCGTCCAGCGCCACTCGATGCCCCCATACGCGCCGCGTTCGAGAAAGCTGTATGTAGCCACGATGAGCAGCGGCGCGAAAAACAACGCCAGCCACCAGATCCATGCGGGCGCCAGAAACCAGAACCGCAGCCGGCCTAAAGGAGTCTCAATTCGTCGGATTGTTCCCACGACAGGTACACCGTCTCACCGGGATGAAATCCGTCGGCGCAATGGGTCACATCCGCGACCGCTTCGCCGCCCGCCTCCGGCCGCGCCACCACCTGTACCGACGCGCCCAGAAACACCGAGCGCACCACGGTAGCTCTACGGCTGATCGCACCGTTCGCCGGGGCCGCCCGCGAAATTCGGGTCGCCTCCGGCCGTAGCGCGACTCCGTCCATCCAATTCACCGAACCCAGGAACTCCGCCACGAAACGCGTCCGCGGCCGTAAATAAAGCTCGCGCGGCGTCCCCACCTGCTCGATGCGGCCGGCGTTCATCACCCCGATGCAGTCGGAGAGAGAAAGCGCCTCCTCGCGGTCGTGCGTCACAAACAGAAAGGTAGTTCCCACACGCCGCTGCATCTCTTTCAACTCGAAACGCATCTGGCGGCGCAACGCGGCGTCGAGCGCGGCCAGAGGCTCGTCCAGCAGCAGCACGTCCGGCTCGAGCACCAGCGAGCGCGCCAGGGCGACTCTCTGCCGCTCGCCGCCGGACAGTTCGGAAGGGTAGCGCGCATCCTTGCCGGTAAGCTGGACCAGTTCGAGGATCTGGTTCGCCTTGCGCTCCACATCGGAGTCGCGCCGCCGCCGCGGCCCGAACTCCACGTTCCCCTTCACCGTCAAGTGAGGAAACAAGGCGTAATTCTGGAAAACGGTGCTCACGTTCCGTTCATAGGGCCGGCGCGCGTTGACCACCAGGCCGTTGAGCAGAATCTCGCCGCTGGTAGGCTGGTCGAAACCGGCGATCAGCCTGAGAGTTGTCGTCTTCCCGCAGCCGGACGGGCCCACCAGGGAAAAGAAAGCGCCTCGCGGCACGCTGAGGCACACTCCGTCCAGCGCCCTGTAAGCGGGGAAGTCCTTCACCAGTTCGCGAAGCTCGAGAACTTGCTGCACGGTGGAATACAGTTAATTATAATGTTCCGTCGGGTTCAATCCGGCCGATGAGGCGAAAAGATCCATGGCCTGGCCGCTCGACCCCGAAAGCGCGCTGCCAGCGGAGTTGTAACCTTTGGAGAGAAGTTTGCACGAGAGATCGCGGACGATTCGCCGATGGGAAGAGGGAACGGCGCTGACGAACGTTCTGCAACGGCTGCGAATTTCCAGCCGTCTAATCGTATGTCCGAAGGCAAAACCGCTGGATCGGGAAAGGCGAGCACAGTCCAGCTTTCCACCAAGAGCTTCACGCGTGGTTAGATGTAAGCACCTGAGGCGTAAGGATCCGTAAGTCGCCCGACGGAGCGGCGATTGCGGTATCGTGAGAGAAAAGCCCTTTAACCCGTAGCTATGCCGTTTTATATCCAACCGATACGAGAGTTTCTCGTGCGTCCCGCGCTGCCTGAAGAGCTCTCCAGGATGCCGGAGGTGGCCTATAACATTCTGTGGAGTTGGGAACCCATCGTCCGCGCGCTGTTCCGGCGGTTGGACCCGATGCTCTGGAAGGAGTCCGGCTACAATCCCGTCGTCATGCTGGGCAGGGTCTCACAGACCACGCTTGCCAAGGCGGCTTCCGATCCGCGCTACCTCGCCTTGTACACGCACGCCTGCGAGCGCTACGATTCGCACATTAAGGGCGTTCTGCCGCCAGACGGCAAACTGATCGCATACTTTTCGGCCGAGTACGGCCTTACCGAGTGCATGCCCATCTATTCGGGCGGTCTCGGCGTCCTTTCCGGCGATCATCTCAAGTCGTCGAGCGATCTGAACCTTCCGCTGGTCGCCATAGGCCTTCTGTACCAGCAAGGTTATTTCCGCCAGTACCTGAACCCGGATGGCTGGCAGCAGGAACGTTACCCGATCAACGACTTTTACACTCTCCCGGTTCTGCCCGTTCGCGACGCCGCCGGGAACGATGTGAAAATCTCCGTGGATCTGCCTACCGGCCCGGTTTACGCGCAGATCTGGCAGATGCGCGTGGGCCGCATCCGGTTATTCCTGCTGGATACCAACATTCCCGACAATCCCCTCCCGCAGGACCGCGGCATCACGGACCAGCTTTACGGCGGAGATACCGACAAGCGCATCCGCCAGGAAATCATTCTCGGCGTGGGCGGCGTGCGGGCGCTCAAGGCGTTGAATCTCGACCCCACCGTCTTTCACATGAACGAAGGCCACTCGGCTTTCCTCGCCGTGGAGCGCATCCGCGTGCTGATGGCCGAGCGGGACCTGACTTTCGACGATGCCCTGGAAGCGTCTCGCTGCAACAACGTCTTCACCACGCACACGCCCGTCCCGGCGGGCATCGATCTCTTCGATCCCGGGCAGATCTTTTACTACTTCAACGACTATTGCCGCACTGCCGGCTTCGACTTTCCGCGCCTGCTGTCCCTGGGCCGCTGGAATCCGGACGCTCCCGAAGAGCGTTTTTCGATGGCTGTGCTGGCTTTGAAGACTTCGACTTACCGCAACGCGGTCAGCCGGCTGCATCGCAACGTCTCCCAGGAGATGTGGCATGGCCTGTGGCCGGACCTGCCCACCTGGGAGGTTCCCATCACCTCCATCACCAACGGCGTCCACCTGCCAAGCTGGATCAATGGGGACCTGTCCGATCTTTACGACCAGTACCTGCAGCCGGACTGGCGCGAGCAGTGCAACAATCCGGCGACCTGGGATCGCATCCACGAGATACCCGATGAAGAGCTGCTCGAGGCGCATCGCCGCAGAAAACGCCGCCTCATCGCCTTCCTCCGCGAGCGCCAGGTGCAGGCCTCGGCGCGCCGCAAAGCCCCCACCGCGGAGTTGCGCCGCGCTGGGGAGGTGCTCGATCCGAACGCTCTCACCATCGGTTTCGCGCGCCGCTTCGCCACGTATAAGCGCGCGACCTTGATTCTTCGCGACGTCGACCGGCTGAAGCGCCTTCTCTGCAGCAAAGAGCGCCCGGTGCAGATTGTCATCGCCGGCAAAGCCCACCCCAAAGACCACCCAGGCAAATCGCTGATCCGGGAGATTGTTCAGCTCTCGCGCGATCCCGATTTGTGGAAGCACATTGTCATGGTGGAGGATTACGACATGAAGGTGGCGCGCGAGCTGGTGCAGGGCGTGGACCTGTGGCTCAATAATCCGCGGCGCGGCGAGGAGGCTTGCGGAACCAGCGGCATGAAGGCCGGCATCAACGGCGTGCTCAATCTGAGCATTCTGGACGGGTGGTTCGACGAAGCCTATGAGATCTCGGGCGGCTGGGCCATCGGAGATCGCGAAAGCTACTCCGAAGATCAGGACGCTATCCATGCCAGCTCGATCTACTACCTGCTGGAAAACGAGATCGTCCCGGCATTTTACGAACGCCGCGACCAGGGTGTACCGCGCGAATGGATTCGGCGCGTCAAACAGTCTTTGATGGGCCTGAGCCCGCAATACAATTGCCGGCGTATGGTGGGCGAGTACACCGACCAGTTATATACTCCGGCGCATCTCGCTTATGCAGAAGTAAGGGGCGACCGGTTCCGCCTGGCGCGCGAGCGAACGCTGTGGAATCAGAAAATCCGCGAGGTTTGGGACCGTGTGGATTTCGTCGATACCGGCGCCACGCCGCCCAAGCCGGTTACCAGCGGCTGCCCTGTGGAGGTCCGTGCCGCGGTGGAGATGGCCGGACTCGATCCGGGGGAAGTACGGGTGGAGGCTGTGGTGGGCCGAGTGGGAAGCAATGGAGATCTGGAGGAGACCGAGGTTCTGGTGCTGCCTCATGTCAAGCGGGAAGGATCGGTCTCCATCTTCGCCACGGATCTGGTTCCGGAGCACACAGGGCGGCTGGGTTATGCGTTGCGCATCAGTCCGAACCACTATGAAGATCCGCTGACACGACCGTGCCCCGCCATATTGAAGTGGGCGCGCTGACTTCGAAGTTTGGAGGTTTTGTGAGGAATCACCCCGCGGCGGGAATTATGGGTACTACTGTATGTGGGCGTTTCCGCCGATCATGGTACATAATAAGTTGTTAGCGTTCGGCGGGTCTTGCGCAACATTCCCTCCCAAGCGAGTAAAGCGTTTAGAAGGAGTAATCCATCCAAATGGATAGCGAACGAAAATACCGGCAGCGGGGCTACATGGACCCCGGCAGATCGGACTCCGCGGGACCGCGGCAGGATGAGCGCGGGCGGCCGCAAGGGCCTCGTCCGCCCATCGATGTGACGGGTCCGCGGCTGCCCCGGCTGCTGCAGACCGTGACTGCCTCACGCTGCTTCAACTGCTCCACCCTCCTGCCGGGTGGAACCGACTTCAACGGAACCTGTAACAAGTGCAACAGCGCTCTGCACTGCTGCAAGCAATGTGCGCACTTCGAGCCTTCCACGCGCTTCCAGTGCCTGAAGCCCATTCCGGCGCGCATCGCGGTGAAGGACAAAGCGAACGACTGCCTCTTGTTCGAGCCGCGTGTCACCGTCGCGCGAGATTCGGCGCCGGCCGCCTCAAACTCCAGCGTTGCGTCCGCCGGTCCCGCTCCCCGCACGCCCAACGACGCGCGCAACGCGTTCGACCGCCTGTTCAAGAAGTAATTCGTCCTCGCAACTCAGCCGAGCTTGACTGGCACAGTCGCTTTCGTGTTGCCCCATTCGATCTCCAGCGTGCCGTTCGAGGGGCCGGCGGACTTTAACGCGATACTGAGCTTTTCCACGGACTGCGGAAGCTTGGTGACTGCCATATCGACTCTGCCCAGGTCCTGCGCTTCGTTGTACTGAGTGCCCCACTGTCCAGTCTGCTTATTGACGATCAGTTTCCAACCGTCTTCGGCGGCCAGGATATAGAGCGTGTGTACGCCTTTCGGCACACGCAAACTGCCAATCGTGACGTCGGCGCCGGTGGTCAGTGTGGTCGCGGAGTCTGCGCCCAGACGCCAGACTTTGCCGTATGGAACCAATCCGCCTTCCACTTTTCGTTCTCGGGCCGATGGCGCGTTGTACTCGATAGTGATGGCGTTGCCGCCCAGCTTGATGCTGGTTTCGGCGGGTGGGCTGAGCTTGTTCTGGGTGACTTTCCGGTTACCTGTAGCGCCCGCCAGCAGCATGGCTGCGAGCGCTCCGATCGTGACGCACGAAATTGTTTTCACGAATTTTCTCCTCTGGTAGGGCAGGTTAACACAAAGAACCGCCGGAGCACTTAACGTCCGCCCGGAGGGCGCAGGCTTTGACCCCGGTACGGAAATCGCTTCTCGAACTCCACCCAGTCGATCTCAATTCCCAAGCCCGGCTTATCGGAGAGCGTCACGTGCCCGTTGACCACCTTCGGAAAAGTCCCCCGCGTGATTCCGAGAAACGCCGGCTCCATGTCCGCGTCCCATTCCTGCATCAGGAAGCTGCGTACCGAAGCCATGGATTGCAGCGAAGCGACGTGCGCGACCGGTCCGTAGTACATGTGCGGGGCCATCTCGGCGCCGTACACTTCACCGAGAGATGCGATCTTCCGGATCTCCGTGATGCCGCCGCAGTGGATCACGTCCGGCTGGAGGATCTGAGCGCCCTTCGCGTCGAGCAGTTGCTTGAACTCGTAACGCGACACAAGACCTTCCCCCCCGGCCAGTGGAACCGGACTCTTCGCCGCGATCTCTCCGAGGGCGTGCGGCGCTTCCCGCCAGAACGGCTCCTCGATAAATAGCGGCCGGAAAGGCGCGACGGCCCGCGCGAACTCAATCGCGGAACGGACGCTGAAGGTCTCCCACATTTCGAGCGCGATGTCGAGATCCGGGCCGCCGCCTTTGCGGACAGCCTCCACTTCAGCGGTGAGCCGCCGCAGCCGTTCCTGCTCCGAGCCGCCCTTCGGCAATACCCACTTGACGCAGGTCCAGCCCGCGGCTCGAGTCTTTGCCGCCAGATCGGCCAGGCGTTCCGGAGTCCGTGGCTCCAGATGCTGGCTCCAATGGCTGTAATATACGCGCATCGGCCTTGCCTCGGAAGCGCCGGCCAGCCGCCAGATGGGCTGTCCCAGTCGCTTGCCCTCGATGTCCCAAAGCGCGATATCCACGGCCGCCAGGGCGGTCATCAGGACCGGGCCATTCCGGTAGCGGGAAAGCTGGTAATAGCCGCGGTTCCAGTGATCTTCCATGCCTGCCGGGTCTTTGCCCGTCAGATAAGGCGTGAACCACTGGATGGCCTGCTCCACAATCTCCGCGCGGCCGGAGATGGAACCTTCGCCGATGCCCGCAATTCCGCCATCGGTCTCGATTTCAACAAACAGGTAGTCGCGTCTGCCGATCGTGTATTTACGGGTTTTCAGGCCGCGGATGGCAAGTTTTGCGATGGCCGGAAAGAGGGCTAGCACGGAAAGGAATCCGCGCCGGCTCGGAGGATGCCTCTGCATTGAATTAGACGCTTTAGATTACTATAATTTATAGAGACGCACTGAGCTAAACCGGTTTGCCTCCAGCCCGCCGCTGTTTTATACTGAAAGAGATTAGCCAATAGAGATTAACCAGAGAATCGTCGATGCCCAAGAGAACATTCCAGCCGAACAACCGCAAACGGGCCAAGACGCACGGCTTCCGGTCGCGCATGGAGACGAAAAATGGCCGTGCCGTACTCGCGCGGCGCCGCGCTCGCGGGCGCAAGAAGCTCACCGTCAGCGCTGAGCGGTAGCCGGAGTTTCCTAATCGGCGGTTTTCCAAAGAGTGCCCGAATCCTGCGGTCCGCGGACTTTCGAAAGGTCTATGATGGTGGTTCGCGGTTTTCGGGGCCCCTGTTTACGGCATTCTGTCTGCGCGAGACTGCAGCGCTTCCGTCCCCAATGTCAGATGTCCAACCAAGCGGTCGCCTGGGGTTTACCGTCTCTCGAAAACTGGGACGAGCCGTGCACCGGAACCGAATGAAGCGGCGGCTGCGCGAGGCGGTGCGGTCGCGTCTGGAGTTATTGGATACGGATTGGATGATTGTCTTCAATCCGCGGCCTCGGGTGCTGGATGCGCCCTTTTCCGAAGTGCTCGGGGAGGTCGAGAGGTTGTTTCAGCGATGCAAAGGGTGATTACAGGCGCCTTGCGCGCATACAAACTATTTGTGTCCCCGATGCTGCCGTCAGCTTGCCGCTTTTACCCCTCTTGTTCGGAGTATATGAGGCAGGCGGTAGAAATACACGGTCCGGCGCGGGGGGTGTGGATAGGTTTAAAACGACTGTCGCGCTGCCATCCCTTCCATGCCGGCGGCGTGGATCCTGTTCGATAAAATCATGGCGGAATTAACTACGGGCGAATCGAAGAGCGCCTCCACGAAGAAGCGGGAGCTATCCATGGAAATGCGGATGCTCATTGCCTTCATTCTGATGGGCGCGGTGCTGTTCGTGACACCCTATTTCTATAAGTCGCAGGCTCCTCCGGCCAAACCGGTTGCGGAGCAAACCACGAAGCAAGCTGCCGAAGCCGAGAGTGCGGCATCGCGTGTCGCGGAGAGGCCCGGGACTACGGCGGCCCCCACTGCCGATCCGCCGCCGCCCGTGGCAGGCCAGGCGGAGGAGGTCTTCACGGTCGAGAACGGCCTCTATCGCGTGGAGTTCAGCAATCGCGGCGCTGTAGTGCGGCAATGGACGCTGAAAAAGTACAGCGATAGCACCGGCAAACCGCTCGATCTGGTGAATGCCAAAGCGGCCGGCAAGGTCTCCTACCCGTTTCATTTCGTCTTCCAGGACAAGAAGCCCTCCGTGGACCTCAATCAGGTTCTCTACCAGGCGCATCCCTCGGCGGACGGGTTGGGCGTCGACTATGAGTATTCCGACGGCAAGACCTGGGCGCGCAAGTCGTTCCGGTTTACGAAGGGGAGCTACTTAGGCGAGATCTCTTCCGAAGTCACCGAAGGCGGAACGAGCATTCCGCACCTGCTGGGCTGGCGCGGCGGATTCGGCGATCTGGCCGTTACCAATGCCGCCTCCCTGGGCCACAGCCTGTATTACGACCCCGCGGAAGCGAGCCTGGCGGTCCTGGACGCAAGCGAAGCCAAGGAAGCGCCCGTCTCCCACTCCGGCGCCTATTCGTTCGCGGGCATTGAGGACACCTACTTCATGGCTGTCTTCCTGCCCAAGAGCAACGGCTCCGTGGAAACACGCACCTTTAGCGATACGGTGGCAACCCCGCACGTCGCCTCCGAAGAGCCGCACGTGGGCGTGGCCGTGGGCGGCGATGCGCGCAACGAGTTCTCCCTGTTCGTAGGCCCGAAGGACATCCAGATTCTGCGGACGGTCAACCCGAAGCTCGAGCAGGCGGTGGACTTCGGCTTTTTCTCGATCATCGCCAAGCCGCTGTTCCTCGCGGTTCACTGGGTGAACGACAGCTTTGTGCACAATTACGGCTGGGCCATCGTTCTGGTAACCATTCTGATCAACTTCGCGCTGTTCCCGCTGAAGATCACCAGCATGAAGTCGATGAAGAAAATGCAGGCGCTGCAGCCGCAGATCGCGGCCATCAACGAGCGATACAAGAACATCGGCATGCGCGACCCCCGAAAGCAGGAGCAGAACCAGGAGGTTATGGCGCTCTATAAGCGGTATGGCGTCAACCCGATGGGCGGATGCGTGCCCATTCTGCTGCAGATTCCGTTCTTCTTCGCGTTTTACACGGTGCTCACCGTCTCCATCGAGATGCGCCAGGCGGGATGGCTGTGGGTAAGCGACCTTTCGGGGCCCGATCCGTTCTATCTGCTGCCCATCGCCATGATTGCCACCCAGTTCCTGATGCAGAGGATGACGCCTTCGGCGGGAATGGACAAGAACCAGCAAAAGATGATGATGTTCATGCCGCTGGTGATCGGCTTCATGTTCCTGAGCGCGGCAAGCGGTCTCGTATTATACTGGTTTACCGGCAACGTGGTGGGCATCGCGCAACAGTGGTTCTTCAACCGGACCTCGATTGCCGCAGCCGCCGCGGAGGCCGTGCAGCCGAAGCGAAAAAACAACAGGAAATAGCCAGGTCGTGGAGCGAAAGTACACCCTAGAAAATAGCGGCTTGAAGATCGATCAGTTCCTGCGCGTCCTGTTGATGAACGCCAATTTTGCGCTCGAGTACGAAATCTGCGAAGGCGCGACGGCACATCCGGACGTCGAGAATCCCGAGCTGGTGGTGAAATTTTTCGGCGAGGATGTGGACCTTCTCCTGGCGAACCGGGCCGAGGTGCTTCTCGCCCTGGAGCATCTGACGATGGAGGCGCTGCGCATGGCCTCCGAAGACCACTCGCGGATCTGCTTCGACGCCAACGATCACCGCATGCTTCGCATTGAAGAGTTGCGGATGAGCGCGACAACCGCGGCCGAGCGCGTCAAGCGCACCGGCGTGCCCTTCGCCTTCAATCCCATGAACAGCCGCGAGCGGCGCGTGATTCACGTGGCCCTGCGCAACGAGCATGCTGTGCGCAGCGAGAGCGCCGGCATCGGCCCGCACCGCCAGGTCGTGATCTATCCGGCCGGCATGCGTACCCCCGCTCAGGCTCCGGTCCCAAGAGGGAACGACTCCGGCCGGCCGGCGCCCAGAAGCCGCAACGCCCGCCGCTAACTTCGCTCAAAATTGAATTCCGGCGATACGATCGTAGCGATTTCGACGCCGCCCGGACGAGGGGGGCTGGGCGTGGTCCGCATTTCCGGTCCTCGCGCGCGGCAAGTCGCCGAATGCATTCTTCAGTTTCAAAAAGACCCGGAATGGCGGCCGTGGAGCGCGCAGCTTGCGGAGCTGACCGATTCCGAGGGCGGCATGGTGGATCGGGTCGTAGTCTCGTTCTTTGAGCGCCCGCGCTCCTACACCGCAGAGGACTCGATCGAAATATCCTGTCACGGCTCGCCCGTGGTTCTGCAATGCGCCGTGGAGCGGGCCGTGGATGCGGGAGCGCGCCTGGCGGAGCCCGGAGAGTTCACGCTGCGCGCCTACCTGAACGGCCGGATCGATCTGCCCCAGGCCGAAGCCGTGCGCGATCTGATCGAAGCCACCACGCTCTATCAGGCTCGTGTTGCGGCGCGGCAGGTGGAAGGCTCAGTGTCGCGGCAGATTCTGCCGGTCAAGGAAAGCCTGATCGAGTTGATCGCCCTGCTCGAGGCGGGCATCGACTTCGCGGAAGACGATATCGACGTCGCGCCGGATGCGGAGCTGCTGCGCCGCGTCGATGCGGTTCTCGAAGCGCTGCGGAGGCAGACAGCCAGCTTTACCTACGGGAAGCTGGTGCACTCCGGGATGACGCTGGCCATTGTGGGGCGGCCGAATGTCGGCAAGAGCAGCCTGTTCAACCGGCTTCTGGAGCAGGACCGCGCCATCGTCACCGATATTCCCGGCACCACTCGCGACCTGGTCAGCGAGGTGGCCGCCATCGGCGGGATTCCCGTGAAGCTGGTCGATACGGCCGGCATCCGCACGGGCGAAGGGCTGGTGGAGACGCTCGGCATCGAGCGCAGTTTTCAGGCCATGGCGGATGCGGACCTGACGATCGTCGTGACGGACGTATCGGCGCCCCTGACATCGGAAGATTTCACGCTCATCGAGCACGCCCGGAACCAAGGGCGGTGGCTCCTGGCAGGCAATAAATGCGATCTGCCACGTCAGGCCGAGCTTCCCGAAGGCGCCGTCGCCGTATCCGCCCTCACGGGCGAGGGCATCGAGCAGTTACGCCGCGCCGTGCTGCCTCACGCACAGGAGAACCCGGCCAGCGGTTTTATTACCAGCCTGCGCCATGTGCGGCTGCTTCGCGAAGCGGTCGAGCACCTGGAAAGAGCGCGCCGCGCGATTGAAGAGAGCATCCCGCACGAGATGCTGCTGATCGACCTGCACAACGGTCTCGAAGCCATCGACGGTATCACCGGCGCCACCACCGCGGACGATATTCTCAACCGCATCTTCTCGACGTTCTGTATCGGAAAGTAAAATCCTCGTTCATCTGTTATATAGAATTGAGCGAGCTTCCGAATGCAAAAGACATTACTGGCAGGTCTTGTTCTGGCCGCATCTTTGACGGGCGGCGAAAAATTCGACGTGGTGGTATACGGAGGGACGGCCGGCGGCGTCCTTACCGCGGTAAGCGCGGCGCGCGAAGGGCTGAAGGTGGCCTTGCTCGAGCCGCGCAGCCATCTGGGCGGCATGATGTCGGGAGGCCTGGGCTGGACCGACTACGGCAGAAAGGAAGTGATCGGGGGCTATTCACTCGAATTCTTCTTCCGCGCCGGCCGGCACTACAGGATGTCGCAGTTCGGACAGGAAGCGTCCTGGAATTTCGAGCCGCACGTGGCGGAGAACATATTCCGCGAGATGGCCAGGGAGGCGGGGGTCACCGTTCTCTACAATCACCGCCTTCGCGAGAAGACCGGCGTCAGAAAAGAGGGCGCGCGCGTGATCGAGATCTTCATGGAGAACGGCCAGTCGTTCGAAGCGAAGGTCTTTTCCGATTCCAGCTATGAAGGCGATCTGATGGCCCAGGCCGGTGTCTCGTATACGTGGGGACGCGAAGGCATGCCGCAATATGGCGAGTCCCTCGCCGGCGTGCGCGGCGATACTCCCAAGCACCAGTTCACAGTGAAAATCTCCCCATTCGGCGCCGATGGCAAACTGCTGCCGGAAGTGTACGGCGGTGAGCGCGGGGCGCCGGGAGCCGCGGACAAGAAGGTACAGGCGTACAACTTTCGCCTGTGCTTTTCCAGCGACAAAGCTAATCAGGTTCCGTTCCCGAAGCCGGCGAGCTATTCGCCCGCGCGATACGAACTGCTCGCGAGGATGCTGAAGGCGATGGCCGCGGAGGCGGGCCGCGCGCCGCGGATCAATCAGGTGATGAAGCCCGACCCCATTCCCAACAACAAGCTGGATGTGAACAACAACGGGGCTTTCTCCACCGACTACATCGGCGGAAGCTGGGAGTATCCCGAAGCCGATTACCGGAAGCGGGACGAGATCTGGCAGGCGCACGTCGATTACATTGCCGGGTTTTTCTACTTCCTGGCGAACGATCCGCAGGTGCCGCCGGACCTGCAAGAAGAGGTCAACCGGTGGGGACTCGCGAAAGACGAATTCGCCGATACGAATCACTGGCCGCACCAGCTCTACGTCCGCGAGGCGCGCCGCATGGTGGGCAGCTTCGTGATGACCCAAAAGGATCTGCAAACGGAATTGACGAAACCCGACCCGATCGGCATGGGCTCTTACAACAGCGACTCTCACAATATTCAGCGCGTACCCACGCGGGATGGCTTCGTGGTGAACGAAGGCGATATGCAGGTCGCGGTTACGCCGTACCAGATCCCATACCGCATCATGACGCCGAAGCGCGATGAAGCCCAGAACCTGCTGGTGCCGGTCTGCTTTTCGGCCAGCCACGTCGCATATTCCTCCGTGCGCATGGAGCCCCAGTATATGATCCTCGGACATGCGGCGGGAGTTGCGGCGAAGATGGCGATCGAAGGGAACCGCCCCGTGCAGGATATCGACACGGCGGCGCTGACCAAGAAGCTGCGGGCACAAGGGGCCGTGATGGAGTACGTTCCATCCGCGTTTCAGGAAAACTGGCGCCGGTTTCGCGCGAGGTAGGGCCGCGCCAGGCGCGTTAACTTAAGGCCAGACCAGCTTCCTCGCCCAAGTCCGGGATGCCGACAAACCGTCAACATGGATTTGTAAACCCTCCGGCGTTGATCGTGAGAAATCACTCGTTGCTGGATCGGTCTTGGGGTGGCCCCTTGCGCGCAGTTGACCTGGAATGGTATCGCTTAGTTGAAGGCGAGGCATTTGACCATGACTTCGATTGCTGTCACGACGATGTTGTTGTTCTTGAGCCAAGTGCCCAATGATCCACTGGCCAGAACGGCCGATGAGGCAGCTGAACGGCTTCGAGCCGAGGAGCGGCGCTTCCAACTCGGCGCATCAACGGCCGCAGATGTGACCCTGCATCGCCGGGAATTGACAAGGGCCCGACGTGCTGTTGCCCTGCGTGATAACGCTTCAGTCTCGCGGGTTGCGGCGCTGTTCGAGGAAGAAATTCAGATTGCCTTACAGCAGTTGGACGAGGAGGAGCGCCGGTTCCAACTGGGAGCGTCTAACGACAGTACGGTGGCCGAGCGGCGGCGCGATCTACTGGCAACACGTAGGAGCTTTGCCGAATGGAAGAGCCGACTCCTTTCCTCGTCACCCGACGATCGCTCTGCTGCGAGGGGACAAGTCAAAGCGTTGCTCGAAGAGGAGATCGCGGTGGCTCAGCGGCAGCTACAGATTGAGCAGCGAATGGTGGATCTGGGAGCTTTGACTGGAGACTCTGTGGCCAAGCGGAGAGCGGAGATTGCCGACCTCGAAGCAGCCTCGAACGCCTTGCGGTAGCGATAGGGGCACGATAGCTTCTGTGTAGTCGCCATGTGGCGGGTAATCCGTGATGGGCGTCACGGGGCGCCCGGCTCTCGACACTACGGGGTTAAAGAGTACCCATCGCCCGCTTGGCGCGCTCGCGTGGAGCGACCGCAGTCGTATCCAACTCAATGCCACCAAATATGGCAACCTGCCTCAGCGAAATCGGCGCCCGTCGCCGGCGAGCGCGCGCCCGTATAAGGCGAGTAGATGGTCGAGTTGCGAGTCAGGCAGCCAGTCCGACACCCGACCGGATTCGCCCATTAGCGCATTCAGAACGTTTGAGAAGATATCCCAGTAAATAACAATCGGCCTGACGCGGTTGCAGCGCAGTCGGGCCTCAATGTGGGCCACAGTTGGCTCCGGATCAGGTGACACGACGAGAATCGGTGATCGTGCTCTTGACTGATTCTCGATCAGATATTCAAATGACTCGATATCATCCATGCGGCATCCAAAAATTCCGAACGAATATCCCAGGATGATGAGCACAGTTGCGGTTCGAAGGTGAGTGCGTGCATCGAGATAAGCCCGCGTACTCGTAATGAATGACGGTTCCGGCCCTGGCAGAATCTTAGGCCGGATCGGCGGTAGCCATCCGTCGAGCGACCACGCCAATCGTTCGTGAAACTCTGGATCGCTGGTCCAGAAGCGATCAACGCTGCCATGCGGCTCGAAAACAAGATGAAAGTCGCGGAGGTAGAATCCGGCAAGGCCGTCCAGATTAAAGCTGAAAATCGCTCCCGGCTCACATCTACGGAGGACCGCGTACTGAGACGGGGCCTTGGCTTCAAACGGCGGAGACCACACCTTTTGGGCCAGCAGTTCGAGCGTTGAACCAGGGATATCATCTAAGAACAAGTCGGGGAGTCCATATTCTCCTTTGTTCGGGTGTCGAGCGACCCGATCATGCAGCGGTGATGACCGCCGAGCGGTAGTGACGGGAAACATCCCTAAATCGAAGTACCAGTCGCGGATTAAGCGCCGTGTATCAGCAGTAAACGGAACCAGACCGGCAGAGGCCCCGGCACCGAGAACATAGAACGTCTTCGGCTGTGTCATTGACCAGAGAAGCCAGCGAATGCCGAGCCGGTCTATCACTGAATTCAGAGTAGCCGAATCTTTTCGCTCTGGTCTTTTCTGGCGATGTCGGACAACCGCTGATTCCGAGGAAGTTCGGAAGCCACATAGCCGTATGACGCCCGTCGCGCCGAATGGCCGGCGCTTTCTGCTGTGCGGGTTATCGAATCGGCACTACGTCAAGATCGTCTACGGCCGCGTAGTCTCCGAAATCCGTTGTTACTAGCGGGCAGCCCCACTGACGGGCCGCTGAAGCGATCCAGGCGTCTGCCGTCTGAATTGGCTGTCCGGCGCGGCGGCATCGATCCACCACCGTCGCCCAGATCGCGCAGGTGCGCTCATCCGGGTACAGCGTGAGGTACAACGCCGTATGCTGTTCGAGAGCGGCGCGCCGCGCTTCTCCCCAATTGTTGGCGGTCGGCCACAGCAACAGCTCAGCCCGCGTCATGAACGAAATCACCAACTGATGCCCGGCGACAGCATCGATGCAAGCTTGCCGTAGCGAATGCCGCCGATTGAATAGGATCGAAACCACATTCGTGTCGACAAGCAGGACGCTCATCTCACGTCGGGGCGGACCGCTGGGCTCTGATTACGAAGTTCCCTGATCATTCGATTGAAAGCGTCGACTTCGGACGGATCGCCGTCATCAACGGGGGAGAACTCCCGAACCGGGGGCTTGAGCCCCGGGATGAAGACTCGCGCGTCGGGCAGATGTCGTGGGTCAACAACCTTCGCCATCTCTCCAGTCTATCGCTACTGATGCCTGGGAATCAGGGCCACACCGCCGTATGATGCTCTCGACCCGCAGATGTTCGCCGCTCGACTCGAGCCAGGTCGGGGCCGCCCGGCCCCTCCTACTCCTTCTTCACCCACACCGGCGAGCCCCACGCCAACTGACCGTCCTCCTGAAGCACGCGCACATAGTAATAACTCTCTCCGGGTCCGATCTCCTTATCCGTAAATTCGAAGGAGACCTCTTTCGCACCCGGCCGCACCGTATAGACGAACTTCCGGTTCTTGACGATGTCAATCTGCTTGATGGTTCCGGTGCCAATGGCGCGCACGCTCAACCGGGGCGGTTGTTGCGCCGTGAAGACATCGCCCATGATGTACGTCTGCTCGCCAGAGCGCGCGCGGAAATCGAGAACAATATTGTCCGTAGCCGCGTAGGCGTGGCGCTTGCGGATGGCGTCCATCAAACCTTCCCGTGTGAAGTTCTCCGTGATCAGGCAGGCGTAGGAGATGTGCGTCGACCAGTGGTCGGAGCTGGACTGCACGCCGATCTTGTATCCCTTCTCGAGCGCGTTCCACCAGAACCCGGAAGGTTCCCAGCCGCTCTTCTGGGCGTGCTGGTTGAGCGTGGAGGCGGCGCGCGGCGCTCCCTCGTATTCGTAGCTGGTTCGGTAGCCCTGGTAGATCTCCATCAGCGGCTCCACCTCCGGATCGTTGTCGCGCCAGTTGGTTCCCTGCGCGGTTGCGGAAGAATGAGGCATGGAAATGCCGCGATTCTCGCGCAGGTGTGCGAAGAGCTTCGCCGCGCCTTCCTTGCCGTCGCGCTCTTCGGGAGGCACAGGAAAGGTGCGCACTCCCCGTTGCGCGAAGACGATATTCCGGTGGCCATTGGGGAAGCGAAGGCTGCGCTCGTAAGCGAACAGGGGCGTGAAAGAGCCGGAAACCAGGAAAAGGTCGACCAGCTTCTGGTTCTGCCACCAGGTGAACTCCTGATCGAAGCCGGTCTGGTGGTCGGTGGGAGCGATATAGTCGAACCCCGCGGCATCGAAGCCGTAGCGGTAGACCTCAATCAATGAGCCATCGTACTTGAAGTCCTGCGAAACGTCGGTGTGGCGGTGCATGTCGCCGCGATAGATCTTGTACTGCTTGCCGGCGTTGGCGATGCTGTAATTGCGAATCGCTTTGACGTCGTCGGCCTCTCGTGCGTGAACCGGGATCTCTTCGACGAATGGCTCCACGAGCGCCTGCAGCGCGGCCGGCTTCGATGCGCGCGGCGCGCCCAGCCGGGCGGTATAGATTTCGGCGTTCTCCGGCACCATGGTGGCGAAGGGCCGGTTGTCGGTCATCCAGGCGGCCCACAGCTCGCCCGTGGTGGAGTGCGCGATGCCCGGATGTTTCTCTATGGAGCCGCCGCTGTGCGGAAGCGGTTGCGGCGCAGCCCACGTGTCTCCATCGAGCCGCGTAAGATAGTTCTCCCAGACAAGAGGGCTGCCAATGGAGCGCGACACCCTGCGCGTCCAGTGGCGGAACAGCATGGTGAGCGTCCCCTGCCCGTCAAAGGCGATCTGCGGATGCTCGGCATTGCGGCGCATCGCCTCCGGGAACTTCTCGTCCGGCCTAGCGCTTACCTCCTGCCAGCCCGAACCGCTCCAGGCGGCCATGCGAATCCAGCGCTCCTGGTGCAGCGGCACGGATAGAGGCACGGTGATGAGGAAGCCCTGATCCTTGCCCCAGTTCACGCCGCTCTCATTCCAGGCCACCCAAGGCCGGTTCGCGGCGTCCACCGCGACCGAAGCGTGCGCCTGGAAGTTAGGCGAGGACGTCACGGCGCGCAGCGGACCGGGTCTGCCTTCTTCAACGGAGCGCAAGAAGATATCGTAGTTGCCCTTATCGTAACTGTCCCAGGCCACGTGCACGGCGCCGTTCGCGGCCATCGCCACGGCGGGTTCCCAGTCGTTGGCCGGCGATTCGCTCATCCGGATCTCGGGCGCCCAGGCGTCGCCATTCAGCGTGCGCACGTAAATGTCGCTCTGCCTGCCTCGAAAACTCTGCCAGACCACGGCAACGCGCCCGTCCGGCGAAGATGCCGCGCGGTGGAACGTGTTCGATCCCTCGCCGCTCACGCGCACGGGCTGCCGCCACGCGCCGCCCTTCTTCCGCCGTCCCCAGATGTGCCAGCGCTCGCCCTCGCGCTCGCTCCAGAACACCCAAAAGTCGCCCGCGCCGGACCCCGTAAGCGTTCCCGTCACGGACGTGCGGAAGATGTCGCCCGGTTTCGCCGTGACCTCTTCCGGCGCGGACCAAGAGCCGCTCGAAAGCGTGCGTAACAGAACGCGGTCGGCGCGCTCGCGGTAGGCAACCCAAGCAACGGCAAGTCCTCCGTTGGGACCCGCCGCGATGGAGGGCTCGTCGTCCTCGTATTGCACACTGCTGAGCGCCTGGGCAGCGGGCGCGAGCGAGGCGGCGGCGCGGCCATTCAGGAAAACCTTCGGCTCCCCGGAGATCTCCGTTGCGGAAAAATCAAAACTGCCCTGTTTTGTCGTTATCGAAACGCGGGCCGATGCCGCGTTGTCCACGGTAAGGAAGACGCCCACCGGCTGGAACAGCACGTCCGGCCGCGAGCCGGGACGCATCTCCGTGTAATGGATGTCGGCGAAGGGCGCTACTTCGTCACGCCGCGTGACGCACTTCCACGCGCCCGGTCCGGTCACGG
Source organism: Bryobacteraceae bacterium (assembly GCA_040902885.1). Lineage (GTDB taxonomy): Bacteria > Acidobacteriota > Terriglobia > Bryobacterales > Bryobacteraceae > JBBDWK01. Next base: position 54,517 of record JBBDWK010000068.1, on the reverse strand, counting down.
CGTCGTCCGCCGAAAAATGCCGGCCCTCGGTCAGTGTGAGCGTGCCCCCGGTGACGCGCGCGGTTCCATCCCACGGCTCGACCGACTTGGCGCCGAGCCCCATCGTGATCAATACGGTTTGCCGCGCGGCCTGTGCGGGCGTCGAAACCTGCCACCCGCTCGTATGCCGTAACGCGAGAACGGCGGCAACGCAAAGGAGGATGAGAAACCCGAGGGTTCGCTTCATGGGGTACTATTTTACACACCGCAGACTTCCAAAATCGGGATTAAAGTATCGCCCCGGTTCCTCCGATCTCCTCTTTGAATGATTTCGCTCAAGAAGTCCTTGGATGAAATCGGCAGGTACAACGACCTGTTTCGCGCGGCTCTCGAATGTTTCATCGCAGCCCTCCGCGATACTGAGGAACACGCCCTTCCGGTACATCGGGAGCTGTGGTCGCGGCACCAGAACCGGTTGCAAAACCTTCGGACCGGGATTCCCGAGCAGCCGTCGCCCGCCGATCTCTACGGGGCTTCGCTGGCCCTTTCCACCGAGTTGAAGCGGTACAGCGAAGAGTCGGCAGGACATCTGAGCCGAAGAGAGGAGGATTTTCGAGAGATTCTTGTCCTGTTGGCAAAGGCGGCGGGAGAGATGAATGCCAACGCCAACGCGTGCGGGCTTCAGTTCCAGAACTTTGCCAAGAAGCTCGAAGATCTCTCTCGCTGCGACGACTTGCATCAGATTCGCCAGGGTCTTCGCGTGGAAGTGGGCGCCATGCGAGACTCGGCGCAGACGGTTCAATCGGAGAACCGCGCGGCCGTCAGCCGGATGGAGGCGGAACTGCGAGGCCTTCAAGCGCGTCTGCGGCAGGTGGAGGAGTTGGCCGCCACCGATGCTCTTACCAATATCCCCAACCGGCGGGAAGGCGAGCGCCTGCTGGCGCAGCGCATAGCGGACGGAGATCCCTTCTCAATCGTGGTGATCGACCTGGACTACTTCAAGAAAGTCAACGACAAATGGGGACACCTCTGCGGCGATGAAGTTCTCCGAATCTTCGCCAAATCGCTGCAGACCCAACTGGCCGCCCGCGATGTGGTCTGCCGATGGGGCGGCGACGAGTTTCTCGCCATACTGAGCTGTCCTCTCGAACAGGCAGAGGCGCGCGCCAGTCAGATGGTGGAGCGGTGCGGAGGCGAATATCTGATTCCGCTTCGCCTCCGGGAGATCAAGGTTCTGGTTGCCGCGTCCGCGGGTGTAGCCGCCCACCAGCCGGGAGAATCCTGCGAGCACCTGGTAGCGCGGGCCGATGAGATTCTCTATAACCAGAAAAACGAGCGCGCACTCTCGATGGGGAAACAGTCCGCTTAAATCCCCCGGCTCGAACTTACGCCAGTCCCTTCTTGGCGAGAAACGCGATCAGGTCGACGATGCGGCAGGAATATCCCCATTCGTTGTCGTACCAGGAGACAACCTTCACCAGGTTGCCATCCAGCACTTTCGTCATCCCCGCGTCCACGATGGAGCTGTTGGGATTGCGCAGCATATCGCTCGACACCACGGGGTCCTCCGTATAGGCCAGGATGCCCTTCAGCGATCCTTCCGCGGCCTTGCGCAGCGCCGCGTTCACCTCTTCCGTGGATGTGTTTTTATCGAGAACGGCCACCAGATCCACCACGGACACGTTCGGTGTGGGGACGCGCATGGCATAGCCGTCCAGTTTGCCCTTGAGCTCCGGCATCACCAGTCCGATGGCCTTGGCGGCCCCGGTCGTGGTCGGAATCATGTTCAGCGCGGCGGCGCGCGCGCGGCGCAAATCCGCATGCGGAAAATCCAGGACGTTCTGGTCGTTGGTGTAGCTGTGGATCGTTGTCATCGACCCCTTCTGGATTCCGAACTTCTCATGGAGCACCTTCACCAGGGGAGCCAGGCAGTTGGTAGTGCAGGACGCGTTGGAGACGACGTTGTGCTTGGCTGGGTCGTACTTGCCGTCGTTCACGCCGAGGACTACGGTGATGTCCTCGTTCTTCGCCGGCGCCGAAATGATCACCTTCTTGACTGTTCCCCGCAGGTGCTTGGAGGCGTCCTTGGCGTCGGTAAACCTTCCCGTCGATTCCACAACGATCTCCGCCCCAACCGAGCTCCAGTCCAGTTGAGCGGGATCCTTCTGGGCGAAAACCTTGATCCGTTTTCCGTTGACGATTATGGCGTCCGGCTCTGCTTTGACATCCGCATCGAGAGGCCCGAGGACGGAGTCGTATTTCATCAAATGGGCCAGAGTTCCAGTGTCCGTAAGATCGTTGACCGCGACAAACTCGACGTCCTGGCGATTCAATCCCGCCCGGACCACATTACGGCCGATGCGGCCAAAACCGTTGATCGCTACTTTAACTGCCATCGGTTGGAGTTTCTCCTGTACGTGAAGATTTTAGGGATTATTTTTCAGAATATCAGGTTTCGCGGTTCAGTCCCCTGCGCCCCACGCGGCTGTCACGGCTGAAAAACCGAAATCCGAAGTGCGTCCGCGGCAGCCCTGAGCGGCTTATCCTTCGTAGCGAAAGGAAGCCCACGACGATGAGCAACCTCCAGATATGAAGCGTCGTAGGCGCTCCGCTGGTACAGCCTTGCGTGGCTGATAACGGCGTTAAACACCTCATTCAGACCGTCAACGTCCACGATAATCGTAAATCGCTGTAGCTCTTGGATGAACCGCGCGCTTTTCTCGGGTACAATCTTTTTCCGCCGCTCGGCAACTACAAGCACATTCGCGACTTCGACTCTCCAAATGGCGGGAACGAAGACATCCGCTCCGTCGATAACTGCCTGAAGGACGGCATCCGTGTAGGGAGTGCCCTGATCCTCGAAGCACCAGGCAGCTGTGATCGACGCGTCAAGAACGAAAGCACTCAAAAACGCCGACCCTCTTCAATAAGGTCGCGAGTGCTGAGATCCGGTCCGAGGACGTTGCCCTTGCGAAGTTCGCGAATGCTTCGGCCCGCTTCTTCGCGAGCCCGCTGCCTCTCGGCTTCACCGGGGGCGGGAGTCCCGTTCTGAGGCTTCCGTTCAAGAACGGCTTGGAGCACGTACGCGTCGAAAGACAGCCCCCGCTGACGTGCTTCTTCGCTGAGGCGAGCAACAACGTCGGGCGGCCAATCGAGATGAACGGTCATAGCAGATTTCCCTCTGTTTCGATGGTACCAAGCCACTCTTACGCTCGGGCGGCCGTTCTGTCGCCACGCACGTCCAGAGCGCTTAGTCCTCTTAGTAGCGGACAAGCTGATCGAAGTCCACGTTTCCTCCCGACAGCACCACGCCCACGGACCGGATCTCCTCCGGCAGCTTGCGAAAGAACACGGCCGCGGCGGCAACCGCGCCGCTCGGCTCCACCAGAATCTTCATGCGCGTCAGCAGGAACTTCACCGTGGCCCGAATCTCGTCTTCGCTGACCAGCAGGATGCGCTCGACGTGGCTCTGAATCACGGGAAACGTCAGCTTACCGGGAGTAGGCGCGCGCAGGCCGTCGGCGATGGTTCTCGAAGGATCGACCTCCACGTGGCGGCCCGCCTGAAGCGACAAGAACGTGTCGTTAGACAGCTCGGGTTCGGCGCCCAAAATGCGAATTGACGGCTTCCCTGCGCGCGCAGCCACGGCGCAACCCGAGAGCAGCCCGCCCCCGCCTACGGGAGTGATCAGCGCCTCGATGCCTGGCGCCTGTTCGAGAAACTCGCGCGCCGTGGTTCCCTGCCCCGCCATGATGCAGGGATGATCGAAGGGAGGCACCAGGGTGGCGCCGGATTCTTCCAGGATGCGCGCGGCAATCTCCTCGCGGCTCTCGCGCAGACGGTCGTAAGTGACGATGCGCGCGCCCTGCGCCGCCGTCGCTTCCAGTTTCGAGCGCGGAGCGTCGGCCGGCATCACGATGGTTGCCGGCGCGCCCACGTGCCGCGCCGCGATGGCCACCGCCTGGGCATGATTCCCGGATGAATACGCCACGATGCCCTTCTCCAGGCCGGCCTTGGGAATGGAGAGAATCAGGTTCGAGGCGCCGCGAATTTTGAACGATCCGCCCTTCTGAAAGTTCTCGCATTTGAAATGAACCTCGCAGTTCGCGTGAGCGTCGAAGCTCTGCGAGGTGAGGACGGGCGTCCGCCGCGCGATGGAGCGGATGCGCTCGCTTGCTTCTTCGATGGTCCGGGCAGTCGGGAAGAGGGCAGCAGTCATTTCCTCCAATGTATCGGAACGGAGCGGGCGGACGCATGTTATCGTAGCTGGCGAGGTTCCGATGCGAAACGTCCTCGCCATACTCCTTGCGGCCGGCGCCGCCCTGGCGCAGCCCTTTCCTCCCACCGCGCAACAGCGCGAGCAGATCCGCGCACGCCTCACCGAACTGACGGATGCGGTCCGGAAGCTGGAAACCCGCGGCGCGGACCCCGAGCTTCTGGCGGACGTCGCGATTTATCGGAAAGCCGGAGAGTGGATTCTCCGCTACGACGAAGAGTTTTTCAGGAAAGAGACGGTCGCGGACACGCTGGCCGTGCTCGCGCGAGGCCTGGAGCGGGCGAAAGAACTGGAGCGCGGGCAGGCTTCATGGAAGAATCGCAAAGGCCGCGTTTCCCTGGCCTACCGCTCGCGCGTGGACGGCAGTCTCCAGCCTTATGCCGTGGTCGTGCCGGAAAGCTATGACGCCAAACGCAGCGTGCGGCTCGACGTCATCCTGCATGGCCGCAACGCGAGACTGAACGAAGTCAGTTTCCTCGCCGCGCAAGATCTCGGCAAACCGGCTCCGCCCGCGCAGAATTTCATCCAGCTCGAAGTCTTCGGCCGTACCAATAATGCCTACCGGTGGGCGGGCGAAACCGACGTGATGGAGGCCATTGCCGCCGTCAAAAAGCGCTACCGGATTGACGACGATCGCATTGTCCTTCGTGGCTTCTCCATGGGCGGCGCCGGAACGTGGCACATCGGGTTGCACTATCCGGACCGATGGGCGGCCATCGAAGCCGGAGCCGGCTTTACCGATACGGTAAAGTACGCAAAGCAACCCGATCTGCCGCCCTACCAGGCCGCGCCGCTGCATATCTATGACGCGGTCGATTACGCGCTCAACGCGTTCAACGTCCCCACGGTCGGCTATGGCGGCGAGTTGGATGCGCAACTGACCGCGTCGGTGAACATCCGCGAGCAGCTCACGCGAGAAGGTTTTCACTTCAAAGCCGAACCCCCGTTCCGCTGGACGGGGACGGACCTGCGTGCGCTGTTCCTGGTCGGCCCCCAGATCGGCCACAAGTTTCACGTCGATAGCAAGCACGAATCGGACGAGTTCATCGAAGTGGCCGTACGCATGGGGAGGAAGCCGCCCGAGCGTATCCGCTTCGTAACCTATACGACGCGCTTTAACCGGTCCTATTGGGTCGAAGTTGAAGGTCTAGAAAAGCATTACGGGCGGGTCGAAGTGGATGCCGTCAAAAGCGAGAGCGGCGCGTTGACCATCCGGACTAAAAACGTGGCCCGGCTCAAACTCGACAAAGGATCGGGCATCGATATCGACGGCCAGAAGCTGCCCTTCCATGCGGCGCTCGAAAAGAGGCAGGGCAAATGGCAGGCGGCGTCTTCGGGCGATGCCGGGCTGAGAAAAGTGCATGGGCTGCAAGGACCGATTGACGACGCGTTTCGCGGTCCTTTCCTTTGCGTGCGCCCCACCGGCGAACCCCTCCATCCCAAGGTACACGACCGCGCCATGGCGGCCTTCGATCTGTTTTCCAGGGAGTTCGCGAAGTGGCTCCGAGGGGACGTGCTTGTGCGGGACGACGCGAAAGTCTCGGACGGGGACATTGCGGATTACAATCTGATTCTCTTCGGCGATCCGGGAAGCAACAACGTTCTCGCCCGCATCGCGGCGCGCCTTCCCATCCAATGGAATACACAGTTCGTTCAAGTTGGCTCGCGGAAGTTTCCGGCGGGCGACCACATGCCGGTCCTGATTTATCCCAATCCGCTCAACCCAAAGCGCTATGTGGTCGTCAACAGCGGCCACACCTTTCATGAGAAAGAATTTCGCGGCACCAACGCCCTGCTGTTCCCCCGCTTGGGCGACTACGCAATTCTTGGGCCGGAAGACCGGGTGGCGCTGGCCGGGCTGTTCGACGACGCCTGGAAATTGCAGTAGCGCCGCTTCCGCGTTTCTGCCGGGGGTGCGCATAAGCTTTTTCTGAGCCGCGCCCGTAGGAAGCGGTCCGGGCACCCTGCAACCGCTCCTTACAGTCGCGGCTCAGTCTGCGTGCTGCTGCGTCAAGCTGAAGTTTCGTATTTGCGCCGCTACGCGCCGCGCGCCACAATAGAAGCTGGGCCTCCCTCCCGACTCCCACTATGCTCGACCGTATCAGCGTGCATGGCGCGCGCCAGCATAACCTTAAAAATCTGGACGTCGAGATTCCACGGAACACGCTCACCGTCGTAACCGGCTTGAGCGGGTCCGGCAAGAGCTCCCTGGCCTTCGATACCATCTACGCCGAGGGGCAGCGCCGGTACGTGGAAACGCTCTCGACGTACGCGCGCCAGTTTCTCGACCAGATGGAGCGGCCCGAAGTGGACTCCATCGAGGGGCTCAGCCCCGCCATCTCGATCGAGCAGAAGACGACCAGCCGCAGCCCGCGATCCACGGTTGGAACCACCACGGAGATCTACGACTATCTGCGCCTGATGTATTCCTCCATCGGTGTTCCTCACTGTCCGCTGTGCGGGCAGGAGATTTCGCGGCAGACCACGGAGCAGATTCTGCGCCACGTGCTGAGCCTGAAGCCGGGCGGATCGGGCGAGCCTCGCATCATGGTGCTCGCGCCGGTGGTGCGCGGGCGCAAGGGAGAGTACAAGAAGGATCTGGAGAAATTTGCAAGGCAGGGTTTTCTCCGCGCCCGCATAGACGGCATCCTCCGTTCGCTTGACGAAGAGTTCGTTCTGGACCGGCGCAAGAATCACACCATTGAAGTGGTTGTGGACCGTCTGGTGGTGAAGCCGGGAATCGAGAAACGCCTGGAAGCTTCCATTGATACGGCCACCAAGCTCGCCAATGGTCTGGTGACAATTGTGGTTGTGGGCGGCGAAGAGCGCCTCTACTCCCGGGAACTGGCGTGTACGGAATGCGGCGCCAGCGTGCCGCAACTGGAGCCGCGCTCGTTTTCCTTCAACAGCCCTTATGGCGCGTGCGAATCCTGTATGGGACTGGGAAGCCAGTGGCGATTCGATCCGGGCAAGGTGATTGTGGATTTCTCGAAGCCGCTGCTCGAGGGAGGCCTGGGGCCGGGCGCCGGATCGGCCTACATGCAGCACCGGCTAACGGATGGCGCGCGCACTCTGGGAATCGACATCTCGAAGCCGTTCGAGAAGCTGAGCAAGAAGGCGCAAACGCAACTGCTGGCGGGCGCAAACGGCTTCCCGGGCATCCTCGCGATTCTTCAAAACACCTTTGAGGAGGCCACCGAGGATTACCGGGAATGGCTGACCGATTATATGTCGGCGAGCCCGTGCCCGGAGTGCAAGGGACGGCGTCTCAGACCGTCCAGCCTGGCCGTCCGTGTCAAAGGATTCTCCATCGCCGAGTTCACGGAGATGCCCATCTCGCGCGCGCTCATGACCGTGCGCGCGTGGCAGTTCACGGACCGCGAGGAGCAGATTGCGGGCCGCATCGCGGATGAAATCCGCAGGCGGCTCGAGTTTCTCTCCGCGGTCGGTCTCGACTACCTGAGCCTGGACCGCTCCGCCGCGACGCTCTCCGGCGGCGAAGGCCAACGAATCCGGCTGGCGACGCAGATCGGCTCCAAGTTGCGCGGCGTGCTGTACGTGTTGGACGAGCCCTCCATCGGGCTGCACCCGCGCGACAATGAACGTTTGCTGCAAACATTGGAAGCGCTGCGCGATCTGGGCAACACGGTGCTGGTGGTGGAGCACGACGCCGAGACGATCGAGCGCGCCGATTTCGTGATCGACCTGGGACCGGGCGCGGGACGCCTGGGCGGCCAACTGGTGGCGAGCGGCACGCCGGCGAGCATCGCGGCCAATCCCGCCTCGCTCACCGGACGATACCTCGGCGGGGCGCTGGAAATTCCCATACCCGCGGTGCGGCGTTGTCCCAACGGGAAGTTTTTGAAGATCGGCGGCGCGAGAGAGCACAACCTGAAGAACGTCGACGTGGAGATACCGCTGGGCGTGTTCACGGTGGTGACGGGCGTCTCGGGCAGCGGCAAATCCACGCTCGTGAACGACATCCTGTATCGCGCGCTGGCGAAAAACCTCTACGGCTCGCGGGAGGAGCCGGGCGCGCACGATAGCATCGAGGGCATGGAGCATCTTGACAAGGTGATCCGCATCGACCAGTCGCCCATCGGGCGCACGCCGCGCTCGAACCCCGCGACATACACCGGAACATTCGCGCCGATCCGCGAGCTGTTCGCCATGCTTCCCGAGGCGCGTGAGCGCGGCTACAAAGCGGGACGGTTCAGCTTCAACGTAAAGGGCGGCCGTTGCGAGGCGTGCCAGGGCGACGGGCTCAAGCGCATCGAGATGAATTTTCTGCCCGACGTCTATGTCACCTGCGACGTCTGCCGGGGGAGGCGCTACAACCAGGAGACGCTGGAGGTGAAGTACGCCGGGCGCTCCATTGCGGACGTGCTGGACGCGACGGTGGAGGATGCGCTGGCTCTGCTCGAGAACATTCCGCAGATCAAGAGCAAACTGCAGACGCTGAACGATGTGGGTTTGGGGTATGTTCACCTGGGGCAGTCCTCGACCACGCTCTCTGGCGGCGAAGCCCAGCGCATCAAGCTGGCGAAAGAGCTAAGCAAGCGGCAGACCGGCCGCACGCTCTACGTGCTCGACGAGCCGACCACCGGGCTGCATTTCGACGACGTGCGGAGGCTGCTGGACGTGCTGTCGCGCCTCGTGGATCTGGGGAATACGGTGCTGATTATCGAGCACAATCTGGACGTGATCAAGACTGCGGACTGGATTGTGGATCTCGGGCCGGACGGCGGCGAGTATGGCGGGCGCATCCTGGCTGAGGGAACGCCGGAGCAACTGCTGCGGTCGAAGAAGAGCTACACCGCGCAGGCGCTGATGAAAATTTTGCGCGCGGGACGGGCGGCATGAGCCGCTACCCCATACAGCCGCTGGCGCTTGGCGGCCTGCATACCGTGCCCATCGCGGAGCGCGGCGGCAAAGTGCGCGTGGAAAGCTTCGCCAAACGCTATCGAAAAGGCGGCGGGATGCGAGGGTGGCTCGATTCTCTTCCCGCCATCCTTGCCGGAGATGCCTTTCGCGAAGTGCTCCAGGCGTTGCACGCAGCGCGGCGCGAACGGCGCGCGATCGTGTGGGGCCTAGGCGGGCACGTCATCAAGTGCGGCCTTTCGCCGGTACTCATCGACCTCATGGAGCGGGGCTATGCCACGGCCTTTGCCATGAACGGATCGGCCGCTATCCACGATTTTGAGATCGCAATAGCAGGGCATACCAGCGAGGATGTGGAGGCGGTGCTGCCGGATGGGCGGTTCGGCGCGGCCGAAGAGACGGGTCGCGAGATGAATGCCGCCGCCGACGAGGCCGAGCGTCACACCATAGGCCTGGGCGAGGCGCTGGGACAGAAGCTCTCCTGCATCGCGGCGGCGCCGTATGCGGAGAGCAGCCTGCTGCTTCAGGCTTGGCGACGCGCGGTTCCGGTTACGGTTCACATTGCCATGGGAACCGATACGACGCACACCCATCCCGCCGTCAATCCAGCCGCGCTGGGAAGCGCCACGCATCGCGATTTCCGCCTGCTCTGCTCGCTAGTGCGCGAACTGGACGGCGGCGGCGTGTACCTGAACGCCGGCTCGGCCGTGGTCCTGCCGGAAGTGTTTCTCAAAGCGGTCTCGACCGTACGAAACCTTGGACATTCGCTTGCTGAGTTCACCACGGTGAATCTGGACTTTCTGCAACACTACCGTCCGCGCGTAAATGTAGTGGAGAGACCGCATGCCGGCTCGGGCGGACGCGGATATTCGCTCACCGGGCATCACGAGTTGATGCTGCCTCTTCTGGCGGCAACGCTGGCGGAAATGGAGCCGGAGTAGGCGCACATGGCCCGAACCCAAGAGGCCTTCTGGAGATATCAGGATATTGCGCTTTTCGTGGCGCTGACGCTGCCCGCGATGCTGCTGGGCCATCTGCTGGTGCTCGGATTCACACAACTGATTCGCCTTCGTCCCGAAACCCGTGCGGAAATGCTCATTTCCTCGCAGTTCACCGGGTATGGGCTGCTGTTGCTGGCTTTGTACGGAATCATCCGCGTGCAGTACCGGCGCCCGTTCTGGGAATCCTTGGGATGGGTGCGGCCGGAGGAAAGTCTGGGCATCCTCGCCTTGCAGGGAATCGGGCTGGCGCTTGCCGTGGCCATGGTTGGAGCGCTGCTGCAAACCCCGGATATCGAGACGCCGATGCGAGAACTGCTTGCCGACCGGCGCAGCGTCGTTCTGGTGGGCATATTCGCCGTCACGCTGGGACCCTTCTTCGAAGAACTTGCCTTCCGCGGATTCCTCCAGCCGCTGCTGGTGCGCTCTCTGGGAACCGCGCCGGGCATTCTTCTGGCGGCCCTGCCGTTCGGGCTGCTGCACCTGCAACAGTACGCGTTTTCATGGCGGCACGGCCTGCTGGTCACTCTCGCCGGAATGGCATTCGGATGGATCCGGCACCGCACGGGCTCGACCATGGCGGCTACTGCCGCCCACGCCGCGTACAATCTCACGTTCTTTATCTCACTTCTCACGCAGTGGAGGCATTTACCCAACGCATGGTAGAAACGATTCAGTGGACCGAGGCGGGCGTCGTCATGATCGACCAGACGAAGCTGCCGCGCGACACGGTGTATGTCACGTGCCGGACCTACCAGGAGGTGGCCGAGGCGATCCGGGGCATGGTCATCCGGGGGGCGCCGGCCATCGGGGTGGCGGCAGCCATGGGAGTCGCCCTGGGTGTCCTTCATTCCGACGACGGCATCGATGCGATTTGCGACACTCTGGCCCATACCCGGCCCACGGCGGTAAACCTGTTTTGGGCGCTGGACCGCATGAAGGAACTGTACGAGTCTCTGGAAGGCCGGCCGGTGGAGGAGGTGCGCGCCCGGCTGGTCGAAGAGGCGCGGCAGATCCGCCTGGAGGACATCGCCATCAACGAAGCCATCGGACGCAATGGCGCGCCCCTGGTTCCCGACGGCAAGACCGTGCTGACGCACTGCAACGCCGGGGCGCTCGCGACCGCGGGCTACGGAACGGCGCTCGGCGTGATTCGCGCGGCCATCTGTTCCGGAAAAAGGGTGGACGTTTTCGCCGATGAGACGCGCCCGTTCCTGCAAGGGGCGCGCCTCACGGTTTGGGAGCTGCAACAGGACGGCATCCCGGCGACGCTGATCACGGACAACATGGCGGGGCATTTTCTGAAGTCCGGGCGGATCGGGTGCGTGGTGGTGGGCGCGGACCGCGTCGCGGCCAACGGGGATGTGGCCAACAAGGTGGGAACGTATTCGGTGGCGGTGCTGGCGAAGGAGAACAACATTCCGTTCTATGTGGCGGCGCCGGTTTCCACCATGGACCTGAGCCTCGCGAGCGGCGACGAGATTCCCATCGAGCAGCGCCCGGCCGGCGAAGTGACTCACGTGTTCGGCGTGCGGATAGCGCCGGAGGGCACCGCCGTCGAGAACCCGGCCTTCGATGTGACTCCCAGCCGGTACGTAACGGCTATAATTACGGAGCGCGGCGTGGCGCGCCCGCCGTACGAAAAATCGCTCAAGGACCTGATGTGCTAAGTTAGGCGTGATGCGAACGCTCAGTCTTTTCCTGATCGCTACCGCGGGAGTCTTCGCCGCCGGGGACCTCTCGAACCGCCGCGCCCCAGGTTTCTCTCTGCCCGATTCGCGGATGCAGCAGCACGATGTTCAGGACTATCGGGGACGGATCGTTCTGCTGGAGATCATGCAGACGGAGTGTCCGGATTGCGTGGCATTCGCGCAAGTGCTGGAGAAGACCAAGGCGAAGTATGGCGACAAGGTCGCCGTTCTTTCCATCGTAACCTTGCCGGACAATATGACTTCGGTAAACGCCTACCTGGCGAAGCACAAGATCACCTCGCCGGTGCTTTTCGATTGCGGGCAGGTTACCGCTTCTTACATGAAGATTACTCCCGATAGGCCGATGGTACGGTTTCCGCATCTTTTCGTAATCGATACGCACGGGCAGATTCGCAGCGATTATCCCCATAATCCAATGACCCATGACGTGTTTGCGGGACCCGGCCTGCATCGCGAGATCGACCGACTGCTGGCCGAGCCGAAGGCCAGGACGTTTGAGATGATTTTGCAGCAGCAGCAATGATCTTTTTTAGAACTTACTAGCTCATGCCCGCTCAAGTTTTCGCTTGTGTCCAAGAATTGGTCTATCTAAAAGGCCTGGAAGCCGCGTTCGCCGCTCAAAGCGAGTTCGATTTCCCGGGCGGTTGCGTCGACCCCGATTCTCTCCAGGACCGCTTGCGCAGTCAGAAGGTGGATGTCCTGTTGTATGACCTGACGTCCGAGCATCACCTGCTTCACCTGGGCGTTTTTAGACGAAATTTTCCGGAGTTGCACGTGGTCGCGCTAGTGAATCCGCCGTTCGAGCGGTTTGCGCAGCGCATCGCGGAGCGCGGCGCCACAAGCTGTCTCCGAAAAACGGCCACGGCGGACGACCTGTTCGTCCATCTGCGCGAGATAACGGCCTACGGCCGGATGGATGCCTCGTCGCGCGCGCTTACCGAGCGCGAAAAGGACGTGCTGCGGCTGGTGGCGCGCGGCTTCGCCAACAAACAGATTGCACGGGAGCTGCTGGTTTCCGAGCTGACCGTGAAAAGCCACCTGAACCACATCTACCAGAAGCTGCGGGTGAACGGCCGCGTGCGGGCGGCCGTTCAGTTCCTGGGCGGCAGCGTCAGCGAAGATCGCGCCGAAGTTCTTTCATAAAGCGGGCGCGCATGTCGCCCAGCCAAGGGTCGGGGTACCGGCGGTTCAGGTCGATGGTGGCCGTCGCGGCCGAACCCACCTCCCGCGCCAGGGATAGAATCTCGCCGTCGGGATCCATCACATAGGTGGGATAGCCGTAGCCCGAAGTTGCGAGGAAGACGTGATTCTCGATGGCGCGGGCCTTCCCGAGAGCTTCGTTGCCTCCCCAGATCGGCATCAGGATCAGCTCGGCCCCGCGCACCGCGAGAGCTCGGGCCGGGTCGGCGTACTGAACGTCCCAGCAGATCATCACGCCCACTTTGCCGAAATCGGTCTCAAAGACCGGATAGTCGTTGCCCGGCGTGAGCCCGCCTTCGATTTCTTCGCGCGGCAGATACACCTTGCGATACTTCCCGCTCACCTTTCCGGCGCGGTCGATGAGGACGGCGGTGTTGTATATGGCGGCGCCTTCGCGTTCAATGATGCCAGCCACGATCCAGGCCCGCTTGCGCCGCGCCAGCTCGCCGAGCTGCTCCGTGGTGGGACCGGGCACGGTCTCGGCGACGTCCGCATACTTCTTGCCGGTGCCCACCAACGTGATGCCTTCGGGCAGAAGAATGATATCGGCCTTGCCGGTCACCGTCTTCTCGACTGTCTCGGCGAAGCGCCGCACGTTTTCGGCCGCGGATAGTCCTTGGCTGGGACGGAAGTTGATTGCGGCCACGGTGACGGGGCGGCGGGCGGGGGCGTCGATAGGCTCGAGGGACACCTCATCCCACCAGAGGGTGGCTTGAGGCGCATTGGCGAGATAGAGCTGCAGGGTAACCGCGTCGGCTTTTTCGGGCGCGGGAGCATCGAGCGTCAGCCGTTTCCATTCCCCTTCGGATTTCACCGTCCAGGCATAATCGGGCTGGCCGGCGCGCTTTCCGTTTGCCGCGCGCCAGTCGAGTCGTGCGATTACTTGCTCCGCTTCGGAGATGGGACCCGCGGCGCGATAGAAGGCCGTGAAGCGATACCACTGCCCGGCCTGGATGCCGGAAAGAGGATACTCCCAGCCTCCGTAGCCCGCGGCGTTGCCGTTGCCCGAAATGGCGAGAGATCCCGCGGGACGCCGGGCATGGACGGTGTCGACGAAAGTGCGCGGCGCAATCTCCGGACGCGCGGCCCAGGGCCGCCAACCGGAGGGATCGATGGGAAGCGGGGCTGCGGCAAGGCCGGCCGCGCAGAGATGCAGCAGCAGCTTATGCATGAACAGAGTATAGCGGTAGCGGGAAGCGGTTTCTCTACCGGGCCACGATCTTTCCCGTGGCCTGATTTTCGTATTCGTCTTCCACGCGGACGGCGATGGTCTGTTCGCCCGCGGCGGCGTCCGGAATGCGGAACTCGTACTCCAGTTGGAGCGCGTCCGAAAGTCCGGTCTTGGGCTCCAGCGGCAACCAGTCTCCGCCGTTTACGGAGTACTCCGCTTTCTGAATTACATTCAGCGCATCCGCGGCCTGAAACGTCACCATCAGGTCTTTTCCGCTCCTGGAAGCGGCAAGGCCCGTAATGACGGGCGGCGTATTGTCGATCACGAAAGGATCGCTCTCGAGGCTCGCGCTGAGCGCGCTGTCTTGCGGATTGCCCGGCTGATCGGAAGCGGTGAGACGCAGCCTGTACTCGCCATCCGGGAACGCCGTCGAGTCCCAACTGAGGTATTTCTCCTTGACCTTGTCCTTGAGCAGCTTCCACTCGTTCTCTTTAGCGCCGCGAATCTCCAGCGTGTAGATCAGGGCATCGCCGTTTTCATCCGAAGCCGTCCACCGCCCGCCGATGTAACCCTTGGCCAGCGACATGGCGGGCGTCCCCGGCTCGATGGGAGCCGGCCGTGGCGCAGGCCTTTTGGACTTAACGAGCGGCGGCAGCGTGATGCTCTGCGACGAAGTTGTCATAACGGTGGTCGCCGGAAACCGGTAGTTGGGCGGCGTGGTCTGGATGGTGTCAATCACCGGCGCGACGTTCTTCGGAAGGTATGCCACTTCGACGTACTCAACTCGCGGCGAGGACCCGGCGCCGCCTGCCTTGAGCGTGGCTTTCCATTGCAAAAAACGCGCAGGCGGAGAAGTCACGCGCGAACCCTTGGACGCGGGGGCGGCCCACTCGCTCCAGTTGCTCTGCGGGCGGTCGAGGTTGCCGCTGCGGGTCGCGACGGCGATGCTGCCGCCTTCCGGCGATCCTTCCACCACCAGACGGCCCCAGCGCGAAAACATGCCGGCGTCGAAGACGTCGCTTTCGATGTCGCCTTCGCGCTCGAGCCCGGGGCCAAGTTGATACACTTTGCCCGAGTTGCCGGTGGCAACGTAGATGTGTCCATTGCGGCCGGGCTCGAGCGCCGTCACCTGCGTGGGGGGCGCGTTCGGCAGTGTCGTGTAGAGCGTGTCGGACTCGATCCGGAAGATGGAGCCGCGATTGCCGCAGCCGAGAAGGAGGCGGTTCGAGGAGTCGAGAGCCAGCGAGTACACAATCTCCTGAGCGTGCGACCATGCTTTGCGCGGATGACCGTCCGTGGAGATGCGAACCACCTCGCTGCCGCCGATAAGAGGCGGCGCTCCGGCTGCCGCCATGGTGGGCGGCGGGGGGCCGGCCGGCCTGGCCTGGACGACAACCTTTGCCGCGGATGCGGCCTGCGGCGCCTGGCTGGACGGCGCTGGACCAGGCGGCGGAGGAGGAGGGCTTCCGGCTTGCTTATTGCCGACTCCCGCCGCGTAAATGGTTCCGTCCGAACCCACGGCCACGGCGGTTACTTCCTTCTTCGATGTCTGGTGCAGCACGAAGCCTTGCCCATTGGCCGAAACGCGCACCACCAGCCCGCCAGGCTCGGTGCCCACGATCAGGCTTTCCGGCTGGCCGCGCCGCGTGGCGTCAACGGCCAGCGAGCGCATGTGCATCTCGTCGCTCTTGAAAAACAGCGAGCCTTTGCCGTTCGGCGGGATGCGATGAATCTCGCCCGGATCGCCAGTCGCGACATACAGGTCGCCCTTCGGCCCGAAGGCCATGGCCCAGATGTACTTGGCCTTGGGCTCATAAAAGATTTCGGACTTGCCCTCGGAGGTGACGCGATACACCTTGCCGTCCGGCGAGGTGGCTGCGTAAACGCGGTCGTCCTTATCGATGGCAATGGCGTGAATCTCGAGCGCGTCCCATTCGGCGAAGGTCTTCTTCTCGCCGCCGCGGGTGATGCGGTACAGTTTCGCGCCGGGCCCGCCGCCGGCGTACAGATTCCCTTTGGAGTCCTGTTTCAGCGCCCAAAGATAGGGCGAGGAGGAATCGAAGCGTTCCTCGAACACTGGCGCCAGCGAAAGAATTCCGTCGCTGCGCAGCGCCAGTTTCTGGATCACGCCTTTTTCAAAATGGGAGTAATCGTCCTGCAGCCATGTCCGGGTCTCGCCCGCGAGACATAGGGCCGCGAAGACGGCATAGCCGACCAGCAGGTTCAAAAAAATGTTCATCGATGGTGCACGGCTGCTACTTTACGTTGATCTTGAGGGAGTAATTTCCGCTCACTACGAAATCGAACGGAATGGCTTCCTCCTCGGAGGCGCTTTCCGCGGAGGTCACCAGGGGCCGGTTTGCGGCGCGGCCGGCCTGCATCACGTTCAGCACGGAAGAAGGAAGGCGCGGAAGAGTCTTGTCGTCGTAGTACGCGGTCGGACTTGCCTGGACGAAGGCGACGTAGAGCTTATTGTTGCTGCGCTCCTGGTTGATCAGAGACACGGTGTGCGGCAGGTCCATGTAGCGGTTCATCATCCCCGCCGCATTCTGCATTCGGTTCATCGTCGCGGCGTCGGCGAGCAGGATGCGATGGCTGCCCTCGGCCGCGCCTTTCGGGATGCGCACGACGAAAGTCCGCTCGATGCGCGGACCGCGATACGGACGCAGGAATACCTTAACGGGCAGTTCCTCTCCGGCGCGAACCTCGCTGGCCGCGACCCAGGCGTGTTCGATCGAAGCCACGCGCCGCTCCGGCAGCAGGTCCACGGTGACACGCACGCTCTTCAGCTTCGGCGTCTTCACCGCATTCAAGTACAGGCGGTTGAATTTGTCGCCCCACCAGCCGGCCAGCAGCATGGGCGCGGGCATGGGCATTTCGCCCGATGCCTGCATGGTGGAGAGTGAAAGGTCCGGCTGGCCGTCCAACTCGACGGTGCCGCTGAGGCGGTAGGTGGCCTCATCCATAAACTCGTTCAGACCCGAGATGGAGTTGAACAACGTCACCATCATCAGGTACGGCGTCCACTTCTGCTGCACGAAAACGTTAAAGCGGAACTTCTTGTCCGTGCGCACCACGTTGTTCTCGCCGAGCGAGCGCACGTTCACCTCCACGGGAATCATCTCCGACTCTTTGCCGAGCACGCCCATGATCCCGCTGTGCCGGTCCTGCCGGAGAGCGCCGACGATCTCGGTCGCGTTGGCGAACTTGTTGGGCTGAAACTGCGAAGAGAGCACCATCAGAACTTCGCCCTTGCTCATGGGCATGTTGACCGGGCCCAGATTGAAGAAAGGATGGCCGAAGGCGAGAACGCGCCGGCCGTCGTTGTATGTAACCGTACCGAGGCCGGTGATGCTCATATCGCCCGACACCAGCACGCCCGCAACGGCATCGCCGGGCTGTAACGCGTCCTTCCATCCCGGCGCCGGTTTGGTGGTGTGAATGGCGCTTCCCGCGCCTCCCTGCACGGCCGCGATGCCGAGCTGCTCGAAAAGCGGTCCGAACTCGCGGAGAACGTTGTTGTGGAAGCCGGAAAACGTCAGCGGGGTCTCAATGGGCGTCATCACGGGCATCCGCTCCGGAACGGAGCGCAACGCGCCGGCGGCCACCGCCTGCGCGAGCAGTTCGCTCGGCGGAGCGATGTCCGTGGTACGTGCCGCCAGCCGGTCCGGCGTGCGCGCATCCGTGGGACGCGAATCGTCGAGATCGTTGATCTCGAGCATCAACTCAATGGGCGTAATCCCACAAATGGCGTCCGGTGAAAAATGGCTCAGACGCAGGGCCACGGCTCCGATCAGCTTGCCGTCGATATACACCGGGCTGCCACTCATGCCGCCCGCGACGTTGGTGCGCTGTGCCTTGCCGCCCATCTTGGCCAGGATCACGTCCTGGCGGGGGCCCCATGCGTTCTTCCATAATCCGATGATCTCGATGGGCACGGGTTCCGGCTCCGTGCCAACGAAGACGGTCCACGCGGTACCCTGCATGCCCGGCTTCAGCAGGGAAGATTTCATGATCTCAACCTTGCCCGCGCGCGGTTTGGCGACCTCCGTATCGGCGTCCGCGGCAACGCCGCAGAAAACCGCAACTGTCAACAGCTTCGCGAGAATCAAAGATCTCATGGGGTACTAAGGCTCCGCTCACTTCTACTATGGCGCTGCGCGCAGAACTATACTATTCTACTATGGCGCTTCGCGCAACGCTTTTGGCGCCATAAGCATAGAGACGGGGCAGGGCTTCAACCCGTTTCCGTACGCCGCCGCTCTAGCAGATGAGGCCGCGCCGCACGGCGCTCAGCACCAGCTCCGCCGCGTTGTGAACGCCCAGCTTTTCCATGATGCGGGTACGGTGCGTCTCCACTGTATGGAGGCTTACGCCCAGCCGGCCGGCCACCTCTTTATTGCTGTTTCCCTCGGCCAGAAGCTGATAAATCTGCCGCTCGCGCTCGGTCAGCAGCGCGTACCGGTCGTCTACGTCCTTCGAGCGGCCTCGTGCGTAGCTGTCGGAGAGAATTTTGGAGACGGCGGGGCTGAAAAAGGACTTGCCTTCGTGGACCTGTTCGATGCCCCGCACCAGGTCCTCCTCAACCGAATCCTTCAGCAGATATCCTCGCGCTCCGGCGTTCATGGCGCGGATCACGTAACGCTCGTCGCCGTACATGCTCAGGATGAGCACCGCGGTCTCCGGGGAGCGGCGCAGAATCTGGGCGGTGGCTTCAATGCCGTTGAGCTCCTTCATTCCGATGTCCACCACGGCGACGTCGGGATGGTGGGCGTCGGCCATCTGAACGGCTTCGAGGCCGGAAGAGGCTTCGGCGACGATCTGGAAATGGGAGTGGCATTCCAGGATTCTGCGGAGTCCCTGGCGGAGGATGCTGTGGTCGTCGGCAAGTTCAATTCGGATTGTCATTTAAGCGATCGCTTCTTTTCGGCTCGGGACTGCCTCGGGTATCGGAATGGCGGGCAAAGGAATCTGCATCCTCAAGCGGGTTCCCGTTCCCGGAGCCGAGTCAAAGCGGATGCTGCCCCCGAGAATCGATGCCCGCTCCCGCATCCCCAGGATTCCAAGACGGCCAGCCTGCGTGGAACGTTCCTCCGGCTTTAAAACAAAGCCGCGCCCGTCGTCCTCGACTTCAACGGTCAAAGACTGGGCCGAACGGCGAAGGGAAAGAGAGACCCGGGAAGCCCGTGCATGCTTTTCGCAATTGTGAAGCGCCTCCTGGACCACCCGATAAACACAGGTAGTGACGATGTCTGGAAGAGCGTCCTCCAGGCCCTCTTCCTTGAAATCGCACCGCAGCCCGGTGCGTCGCGTGAAATCCTCCGTTTCGCTCTGCAGCGCGGGAACCAGCCCCAGATCGTCCAGGAGCGGCGGCCGCAGCAGAAGCGAAATATTGCGAATGGTGCGCAAGGTTCGTTCGGTGAGCGCCCGCGCCCGTTCCAGCCGGTCGCGCGCCGAGGGCGAGCCGCTGTTCCAGAGGGCCTGGGCGTGCGAGATCTCGATGCGCAAAGCAGTCAAGGTCTGGCCAATCTCGTCGTGCAACTCACGGGAAAGTCTCTTGCGCTCGTCTTCCTGAATCTCCAGCAGCCGCGCCGAAAGCCGCTGCAAGTCCTGCTTGGCCTCGACCATCTCCTGGAACCTTCGGGCGCTCTCGTTCTCCAGACTCTCGGAGTGAGTGAGACTGAAGCGGGCGATCACCCCGCCCAGCACCACACAAAAGCCCAGCACCAGGACCAGCCGCAGGACCGTGCCTTGCCGGCTGCCATCGAACGCGCTTTCGCTCTCCCGGAGCGACTCTTTACTCATCAGCGCCCACCGGCGCAAAAGTTCCCCGGCATGATTGCGGCGCGGCACAATATCAGACTGGATGTAATCATAGCCCTTGGCCAGGCGCATACTTTGCGTCCACTGGCCGAACGCCTCGAGCGAATGCAGGTACTCCTCCGCGGTGGTCTTCAGCTCCGTGGAGGATTGCTGGAGCGCTTCCCACTGGTTGAGATCGCTCAGCGCCCCTTCCGCCTCCGCGCGGACCTGCTTCAGTTGCCTCTGGTAGCTTTCGATGCGGTCCCGGTTTGGATTCAGGCACAGATCCCGGGCATAGATGCCGCCCAGATAGAGCGTGCGCCGCAACCGGTAGAGGGCGTCTTCCTGTTTGACGTAGCGCGAGTATATTTCGAAGCTCTTCTTAGAAGCGGCCCCCTGAATCCGATAGGCCTCGAAGGCTGCGAAGAGCAGCAGGGCGATCATCGCCCCGTATCCTGCGCGCAGTACATCGCGCTTGCTCAACCGCTCGGACACGCCGGACTGTATCCACCGGAAGAGCATGGTAACTCTGAGCATAAACTTGAATCGCCCATTCAAAAATACAGGCTTTACCGTATAGCCAAGCCAATTGGACCACACTAGACTTGATTACCGTATTTTAGCTTTGCTGTAACGGGAACGGTACTTCCAAGGAGACTCCTCCAGTCCGCCAATGAAGGAATTGGGTGAAGCAGTAGCGGGTGAAAGTCCGTCGCCGGGGCATGTCGATAGTGGTTCGCTTGCCCTGGCGATTGAAAAGCGATGCAGCCTAAGTCTTTTCTTTCCAGCTTATAACGATGCTCATTCGCTCCCACGGCTGATTGAAAAGACGATGGCCGTGCTGCCGGAGTGCGCCGAGGACTATGAGGTGATCGTAGTCAATGACGGCAGCAAGGATGCGACAGAGCAGGTGCTGGCCGGGTTGCAGCGCCAGCACCCATGCCTGCGGGTGGTGACCCATGCGGAGAACCGGGGCTACGGAGCCGCTCTTCGCAGCGGTTTGAAGGCCGCGCGGAACGACCTGGTGTTTTACACCGATGGCGACGGGCAATACGATCCAAGCGAACTGCCCAAGCTGCTCGCGAAGATGGCGGACGATGTCGGCCTGGTGAATGGCTTCAAACTCGAGCGCCAGGACCCTTGGCACAGAATCGTCATCGGACACGTTTACAACCGCTTTGCCCGCACCTTGTTCCGGATTCGCATTCGCGACATCGACTGCGATTTCCGATTGATACGGCGCGAACTGCTCGAACGGATCGATCTGGAATCCACCAGCGGCACGGTCTGCGTGGAGCTGGTGAAGAAGCTCGAGTCCGGCCGGTATCGGGTGGAAGAGGTCGGTGTCCATCATTATCCGCGGCTGCACGGCCGCTCCCAATTCTTCAGACTTCCTTCCCTGGTCTCCACCTTCTGGCAGCTAGGGAAGCTGTACGTGCGTCTGGTGCTGTTCCCGCCCCGGGAGGGGCATGCAAAGCGTTAACGGGATTCGCTTCCGCTCAGGCATTGGCGCGCTGCCGTCTTCCGAACGCCCCGGAGTTCTGCTGGGAGCTGGATGCAGAGCCAGAGCCGGCGGCTACCCTTTCGTTTATGCCGCGGAGCGCGCCGCGAGAAACAGGCCGAGGACCTTCAGCGGGGCGCTGACGCTGTCCGGCACGCCGATATCGTGCAGCGCGCGGTGCAGACGCCAGAGCACGCGCCGCGGACTTTCATCGGAGTCGAGCGCATGCCGGAGCCGAATCAGGCGGGCGCGAATCGCATCGCGGTGAGTCGGTGCGAAGTCGCCGGTTGCAAGGATTTCCTGAACTGTGCCGAGAGCGAAAGCCAGCGAAGCGCGGTCGATGTCCGCGCCCCGGTTCCAGCGCTCCACGGCCACCGAGAGCGAGCGCTGCGCGATCCGCAAAGACTGCCGCCGCTCCCCCGGAATGTTCGCCTCCGGGAGTGCGCGATCAATGGCGCACACCAGTTCGAGCGCCGCCTGGCCTCGAGCATCGTTCGCGTTGGCGTCGGATTGCGTGCGGGCGCGGGCGATCACGACGACAACCAACGTGGCCGCGATGGCCGTTGCCCCGATCCAGATTCGCTTCATGCGCTCCCTCCCCTCAAAAATTGCGGCCCGGCTGCCGTCTGTATCTGGATAGACGCTGCCGGGCCGCACTTGGTTAGCACATGCTTCCGCCCGCGTCTAACGGCCGCGGAAGCCCGTGCCCCACGGGCCGCCCATTCTGCCGCCCCCCGCTTCCCGCGCCTCCTCGAGCTTCTGGCGCTGCTCCGGCGTCAGAATGCTGTAGAACTGCGCGAAAGCCTTGCTGTGGATGGCGCTCATCTGGCCAATCAGCCTTCCTTGATTGGCTGCGAGCTGATCGAGTTCCGCTTCCGACTTGCCCGCCTTGATGGCCTCAAAGCTGGCCTGGCGCGACTGCTTGAGCTGCTCCGCAACAGGCTTGCCGGCCTCGCGTGCCGCCCCGAAGATGGACTTGGCGTGCTGCTTCTGGGAGTCGTTGAGATTCAGGTTTCGAAAGTGGGAGCCGCGAACTCGTTTGCGAAATTCACCGCTTCGTTCCTTCCTGCCTTGTCCCGGTTCAGTGGGTGCGTTGGGTCCGCCTGGCGCCTGCGCGAGCGCCAAACCTGCCATAAGGATCGCCGCCGCGAGGGGCCGGGTGTAATGCTTGTAGTTCATGGGTGGTGTTTACCTCTCATATTGCTAAACGCGAATCCACGCCGGAAGTTTGCATCGGACGCGTAAATCAATGTAAAGGTCATACTTACGAATCTTTACGGTAGGCGTTCCGGCGAGCGTGTTACATTCGTCCCGTGTGCATACTGGTAGTAGACGACGATGTGGAATTGTGCACGCTTTTGAGGGAGCTGCTCGAGCGGGAAGGTTTTGCAACAGTCTTCGAGCACGAAGGAAACCGTGGACTGGAGCGGGCGCTAAGCGGCGAATTCGATCTGATAGTGCTGGACGTGATGCTGCCGGGCATCGACGGCTTCGAGATTCTGCGGCGTCTCCGCGGGCGCAGCCGTGTTCCGGTCATGATGCTGACCGCGCGCGGGGAGGACGTGGACAGAATCGTGGGGCTGGAACTGGGCGCCGACGATTACCTGCCAAAGCCTTTTCATCCGCGTGAGCTGGTGGCGCGCATTCGCGCCATCCTGCGCAGGCTGGAGCGCCGGGAGCCGGCGGGCGCGCGCATCGAGGTGAATGGGGTAGCGCTCGATCCCGGCTCGCGCGAAGTATCGGTGGCGGGGCACAAAGTGGATCTCACCACGTTCGAGTTCGACATTCTGGAGCTGCTGATGCGCTCGGCCGGGCGCGTGCTCTCCCGAGACGATCTGATGGAAAGTTTGTACAACCGGAAAGCTACCGCGTTCGACCGCTCGGTGGACATGCACGTCAGCCATCTGCGGAAAAAACTGGAGAGCGACCGCAAGCGCATCAAGACCGTGCGGGGCGTGGGCTATCAGTTCGCGCGGACGCCCGAGGACGGAGTTGGCGAATGAGATCGCTGTTTGCGAGGACGCTGCTGTGGTTCGTCGCGACGGCCCTGCTGACCATCTCCGGCGTGATTCTCATCTCCTACCTGAGCTTCACGTCGGAAGATCGCCGGCCGCCCATCGGCCACCTGCTGAGCTTTCAGATGCGTGAAGCCCGCTACGCGTGGGAGGCCGGCGGCGCGGAGGCGCTGGCTCGATTCTTGAAACGCTCCGGAGGATCCAGCCGGGCCGAGGGCATTCTCACGGACGCTTCGGGGCGCGACCTGCTGACCGGCGAGGACCGCTCGGACCTGATCGCGGATTCGCGGAAGAGGCGGCGGCCTTCGGTGTTTCGGCTTCGGCCCGCCGCGATCTCCCGCCGCTCCGAAGACGGGCGTTATTGGTACGTGCTGGTCTTCCCGGAAGGCCGGCTGGGCATCTGGCGCTCCCTGCTGCTGCCCTCGCATCTTTGGGTCATCGGCGTGGTGGTTCTGCTGAGCTACGGATTCGCGCTGCATCTGACATCGCCGCTCCGTCAACTGCAACGAGCGGTGGAGCGCTTCGGGCAGGGCGATCTGACGGCTCGCGCCGGAACGGGGCGCAAGGACGAATTCGGCGCCCTGTCGCGCACGTTCGACCGCATGGCCGGCCGCATCCAAACCCTGCTCAACGCGGAGCGCAGGCTGCTGGCCGATATCTCGCACGAGCTGCGCAGCCCGTTGGCGCGCCTGGCCGTTGCCGTGGAACTGGCGCGCAGCGGAAGCGACCGCGAGGCCGCCCTGAACCGCATCGAGAAAGAGGCCGACCGGCTGAACGCGCTGGTAGGCGAGCTTCTGCAGATCACACGCGCGGAAGGCGATCCGGCTTCCTTGCGGCGCGAGCGCGTTTCCCTGCAGGAGCTGCTCGGCGAAGTTGTGGACGATTGTTCCATCGAGTCGCAACACCGCGGGTCTTCCATCAAGCTGGATGCGCCGGATGCCGTGGAGGTGGTGGCCGATCCCGAGCTGCTGCGGCGCGCGGTCGAGAACGTCGTACGCAATGCAATTCGCTTCGCGCCCCAAGACACCGCCGTGGAGGTCGCCCTCCGGCAGGAGAACGGCAGCGCGCATGTTGTCGTGCGGGATCGGGGGCCGGGTGCGCCGGAAGAAGCTCTGCCACGGCTCTTCGATCCGTTCTTCCGCGTGGAGACCGACCGTAACCGCGCCAGCGGCGGCGCCGGTTTGGGGCTTGCCATTGCCCGCCGGGCCGTCGAACTGCACAAGGGAAAGATCCAGGCGCGAAACGCGGCGCCGGGACTGAGCGTGGAGATTCAACTGCCGGCGGGTTGATGGGATACTCAGTCATGCTCTCCCGCTTCGCTTTCTTCCTGCTGCTCCCTCTCATCGCGTTCGCACAGACGTTCCGGCTCGATACGGTGTACGGCCGGAAAGCCTACGTACTCGAGAACGGAGAGATTCGCGTCAACGCGCTCCGCGGCGGCGGGCACCTGGCGGAGATTCGCTTTTTGTCCGAAGACCCCAGGAAGAGCGTCAATCCCATGCGCGTGCCGCACTATCCGACCATTGAGCCTTACGAATACGATCCCGCCCGGCACGACGCGCTATACGGCAACGGAAGCCACCGCTGGCTTTCCTCCGGATACATGGGACATCTGCTGTGCTTTCCGTCCTTCGGAGCGCCGTCTTCGGATGAGGAGGTGCGCAACCAGCTCGGCAATCACGGCGAGGCGCCTATCGTCGAGTGGAAACATCTGAAGACGGACCGGAAGGCCGATGCGGTGAAGCTCTGGTACGCGGCGGATCTACCGAAGACGCAGTATCGGGTGGAGCGCGCGGTAACGCTGCGAAAAGGGGAGCACGCGGTGCTGGTGGAGGAGTGGGTGGAGAACCAGGCCCTCTATGACAGGCCGATCAATTGGGTCCAGCACGCCACCTTTGGGGATCCCTTCGCCGAGCCCGGCAAGACGATGATGGACGTTTCCGCATTGCGCGGCGAGGTCGGATCGCGCGGAGCCACGAACTCGCTTGCGCCCGGAGCCGTAACCTGGCCGGACGGCGTTTCACGGGACGGCAAGAAGGTGAGCTTGCGGGAGTTTCAACGCATGCCCCATTCGGGAACCTACTATCCGCTGGAGATGGACGGCTCGCGCGCCGAGAACTACTTCACCATGTATCATACCGGCTATCCGGTCTTGATCGGCTATCTGTTCCCGACGGCCGATAACCCGTGGATCGCGGATTGGCAGGAGAACAAGAGCAACCGGACGGTTCCCTGGGACGGAAAGGTCGTCGCGCGGGGCATCGAGTTCGGCAGCACGCCCTTCGCCGAGGGGCTGCGAAGGAGCGTCGACCGCGGCACGTTCATGGGCAAGCCGACCTTCCGCTGGATTCCCGGCCGCGGCCGTCTGAAAACGTGGTACCTGATCTTCCTCGCCGAAATTCCCGCGGGATTCGCGGGCGTCGAAGATGTGCGGCGCGAGAACGGGCGCGTGATCGTTCGCGAGCGCGGCAGCGGCAAGACAATCTCCGTTCCCGCTTCAATGCAGGGGCTTGACGGTTCCGTCCGGGAATAGCCGCAGCTTTTTGCCGCGCCACTCCACGGTGTTGCCGCCGAGCGCCGCCGCCCACACGGCGAAGCCGAAAAGATCGCGGAAGGGAATCAGCCAGAAGCAGCGGAGTATGTTCCGGTCGCGGAGGACGCCCGCTCCCACGGCGACGCCGGCGATCATGCGGATGCCAAGCGTAATCAGTGCAGTCTGCCAGGCACCGGCAAGGGCCGCAAGCAATGCCCAGACGACAGCCTGAGTCGCCGCAAAGCCGTAGTAGCCCATCGGCCGGCAGACGCGGATCGTGCGCGACCAGCGCAACTGGTGCATCCAGACGTCTCGCCACGATCCGGACAGGTTGGTCTGCACGACCACATCGGAAAGCGCCACGCGGCGTCCCAGGCGGGAGATGTGCGCGCCGAGCTGGTAGTCATCGGCGAGATAACTTGCCAGGGTTTCGAATCCTCCCATGGCTTCGAGATCGGCCCTTCGAAACACCATCGTGGAACCAAGGGCGAATTCGGCCACACCAACCAGGGGCGCCACCAGAACCCCGGCGGCGAAATCCGTGCCGATGCCGATGGCCTCGAAAAGGCTCGCCCGGGTTTGGGCGCGGGCGCGGTACAGGCAAGTGACAATTCCAATTTGCGGGTCGG
This sequence comes from Bryobacteraceae bacterium, assembly GCA_040902885.1. Lineage (GTDB taxonomy): Bacteria > Acidobacteriota > Terriglobia > Bryobacterales > Bryobacteraceae > JBBDWK01. The sequence goes on along the minus strand of JBBDWK010000068.1, from coordinate 27,820 downwards.
ACAGCGGCGCGACGACCCGCCGCAAGTAGCCGGGTTCCACGTGGATGTCGCTGTCGCTCACCAGCAAGGTGTTGTAGCGGGCTGCGCGGGCGAGGTCGGCCAGAGATCCCACCTTCGCATTCGCGGGATTGCTGGTCACCCATATGACGCGAATTTGCGCCTGGGGGTACTCTGCCGAAAGGCGGGCAATGTCCTCGAGCGCGGGCTCCTCCGCGCCGCGGACCCCGAACAGAATCTCGAACGGGCCGGCGTATTGTTGCGTCGCGTGCGCGCGAATGGCCTCGTAGAACTGGGGATCGCGCCCGTGTATGGGCTTCAGAATCGAGACCGGAGGAGCATACGAGGGATATGCACGCCGGCGGGCCAGATGCCTCCAGACGGCAAGCAGCACGACGAGCCAGTATGCGGCGGCTGCCAGAGCCGGCCACGCGGGAGGATGGATCACAACGCCAGCAGGGCTACGCCGCAGGCAACCAGCGAAGCGCCGGTCCAGCGCTCCCAGCTCACATGCTCTTTCAGGATGGAGCGGGCCAATATCGTCTCGATCACATAGCTGGCCGCGGTGGCGGGCACGGCAAAGCTCAAATCGGAGACCGAGAGCAGCGCCAGAAATGCGAAGAACGAAACCGCCATGGCGGCCACCGAAAGCAGAACGTAGCGGTTCCGGACAAGGAGCGAGAGAGTGCGTCCAAGCGCGCCGGGGCGGAAGTCGTCAATTTCGCCATGACGCCGCATGCCCATCGCCTGGAACAGTTCGCCCAGCGAAGTAGCCGCGACAATCACCGCCACCAGGAGCCACTTCACGTCTTTTCTCCGCTCCGCCGCGAGACGCTGCTGGGAGACGTAACGCCAACCAGCGTCACCCCCGCCATGATGAACAGGATTCCCGTCCAGCGAAACGATGAGATCCGTTCGTTTAGGAAAACCAGGCCCGCGAGCGCGGCTAAGACATACCCGATGGATGTAACCGGAAGTACAAAGCTCAAATCCGCCCAACTGAGCAGGGCCATATGCGAAAGCATCCACACGATCAGCAGCGCGACTCCGGCTGCTACCCACAACTGCCAGAGCGCCAGTCCCGTATGGCGGAGGCCATAGGAGAGCGAAAAATTGCCGAGCACGTTCGTCAGCACCACAATCGCCGTGAAAAGCGCGGTCTTCCGTGTGCGCGTCCGGGCCTCGCGCATGGCTCAGTTGCGGGCGGCCTCGGCCGCCGCGGCACGGTGGCTGGCGACGAACTTTTTGCGCTTGGAGCGCAGGGCAAGATACTCGCGGGCTTCCTTCGAGAGGCGCCGGCGTTCGTCGGTATTGAAGATCGCTTTGCGCACCACCCGCCAGATAACCCGGGGGCGGAAGTAGTATTCGCCGTAAAACCGCTCTACCCAATCGACCAGTGCCGCGCGGTCCAGACCTGGATAGACCACGTTGGGAAGCTGATGGCCGCTCTCGTCGGTCATCGAGTCGATCGTGATCAGGCCGTTGCTCTTCGCGTAATCGTAAAACTCGGTTCCGGGATAAGGGTGGGCGATCGAGACCTGGATCGTCTCGGTATCGAGGCGCTTGGCGAAGTCGATGGTGCGCCGGACGCTATCGTGCGATTCGCCGGGAAGGCCTACGATGAAATCGCCGTGAATGAGCAGCCCCAGCTTCTTGCAGTTGGCGGTGAAGCGCTGCGCCATATCGATGGTGGCGCCTTTCTTGATGTTCTTCAGAATCTGGGGATCGCCGGACTCATAGCCCACAATCAGCAGGCGGCATCCGGCCTCCTTCATGGCTTTGAGAGTATCGTAATCGGTGGTGACCCTTGACGTGCAGGACCAGGTAAAGTTGAGCGGCTTCAGTTTCCTGCACAAATCGATGGTGCGCGCCTTCTGATAATTGAAAGTATCGTCGTCAAAGAAAATCTCCTTGGCCTCGGGGAAGTTCTCCTTGACGTAGGTCACCTCGCGAGCTACGTCGTCCGCCGAGCGCAGGCGCCAGCGGTGGCCGGAATGCGTCTGCGGCCACAGACAGAAAGTACACATGGCCGGGCACCCGCGCGATGTATAAAAGGATACAAACGGATTGAGCAGAAATGGGACGTTATAGCGCCTGATATCCAGGTCGCGTTTGTAGACCTTAGTTACCCAGGGCAATTCGTCCAGATTCTCAATTACATGGCCCTCGGGATTATTGACGATGCCGCCACTCTTACGGAAACTCACTCCGGGCAGAGATTCAAGCGGCTTTCCCCGCGCGTAATCGGCGATTTGACGGTCGAATTCCCGCCGCACGACGAAATCGATGGCGGTGGTGGCGGCCAGCGTCTTTTCCGGCTCCGTGGTTACGGGAGGACCGACAAACGCGACGCGGAGCTGGGGATTGGCGTCGCGCATCATTTCGGCCATCTTGACGTCCACACTGAATCCGGGAGTGGACGTAAAAAGCACTAGAAATTCAAAATCGCGGGCCATTTCCACGGTCTGCTCGATGGAAATTCGGTGAGGCGGCGCGTCCACCACTCTGCTGTCCGGCAGCATCCCGGCGGGGTAGCACAACCAGACCGGATACCAGTAGGATTCGATTTCCCGGGAAGCCGGCCAGCGGGAACTTGCGCCACCGTCGAACCCTTCAAAAGAGGGGGGGTTCAGGAAGAGAGTTCGCATAGAGATAGCGTGGACTTTCAAAAGTTTAGCAGAGGGCGCGCAGTCCCCGCAAAGCGGAAATGGGTTTAGCCTTACGCGGTCTGAACGTGCGTGCGCCGGCCGTTGATTGCGGCTCGCACGCTCTCGACGGAAGGGATGACCACTCGCCGACGCTCCAGCTGAATCAAGCCTTGCCGGCTAAGCTGGTTCAGGGCGCTTGAGGTTGTCTCGCGCGTCGAACCGACCACGCTTGCCAGTTCTTTCTGAGACAGGCGAACGGTGCGGCTTTCCCCGGTGGAAACCCGGTCGCTGTCGGCCAGATCCACCAGCCACCGCAGAATGCGCTCTTCAACTTCGTAAAACAGGAGCAGTTCGATCTGTCTTTCCACCTGTTCCCGGCGCCAGTCGAATATCAGCAGCAACTGTTCCCAAACTTCGGGATTTTCCCGGCAATACTCGAGAAAACCGGTTCGCGGGATGACATGAATCACGGCGTCTTCGAGAATCTCGGCAATGGTGTTGCGGAGATCTTCGCGCAACAGCGACTGTTCGCCGAAGATTTCCCCCGCTTCCGCGATCGCAAAAAGGGCGTCGCGGCCCTCCGGGCTTCGCCGAAGAATCTTGACCCTGCCCGACTCGATGAAGTAAATACCGTGTCCTCTGTCGCCCTCTGAATAAAGTGCGGTGCCCCGGCGGCAATGGGAGAGCCGGGTGACGCCCTCCATGGCTAAGAGCCGGCGAGTAACTTGAACGGAAAGCGTGGGTGCGTGAGTGACGAGCATGAACGTGAACCAATCCGTGAAGTGATCGTAATTTGCCCTGCGGTAGAAGTCAATCACATTGTAATACGGGTGGTACGGTACTTTGTTCGCTGGCTTACCTTTTCGCGTTTTTTTCACGGAAAAGTTCTAGTACGATAAGTACTGTCCGATTTACAGCGGGACAACGGCCACCAGGACCAGACCGGTCAGGAACAGCACGAGCATCAGCAGCACCAGGGACTTTGCGCGGATGTCCGTGCCTGCGTACTCTTTCCACAACAGGAAACCCCAGAATGCCGCAAGTACGACGGCGCTGTGGCGGAGGCTGAAACTTATCGCCGGTCCGAGTTGAGTGGCGCGTTCCGGGGGGGTCTGAGAGAGCAGAGCCGCGATCCAGCCGGTAAAGAGGATGACCCCGCCCAGCCAGCCAAGGATATGCCGCTTCCAGCCAGCCCGGAAATACTCCAGGATCTCTACCGGAGGGCCAGCCAGAGGGAGATTCATCAGGAAGAGATTCAGCACGAAGGCCGAAGCGCAGACACCCAGCGCAAACAGGAATCCGATGGAGTAAATCCCCATCGCCGAATCGCCTGAGCCCGCCGCGCCGATCAGCGGCGCATGCGCGCCCATGAATACGCCCGCTGCCACGCTCACGTACACCCCCTTCAGGCTTACGCGCTTCAGTGTGGATTTCGCTTTACCGCTCTTGATTCGTTCTTCGAGCTTCCGGAGTTCGCGGCTGCGGTATGCCAAACTGCCCGCGACCATGCTCGCCACCAGGATGGCGAGGCCCGAAAACAAAAGCGGTGCGTTTCCCTGAGGCCGCATGATGAAGCTGAAGACGGTCGCCACAAGCAGTGCGGTGACGCCGCCTATCGGATACGCCACCGATAGGCCGGCAATCGAAATTGCGCCGAGGAATAGCATGTTGCCGAGATTGAAGATTCCGCCCGACAACACGGTTAGAACCATCTGCCGTTTGCCGCCGTGAGTCAGGTCGTCGAGGAACTCCAGTCCCTCTCCAGAGGGCCACGTTCCAAAGGTGAAGGCGGCGATGACGGCGGCGAAAAGGACGCCAAAGGCGAAATCGTAGTAGTAAAGTTCGAACCGCCAGTTGCCCGTCATCTTGAAGGTGTTCGCCCACGAGCCCCAGCAGAACGCGCTTAGAACCATCAGAAGGAGTGCCGCAAAGTAGGTCTCCGGTAATAGCATGTCGATAACCGAGAAAGCCGAGAGTACAATGCGCCGGAAGTACGGTCAAGCTGAAAGTTGGCCGATGGAAGGGATTTAACGCATCGTGACCGGGCCTCCTCCGGACGCCTGAAGAGGTTCTCCTTCCTGGACGAGAATGGGCTGGCCCCGCTCCGGCTGGCGGATGTGAACGGACCGACCCCCCGAAGGACAGTCGGGCAGCGGCGAGACGGAGTAGTAATTCAACCCGTAGCGCCATTTCCGCTGAACGTTTTCCACGCACACGTTATCCCGCTGGGGCGCTACCTGCCGCCAGATGGGACGCGCCGAGACGGCTGCGTCGATCGACGGGAACGTGCGCACTTTCAGAAAGACCACTCCGGCCGCGGCCGCTAAGGCGAGGCAGACCATCGCCTGATCTCGGGCGCCCGCGGTCTCCCGTGCCCAGATCAGTACCGCCACCAGTGCCGGAGCGAGCCAGACGAAGGTCCAGTTCGGCAGCCCGCTTCGGGACAAGCCGAATGCGAGGGCCTCGGGAAGCACGTCGGCCACAGCGGGAACGAGCGTCAGGGCAAGCGCACACGCGGTCAGCACCACGCGCGCTTTGGGAGCTTCCGCGAGGGCCAGGCCCATCAAGGCGGCGGCTGGCGGCAGAAGAGGCAGGATGTAACCGGGCAGCTTATTGGTCGAGGCGGAGAAGAAAATCAGACCGAACACGAGCCACAGCAGCAGCAGGAGTCTGCGGTCGTCGCGATAGAGCGACCGGCGGAACAGAAGCGCCAGACCGGCGGGCCACGGGATGAGGGCCGCGAGCATCACCGGAATGTAAAACCAGAAAGGCTGAACGTGCTGAAGAGCGCCGGAGGTGAAGCGCCCGAAGTGGTGCTTCAGGAAAAATTCCTCGATGAAGGGCATCCCGTTTCGAGCATAGACCAGCGCGTACCAGGGCGCCGCGACGGCCAGGAACGCAGCCGCCGCTTGGAGGTGCGGCAGTTGCGCAAGCCGCCTGCGGGCTACCCACGCGAAGGGAAGCGCCAGCACCAAAGGCGCCAGGCCTTTGGCCAACACCGCAACGCCCATCAGGGCGGCCGCCCACACGACCAGGCGATGGTCTCCCTTGCGCAGCCACGCTATCAGCAGCAGCATGGACGCGGAAAACGCCGCCGACATCGGAAGGTCCGTCACCCCCACATGACTGAAGCCCAACCATCCGGCGGACGTGCCCAGAACGACGGTGGAATACCACCCTGCCCGGGGACCGAACTCCTCCCGGAGACGCCAGGCGTAAAAAATCAGGAAAGCCACGCTGAGGACGGCCACGGGCAGGCGCGGCGCGAGATCTTCGGAAAGGCCAAGCCGGAAAGCGATGCCGGTCATCCAGTAAAGCAGCGCGGGCTTCTCGAACCACGGCTCGCCCCACAGCCGCGGTGTGATCCAATCGCCCGAGCGCGCCATCTCGCGGCCGATGGATGCGTAACGCGGTTCGTCGGCATCCAGCAGGCCGGTGTCGCCCAAAGCGAAAAAATACAACGCGCACACGACCACCGCCAGCGGCAGGAACAACCAGCGCTCGCGCGGCGCGCGGAAGAACATCCACCAATTATAGCGAGGGTCATGCTTCCCCCCTCAGTACCCGCGTAATGGCCCGCAACCGTCGGTATGCTACAGTTTTTGATAAGGAGAAGGATTGATTCAGCTTTCGGCCCTCGGGGTCTATCTGCAGCTCAACATGTGGGATATGGTGGTCCGCGCGGCGCCGATATTCCAGTTCGTCCTGGTAGTCCTCCTGTTTTTTTCCATTTTTTCCTGGGCGATCATTCTGTCGAAATGGAGCCTGCTCCGCACCGCCCGTGGGGAAAACATCCGCTTCCTGCGTGCATTTCGAAAGGCCAACAACTTCGAGGCCGTGGCTGTGGCCACCGAACAGTTTCGCGCCAGCCCGCTGGTGGCCGTGTTCGATTTCGGCTACGAAGAGATCGAGCGCCAGGTCAAAGCCGCGCGCACGCTCCGCAACAAGCTGTCGCTCGAGCGCACGCTGCAGCTCGGCATCAGCGAGGAGCTGGCCAAGCTGGAGCGCAACATGAGCTGGCTCGCAACCACCGCTTCGGTAACTCCGTTCATCGGCCTGTTCGGCACCGTGCTTGGCATCATCCGGTCGTTTAACGATCTGGGGCTGGCTGGCAGCGCGAGCCTGCGCGCCGTGGCGCCGGGCATCTCCGAAGCGCTCATCGCTACCGCGGTGGGACTGGCGGCGGCCATTCCGGCGGCCATCTTCTACAACCACTTCGGGCACGAAATTAAAGAGCAGGGCGCACGCATGGACGACTTTTCGCTGGAATTCATGAATCTAGCCGAAAGGAGTTTTGGGGACTGACATGGCCTTTTCACTGAATGGCGGCGGCAACGGAGGACGGCGGCGCTTCCATGGCGTGCCGCCCCTAGCCGAGATCAACGTGACGCCGTTCGTGGACGTGGTTCTCGTGCTTCTCATCATCTTTATGCTCACCGCGCACGTCATGGAATTTGGGATCGAAGTGGAAGTTCCCAAGGTAAAGCAGGTGAAGGACAGCGCGCAGGAGCTGCCGGTAGTCACCATATCGCGCACGGGCAACACCTATCTGAATGAGCAGCTGGTGAACATCAACGACTTGGCCGAGCAGGTGCGAAAGCGCTTCGGACCGGGGAAGGCCGTCTACCTGCGGGCCGACAGGCAGACCACATGGGACCCCATGGCGCAGGTGATCAGCGCATTGGCGGAAGGAGGGATTCCGATTAACGCAGTGATGCAGCCGGTGGATGCAGCGGACGGAAAACAATAGTCCATTCGCCATGCCGTCGCACGCGCACATCTTCGACGACGAGCCGTCTATCCGAAGGCCGCTTCTGGTATCGGTGGGATTGCACGCGCTGCTGGCCGCGGCTGCCGTCTTGAGCGCCGCGTTCGGCGGGGGCCCGCTGGTGCAGTGGGGCGCAGCGGACTCGCTGGGAGGCGGCTCGGTGGGAATCAATGTGGTCAAGCAGGTGCCGCTGCCCTCGCGGGGAGGCCCGGTCAACCCGGTAGCGCGCGACACCGAGTCGGCCGTGCCGCAGCAGCCTGCGCCTCCCAAGCCCGCCCCGGCGCCAAAGCCCGAGCCGGTGGAGGACCCGGACGCGGTCGCCATCAAGGGCCAGGCATCGAAGAAGCGGGAGGTTTCGGGGCGCAAGACGGCCGAGCCGCCGGCGCCCAATCAGGTTTACAGCTCGTCGGGCGCGGCGCTTTCGTCGCCCATGGTGGGGGCGAAAGGTTCCGGCGGCGTGGGAATCGGCTCGGGCTCTCCTTTCGGAAATCGCTTCGGCGCGTATGTCGATCTTCTCCGGCAGCGCGTCGCGGAAAAGTGGCGCACCGCGGACGTGGACCCACGCCTTCAGACGGCCCCGCCGGTGATCGTCACCTTCACCATCATGCGCACCGGACAGATCCGCGACGTGCGGATCGTGCAGCGCAGCGGCAACGGAGTGCTGGATCTTTCCTCGCAGCGGGCGGTGTATGAGGCGGCTCCGTTTCCGCCCTTGCCGGCCGGCTTCGATCGCGATTCCGCGACCATTGAATTCTGGTTCGAACTGAAGCGTTGAATGCAACCATGATCAAGAAATTTTTCTTCCTGATTCTCACCGCCGCGCTGTTCGTCATGGCGCAGCAGAGCGACATCCTCATCAAGATTACACAGGGCGAACGTCCTAGCATCGCCGTTCCCGACCTGCGCGGCGCGGGCGGCGCGGAACCCTTCATGAGCGCCCTGAACCAAACCCTCTTCGCCGACCTGGAGACCTCCGGCCTGTTCCGCATGGCGCCCAAAAGCATGTATCCGCTGGAAGTGCCGCAGCGGCCGGAGGACTTTAAGGCGCCGATAATGCGCGCGCCCGCGCCCGCGAGCAAGAAAAAGAGGGGCGCCCCTCCGCCCGCGCCGGAGCCGGTGCGGCAAGGGCCCTGGTTCACAGACTGGTCGAATCCTCCCGTGAACGCCACCTATCTGGTCTTCGGATACGCAGCCGTCCAGAACAACCAGATCGTTCTTTCGGGCTGGCTCTATAACGTGACCCAGCCGAATCCGGCCAATGCGCACGTGCTGGGGAAACGGTACTTCGGGTCGGTGGACGAAGACGGCGCGCGCACTGTGGCGCATGAATTCGCGGCCGACATCATTGCCCAGTTCGGCGGCAAGAGCCTGTTCGGCACCAAAATCTATTTTGTCTCCAACCGCAGCGGCCATAAAGAGATCTGGTCCATGGATCCGGACGGCTCCAACCAGAAACAATTCACTTCCTACAAGTCCCTCTCGCTCATGCCGGCCCTCTCCGCGGATGGAACAAAGCTGGCATTCACTAGTTTTGCAAGGGGAAATCCTGCTATATTGATGTACTCAGTCGAAACGGGACGGCGCCTGCCTTTCTACAATCAGGTAGCGTCGATGAATGCGACCCCGAGCTTCACGCCGGATGGGCAGCATTTGCTCTATGCTTCCACCGCAAGCGGGTACGCACAGATCTATATCGCCGGCGTGGATGGCAATCAATTAAGGCGCCTGTCGACCTCGCGGGCGGTCGAGGTGGAACCAAAGGTCAATCCCAAGACAGGCGCGACAGTGGTATTTGTTTCGGGGCGCTCCGGACCGCCGCAGATATACAGGATGAATCTGGATGGGGCCAATGTCGAGCGGTTAACCACGGGAGAGGGAGAAGCCTCCAACCCGGCCTGGCACCCGGACGGGGAGTTGATTGCGTTCGCTTGGACGCGGGGTTACGAGCCCGGAAACTTCAATATTTTTCTGATGGACGTGGCCACGCGCACGTTCAACCAGTTGACGTCCAATGCCGGACGCAACGAGAACCCAAGCTGGGCGCCGGATGGACGCCACATCGTATTCAGTTCGAACCGCGGCGGCTCCATGCAGATCTGGAGCATGCTTGCGGACGGAACGCAGTTGCAGCAGTTGACCTCAAGTGGAAATAACGCGACCCCGGTATGGGGCAAATAAGGGTTTAATTGTTTCAGGAGAAAACGTTGAATGTTGAGTAAAAGCCACTTCAATTCAAAAAAGCTTTTCATTCTGGCGATGGTAGTCTTCCTGGCGATTTTCGCCGCCAGTTGCAAGAAGAAGGCGCCGCCGCCTCCCCCGCCGCCGCCGCCCGTGGCCCCGCCGCCGGCGCCGCCACCTCCTCCGCCGAAGGCCCCCACCATCACGCAATTCGTCGCCGAGCCGAGCTCGATCGAGCGCGGCCAGTCAGCGACCCTGCGGTGGCAAGTGGGTGATGCGACCGACGTGTCCATCGCGCCGGGAATCGGAACGGTGAGCAGCAGCGGCAATCGCCAGGTGTTTCCGACCCAGACCACCACTTATACGCTGAACGCCGCTGGAGCGGGCGGCAAGGTGAACCGGACCGCGACCGTAACGGTCACGGCCCCGCCGCCGCCTCCTCCACCGCCGCCTCCTCCTCCCAAGGCCGGCTTGGGCGAGCGCCTGCGGGAAGTCTCGGATGCCTTCTTCGATTTCGACCGGAGCGACATCCGCGAAGATGCCCGTTCCACGCTGACCCGCAATGCCGATACGTTGAAGAACATCCTGCGCGATTTCCCCAATGCGACAATCGTGATCGAGGGACACTGCGACGAGCGCGGCTCGGCGGAGTACAACCTGGGATTGGGCGACCGGCGTTCCACCGCCGTCAAGGAGTTCCTGAGCGAGTTGGGAGTTTCCGGAGACCGCCTTCGGACTATCAGTTACGGCAAGGAAAGACCGCAGTGCAGTGACAGCACTGAGAGCTGCTGGCAGCAGAACCGGCGCGTCCACTTTACGCCGGGCCAGTAGCCGGGCATCGCGTGGGACGGCAGTTGCCGTTCCGTTGTTAGCTAACAGCCGGCGCCGCCGGGGGTAACGCTCTGGTGCGCCGGCCCGTATTACATTCAGGAGTCTCGAATGAGAAACTGGCGTCTTTGCGTGCTGGCCGCTTTTGTCCTTCCTACCCTGGCGTTCGCGCAGAAAAAGGAAGTGCAGGAACTACAACGCGATGTTGCCCTTCTTCAGGATCAGGTGCGCACCATGCAGCGCTCCATCGACGAAAAGATGGGGGCCATGATGGTGCTCTTGCAGCAAACCCTGGATTCCTCCAACAAATCCAACACGTCGGTAGCCGTACTCGACAGCGCGCTTCGCGACCGGCTCAGAGAGAGCGAGAAGAACGTGGCAGCGCCAGTGGCCGGGCTGGGCTCGAAAGTCGACATGATGAGCCAGGAGTTCCAGTCCGTTAAGGAGGGCGTTAACGACGTAAACCGGCGCCTGGGTAAACTGGAGCAGCAGATGGTCGACCTGGGCAACGCATTTAAGACTATGCAGGCTCCACCCCTGCCGCCTCCGACCGGCGCCGCGGCGGGTCCGCCTCCGGTCCCCGCCGAGGATCTGTACAACAATGCCATGCGCGACCGGCTGGCCGGCCGGCTCGATCTTGCCCTCCAGGAGTTTACCGATTACCTGACGTGGTACGGTGAAACGGACTACGCCGCGAACGCCCAGTTCCAGATCGGCGAGATCTACCATCTCCAGAGCGACTGGGACAACGCGCTGAAGCACTTCGACCTCGTGCTCGAGAAATACCCCGAAAACAAGAAGACCGACGACGCGAAGTACATGAAGGGGAAAACGCTCGTGCGGATGGGCAAACGCAACCAGGGCGCGGACGAATTCCGCGACTTGATCCGCAAAAATCCGAGGAGCGAAGCGGCTAAAAAGGCCGTGGGCGATTTGAAATCGTTGGGTCTCTCGGCGCCGGGCGCCTCCAAGAAGAAGGGCGATTAATCGCTGCTGCTCTCGAGGAGCGGCCGGGCAAGTTTTAAAGCCTGTTTTACCTTGTCCGCCAACTGGCCTGCGCTGTATGGCTTCTGAATGAATCCCGCCAGGCCCTTTCCAGTAAATCTCCGAATAGCCTCCACTTCGTTATAGCCGCTCGATAACAGGACGCTTACCCGCGGGCGTATGCTCTGGAGCCGCCGCATGGCCTCTTCGCCTCCCATCACCGGCATGGTGAGATCGAGGAGCACCAGCACGATCTCGTCTCCCTGTTCGCGGAAGACCTCCACTGCTTCGTGCCCATTACTGGCGAGCAGTACTTTATAGCCCTGGCGTTCCAGCGCGTTCTGCGCGGTCCGCCGGACGATCTCTTCATCGTCGACTACGAGAACCGTTCCCGTTCCCGTAAGATCTCCATGGGCGATGCCCGGAACGTGTTCTTTGGTCTCCACTTCGCTTGCCGGGAACAACACCTTGAATGTGGAGCCTTTGCCCGGCGCGCTATAGACCTTTAGAGCGCCCTTGTGCCCGCGGACGATCCCCAGCACGGCAGCCAGACCCAAACCGCGGCCGGTAAACTTCGTCGTGAAAAACGGATCGAAGATCTTCGCGATGGTCTCCTCGTCCATCCCCACGCCGGTATCGTGGACCTCCAGGTATACGTACCTGCCGGGCTGAATCTCACCGGGCGCAAAGGTCTGGGCGATGTAGCTTTCCTCCACATCCTGCACGCCGGTAGCGACGAGCACCGTTCCGTTGGTTCCCTCACCGATGGCTTCCGCGCCGTTGATGATCAGGTTCATGACAAGCTGCTGGAGCTGGGCGGGATCGGCCGGCATGGACGGCATGCCATCCCGAAGCTCCAACCGTAACTGCACGGTTCTGGGAATTGAGAGTTGGATCAGGTCGGCGATCTCCCGAACCAGTTCGGAAAGGTTTACCGGCTGGATGATAAACTTGCCCCTTCCCGAATACGCGAGCAGCTGGCGCGTAAGGTTCGCCGCCCGCTCGCTTCCGCGAACCACGTCTTCCAGCATGCGGCGTGCGGGGCTGGACAGGGAAAGCATTTCCAGCACGAGCGTCGCATTTCCCAGGATGCCGGTCAGCAGGTTGTTGAAGTCGTGAGCCACGCCTCCCGCAAGCACTCCGATGCTTTCCAGTTTCTGAGTCTGGCGGAGCTGCTCTTCCAGACGCTTGCGCTCCAGAAACTGTCCGAACTGGCTGCTGATCGCAGCGAACATTTGCAGCAGCTCGTTGTCCGGCTCGCGGATCTCCCGGCTGAAGAATTCCATGACGCCAAAAACCTGGGTTCCGAGCAGGATCGGAAAGCCAAAAGCTCCATGGATCCCCTCCTTTTCCGCGGCGGACGCCCTCGGGAAATTTTCGTCTCGGGTCACGTCGGCAATCCACACGGCTTGTCGGCCGGACCATATCCGGCCGGGCAAGCCCACGCCGGATGGAAAGGTGTATGCGCGGCTGACTGCCTCGAATTCGGCGACTCCGGCTTCCGGCGCATGCCAGATGTCAGTGCAGCGGAGAGCATTGGCGGCTCTATCCACCGTCCAGTATTCGCCCAGTTCCCATCCGGAGCTTTCGCAGATAGCTTTCAAGATTCTTGGGGCAATTTCCTCCAGGCTCGTGAACTCGGCAAGAATGCTCGCCACCGCGTGTTCTGTGGCCAGACGCCGCTCCGCCCGCTTTCGTTCGGTGATATCGCGGACAATTCCAGTGAAGACATGGACGCCGTTCTTTGCGAACTCGCCGAAGGAGATTTCCAGAGGGATTTCGCGGCCCGTCTTGTGCAGTCCTGGAAGTTCAACGCCCTCCCAGGAGAGGTGCTTTTGGCCGGTTTCTATGTAGCGCCGCAGCGCAGCCCGGTGGACGTGACGAAGATAAGCCGGCATCAGCATGGTGAGAGGCTGGCCGATCAGTTCCGCGGGCGTGTACCCGAATATCTTCCCGGCGGCGCTATTCGCAAACGTGATTTCGCTTCGGTCGTCGATCTTAACGATGCCGTCGGCGGCGGTTTCGGCCACCACCCGGTAGCTCTCCTCGCTTTCCCGTAGCGCCTCCTCCGCTCTCTTGCGCTCCGTAATGTCCATGGCAACTCCGCCAACCATAACGGGAGCGCCGTCCCGTCCCAGAATCGGGAACTTGTTCACGATCGAATAATGGATCCCGTCCTCTTGGGGCAGGGCTTCAATGGTCTGCAGGCATTGTCCGCTGGTGAGGGCGATTCGATCGTTGGCCTTGAAGCTGGCTGCTATCTCGGGAGGAAACACTTCGTCGTCGAGTTTGCCGCGCAATTCGTTCCACGGCTTGCGAAAAATCCGCTGCGCGGTCTCGTTGGCGTAGACATAGCGCCCCTGGAGATCCTTCATCCATGCCGCGCCCGAAAGATGCTTCATGAAAAGCGAGAAGCGGCGTTCGCTGCTCCGGAGCGCTTCCTCGGCCTGTTTACGCTCCGCCGCGAATGCCACGTGACCGGCGATCGTCTGCGCTACCCGGATCTCGTCGGGGGCGAACTCGTGAGGCGCATCGCAGTAGAGCATGAACTTGCCCATTACGCCCTCGCGTCCCATCAAGGGAATGAACGCGAGCGCGTGGATGCCATACCCAAGGATTGTCGATCGAAGCGCGGCGAGGCTCGGATCTTTGGAAACATCGGGAACGGTAATCGGCGTGGCATTCCTGGTTCCCGGCTGCCAGGGCGTGTGGCCCTCCACGGCCTTCCGGTAGTCCTCGGGCAGATTGTGCCAGGCCTTGAAGCGCATCACCCCGTCAGGATCGGCTAAAAGAATGGCGACGCGGTCGACGCCTAGCGTCTGCCGAAGGCCGCTAACCGCCTCCGCGCAAACTTCTTCCAGCGCCCCGGCCCGGCTCACAACGTCGGATATGCGATAGATTTTTTGAAGCTGGGCGAAGCGGCGCTGGAGCGACTCCCCCGCAGGAGTTCCGTCCTTTCGATTGCCGCTCATACGTTCATTTTAGGGCGGCGGCTCTTACAGCAGTTTGAAGACCCTCGCCATAGGCCCGCTTCTTATGATATTGTCCCACGTCAGGAGCCCCCCAATGAATCGTAGAGACTTTCTCAGACTCAGCAGTCTCGCCCCGCTCGGCGCAGCCTCCGCATTTCCCTGGCAGGCCGAGAAGAGCGATCTCAAAATAACCGGCGTGCGTCTCGTCCGGACGCGGCCCAAACGGCCTCTTCCCGCATTCAAACCCGCGCCCGGCTCCTGGTCCACTGGAGGAGTCGAGGTGGCCAACCCCATGTCCATCTATCCCGAGTACAAAGCCATGCGGTCGCTCTTTCAGTCCAATGCCCGGGAGATCGGAAGCTTCACCGTCGAGATCTCCACGGACAAGGGAGTGAAAGGTTACGGGAACGGCGGTCCGGCCGGTGGAATCGTCGTCGAGAAGCACTTCACGAAGCTGTTGATGAACGAAGATCCGTTCAACGTGGAACGTATCTGGGACATCCTTTGGCGCTCGTCCATGTCGTATGGACGCATGGGCGTGGTCATCAATGCCATCAGCGGCGTAGACCTGGCGATCTGGGACCTGATTGGCAAGGCTCTCGGCCTGCCGGTCTACAAGCTGCTTGGAGGGGCGACAAAGCCGCGGATTCCTTCCTACTGCACGGGCAACGATCTCGAGCAGCACATCGAGTTCGGCTACAAGAAGCTTAAGCTTGCTATCCCGCACGGGCCGGCCGACGGCCGCGATGGAATGCGCAAGAACGAGGCCCTGGTGAAGCTCACGCGCGAGCTGCTTGGCCCGGACGGCGAGATTATGCTCGACTGCTGGATGGCCTGGACCGAGCGCTATACGGTCGAGATGGCCGAGATGCTCGCTCCCTATCGCGTCTACTGGATGGAGGAGGTCTTGCAGCCGCACGACTACGCGGGCTTCGGCCGCTTGCAGGCGCAGATCAAGAGCACGCGCATCGTGACCGGCGAGCACGAGTATACGCGCTACGGATTCCGCCAGTTGCTGGAGAACGGGCTGACCAGCATCTGGCAGCCGGACATTCACTGGTGCGGCGGGCTTACCGAGATGCGGCGCATCGGAGCGCTGGCGGCCGCTTACGATATTCCCGTCATTCCGCACGGCGGCGGTCAGCGCGACGCGGTTCACTTCATCATGGCGACCACCAACAGCCCCTGGGCGGAATTGTTCATGCCCGCGCCGGGCGGTCCGCCCGAAGTCTACAAACGGTTCGAGGAGGATTACAATATCACCCGCGGACCCGAAGGCATTTACACGCGGCCTTCGGACCAGCCGGGATTTGGGGGTGAGTTCGAAGTCGAGTCGTAGTTTCGCTTGCTGGCGCGCGCGGTTCAGTGCTCAGGGGTGTGCACCGGACCGCGACCGTAAGACAGCGGCCGTAGCAGCAGCGGTACAAAATCTGATCCGTCGAAAGGGGATATGCAGCATGACGTGCCACCGTGTTCTTTGTCTGTTCGTAGTGTCTTTGCCGCTTCTGGCGCAAGTGAACAAAAGCAACCTCACCGGGATCGTCCGCGACTCTTCTGGCGCCGCAGTTCCCGGAGTTTCCATCAAACTTGTCAACACGGGTACCGGCGCCACGCGCCTGGAGCAGAGCGATTCAAGCGGTCTGTACCGCTTCGTTCTCGTGGATTTCGGAAATTACCGGATTGAAGCGGAACGGGACGGCTTCAAGAGATTCGTTCGCGAGGGCGTGCGGCTTCAAACCGGCGAAACCATCTCGGTCGATATCGCGCTCGAGGTGGGCCAGATCGCCGAATCCGTCACTGTCACGGCGGAAGCTTCCCTGCTGCGCACCGAAACCGGAGCGCTTGGCACCTCCATCAACACCCAGGTGATCAACGAGCTGCCGCTCATCGGGCGCAACCCGTACGTGTTTCTCACGCTCTCGCCCGGCATCCAATACACCGGCAGTCCGGGCGCGCTGAATCCCTGGGACGCCAGCGGCCCTTCGGACTTCGCCTCCAGCGGCTCCGAGTCGCGGTCCGAATTCCTGCTCGACGGCATTCCCAATATGCGTATCGATCTGGTCAGCTTCAGCCCGTCGCCCGACGCCGTGCAGGAGATGCGCGTGCAGACCAACGCGTACGATGCCGAATATGGCCACTCCGGCGCCGCGTTCGTCAACGTCTCCACGAAGTCCGGCACCAATGACGTTCATGGGTCGGTTTACTGGTATCTGCGCAACGACAATCTCAACGCCAACAGCTTCTTTAACAACCGCAACGGCAATCCCAAAAACGAGAACAAGCAAAACACATACGGCGCGGCCATCAGCGGCCCGGTATGGATTCCAAAGCTTTACGACGGGCGCGACCGCACGCACTATTTCTTCGACTTCGAGGGGACGCAGATTCGCGGCAATTCGGCCTCGCGCGCCATCGTGCCCACAGCGCTCGAGCGCACGGGCGACTTTTCGCAAACAGCCGACCGCTTTGGGCGGCCGTTCACCATCTACGATCCCCTCACCACGCGGGCTTCGGGATCGGGGCAGGTGCGGAGTCCGTTCCCCGGCAACCTCATCCCTGGCAACCGGCACGATCCGGTCGCGCTGGCAGCCGCGAAGTTCTATCCGCTGCCCAATCGCACGCCGACCTCGGACAATCTGCAGAACTTCGACAATCCCCGCTCCAGCGGACGCAAGTGGGCCAGTCTCAGCTCGCGCGCGGACCACCAGGTCTCCAGCGCGCACAATCTCTTCTTCCGCTACGGATGGAACCATCGCCTGGACCCAAGCACCCCGTACTACGGAGAATGCTGCCGGCCGGCCGGCAACCCCACGAGCGGGCAGGATGAGTTCGCGCGCGGAAACATCGCCGCCGCCGTGGGGCATACATGGATCCAGAGCCCGCGGACGGTGATCGATTTCCGTTTCGGCTTCACCCGCTATTTCGATGCCAACATCATGTTTGGGGAGGGCTTCGATATCGGCACCCTCGGATTCCCCGCTTCCTTCGCGCGCTCGCTGGCCTTCAACACATTCCCGCGTTTTGAGATGAGCGGCGATGTCGAGAATCTGGGCGCCGAGGGCGTCAGCAGCAGCGTCTATATCAATCAGTTCAACCCGCTCATCAACTTTCACACCAACCGTGGGCGGCATGCGCTCAAGTATGGCTTCCGGTACCAGGTCGCGCAGTCCAATAACTTCGCCCCATCCCGTGCGGGCGGATTCTTCCGCTTCGACCGCGTCCTCACGCAAGGCCCCGATCCCACGCGCGTCACGCTCAACAGCGGCCACGACTTCGCATCCTTCCTGCTAGGCAACCCGACGCGGGGGTATACCGACATCAACGCCTCGCGCGCCCTGCAGAACACCTATTACTCTTTCTATTTTCAGGACGATTGGAAGATCACCGACCGGCTGACCCTGAATCTCGGTATGCGCTTCGAGCACGAAAGTCCCGTGTTTGAGCGCTTCGACCGCGGCAACAGCGGCATCGACTTCAACGTGGCCAGTCCCATCCAGGGAGAGGTGCAGGCCAATTACGCGCGCAACCCGATTCCAGAGTTGTCCGCGATCGCCGTTCGAGGCGGTCTCGGCTTTCTGAACAACAACGGCACGCCACGGGGCAACCTGAACATGCCCGCGCTGATCTACGCGCCGCGTTTCGGATACGCCTACCGGCTCGCCGAGCGAATCGTCTGGCGCGGCGGCTGGGGCCTCTTTTACATTCCGAATAACATCAGCAACTTTCGTCAGGATGGCTTCAGTCTGGCGACTCAGATGGTCACCTCGCTGGATAATAACCTCACGCCGTTCAACCGGCTGTCCAATCCATTTCCGAGCGGTCTGACGCCGCCCCCTGGAGCCAGCGGCGGATTGCTCACCGCCGTGGGCCAGAACCTTACCGCGGGCTTCGCTCCCGGCGATTCCGTGCCCGCATACAAGCAGGGCCTAAGCCAGCAGTTTTCCACGGGATTTCAGTTCGCTTTGCCCGGCGACATCTCGCTCGAGACGAGCTACGTCGGCAACGTCTCGCAGCGCATGACCATGACGCGCCGCGTGAACGACTATTCCAACGACTTTCTGCCGCTCAAGACGCGCCTGAACGCTCGCGTTCCGAATCCCTTTTTCGGCGTGGTCACGGACCCGACGAGCGCCCTGAGCCAGCCCACCACCACCGTCCAGCAACTGCTGCGGCCTTATCCGCACTACCTGAGCCTGACACAAGCGGTGCTGCCGTACGGCCGCTCGCACTACGATTCCATGCAGGTGCAGATCTCCAAGCGGATGCGCCACGGCATCTACTTCGGCGCCGCGTACACTGTCTCCAAGTTGATGGAGGCGGTTTCGTACCTGAACAACAACGACGCCAAGCCCGAGAACGTGATCTCCAATTCGGACCGTCCCCAGCGTCTGGTCCTGCACGGCATCTACGAGATGCCCTTCGGTCCGGGCAAGCCGCTGCTGGCGTCCACTCATCCCGTGGTGAGCCGGATCGTCGGCGGCTGGCAGCTCAACTGGGTTGTGACTTTCCAGTCCATGCAGCCTCTCGAGTTTGCCAATGCGGAGCGCCTTGCCCGTTCGGATAACAACCCGCGCACCATCCAGCGGTACTTCGACCCGTCGCAGTTTGTTCCTCAGGAGCCGTTCACTCTGCGGCGGCTCTCCTCCCGCGTGGCCGACCTGCGCGCGCCCGGCTTGAAGAAATGGGACATGACGGTGATGAAGAGCGTGCCCATCCGCGAACGGATGGCTTTCAAGTTCCAGGCGGAGTTCTATAACATCTGGAACACGACCCACTTCGGGACGCCCAATACCAACGTCACCAACGCGAGCTTTGGGCAGATCACCGGCACGCTTTCCGGCGGAGGCCCGCGCGAGGTTCAGTTGTCCGCGCGCTTCACGTTTTGAATGCTATAATTGTTTCCCCAAGGAGTTTCCGTGAGTAACAGAACTGAAACGCCCTTTGACACCATTGAAGGCTCCTACGAATACGTGGACCTTCTCACGGAGGCAGTCGAGGAAACCCGCAAAGACATTGAGGCGGAGATGGCGCTCGCCGTTAGCGAGGGCGCGGATCGCCGGCTCAAGGCCCTGCAACTGGTTTCTTACAACCTGCTCAAGCTGACGTCGCACGTAACCACCAGCCGCCGCATTCTGAACGACCTCCGCACTCTGCGGCGTCTTCTGCTCGCGGAGCGGCAACCCAACGAGGAGATGGCAAGCGTCCGGGCTGGCGGGAAGGGCTGACGCAGGGGCCTTCCGTCACGATTTTGCCGCTTCGCATACAGAATCAGACCAGGGATACCCTGCTAGGGGAAGCGATCGAGGTTGCGGATACCAGTGCCGCCCGAAGGGTGGGATTGCTTAGGCATCGGTCGCTCGAACCCGGCCGGGGGTTGTGGATTGTGCCTTCCGAGGCAGTGCACAGCTTCGGCATGAAGTTCGCCATCGACGTGATCTTCCTCGACCGCAAGCGGAAAGTAAGAAAGCTGACGCCGGGAATGGCGCCGCGGCGCATCGCAATCTGCTGGACCGCTCACTCCATCCTGGAACTGCCCGTGGGAACAATTCTCGCCACGCGGACGGAACCGGGCGACCAGTTGGCGTTTGAAAAGGTTTAAGCGCCGCGATATAGTGCCGGAGTAACTCTCATGCGACGGACAGTTCGAATCTGCGCGCTGGCGCTATGCCTTTCAGTGGCCACGGTGGGCGAGGACGTCTGGACGGGCGTCGAGCGTGTTGTTGCCGTTGGCGATGTTCACGGCGACTACGAAGCGTTCGTTTCCGTGCTGCGCGCCTCGGGCCTTATTGACGACAAGGGCAAGTGGTCGGGCGGCAAGACTCATCTGGTGCAAACGGGCGACGTTGTTGACCGTGGTCCGGATTCACGCAAGGTCATCGACCTGTTGATGCAGCTCGAAAGACAGTCGCGGAGCGCGGGCGGTTTCGTTCACTCGCTGATGGGGAACCACGAAGCGATGAATGTCTACGGCGACCTGCGTTACGTTCATCAGGGCGAGTACGAGTCGTTCCGCACGGGGGATTCGGCACGAATTCGCGATTCCTTTTTCGATCAACACGTGGAGGATCTGCGGCGCACGCCGGGCGCGCTAAAGATCGACGACGCCTATCGCAAGAAGTGGGAACAAGAACACCCGTTGGGGTTCTTCGAGCACCGCTACGAGTACGGGCCAGGCGGCAAGTATGGCCGGCGGATTCGCAGGCTCGACGCGCTGGTCAAAATCAACGACGTTCTGTTCCTTCACGCCGGCATCTCGCCCAAGTACGCGGTATACACGATTCGCGAGTTGAACGACCGCATTCGTAAGGAGCTTGACGATTTCGAAAAGCTCAAAGAGGGCTTCGTGCTCGACCAGACGGTGGGGCCGCTCTGGTACCGGGGTCTAGCGTCGGAAGACGGCGAGGAGATCCGATCGCACGTGGACGCGTTGTTGTCCAAATATGGGGTCAGCCGAATTGTCATCGGTCACACGGTTACCGGCGGCGCCGTCCTGCCCAGGTTTGGCGGCAAGGTTGTCATGATCGACGTCGGAATGTCGCGCGCATACGGCGGACCGCCCGCAGCACTGGTCATCGAGAAAGGATTGCCCCACGCCGTGCACCGTGGCCGAAAGCTGCCACTGCCCGCGGCTGCACCCGACTTGCTCCGGTACTTGAAGCAGGTGGCCGGATTGGAACCGTCGAATTCGCAGGTAGCGAAGCAGGCGGCGGACCTGGAAGCGGCGTTGGCCGCCTCGGCGCCGAAGTGAAGATTCTGAGGAGGAAAGGACCATGAACCGAGTTCTGTGGTGTCTCCTGTTCGGCGCTTGGCTGGCGAACGCCGATCCCCTGCAGTGCGATCTCAGCGGCTATAAGGACGTGGCTGGGCTCAAGGCGGAGATGAGCGGTGACACGCTCCGCCTCACCTGGCAGGGTGCGCGCGGGCAGGAACTTCGCGTCGTGTTCGGCCTGCAGAATGCCGCGCCGGTAATTGGGGAGCTTGCGGTCCGGCGGCAGGGGGGCCAGTGGACCGTGCTGGGGCGCGACCTCAGCCCTGAGTTTCACGTGACCTCGGGACGTCGCCGAATTTCGCAACAGCAGCTTTCGCCGCTGCGCCAGTTGGGCCTTGACAAAGACCTGGCGGTTCTGGAGCGTGAGAAGTGGAAGGTCTTCTGGGACGCGCCTCTTGTGATCCCGGGAGCGACGGGCACGAATCCGGAACTCCCGCGCACAGCCGATGAGATTCGGCGCACGACAGCCACTTTCAACACGACCGCATGCCAGGTGAAGACGGATGGAGGGCGCCTGGAAGTGACGTTCCCAGGCCTTTCCATGGGGATCTTTACCGGACGCCTGCAATTCACCGTTTACCAAGGAACGAATTTGCTGCGGCAGGAGGCCATCGCCAAGACCGACGAGCCATCGGTCGCTTACCACTATCGCGCCGGCCTGAAGGGATTTCGCACCGACGCGGCAAAGCGCGTTTTGTGGCGTGACGTCGCGCGGGGTTGGCAGAAGTACGAATTCGGCGGCTCTCCGAACACCGATCCGGTGGCGCTGCGGGCACGCAATCGCCTGGCCCTCGTCGAAACCGCCGGCGGGTCGGTCGCCGTGTTTCCACCGCCGCACAAGTTCTTCTTCGGCCGTGAAATCGAGCTGAATCTCGGGTATGTCTACTACCGAAAAGACGATGCCGCTTCGTTTTCGGTTGGCATTCGGCAGGCTGATCGCGAAGAGATGTACCGCCCGTTTGGTTTCTCCGATGACGTGTGGCAGCGCCGGTCGCGGCAGGCGCGTAGCTTTGCCATGGGGAATTTTGCGCTGTTCAATGCGCCGCCCGGAACCTGGCAGCGGATGGCCGCTTATTACTACCTGAGTCCCGAACCCCCGGCGGCGACGCATGAGACGGTAATGGCGTTTACTCACGACGACCGGTACAAGGCCATTCCTGGCTTCCAGGTGGGAGTCAGCCACTTTCACACGGCCTTCCACGAGCAAGTCCTGGATGCCGGAGGCATCGATGTCCAGCCGCCTTGGATTCCCACATTCCGGGCCATGGGAATCAACATCGCCATGATGTCGGATTTCCACGGAGACGGGCACGCAAAGGACCCCGGAGCGCTTCGCCTGGTCGATCAGAAGGCCTACTTCGACGCCAGCCGCCGTCACTCCGATAAGGACTTTCTGATCGTACCTGGAGAGGAGCCCAACGCCTACTTTGGCGGCCACTACACGACCGTATTCCCTAAGCCGGTTTATTGGACCCACGTCAGAAAAGACGGCCAGCCGGTAATAGAGAATCATCCCGAGTACGGCAAGGTGTATCACGTCGGATCGGCGGCCGACGAGCTCAAGATGCTCACCGAGGAGAACGGCCTGGTGTGGCAAGCCCATCCGCGCACGAAGGGGTCGAGCGGCTATCCCGATGCCATTCGCGAAACGGCCCACTTCCGCAGCGACCGTTTCCTCGGTGGATCTTACCAGTCGTTACCGGTGGATCTTTCCGAGTCCCGGTTGTGCGAGGTCAGGTGCCTCGGAACGTTGGACGACATGAACAACTGGGCGGACGCTAAGTATCTGATCGCCGAGGGCGACACGTACGCGAAATTCCCGGACGACGATACTTATCAGCACCTGATGGTGAACTATATCAAGTTGGACCGGCTGCCGGCTTTCGATGAGGGTTGGGCGCCGATCGTGAAGTCGATGCGCGCTGGCGACTTCTTCGTGACCAGCGGCGAGGTGCTGTTCAAGAGTTTCGCTATCGAAGGGTCCGGCAAGGAGCGGACCATCGTCGCGGACCTCGAGTGGACCTATCCGCTCGAATTCGTCGAAGTTGTTTGGGGGGACGGTGAGAAGACCGATCGCAAGATCGTCCCGGCCACGGAGTATCCACCGTTCAGCAGCCACCGCTTCCGCATTCCCTTCGACGCAGCGGGAAAGAAGTGGCTACGGTTCGCTGCGTGGGACTCTGCCGGAAACGGTGCGTTCTGGCAGCCAATCCATTTGAAGAAACAGTGACGACTCTTTTACCAGATTAGCTTCGCGCCAAGCATAATTTGCCGCGCGGGATTGGCGCGGTCCGCCACGGCGTTAATGCGGCCGAACGAAGCGGTGCCAAACTCCAGACCTGGGTTGGCGAACACGGGACGATTCAAGACGTTGAATGCCTCTCCGCGAAGCTGAAAACGCAGGTTCTCTCGAATTCGCGTGTTCTTAATTATGGATATGTCCCAAACATGCCACTCGGGACCGGACACGTCGGGCAAGGTCCGAGAGAGATTGCCGAATTGGAACGGCGCCGGGTTCACGAACTGCGTCACGTCAAAGTAGCGGTTCAGCCTTTCAGGAACCGGCCCGTCCAGCTTCGCAGAATTGCCCGTGCTGTTGGGCCGCTGCCCGCCGCCCTGCGACTGAGTGGTGTTGACGTTGCTGGTGACGGCCAGCGACCGGCCAGACTGGAGCGTTCCGATCCAGTCGAGCTGCCAGCCCTCGAGCAGTTTCCGCGCCACCCGGTTACCACCACCCGACCACTGGGCGCCCGGGGCCCACCGGAATCTCCCAGACGCCGCTGATCACGAGGCGCTGAGGAGTATGGATGGAAGACAGCGACCGCTCTCCCGCAAGATTGTAGTTGTCCTGGCGGTTGCCGATATTGTCGATGAGCTTTGCATTGGTGTAACTGGCAAGGAAAGTGAGACCGCGGGCGAAGCGTCGCTCCAGCTTAAGCAGGAAGGCATGGTAAGTGGCGCTGCCGTCGGTGAACTCACGCTGGGTGACGCCGGTGAAATGCGGATAGGGACGCGCTAACTGGGCCACAGTAGTGGTGGAGCTGGCCAGCGAGCCGACCTGGATCAGACCGAAGAAGGGATTGGGGACGCGGCCAAGCAATGCGTCCTGACGGCGCAATTGGTCGGCGGTGAGCTGGTTGATGTTCTTGTTGCTGTTTTGCAGGTGGATGCCGCGGTTGCCCGAGTACGTGGCCTCGATCAGGAGATTGGACGCCGGCTCGAATTGAATGCCGAAGCTGTATTGCTGAGAATAAGAGATCGGGCGGGTGACCTCGGTGAAGGATACTCCCTGACCGGCCAATGTCAGCAGCCCCTCCGACGAACCGATGGGGGCCAGCAGTCCATTGGGAAAGGGGTTGCTCAGCAGATCCTGGGGCCGGATGCCGTCCAGGCTGGTTACCATAGGCGTGGCGAGGCTGAAGCCGGGAGAGGCAGCGGCGCCGCGTCCCTGTGTCGTAGTGCCCGCATAGAAGATGCCATAGCCGGCCCGAAAGACCATTCTCGGGTGAAGCTGGTAGGCGACGCCAAAGCGCGGCGCGAAGCTCCGCCATTGCGGATCGGTTTGCCCCCGGGGCTGCCCGTTGACGCCCGCGAACAGCAATCCGCCGAACAGCGGCAGATCGCGAATCCTTGACTGGAGCGGGCTGGGGGTGTCATAGGCGAAACCGCGGGTGATCTGGTTGTAGCGTTCCGTGCGCGGCGAATCGTGTTCCCAGCGGAAGCCCAGATTCAGGGTGAGGCTGGACGACACGCGGAAATCGTCCTGCACGTATGCGGAATAGTAGACGTTCTGAAAGGCGGGAGCTACGTTTTTGTCGATGCTGCCACTGGCCGGAGTACCGAGCAGGAACGAGGCGACCGGGTGGCCGCTGGTAAGATCGCGGACGGGGTCGGGACCGCGAGTGGCGGCCTGGTTGAACGAGAAGTTGCCCGAAGCAAAGCCGACGTTATAGCCGACATCGCGGTAGACCCGCGTGTCGAAACCCCACTTCAGCGTGTGACGGCCGGTGATTCTGGTCATACTCGGCTGGAAGGTGTGGACGTCGACAAGATCCTCGGCGTCGCCCGTGCGCCCCAGCTCCTCTATGCCGCTGATGGCGATCCGAGGGAACTGCTGCTTCACGACCTGGCCGGCCAGTTGCTGCGGGAATCCAAGCGAACTGAGCTGGAAATCGCGCGGGCGGTACTCGGTGATATTGCCGTAGCGGGATATCCCGTAGCGGACGTTCAAGAGGGTCTGGGGCGTGATGGTGTTGACGTAGTCGAGCGCGGCGCCGCGGCTGAGACGGTTTAAGAACCTGGATTGCGTGGCCTGAGTGCCGAAAAGATCGTCATCGCCAAGGCGCGGGCGCCGGCTCGCCGAAATGCGAACGAACAGCCGCTGCCGGTCCGAGAAATTGTGGTCCAGCCGGGTGATGAAGGCGTCATAGTCATCCGGGGAACTGCCGGACCAGAAGAAATTGTCGACAGCGGACAGCCCCACGCCGGGTTTGTTGGGCAGCGCGTATTGCTCCATCAGTCCTGTCGCTACCTGGTCCATGCGGTTGCGCGGAATCCGGTTGCCGGGAAACGGATCGCGCAGGAAGCCGCCGGCGAGATTGGGATTGGGGCGTTGAGAGAAGGGATCGAAAATAGGCAGCGGCCGGCCCTGGCCGTCGTAGGTCTGGGAGAAATCGCCTTCGCGCTGCTCAACCGTCGGGACGCTGGTCAACAGAGAAGTGGGGTCGGACTGCCTGCTGCTTTCCCAACTGCCAAAGATGAACGTGCGGTTGCGTCCATCGTAGAGCCGCGGCAGGTACACCGGTCCGCCGGCGGTGGCGCCGAACAAGTGGTAGCGCTGTCGCGGCTTGCCTTCGTTCACGCTGTTGTTGATAAAGCTGTTGGCCTCCAGGATATCGTTGCGCCAGAACTCGAGGAGCGTGCCGTGAAACTGGTTGGTGCCCGATTTTATGGTGGCGTTCAACACGCCGCCCGCACCTCGCCCGAACTCGGCGTCATAGGTATTGATCTGGACCTTCATTTCCTGCACGGCATCCACGGAGGGAACAAAAGCCACCTGGCTGACGCCATTCATATTGGGGATGCCGTCGAGCAAAACGTTGTTGCTGTTGGCCGGATTTCCGCCCATCGAAACATTGGAGACGGCGCCGTTGTCGAAAGGACGGGTGAACAGACGATTGTCGGTGGGAACCATTCCTGGGGCGATGCGAGCCACCAAGTAGACGGAACGGCCGTTCATGGGAAGGTTCACGATATTAGTCTGGTCCACCACCTGGCCGACGGAGGCGGTGGCTGTTTGCAGCACCGGGGTTTCGGCCCGCACGAACACGGTTTCGGCGACAATGCCCGGCTCGAGAACGACGTCGATCTCGAGGCGGTCCTGAACCTGCACCACAACTCCTGGCCGCCTGAACTCGCGAAAGCCGGGTGACTGCACCGACACGGTGTAGCTGCCGGGAATCAGAAACGGCACCGTGTAGGCGCCGGCCGCAGTGGTGGTGGTCTTTACGGGGGTGTTCGTGTTTTCGTTGGTGACGGTGACAGAGCAGTTGACGACGACAGCGCCGCTGGAGTCCGTGACACGGCCAAGAATCGTGCCGCGGAACTCCTGCGCATAAACCGCGGCTTCAGCGACGATGATCCAAGCGGCGAGAGCACGCATCCTTTGCATCGGATAACCTCCCGAAATTCAGACGGTGGCGATGGGCTAGTGCCGTGCGAAGTCGAAGACGACTGCCGCCTCTCCCCTCCTGGCGATTTGATCTTCGAAAAACTTGACGATTCTGTCACGGCGGGCCAGAACACCGTCAATTTCCGGTTTCGTAAGGTAGTCCCTGACTTCGCTCCGTAACGCTTGGGAGTCAAGCCGCCGAAGAGAGTCCAGCAGCTTGCGGTCGCACCTAACCAATGCCTGGGGTTCCTTGAGCGCTGTGAATAGCCGGAACGCGCGGGTGTGGTCGATCATCCAGACATGCCAGTCCTTGGTGATAACGAGGTTTTGCAGATTGCGATCGACGTTGTAGATGAGCTGGTCGAAGATCCGCACTACGTACATCTGGCGGTTCCAATTCTCGATCTCGGGCGGCTCAATCTTTTTCTTGTACCTGGTAACTTCGTCCATCAGGACGTCATCCACCCACCACGTGACGGCGGCCTGTCCGATGCCGGGAACGCGCCGCTCTATCGAGACGGGGATCATATTGAGTTCCAGAAGCTTATCGATCCGGTACGCGGCAATATTGAACTTCCAGCTATCGCGGAAGTTTAGCTCGGTGCCGCGGTCGGTCTGGTACTGCGACTTCGCCATATCGATCGACTGGATGTGCGCATCGTGGTCAACCGAACCGTCGGACAACTTCGCCCGCAGCGAGTTGGTTACACCGATCGAGATGCCGCGGCGGCTGACGATCTTGGCGTTCTTAAGAAACTCTTCCATCCGCTCCCGGTTCAGTTTTGTCGCGGGAGCGGCAGCCTGCTGAGCCCAAGCGAGACCGCCGACGATGAAGCTCGAACAGACGCCCAGGGCTACACTGCGGAAACCGATCTGCATAAGGCGCCTCCTTTCCCTGGATCGGGAAAAGAATACACCCGGCCGCCGCTGGTAGCAAGCGCACGGAATGTCTTGTCAAGGCAAAGTAGAAATGTCCCCTCGTCGGCAAAGTAGAAATGTCCCCTT